>CACBIM010000001.1 GCA_902539295.1 uncultured SAR116 cluster alpha proteobacterium
AAAGTTGATAATCCTCGTTTCAAAAATGCCTTTATGAAACTTTTTAATAAAAAATAATTTTTATTTATGATTGAATATTTTCATAATATATATCATTAGCTTGATTGTGATCTACGTATATTCGAGGTTCATATTGAGTTTCTTTAAAAGATTTTAAATCAAAGGGGTTAGAAGGTTCTGAATGAATAACAGTTTTTTTCCAGCCAGTAACAACCCAAATAGTCTCCCCTTCCTTTTTTAATGAATTAGATTCTTTATTATTCCATACAATATTAAAGCCATCTGTTAGTAAAAGCTGCCATTTTTGTGGCTCTTGTATCCAGTTTTGGTTTTCTAATATTTTATAAACTTTAGCTTTAAATCTTTTAAGTATAAAGTTTTGTTCTTTCCAATTCATTTCTTTATAAGGCAAAATTTTCTCCCTTAATATTTATATATGACTTAATTTATATTCTAAAATTTATTAATTAATTACTGTAGTTAAATCTGAAATTTTATTTAGCTTTATATATTTTTTTGAGTATTCGCTAGTTTTAATATTTTCGTGTTCCCATAGAATTTTATATGGAATATGAACTCCATTTCCTCCAATCTCTAAAACAGGAAAGACATCAGATTTAAATGAATTTCCAACCATTAAAAAATTTTGGGGTTCAATCATAAGATCATCAAGTATATTTTGATATGTCTGTTTATTTTTTTCTGAAACTATTTTTTTATATTTGAAATATTTTTCAAGCTTTGATTTTTCAATTTTTCTTTCTTGATCTAATAGATCGCCTTTAGTAATTAAAATTAAATCATATTTTTTTGAGAGAGTGCTCAAAATTTTATCAACTCCTTCAATAAGATTAATAGGTGCTTTGAGCATCCTTTTTCCTAATTTGATTATTTGATTTATACTCTTTATATTTATTGTTGCATCTGATGTTTTTACAGATGTTTCAATAAGAGAAAGTATAAAACCCTTTATTCCATAGCCGTAAATATCTAAATTTAACTTTTCAGTCTTTAATAGATCTTCATCAAATTTATTTGATTTTTGTTTTAAAATATTTTTGATTTTATTTTGCGCATCAAAGAACAAATCTTCATTTTTCCAAAGAGTATCGTCAGCATCAAAACCGATAAGTTTTATTTCGTGATTTGATAATATATTTTGCATTCTTTAAAAAAATAGAAATGAAATTTATTAAATTATAAATTAAGTTATTATTATATAAATTATAAATTTTTTAAAAGATCAATTATTGCGCATATTGTTAAAAATAATATATGGTTAAATATTAATAATATTTAGGAAGTTCAATGGCAAATGTATGTTTTATCGGTTTAGGTGTAATGGGTTACCCAATGGCAGGTCATTTATCAAGGGCAGGTCACCAAGTTTTTGTTTTTAACCGGACAACTGAAAAATCAAAAAAATGGATTAAAGAGTTTAATGGTCAGGTATGTGATAGTCCAAGAGAGGCTGCTAATAAATCAGAGTATATATTTGTTTGTGTTGGTAATGATGATGATGTTTTGTCAGTATTTAGTGGAAATAATGGAATAATTTCTGGTATATCAAAAAATTCCATTTTAGTTGATCACACTACAGCAAGTGCCGATTTGGCAAAGAATTTACACAAAACATTGATTGATAAAAAAGCTTATTTTATAGATGCTCCAGTTTCTGGAGGTCAAGTTGGAGCTGAAAATGGAGTTCTCTCAATTATGTGTGGAGGTGAGAGAAATATATTTAATAAAGCTGAGCAAATCATGAGTGCTTATGGAAAAAATATTTCTCTAATTGGAGAGGTTGGCAGCGGTCAATTAGCAAAAATGGTTAATCAAATTTGCATTGCAGGTCTTGTTCAAGGTCTATCAGAAGGAATAAATTTTGGAGTAAATGCAAATTTAGATATGAAAAAAGTTTTAGATGTTATTCAATCTGGTGCTGCTGGCAGTTGGCAGATGATTAATAGAGGTGAGACTATGGTTCAAAATAAATTCAATTTTGGATTTGCTGTTGATTGGATGCGAAAAGATTTAATGCTTTGTTTAGATGAGGCAAGAAAAAATAAATCAAGGCTACCAATTACATCTTTAATTGACCAGTTTTATGCTCAAGTTCAAGAAAATAATGGTGGTAGGTTCGATACTTCAAGCCTTATAACTCTTTTAAAAAAAACTAAAGTTTAATTTTTTTACTTTTTAACCAATACTTATGTTTTTTCTCAAGCGAAATCTCTGCAAAGTTTTTATTTTCTTTTCGAGCTAGCATTTCAGAGTAATTATATCTTTTAGTAAATTTATTATTTGCATATTCAAGAGCCTCTTGAGAATTAATGCCTGCTTTTCTCAAAATATTAATTGATGAAAATAAGACATCTCCTCCTTCATCTAAACATTTTTGTTTATCATTTGTTTTTAAAGCTTCCTTAAATTCTTGAATTTCTTCTTGTAATTTTAAGATACAATCATTCACATTTTTAAAATCAAAACCATCTTTACTTACTTCTTCCTGTATTTTTTGTGATTTTATTATTGAAGGTAGGTTCTTTGTTATTTTAGATAAAGTATTAATGTTTTTTGTTTTTTCTTTCTTTTCTTGTTCTTTGATTCTATCCCATTGATTTTTGACATCATCAGGTGTTTTTATATTTGTGTTCTTTTCAAAAATATGAGGATGTCTTCTAATTAATTTTTTGTTGATACTTTTAACAACATCATTGAATTTAAAAAGATGTTTTTCTTTTGCTATTTGAGAAAGAAAAACAACTTGAAGTAGCAAGTCACCTAATTCATCTTTCAATTCATTGTAGTCTTCATCCTGAATGGATTGATTTACCTCGTAAGCTTCTTCAATAGTATAAGGAGCTATAGATTTGAAAGTTTGTTTAATATCCCAAGGACATCCTTTATCAGGGTCTCTAAGATGTGACATAATATTAAGTAATTTGTCTAATTCATTTGTCTTTTTGTCATTTAAATAACTAAAAGTATTATTTTTATTTGATTTCATGTATTAATTATAATTTTAAATTCTATCTATTATTTAGAATAAAATAACTTTTTTTGAAAGGTTAATAAATGACTAAAATCAGGTCTTGGTTTTTAACAGGTATTCTTGTTATGACACCACTAATACTTACAATTTACGTTGCTTGGGCATTTATAACATTTGTAGACAACTTAGTTGTTCCACTTGTTCCTTTTGATTATAGACCATCAAACTATCTCCCTTTTTCAATTCCTGGGCTTGGATTAATTATAGTATTTATATTTACTACTTTTGTTGGTTTACTTGCTACAGGACTTTTTGGCCGAACCTTAATTCGTATATGGGAAAATATACTTAACAGAATGCCTGTTGTTCGTTCTGTTTATAGTGCGATCAAACAGATACTTGAAACAGTTATGGCAACACAATCTGATGCTTTTCGTCAGGCTGTATTAGTTCAATACCCAAGAAAAGATATTTGGGCAATCGGCTTTGTTACTGGCTCAACTAGGGGCGAAGTAGGAAAAAGAGTAGATAAGAAAATGGTAAATGTTTTTATGCCCACTACTCCAAATCCTACTAGTGGGTTCCTTCTATTTTTCCCTGAAGAAGACTTAATATTTCTAAATATGTCAGTAGAAGATGCACTAAAATTAGTTGTATCTGGTGGTATGGTCGTGCCTAAAGAAAAATAAAGTTATTTTTCTAACTTATTAGTTTAATATATTCATCTTTATTAAATAGACTTACTAGAACTTCATGTTCAAAATTAAGATTATTTCTTGAAACAACATTGATTGCTAAATCTTTTGCCAATATAAGTTTTTCTCTATCAATAAATGGTAACAGTTTGAACTCAATTTCACCAGATTGTCTTGTTCCGAAAACTTCTCCAGGACCTCTTAATTCAAGATCTTTTTCAGCAATAAAAAAACCATCATCAGTATCTCTCATTGTTTTAAGTCTTAATTTGCCAACATCGCTTATATTTTTTCCATACATAAGAATGCAATAAGACTGTAAAGAGCTTCGACCAACTCTACCTCTTAGTTGATGAAGTTGAGCAAGTCCAAATCTTTCAGCGTTTTCAATTATAATTATTGTGGCATCAGGAATATCTATTCCAACTTCAATTACTGTTGATGCTATTAAAATCTTTGATTCATTATTAAAAAAACTTTCGATTGATTTTTCTCTTTCATCGTTGTCCATTTTCCCGTGTGCTAATGAGGGATTAAATTTTGAAAATGATTTAGTTAGAATTTTGAACCTATTATTTAATGATACTAAATCAATTTTTTCTGTTTCTTCTAGAACAGGACATACCCAATAAACTTTTTCTTTATTTTCAAGTGCTCTAGAAATTGCCATTTTTACTTTTTCGTATTTTTCCAATGGTAAAATCTTAGTTATAATTTTTTTTCTATTTTTAGGTTTTTCTTTAATTTCACTGAGATCAAGATCACCATAAATTGTCATAGATAAACTTCTGGGTATTGGGGTGGCTGTAAGAAGTAACAAATGTACATTTTCTCCTTTGGCTAAGACTTTACTTCTCTGTACTACTCCGAATTTATGTTGCTCATCAATAACTGCTATCCCTAAATTATTAAATGTTACTTTATCAGAAATTAAAGAATGAGTTCCAATTACAATATCTATATGCCCTCTTGCAATTTGATTTAATATAAAGATCCTTTCTTCTTTATCTATTTTTGCCGTTAAAAGGGCTACTGATATATTTAGACCTTTAGTAATTTTTTTGATAAAATTATAATGTTGATTAGATAATAATTCAGTTGGTGCCATAAATGCAGCTTGTTTAGAGTTTTCAATGACATTTAAAATTGCTGCTAAAGCAACAATTGTTTTTCCACTTCCAACATCTCCTTGTAAAATTCTTTTCATTTGAGTTTTTGAACAAAGATCGGAATATAAATCTTCAATACATTCATTTTGTGAATTAGTAAGATTAAAACTTAAACTTTTTAAACACTTATTAAAGTATTTTGATTTACATTTAATTTTGTTTACATTTAGAACTTGGTATTTTCGTTGATAAATTTGCATCCCCAATTGATTTGCAAAAGCTTCATCAAAGCTTAATCTCTGCAAGCATGAAATCCTTTTATCAACTTCAATTGTTGAATTCGGAATATGAATAAACCTAAGAGCTTGTTCAAATGAAGGCCAGTTATTTTCTTTAATAATTTTGTTTGGTATCCATTCTGGTAAATTCGAAGGAATAAGTGTAATTGCATGCCTGATAGATTTTCTAAGTAATTTATTGTTTATCCCTGCGGTAAGTGGATAAATAGGTTCAAATTTTGGAATATTATTAGAGTGGTTAACATCATATATGTAGTCAGGATTTATAAACTTCACTCTTTCATTAAACCAATTAATCTTCCCGCTAACAATTACAGTTGAGTTAACTGGAAAATTTTTTTCAATATATTGACCTTTATAATTAAAAAAAATTATTTCGATTCCAATATTTTCACAACTACCAAGGAGCTTAAATGGTCTGTTTGAATTATAAAAGTTTGATATATGTTTAGTGATTAATATTTTTTTTGTAATTATTGAATTTGTTGGACAATGCTTTAAATCTAAATTATCAAAACGTTTAATTACTGTGTGTGGAAGATGAAATAATAGATCAATGACATTTTTACCAATTTTATTTTCAAGAAGCTTGAATGTCTTTGGACCAATTCCAGGTATTAATGTAATCTCTGAAAACAATGGATACAAAAAACTAGGTCTTTGAAATTTCATTTTTTTAATTTATCAAAATTTATTATCTAATGGCAAAACTAAATTACAAAAATTCTCTCATTAAAAAACTTCAGTATCGTTCTATATATTCTGGTTCAAAAGAGTGTGATTTTGTATTAAGTAATTTTGCTAAAAATAATTTAGAAAAATTAAGTATAAGTGAGTTGGAATCATATGAAAGATTTCTTACACTTGGTGATGTAAATATTTGGAATTGGGTTTCGAATAATGAAGCTGTTCCATTTTTTGAAGATGAAAACTATGAAAAATTTATTTTAATGATGAAAAAGTCTTAATGAAACTTTTTGGCAATGATCTAATTCTAAAAAAAAAAAATATAATTTCCAATATACCTGATGGAGCAGATTGTCTAGCAGCCGTAGAATTATGTAATCATTTTAGTAAAATTCTTATCATTTTACGAGATGATGTTAGGTTATCAAGATTTTCACAATCTCTTAGTATTATAAATAATAATATTGATATTATTGAATTCCCAGCATGGGACTGTCTTCCATTTGACAAGAACTCACCAAATCAAAAATTAATAGGTAAAAGGGTGAGAGCACTATCAATTTTAGCTAATTCAAATAGCAAGAAAACAATAATTTTATCTACAATTGGTTCCGTAATTCAAAAAATTCCTAATCAAGATTTTATTAAAAATGCATCTAAAAGCATACAATCTGGACAAAATATTTCACAAAGAGAATTAATAAATTTTTTTGAAAATAATGGTTATATGAGAACTAATACTGTTAGAGAGGATTCAGAGTATTCTTTAAGGGGAAGTATTCTTGATGTCTTTCCTCCTGGAGAAAAACATCCTGTGCGAATTGATTTCTTTGGTGATGTCATCGATTCCTTAAGATTATTTGACCCAATCAGTCAGTTGAGTTTACACAATATCAATTTTATAAGTTTTAATGCTGGTAATGAGATTATTTTAACTGATCATAGTGTAGAATTATTTAGGAGAAATCATAGAGAACTATTTAACGAAGAGTATGATAAATCACTTTATAGTAATATTTCCCAGAAAATCAGAACAAATGGCATTGAACATTATTTATCTATGTTTCATGAAAGTTTGGCAACAATATTTGATCATATTGGCGATGCACATGTAATTTTAGATAAAGAGTATTTGCCCGTTTTAGATACTAAGTTTGATGAGATCAATGATTTTTATAACGCAAGGAAAGACGATTATAATACTGAAGGAAAAAGATTTAATTTATTATCTCCGCAAAATTTATATTTGGATAAAAAAAAATTATCAGAGATTTTAGATAAAAGGGTAGTAATTGAATTTAATTCTTTTACGTCAGGTGAAAAAAATTCATCAATATATTTAAATATCAAGCCTGGAATTGATTTTAGTATTGCAAAAATTCAAGGGGAAAATACAGTCAATGAGTTGCTAAACCTCTCAAAAGTACATCATGAAATATTAGTTTGTTGTAACTCAAATGGATCTTTGCAAAGAATTAAAGGCATAATTAACGGCATTGCCAAAGATGATATTATCAATGAAATAAAAAATATATCGCAATTGAAAAATAACTTTTCCTGTATCGTTTATCCTTTAGAAAAAGGATTTAAAATAAATAATACTCTTTTTGTTTCAGAAGAAGATTTATTTGGAGTTAAATTTGGAAGGCCTACTGTCAAATTAAGAAAAGCAGAAAACTTTTTAAGAGATATAACCTCATTAACGACTGGAGACTTGCTTGTCCACGTAGAACACGGGATTGGTAAATATGAAGGTTTAGAGACAATTAAGTCTAAAGATTTAGAAAGAGACTGCCTTAAACTTTTATATAGTGGAAATGACAGGTTATATGTTCCTGTTGAAAATATTGAACTTATTTCAAGATATGGTTCAGGTAGTGATGCTAGTCTTGATAAACTTGGTAGTAGCGGCTGGCAGGCAAGGAAAGCAAATGCTAAAAAAAGAATAAAAGAAATTGCAGATGAATTAATAAAAGTAGCTGCCAGTAGGGAAACGACTAAAATTAAGCCGTTAGAATTTCCTTCAGACGAATACAAACGTTTTTGTTCACGCTTTTCATATACTCCCACTGAAGATCAACAATTAGCCATTCAGGATGTTGAAAATGATCTATTGTCTGGGAGATTAATGGATAGGTTAATTTGTGGTGATGTTGGCTATGGTAAAACTGAAATCGCTCTTAGATCATCTTTTATGGTGGCAATGGCAGGTTATCAGGTGGCTGTAATTGCACCTACAACACTATTGGTTAAGCAACATGTTGTTAATTTTCAAGAAAGGTTTAGGGGGTTTCCAATAAAAGTTAGTGAGTTATCTAGATTTGTAAAATCTAAAGATAGTAAATTAGTAAAACATGAAATTGAAACTGGTGAAACTCAAATTATTATTGGAACTCATTCGTTATTATCTAAAAAAATTGTATTTAATAATTTATTGCTCCTTATAATCGATGAAGAACAACATTTTGGTGTTGCACAAAAAGAATACTTAAAGTCCATTAGGCAATCAATGCATGTATTAACATTGACTGCTACTCCAATACCAAGAACGCTTCAAATGTCTCTTTCAGGTGTAAGGTCTATGAGCCTAATTACAACTCCACCTGTTGATAGACTTTCAATAAGAACGTTTGTTTCAACTTGGGATAATATAACGTTAAAAGAAGCTATAAAAAGAGAAATTCATAGAGGTGGACTAGTATTTTGTGTTGTACCTCGAATAAAAGACTTAAATAAAGTCCATGATAAATTAATTGAATTATTACCAGATTTAAAAATTGCTACAGCACATGGAAGAATGAATGTTGAAGAAATAGATAAATCAATGATTGGTTTTTCACAAGGCAAAGCAAATGTTCTTCTTTCTACAAATATTATTGAGTCAGGATTGGATATACCGTTAGCAAACACCATAATTGTTTATAATGCTGATAAATTTGGATTGTCTCAATTATATCAATTACGTGGCAGAGTTGGAAGAGGTAAGTCAAGAGCATACGCTTACTTAACAATAAATGATGATTCATTGTTAACTAGTAATGCTAGAAAAAGATTAGAGGTAATGCAAACATTAGATAATCTTGGCGCAGGCTTTTCACTTGCTTCATACGATATGGATATTAGGGGTGCGGGAAACCTTTTAGGTGAAGAGCAATCTGGTCATATCAAAGAAGTAGGAATAGAACTTTATCAATCTTTACTTAAGGCGGCTATAGAAATAAATTCTATTGAAGGAAGTTTGAATATAGATGAGTGGTCTCCTCAAATACAAATTGGAGTTTCATCAAAAATACCAGAAAATTATATTGAAGATATTTCTTTAAGACTTTCGATGTATAGAAGAATAGCAGTTTTAAAATCTGACGAAGAGATTGAAATAATTAAACAAGAGTTGGTTGATAGGTTTGGTAATCTCCCTAAGGAAGTAATTACATTATTAGAAATTATAAATATAAAACAACATTGTAAGAATGCTAATATTTATAAAATTGATGCTGGAAAAAATGGAATTAATTTAAAGTTTTACAATGGTATTTTTCCTAATCCAGAAAACCTTCTAAAACATATTACAAAAAATTCTGAAAGAATTTCAGTTAATAGTGATCAGTCAATTATAATCAAAAAAAATATGTCAAATAAAAATGAAAGAATTAGATTGGTAAAAGAAGAATTAAAGATGATTTCTGATCTACTTATTTAATCCTTTGCTGCAATGTCAATAATTGTCTCAATGACTTTGGGAGCTTGTGCTCCATTAAGTGTCCATTTGTCATTAAAAATGAAAACTGGAACGCCATTAATAAAATCAAAATTTAAAAAAGGTTCTTTGTTTTCGTAATGATTAATCTTGTCAAAAGCCATACGCTTGTTATGAGTACTAAATTTTGCGAAAGTTTTTTTTAGATATGTCTCATTTCTTATGTCTATACCATTTGTAAAGTAATCAGTCATAATCTTAAAAGCAAAGTCGAATGATTTATTAAAGTTGTGTTTTTTTATTAAAGATATTGCACTATGGATTTTTCTTGTATTTGGTGTAGTTCTTATCTTTTCTAGATTGATTATAATATTATAATTTTTAGCTACGTTTAAAATTTCACTTTCTATCAAGTTTACTTGTTTACCAAATTTGTTTTTTAAGTATTGTTTTCGGTCTATGCCATTTGAAGGCATTGTTGGATTTAAATAAAATGGTTGCCAATCAATCTCATATTTATAATAGTTTCTAGATTTCAATGATGTGTTCAAATGATTGCAACCAATAAAGCACCATGGACAAGTAATATCTGCAACAATTTTAATATTAATTTTTTTCATTATAACTAATTAGTAGATAGAAATTTGTTTCATTTCCAAATATAAGATTAAACAAATAATTTAATTTGGGAATATATTTTTTATGAGAAATTTAACTCATGAATTTTTAATTATTATAGCTCTTTTGTTTTTATTGGCATTGAGGTTTATTTAAATAGCAATACTGATAAGGTAAATTGAATTGAGCATCTTTATATCCATTGTCAGCAGCTTTTTTCCACCATATTTGGGCTGTGTCAGTATTTATATCAACTCCAAATCCATTCCAATACATATCACCAAGTTTATATTGAGCATAAGGATTTCCGTTTTTTGAGGCTTTCTTATACCAATAAAAAGCTCTTTTATGATCAACATTGACGCCCCAACCATTAAAATACATTCCAGCAATATCTGATTGAGCTCTTGCATCTCCCGATTTGGCAAGATTTAAGAAAATTTTAAATGCTTTATTATAATTTTTATTTTTATATTCATCTAAACCGGTTTCATAATCTAGATAATATTGTTTAACAATTTCATACCATTCTTCTTTATCAGAATTATTAAATGCTAATAAATTAAATGAATATAATATAAGTAATACAAAAGAAAAATATTTAATTAACCTTAACACATTTCTAAGTTAAGAATAAAAACAATATTTTCAATTAATAATTGTCTTTATTAACAAATAAAATATGGAATTAAATTATATAACTTTTGGTTTTTTTACTGGGCTAAGTTTTATCCTTGTTATAGGTCCGCAAAACCTTTTTGTTATAGAACAGGGATTAAAAAAACAGTTTGTTTTTTTTGTTTGTTTTTTTTGCTCATTATCTGATTTATTGTTAATATTTGTAGGGATTTTGTTATTCCATTACTTTGAAAAGTACTTCACTTACAATATTAATTTATTATTGAATTTTTTTTTAATTTTATTTTTAGCAAACTTTATTAGATTAAAATTAAAAGAAATTTTTTCTGATAATGTTATCGAATTTAATAACAATAAGATAAATTTCAAAACTGTTTTTTTTAATTTAATTGGATTTACTTTTCTTAATCCTCACGTATATTCAGACACTGTTTTCATTTTTGGTAATTTGACTAAAAGTTTCACAATCTTTGAGAAAATTAACTTTGGTATTGGTGCTTCTATAAGCTCATTTTTATTTTTTTATACTATTGGATATTTATCAAAGTATTTTTCTAGGTATGTCAATAATTCAACAATATGGAAGTATTTAAATATTGTTATTATTGTATTTATGATTTTTTTAATTTTATTTATTTTATCAAATATGTTTAATTTTTCTTAAAAAAAATTTTGAGGTCAATGAATGAGTATTACAGACGAAGGTGAATATGGGAAAAAGCAAATTGATACTCTGGAAATGATATGGGGTGAGGGTTATTTATCTCCAGGAGGTGTTTCTGAAATTGATTTGATATTAAATGATAAATCATTAAAAAATAAAAAAATTTTAGATATTGGGTGTGGTTGTGGTAGCGCTGCATTCCATTTTATCAAAAATCATTCACCAAATTATGTTTTGGGGGTTGACGTTGAGGAAATGGTTATTAAAAGAGCTAACGCGCTTAAATCAAATTTAATAGAAAAAAAGAAAGTTGATTTTAAGGTTATTCAACCAGGTGAACTGCCATTTGATGATCTTTCTTTTGATGTAATATTTAGTAAAGATACGTTTTTGCATATTCTTGATAAAGAGAGGTTAGTAGAGGATTTGTATAGAGTTTTAAAACCAGGTGGATTTTTATGTGTAGGTGACTGGATGCGAATAGACGATAATGCGCCTTCTAAATTAATGCAAGAATACATAAAATTAGAGGGACTAAGCATGAACATGTGTTCACTTCAGAGATATGGTAATGCCCTTTATAATGCTGGGTTTAAAAATATAAAACTTACTGACAGGAATAAATGGTATTTAAATTTAGCAAAAAAAGAATTAAATGATTTATCAACTATTTATAAAGAAAAATTAATTAAAATACTTGGTATTGAGGATGCTGAAGGCACAATAAATATTTGGAAGAAAATGATTGAAGTTCTTGAGAAGGGTGAGCACAGACCAGGTCATTTTTATGCAGAAAAACGAACTTAAAAAACAAGTTCTTTTTGCCTTACAATGGACGACAGTATAAAATTATATGGTGTTTTAATATTCAATTCTTCCCCCATAATTTCTACCCTTCCATTAATAAAGTCTATTTCTGATTTTCTTTTTGATAAATGGTCTAAATACATAGATGGCTTAGCTTTAGGCATTTTTAAACCAAAATTTCTAACGTATTCAATTGGGGCATCAAATGAGAGAGGGATATTTTTCTTCGTTGCAATTTCAAAGGCTTCAAGTGCACATCCAGAAGCAACTTTCCAATAATCATGATTATTAATTATTTCTCCTACAGAACACTCATAAACAGTACAAGGAGCACTAAAGGTAACGTTGCAGATAAATTTTTCCCAAATTAATTGATTTATATTATCATAAGCTAAAACATTAAATCCAGCTTTTGACCATAAATCGCAAATTAGATTTAATCTTTCTGTTACTTTATTATCTAATTCACCAAGTCTTATTAACTTCATTGCATTATGATGAATGTGGCCAGGTTTTACAATTGACGCACCAAAACCGTCTGCAACACCAATAATAATATTATTTTTTGGTATATATAATTTTAAATCATCAGTCGATCCAATGCCATTTTGAATTGAAATAATTATTGTTTTATTATTGGTAAATTCTTTTATATCTTGAGCAGCTTTCTTTACACCACTCGCTTTAGTTGCAATTATTATCAAGTCAAATTTTATTTTTTTGGGAATTGAAAATGATGCATTTATATTTTTATAAGTATAATTGCCACTAGCGCCCTCTATCTTTAAACCATTTTTTTTAATTTCTGATATATGTTCTTTCCAAGGGTCAACAACAAATACTTCATTACTTGACCTCGATAGAAGAGAGGCGTAAATAGAGCCCATAGCTCCGATACCGTAGACAAGAATTTTCATAAAAACACAGATACCATATTTGTGGATTATTCAAAAATTAAAAGATAACCATAACTAACAATTATTGCTGGTACAGCGCTATATAGAGTAGCAATTAATCCAACTTTTGGTGAAATTGCTAATACTGGGAAAAGAGCATCTCCGTCATTACTGATAGCATTTCCAATTTGAGCTGAGAGCGGTATTATTCCCATAAGATAGGTGCTAGTTATAATTATTTGAGGACCACATCCTGGAATAAAACCAATAAGGACAGCTATTAAAGGAGTTAAAAAAACGTAACTATTAAAAACACTTTTTAAGTCAAAAGCTGTATAATAAATAATTAATTCAAATAATAAAAACGCAATAACTACCCAAATTGTTACAAAGTTTGTATCTAAATATGTTCTGTCGAATGAAGAGCCTCCATCGAGTGATGTTTTTTTATGAATTTTGCCTTTAGAAGCAATTAAATGAAAAATAATTAGTGATAAACCTGCTAAAAATCCAAATAAAGAAGCAATATTCTGTATTGAACCAATTTTAAAGTATTCATTCACATCAACCTGAAATGCCAACATTATTCCTATAATTAATCCTGGTACGATATATACAGTCCAAATGATTTTGAAATTTGTACTTATTTCTTTTTTTCTTTTATTATTAACTGAAATATTTTTCTCATTAGGGATTAGATAATTTTTTGGATGTGTCAAATCTACACACAAACCAGACATTACACCGACGACAAAACCGAGAATAATAATAAAAAACCCTGTTTGTGGTTCACTTGCTATTAAAAGGAAAGCTGCATCACCCATAGTTGATGTTAATACAGCAACAACCGAACCAAAGCTTATGCCCCCTTTTGTAAATTGTGTAATTACAAGTATAGCCCCCCCACAGCCAGGTAAAGCTCCTAGAGCTGAAGCTATAGGCACTTGATAAATTCCACTATTTTGTAATTTCTTGTTAAGGTTTATACCAAATAAAATTTCAAATCCGTAAAATATTAATAATACAGCTGCTACAAAAACAGATACTTGTAAATATGCATCAGATATACTGTTTATTATAATTTCAATAAGCTCAAATTCTAAACTTATTAAAAAATTATTAAGCAAAAAACCAGTTACCAATAATAAAAATATTAATAAAGCTGTTCTTAAGATTAAATCTCTTTCTAGTTTTATTGAAAAATATTTCATTACTTAATTTAGCTAATATTAATTATATTAGGTTGATATTTAAAAGTTAGTATATACTAAACTTTAAAACATTCAATTTCTTTTATTTGCATTTAAATGCTAATTCAGTAAAAATAATTTATGAAATTAACAAACAATGATGCTTTATATGTTTAAAATTCAAAGAATAGATGTCAATAATGAAAATGCAAAAAATGATTTTTTTACTTCATTCCAAAATACTGGTTTCGCTGTAATGGAAAATCATGGAATTTCATTCGAACTTATAGATAACGTATATGAAGAGTGGAAGCAGTTTTTTAATTCTAAGGATAAATACGATTACAAATTCAATACAGACACACAAGATGGTTTTTTCCCATTTAGAAGTGAAAGTGCGAAAGATAATCCTGTTAAAGATTTAAAAGAATTCTTTCATGTATATCCAAATAGTAATTTACCCAACTATCTGTCATCAAATACCAGATCATTATACACTCAATTGACTAATTTAGGAAGCATGCTTTTAGGTTGGTTAGATGAACTAACACCAGAAAATATTCAAGAACTTTTTTCAGAATCGCTTTTTAATATGGTTAAAGGCAGTGATAGAAATTTACTTAGAGTATTGCATTATCCCCCAATAGAAGAAAAAATTGAAAAAGGCGCTATAAGGGCTGCTGCTCATGAAGATATAAATCTTATAACACTTTTGGTTTCTGGAAGCCAACCTGGTCTTGAAGCGATGGATAAAGATGGTATATGGCATAAGGTTCCAGTCGATAAAGGTATGATAACAGTAAACGTGGGCGACATGTTGCAAATGGCCTCTGGAGGATACTTCCCATCAACAAGCCATAGAGTTGTGAATCCTGAAAGCTCAACTCAAAATGTATCTAGGTTTTCCCTTCCAATGTTTATGCATCCTAGAAATGAAGTAATTTTAAAGCCTGGAACAACAGCTTATGATTACTTGCAAGAAAGGTTAAAAGAAATCAATTTAAAATAAATGTTTTTTTTGCTTGACCTTTTACCAATAAAGTGAGCATAAAATCATCTTATTAAGGGGCTGTAGCTCAGTTGGGAGAGCGGTAGCTTTGCAAGCTTCAGGTCGTCGGTTCGATCCCGTCCAGCTCCACCAATTATATTGAAAGTAGAAATAATGGATAAAATCGTTCTAAAAATAATATTATTATCTTTACCTATTATAATTAGTAGTTGTTCTTATATTCCTGATTGGATGCAACTTCCTTTATAATTAATATTTAAATTAAAATAAGAAAGATATAAAAATGGCTGTTCCTAAAAGTAAAGTTTCATCATCCAAAAGAGGTATGAGGAGATCACATGATAGACTGAAAAACAATGCTTACGTTGAAGATAAAGATACTGGAGAATTGCACAGACCTCATCATATAGATTTAAAGACTGGAATGTACCGAGGTAAAGAATTTCTTAAAGTTTCAGATAAAATATAAGACTGACTAAATGACTTCTAATACTATCAATAATATGGAAAATATTCATCTACAATCTGATGTATTGGTTGTTTCGCCTGCTTTTAACATTGGTGATGTTGTAAAACATAGACTGTACAAATTTCGAGGTGTTATTGTAGATATAGACCCTGAATTTTCAAATACGGAAGAATGGTATCAGTCAATTCCTGAAGAAAGTCGTCCAAGAAAAGATCAGCCTTTTTATCATCTGCTTGCTGAAAACTCTGAAACCTTTTATTCAGCTTACGTTAGTCAGCAAAACCTTTTACCTGATTCTGAATCTGGTCCTATTCATCATCCTGATGTTGAAGCTCTCTTTAGTGATGTTCTAAATGGTCGTTACATACTAAAAAACACCTCAGTTAATTAATATTTTATCAATTAAATTTATTAAACTTGAATTTTTTTAGAATTAATCTAAATTAATATAACTGAGTATTAAAATGATTAAGCTTAATAAAATTACTGATTATGCTGTTGTAATATTAGGGCTGTTATCTAGTAGATACCCTAATAAATTTTCAACATCAAAAATTTCTGAAGATACGGGTTTGCCTGTACCTACAGTTGCTAAGGTTTGTAAACTTCTAAATAAAGCTAATTTGATACTTGCAGGTAGAGGAGCAAATGGTGGTTATTACTGCGAAATTCCCCCTTATGAAATAAATGTTGCAGATATAGTTGAATCCATTGATGGTCCTATTGCAATTACTGCTTGTTTGGATGAATCAGACGATTTATGTAGTACTCAGTCAATTTGTCTTTTAAGTGGAAATTGGAACAAAGCCAATAATGCTATTTTAGAAGCATTGAAGAGTGTATCATTAAGTGATTTGCTGAACCCCGAAGAATTTCTTAAAACCCAAAATACAGATACTTCTGTATTACATACTTAACTGGAGTATATAATTGCCAATTCAAGAAGAGACTATTGAACAGGTTAATCTGGCTACGTCTAAATATAAATATGGTTTTTCAACTGATTTAGAAGTTGATAAGGCTCCTAAAGGGTTAGATGAAAATATTATTAAATTAATATCTTCAAAAAAAAATGAGCCTGAGTGGATGCTTGATTGGAGACTTAAAGCTTTTGAAATCTGGAAAAAAATGAAAGAACCGGAATGGGCTAAAGTTAATTATTCAAAAATAGATTATCAGGACATTTATTATTACTCTGCGCCAAAAAATACAGAAAAACTTAAGAGTTTAGATGAGGTAGATCCAGAATTATTAAAAACATACGAAAAGCTTGGCATACCCCTTAATGAGCAAAAAGCATTAGCTGGTGTCGCAGTTGATGCAGTATTTGATTCAGTGTCTGTGGTTACAACTTTTAGAAAACAACTGGAAGAGAAAGGTGTAATATTCTGTCCAATTAGTGAAGCTATTAAAACTCATCCAGAGTTAATTAAAAAATATATTGGTTCTGTTATACCTCGACACGATAATTATTTTTCTGCATTGAATAGTGCAGTTTTTACTGATGGTTCATTCGTTTACATACCAAAAGGTGTAAAATGTCCAATGGAATTATCAACTTATTTTAGAATAAATGAAAAGAATACTGGTCAATTTGAAAGAACATTAATTATTGCTGATGATGACTCTTACGTTTCATATTTAGAAGGTTGTACGGCGCCACAAAGAGATGAAAACCAGCTTCATGCAGCAGTTGTAGAGTTAATTACTCATGACAATGCTGAAATCAAGTATTCTACTGTCCAAAATTGGTTTCCTGGAGATGAGAATGGGAAAGGTGGTATTTTCAATTTTGTTACAAAAAGAGGGTCTTGCTTAGGAAAGAATTCTAAAATTAGCTGGACACAAGTCGAGACAGGGTCTGCAGTTACTTGGAAATATCCATCATGTATTTTACATGGTGATAACTCAGTTGGAGAATTTTATTCAGTAGCTATAACAAATAACTTTCAGCAAGCTGACACAGGAACAAAAATGATTCATCTTGGAAAAAATACAAAATCAACAATAATATCAAAGGGAATATCTGCAGGTAAATCTCAAAACACATACAGAGGAAAGGTTTTAATGCAACCTGGTGCAAAAAATGCAAGAAATTTTACTCAATGTGACAGCTTATTAATTGGTGATAAATGTGGCGCACATACTATTCCTTACATTACGTCAAAAAACCCTTCAGCTAATATTGAGCATGAGGCTACAACAAGCAAGATAAGTGAGGATCAATTATTTTATTGTCTTTCTCGAGGTCTTTCAGAAGAGGAAGCAGTTTCATTGATTGTAAATGGCTTTTGTAAGGAAGTTATGAAAGAACTTCCTATGGAGTTTTCAGTAGAGGCACAAAAGTTAATAGGTATTAGTCTTGAAGGTAGTGTAGGCTAAATTAATAATTATTTTGAAAGTAATGAATAGAATATGAGTCTTTTAAAAATTGAAGATCTTTACGCATCAATTGGTGATGAAAAAATATTAAATGGTTTATCACTTGAAATAAATGCTGGAGAGACACATGCGATTATGGGGCCAAATGGTTCTGGAAAGTCAACCCTTTCTTATGTTTTGTCTGGTCGTGAGGACTATGATGTCACTAAAGGCAGTGTGCTATTAGACAAAAAAGAGCTTCTAGATATTGAGGCTGATGAACGTTCAAAACTTGGATTATTTTTAGCTTTTCAATATCCAATAGAGTTGCCTGGTGTAACAGGTATGACTTTTCTTAGAACAATCATTAATTCTTCAAGGATTGCGAAAAATTTACCTGAATTAGAGGGTATCGAATTAGTTAAACTTATAAGGAAAAAAGCAGCTGAGCTAGAAATTTCACAGGATATGCTAAAGAGATTTGTTAATGTTGGATTTTCTGGTGGTGAAAAAAAACGTTTCGAAATACTTCAAATGGCTTTGCTTGATCCGAAAATTGCTGTTCTTGATGAAACTGACTCTGGTTTAGATGTTGATGCTTTAAGAATTGTTGGTAAAGGAGTTACAAACCTAAAAAGTAAGGATAGGGGCATGCTTGTTATTACTCATTACCAGAGGTTGTTAGATCATATTATTCCAGATTTTGTTCATATAATGGTCAAAGGTAAGATTATTCAATCTGGTGGTCCAGATTTAGCTAAATTAGTTGAAAAAGAAGGCTATAAGAGTTTTCTAAATGGAAATTAATTCACCTCCTTCAAATGAAGTTCTAGATTTTTGTAACTTTTTTAAGCAAAGTTTCAAAGAACATGGATGGCCTAATTCTAAGATTGAAACTTGGAAGATGACCCCTTTACAAAAATTTATAAAAGATTCCTCAAGTTTAAAACATAATTCAAAGTACCTATTATCAAATAATAAAAATAAATTTATTAAAAATGTTGATATTAACAATCTTGAATTCTTAAATTCAAAATATTTTCAAAAAAATGAAATGTCTCGTGTCATATTATCACATATAAGTAACGCTTTTGAAATTTTAGTTCCTAAAAGTACAAGCAAAAAAGAAACTATTGATATTAAATCAAGTATCGATGCAGGAATATGGTCGAGTTCATTAATTATTATTAAAGTTCCAGAAAATGTAGAATGCAACATTGCTTTAGAATTTTCTTTATCATCCAACTCACTTTGTACTCCTTTAATAGCAATTGATGTTGGAAAAGGATCAAATTTATCCTTTGGTTTGAGTGTAATAAACAGTTCAAAATCTTTAAACGCATCTAATTTTGTTTCATTAATTGAGGGTGATCTTTCTGAAAATTCAAATCTAGAAATGGTATTAACTCAGCAAGGTGCTACCTTATCAAGAAGCGATATTAATATAAACCTTAATCAAAACTATAGTAATTATGATTTGATAGGTGTTTATTTTGGAAGAGAAAAGCAACATCAAGATATTACAACATGTGTAAATCATCTTGCCGAAAACACCTCTTCAAATCAAGTAATAAGAGGTATTTTAGATGATAGCTCTGTAGGTGTTTACCAAGGTGGGGTTAAGGTTGCGCCTAATGCTCAAAAAACTGATGGCAGGCAAATGAGTAGAGCACTATTACTGTCAAACCTAGCCGAGTCAAATTCTAAACCCGAGCTTGAAATTTTTGCTGATGACGTTTCATGTGCTCATGGAGCTACTATTGGTGAGCTAGATAAAGATCAATTCTTTTATTTACTGAGCAGAGGAGTTTCACACTCAATGGCAAGGGAATTATTAATCAAAGCATATTTAAATGAAGTTGTAGAAGAAATACAAAATGATTACCTTTCTGATAAATTAGAAAAAGCAATAGATTTTTGGTTAAGTGAATTTAAAATGAAAGAAGTTGCATGAGTGGTCTTGGTCATAATTCAGATGAGATTGACTTCAAAAAGATAAGGTCAGAATTCCCAATATTGAATAAAAAAGTTAATAATAAAGATTTGGTCTATTTAGATAGTGCTGCGAGTGCTCAAAAACCAAAAGCAGTTATTGACGCATTAAATGATGCATATTTAGAAACTTATTCAAATGTTCACCGAGGACTTCATTGGTTAAGCGAACAGTCAACTTTTAAATATGAAGAAGTGCGAAAAAAAGCTGCAAATTTTTTAGGTGCATCAAATAGTAATGAAATTATTTATGGTTCTGGGGCTACACATCTAATTAATCTTATCGCTAATTCTTGGGGAAGAAAGTTTTTAAAACCTGATGATGAAATTATAATTACTATAGCAGATCACCACGCAAATATAGTTCCATGGCAATTGGTGTCTCAACAAACTGGATCTAAAATACACGCAGTTCCAGTAGATAAAGACGGAAATTTTGATATCAAAGATATGGAAAGATTAATAAATAAAAAAACAAAAATAATTTCAGTACCTCATGTATCCAACGTTTTAGGAACTGTATTTCCAGTAAAAGAAATTGCTAGATTAGCTCATGAAGTTAATGCTATTTGCATTGTTGATGGTTGTCAGGGTGCTATTCACTTGCCGGTTGATGTTAAAGATATTAATTGTGATTTCTATACCTTTAGTTCACATAAGCTCTATGGTCCGTCTGGCGTTGGAGTTCTATGGGGAAGGCTTTCAATTTTACAGGAAATGCCACCTTTTTTAGGTGGTGGTGACATGATTGATAACGTTGAGATAGATAATTCAACTTACGCAGATCCACCTCACAGGTTTGAAGCAGGAACGCCACCAATTGCCGAAGTTATTGGATTTGGTGCGGCTATAGATTTTGTACAGCAAATTGGTATGAAAAATATAAGAGATCATGAGCAAAAAATTTTAAAACACTTTACTAAGAAACTTAAAGAAATAAAGGAATTAAGCATTATTGGTAATTCAAGCAATAAATCTGGTGTGATTTCTTTTCTTTTTGATGGTGCGCACCCTCATGATATTGCAACAATTTTGGATCAGAAAGGGATTGCTATTAGAGCTGGCCATCACTGCGCCCAACCTCTTATGAAACATTTTAATATCTCTTCAACTGCAAGAGCTTCGATTGGTGTTTATTCAAAAGAAGAGGAAGTCGATGCTTTAATTGAAGGTTTGAAAACTGTAAAAAAGCTTTTAGGCTAGATATGACCAAGGATCTATCATTAAATGATTTTATGCCTTCTTCCTTAAATATTGGTGAAGATGCAATTTTTAAATCAGGCAAACCTTTATCTGATGTTGAATATAAAGTTGATAAAGACAAAGTAGTTAAGGTTTTAAAAAGTATATTTGATCCAGAATTGCCAGTCAGTATTTATGATTTGGGTTTGATATATAAAATTTATTGTAGCGAAGGAGGTAATGTGCAAATTGAGATGTCGCTTACAGCCCCTGCATGTCCTGTAGCTGGGGAACTTCCAAAAGAGGTATCTGAAAAAGTATCTGCTCTTGACAAAGTTGGTGAAGTTACAGTTAAATTAGTTTGGGATCCATCTTGGTCAAAAGATATGATGAGTGATGATGCTAAATTGCTTTTGGATATGTGACAGAAAAAGTATGAGTTAAATGTTTTCTGATAAAAATATTATAAGTGTAACAGATAAAGCAGCCGAAAGAGTTAAATACCTGATTAACAAAGGTGATGTAAATGTTAAGGGCCTTAGAATTGGAGTAAAATCTTCTGGTTGTTCGGGCTTTAAGTATAATGTAGAGTATGCAACTGAAGCAAAAGACTTTGAAGAGACAATATCTACTAAAGGTATTACTATTTTTATTGACCCTGCAGCTGTAATGTTTCTTGTTGGAGCTGAAATGGATTGGAGTGAAAGTAAATTTAGCTCTGGTTTTGATTTTAAAAACCCTAATGAAGTTGCCCGTTGTGGTTGTGGTGAAAGTTTCTCAGTATCATCACAATAATATTTAATGCAAAAAAGTAGTGTCTATAAAAAGACTTTTTGGTTAAAATTTGAAATTTCTAAAATTAGATGTTCAGTATATTTTAATGAAAAATCTAAAAAGCCTATTAAGGCTGATATTTTGATTATACCAGGGTTAAGCGAATTTATAGAGAAGTATGATTTTATTGCAGAAAAGTTTGCAAAAGAAAATTTTCGTGTAGCGATAATTGACTTGCCCGGACAGGGTCTTTCAACAAGATTTGGTAATCCTTCAACTGTAATTCATGTTTCAGATTTTGAGCTCTATTTTAAAGCAATGAACTTTTTAATGAAGTCGCTTAAATTTGGTTTGTATCGAAAAGCAATATTTTTTGGACATTCTTTAGGTGGGTTATTAATTTTATATTATCAAATTCATTCAAAAAAGATTGATAATTTTTTTATTCAGCCATCAATGTTTATAGTAATAGCTCCAATGATGGGGTTGCCAATTTCAAATTTATTGGCAGGTCTTACAGTATTAATTAATAAATTTCTTATTTCTTTTAATTTATCAAATATTGGAATAAATACGAATTTGGCATCTCTTGCATCATATATTGGTTTGGCTGGTAAAAATGTAAAAAATAGCGTGTCTAAGGCCTCTGATTATTGGAAGAAAGAAGAAAATATAAACTATTATGGTAAAATAACTTCAGAAGAAGCACTTAGTTATTTTGAAGAGAATAAATTATTAGAAACTGAAGGTCCAAGTTGGAATTGGGTTTCAAATGCTATATTTTATTGTGATAAATTTTTCAAAAAACTCACAAAAAAATATATTAATCAACCAGTTCTTCTTTTCTTGGCTGAAGATGAGAAAGTAACAGATTTGAGTTCACAAAAAAAATTAGTTCAAAAACTCAATAACGTTGAAGAAATAAACTTGCCATCATGCAGACATGATATAATTCATGAAAAAGAAGAAGTTAAAGTTATATTTTGGAAAGCGATTGATAATTTTGTTAAAAAAAATTTATGTTAAAAACTGCTCCTTCATAATTCTTTCATCAAGACTATGATCTGAATCATGAAGAATGGTTAGTTTTTTTGTTTTATCAGTCGATATTTCAATATATTTTATATCTCTAGCTTCTACATTATCTGCAGTAGCACTAACTGGTCTTGTGTCAAAGTTAAGTACTTCTATTCTAATTTTTACTCTTTGAGGCAGTAATGCTCCTCTCCATCTTCTAGGTCTGAATGAGCTAATTGGAGTTAAAGCTAATATGTTAGCATTTAATGGAATAATTGGTCCTCTTGCTGATAAATTATAAGCTGTACTGCCTATAGGTGTTGAAACAAGAATGCCATCACAAACCAATTCATTTAACCTTTCTTTTTTATCTACAGTAATTTTCAAATGTGCAGCTTGGTGAGTTTGTCTCAATATTGATACTTCGTTTACTGCTAATTCAGTGAAAATATTACCATTTATTTTATGTGCACTCATAAAAAGAGGGTGCATTTTCACTTTTCTAGCTGTTTGAATTCTATTTTCTAAGTTATCAAAAGATAGCTCATTCATAAGAAAGCCAACATTGCCTTTATTCAAGCCAAAAACGGGCTTATTTTTTTCTATACTATTTCTTAAAGCTTTAAGAAGTATTCCGTCACCTCCAATGGCAATAATAACATCGGATAACTCTAATTTGGTTTGATTGTATCTCTTTATGAGAACATTAAGGGCTTCTTTAGCTTCTGGGTTTTCTGATGCAATAAAATGGAATTTCATAAATCAGTATTTAATTATTTTTTGAAAATTTTTCATTTACAATTTTGCGTTTATAATTGTCAGTGTTAATTATACATTATGACTGATAAAATAATCAATGATACAAATTTGTTAAATCCTCTAAAATTAAAACCCAATATTGATGATATGGACCTCACAAAAAATGTTGTTGGTTTAAATGAACTTAATGAGAAAATTGAAGTTGATGTAGTCACTGAAAAACCCTTCACTATATTTTTAAATTCCCAAGAAATTGTAACAACCATGTCTTTGGGCGATATGCCAAAAGAGTTGGCTGTAGGATATCTTCTTAATCAAAATATGTTAAATAAAAAAGATGTAATTGAAGAAATCGATTATGATGATGATTTAGATGTTGTTGTAATTCGTACGAAAAGAAAAACCAACTATGAAAAAAAACTTACAAAAAAAATAAGAACAAGTGGTTGTGCAGTAGGTACTGTTTACGGTGATATGATGGAAACATTTTATGACGTAAAATTAAATGATGATAATTTCATTAAGACCAGTTGGATGATTAATATTTCAAAAAAAATTACTGAAATTCCAAGTTTATATATTAAAGCTGGTGCAATTCACGGTTGTGCACTTTGTTATAAAGAAAATATCCTAGCATATGTTGAAGATGTGGGCAGGCATAATGCTGTTGATAAAATTGCTGGTTGGATGTTTTTAAATGATATAAATGGTAGGGATAAAATTTTTTATACTACAGGAAGACTAACTTCTGAAATGGTGATTAAAACAGTTCAAATGGAAATACCAATACTACTATCTCGTTCTGGATTTACTGAAAGTGGTGTTTCACTCGCTAATGAAGCAAAACTATCTCTTATTGGCAGAATGAAAGGAAAAAGATTTATTTTACTCTCAGGAAATCATCGTGTTATTTATGATTAAAAAATATTATATAGGCAAAAATTTATGATTGGGTGTGTTCTTTTAGCTGGTGGTAAGTCATCTAGAATGAACGGCATTGATAAAGCTTTGGTAAGGATCAATAATAAAACTTTTCTTCAGTTAATTCTAGATAAATTAAAAATAAAAAATAATAAAATTGTATTAAATACAAATCGAGATTCAAATAACTTTAAAGATTATAAATTGAATATTATTAACGATACTATTCCAAATTTTCAAGGTCCATTAGCTGGTATTTTATCAGGGTTAGAATGGTTTGATAAACAAGATAATAATATTGAATGGGTTGTAAGTTTACCAATTGATACACCATTCTTTCCTGATAATTTAGTTGAAAAATTATTTGAATGTGTAAATAAAAACAATAGGTTAGTTGGCGTAGCAAATTCTAATGGAAGAAACCACCCAGTTTTTGCTATTTGGCATATTTCACTAAAAAATGATTTGAAAAATTCTCTAAAAAATAATATTCGAAAAATTGATATATTTACTCAAAAATATACCCCTGCAGAGGTGCATTTCACATCAAGTTTTGATCAATTTTTTAACGTTAATACGCCTGATGACCTTAAATTAGCGGAAGATATGTTTAGCAAAGGTATAAAGTGAAGCAGAATTCATATAAAAAAATTCTTAAAGATCTTTGCTCTTCTTATAAAGAGGCTTTAGACAGGTTTGTCCAAAATTCAAACATTGAGTTTGATAAAGCTGTTGAATTAATATTAAATTCAAAAGGTCATGTCGTTGTAAGCGGAATTGGCAAATCAGGCCATGTTGGTAGAAAGATTTCAGCAACATTAGCTTCTACAGGCACTCCTAGCCTATTTCTTCATCCAGCTGAAGCAATTCATGGTGATTTAGGAATGATAAAATCAGAAGATGTAATTATTTTAATTTCATATTCTGGTGAAACTGAAGAAGTTTTAAAATTATTGCCATCCTTAAAAAAAATAGGAAACAATATTATTTCTCTGACAGGTAAAAAAGATAGTTCTCTTGCAAATTTTGCTACGGCAAGTATTGATGTGTCTATTGACAGAGAGGCATGCCCACTAAATTTAGCTCCAACTACCTCTGCAATGCTAACAATGACTGCAGGAGACGCTTTGTCAGTATCAGTTATGAATGCTAGAGGCTTTGCAGAAGAGGATTTTGCTTTAACTCATCCAGGTGGTAGTTTAGGGAAGGGACTAACTCAAACAGTAGCTGATAATATGATTTCTACTAAGCTACCTTTGATGAACACTGATCAATTTATTAGTGATGCAATAATTGTAATGACAGAAAGCAAATTGGGTTTGGCAATTATTCATAAAAATAATTACTTACAAGGTATAATTACAGATGGTGATTTAAGAAGATTGCTATTAGAAAATCAAAATTTAGCATCTGTTAAAGCTGAAAATATAATGACTACTAATCCTCTTACTATTACTAAAGATAAAATGATGATTGATGCAAAAAATAAGATGTTAGAAGCAAAAGTCCAGGCATTAGTTGTTACTGATGAAAATAATTATATCCAAGGCGTAATTCAAATATATTAAAATGAAAATATCTGATTTTGATTTTGAATTGCCTTCTAATTTGATCGCACAAAAACCTATTTCACCTAGAGATAATTCAAAATTACTTTTAATAAATAAAAATAAATTTATTGATAGAAAATTTTTTGACTTACCTGATTTATTAAAAAAAAATGATTTAATTATATGTAACAATACTAAAGTATTAGCCTCAAAATTATTTGGAAAAAGAAACACGACGTCAATTCAGATAACCTTACATAAAAAAAATTCTGATAAAAGCTGGTTAGCATTTTCAAAGCCAGCAAAAAAAATAAATGCGGGAGATGTAATTGAATTTGATAACTTCAATGCAAAGATATTAGAAAAATTAGACTATGGCGAAATACGTATAATGTTTGACTGTAATAATGAGGAACTTATTGAAAGAATATCTAAAGTAGGAAGAATGCCTTTGCCACCTTACATAAAGAGAAGTAAAGAGGAAAAAAATTTAGACAGAATAAATTACCAAACAATTTTTGCTAATAAGATTGGTGCCGTTGCAGCACCAACAGCAGGCCTTCATTTTACCGAAAGTATTATTAATAAAATAAAAAGTGCTCAAATTGATTTAGATTATATTACCTTACATGTAGGCGCAGGTACATTTCTTCCTATAAAAGATGAAATTGAGACACACAAAATGCATGCTGAATGGGGTGAGGTTTCAAATAGAGTGGTTGAAAAAATAAAAAAATGCAAAGAAAGTGGTGGAAGAGTAATTTCTATTGGAACAACAACCTTGAGAATTCTTGAAACCGCCTTTAATAAAAAAGAAAATTCCTTAAAACCATTTTCTGGGAATACAGATATTTTTATTAAACCAGGTTATAAATTTAATGTAATAGATATGCTTCTCACAAACTTTCATTTGCCTAAGTCTACTTTAATGATGTTAGTTTCTGCATTCGGAGGATACAATAATATTAAATTAGCATATCAATACGCAATTAAAAATAACTACAGGTTTTTCTCTTATGGTGATTGTTGCTTAATTAAGGCTTTAAATGAGTAAATTTGAATATAAACTTATTAAAAATGATGCAAATGCTAGGCTTGGCAAAATAATAACAGCTCATGGTGAAATAGATACTCCTGTATTTATGCCAGTTGGAACAGCAGCAACTGTAAAAGCATTAAGAGTTGATGATATTAAGAAGAGTAATTCACAAATTATTTTAGCAAATACTTATCATTTAATGCTTCGTCCTGGAGAAAATATTATAAATCAACTTGGTGGTGTAAGAAAATTTATGAATTGGGATGGACCATTGTTAACTGACTCAGGTGGTTTTCAAGTAATGTCTCTAGGAAATTTAAGAACAATCAATGAAGAAGGAGTTACTTTTAAATCTCAACTAGATGGATCAAAGTTTTTCTTAACTCCTGAAAAAAGTATCCAAATACAACATTTATTAGGTTCAACGATTACAATGTGTTTTGATGAGTGTATCCAATTGCCTGCATCATTTGAGAATACAAAAAACTCTATGGAATTATCAATGAGGTGGGCGGATAGATCATTAAGTGCTTATAAAGAAAGAGAAGGGTATGCAATTTTTGGAATTATTCAAGGTGGTACATACAAGGAATTGAGGGAACTCTCTGCTACCCATTTACGTAATTTAAATTTTCCAGGATACGCTATTGGTGGTTTAGCTGTTGGTGAAGGGCAAGAAAAAATGTTTGAAACTATAGAATACACCGAGCCATTTATGGATACAGACAAACCAAGATATTTAATGGGTGTTGGCAAACCAGAGGATATTATAGGCGCTGTTAAAAGAGGTATAGACATGTTTGATTGTGTTTTACCAACTAGGTCAGGAAGAAATGGCCAAGCTTTTACTTCTAGAGGTGAGATAAATATAAAAAATGCTAGGCATACTAAAGATCCAAGGGCACTTGACGAAGCATGTGACTGTAATACTTGTAAAAACTATAGCAGAGCGTATTTACATCACTTATTTAAAGCTAATGAAATATTGGGTCTTATGCTCTTATCTGATCATAATATAAACTTTTACCAAAATATGATGATGGGTATAAGGATATCAATTAAAAATGGGAATTTTGAAAACTTTTCAGAGACTTTTTTATTAAAAAGGGCCGGTGGTGATATTTTAGAATCTTGATATAAAACTTATGAAAAATATAAAAAATTACGAATTTTTTACAAATTTGGCAGATGAATTTGGTTTTAATGTTGTCGGTATAACACCAGCACAAACCACAAATTTTAATCAAAAAGGTTTAGATGAATTTATACAAAAAAAATATCATGGAAGTTTAACTTGGATTGAAGAAAAAAAAGAGTTAAGAAAATCACCTAAGAATTTATGGCCGGAAGCAAAATCTGCAATTGTTTTTGGATTTAATTATGGGCCACAAAATAATCCACTTTTAGAATTGAATGAAAATAGTAATGCTTATGTTGCTGTTTACGCTAGAAGAAAAGACTATCATAAAGTTTTAAAGGGTCGTCTTAAACAAATTGCCAGTAAAATTGTTTCTAAATTAAAAGCAAAAGTTAAAGTATTTGTAGATACGGCTCCAATAATGGAAAAACCACTTGCACATTCAGCAGGAATTGGTTGGCAGGGCAAGCATACAAATTTAGTTAGTAGAAAATATGGATCTTGGTTGCTATTAGGTGTCATCCTAATTGATAAGCATTTAGATTGCCAATCAACTCATAACGACAATTGTGGCACTTGTAATAAGTGTATTAAAATTTGTCCAACAGATGCTATAATTGAACCTTATAAACTTGACGCTAGAAAATGTATTTCCTATTTAACTATTGAGCATAAACATCAAATCCCTACCGAATTTAGAAAAGCCATTGGAAATAGAATTTTTGGGTGTGACGACTGTCTAGCAATCTGCCCCTGGAATAATTTTGCAGTTACTGTAAATGATATTAAACTTAATGAAGATAATAAAATTAATTTAATTCCACTTAAAGAATGGCTTTCATTAGATGAAAAAAGTTTTCGAAAATTAACATCAGGTACAACAATTAAAAGAACTGGTTATACGAGAATGATGAGAAATTGTTTAATAGCGGCAGGTAATTCGGGTGATAAAACATTAATAAGAAATGTAAAAAAGTTTATTAAATCTGAAAATACTCTATTACGAGGTGCTTCAATTTGGTCACTTCGTCAATTAATGAGTGCCGATGAATTTGCAATTTTAAAAAATAAAAATATTGCTTTAGAGAAAGAAAGTGATGTTAAAAAAGAGTGGATATAAAAAATTTATAATTATAGAAAATATAATTTCAAAATTAGTAATTTTGTAATACTAATTATTTGAGAGGAAATAATTATGACAATACAGCAACCATATGTATTATTTTTAGGAGACGCTCCAGATCCTTTGGCAGCAAAAGTAGCGCAAGGTATAAAGGATTGGAGACCAGGTATATCTGTTGGACAAATTACTTTACCAGGATGTAAAGCAGATATGGGACTAAATAATATCTCTGTAAATGAGGCTGTGTCTCTTGGAGCGAAAACCTTAGTAATTGGTGTAGCTAATAGAGGAGGGCTAATTTCAAGTAAATGGATGGAAGTTTTAAAAGAGGCAATTATATCTGGTTTAGATATAGCTTCAGGTCTTCATAACTTACTGAGAGATGAAAAAGAATTAGTTGATCTGTCAAAATCAAATAATACACAACTCATAGATGTAAGAGTTCCAACAATTAATTATCCAATAGCAAATGGCAAAAAAAGAAAGGGCATGAGATGTTTAGCAGTAGGTACTGATTGTTCAATTGGTAAAATGTATACAGCTATTGCTCTTGAAAAAGAAATGTCAAATATGGGTTTAAAGGCATCTTTTAGAGCTACAGGACAAACTGGTATTTTAATAACTGGAAATGGTGTACCTTTAGACGCTGTAATTGCAGATTTTATGGCTGGTTCTATAGAATACCTTACTCCAGATAATGATGATGATCACTGGGACATTATAGAAGGTCAAGGTAGTTTATTTCATCCCTCTTATTCAGGTGTTACAATGGCTTTAATTCATGGTGGACAACCTGATGCGCTAATTTTATGCCATGAGCCTACACGAGAACATATGAGGGGTCTCCCAGAGTACTCTTTACCAAGTTTAAAGGAATTAGAAAATATGGCTCTAAAAATGGCTAAAGTAGTAAATAATAATGCAAGGGTAGTTGGTGTCTCCATAAATACTTCAAGTATGAAAAAAGATGAAGCAATGGAGTATTTAAGTAAAGTAGAAAAAGAAATGAAATTGCCAACAGTTGACCCGGTTTTTACTGGAACAAAAAGACTTGCCGAAGAATTAGCTAACTTTTAGCTTATGTTAATTGATGTAAAAGCAGAAGTTTTTCCACTTAAGAAGGTTTTTACTATTTCTAGAGGTTCTAGATCTTTTGCAGAAGTAGTCACTGTAAAAATTACTAAAGATGGTTTTTCTGGATTTGGAGAATGTGTACCCTATAAAAGATATAATGAAACTGTTCAAAGTGTTATCAATCAGATAAATACAGTTAATGATTTTTCTAAATTAATAGAAATTGATAAACACCTTCCTGCTGGCGCTGCAAGAAACGCAATTGATTGCGCTTTCTGGGACTGGCAAGCAAAAATTAAATCAACAACAGTAGCTCAACTTACAAATATTAATATTGCTCCAGTTACAACATCTTTTACTTTATCTTTGGACACAGCAGAAAAAATGGCAGAAGAGGCTAGAAATAATTCTCATCTACCAGTTTTAAAAATTAAGTTAGGCGGTGGCGAAGAAGATCTTAATAGAATTAGTTTGATAAGAAAAGTAGCTCCTGAAGCTAAAATAATTATTGATGCTAATGAGGGATGGTCATTAGAAGATTATAAAAAACTAATACCTCATTTTGTTGATGCTGAAATTAAAATGATAGAACAGCCTTTTGCATCTTCAAAAGATGATTATTTAATGAATATAGAAAGACCTATACCAATTTGCGCAGATGAAAGTTGTCATGACAGTTCTGATTTAGAAAAATGTATTGGAAAATATGATGTAATAAATATAAAACTTGATAAAACAGGAGGTTTGACAGAGGCACTGAAACTTAAAGAAAAAGCCAAAACAAAAAATTTTGATATAATGGTAGGTTGCATGGTTGGAACTTCTTTGGCTATGGCTCCAGCATTAATCTTAGCGCAAAATGTAAAATGGGTTGATTTGGATGGGCCTTTGCTTATGTCTGAGGACAGGAAGCACAATCTAATTTATAAAAATAGTGAAATTCAACCAGCTTCAACTGGATTATGGGGTTAATTAAATGAAAAAAAGAGTTGTGTATGTAAATGGTAGTTTTGTAGATGAAGACAAGGCAAAAGTTTCTGTTTTTGACCGAGGTTTTCTTTTTGCAGATGCTGTCTATGAAGTAACTGCTGTTATTGATGGAAAAATTTTAGAGTGGGATGGCCATGTTAAAAGGCTTGAAAGATCTTTAAAAGAACTAGATATGAAATTTCCTATTTCTGAAAATGAATTATTGGATATTCATTTTGATTTAATTAAGAAAAATACACTTAAAGAAGGTTTAATTTATCTTCAAGTCACAAGAGGTGAAGATGATCGAAGTTTTGATTATCCTGATGAGAGTGTGAAACCAACTTTGGTTTTGTTTACGCAAGTTAAATCTTTAGCAGAATCTAATATTGCAAAAACTGGTTTAAAAGTTATTTCTGTTCCTGATATGCGTTGGGGAAGAAGAGACATTAAAACAGTCCAATTATTAGCCCCTTCAATGTGTAAAATGATGGCTAAGAAAAAAAATAAAGATGATGCTTGGATGATACAAGATGGTTTTATAACTGAAGGTACATCTAATAACGCATATATTATTACAAAGGATAATGTCTTAATTACAAGAAATTTATCAAATGATATTTTAGCTGGAGTAACTAGAAGATCAATTATAAGGTATGCTAAAGAAGCTCAAATTAAAATTGAAGAAAGACCCTTTACAATTGATGAGGCGAAGAAAGCTGCAGAGGCTTTTGTATCCTCTGCAACTACATTTATTGGCCCTGTGGTTGAGATTGACAATCAAAAAATTGGAAACGGTAGACCAGGAAAACAATCTCTAAGGTTAAGAGAGATTTACATTAATGAAAGCATGAAAAATGCTTTACACGCTTGATAACAATGATTGCAAATGAAGTTTAACTGATTCAGTTAAAGCATCTAAATTATAACCTCCTTCTAAAATGCTAACTATTCTTCCATCACAATTTTGATTAGCAAATTTACAAATCATTTCAGTTAATTCTAAATAATCCTCACTTTTTAGATTTATTGATGAAATTGTATCGTCTTTGTGTGCATCAAATCCAGCTGACAAAATTAATAACTCAGGATTGTAATATTCTATTTTAGGCAATATTTTATTTTGCCAAATTTCTAGAAAAGATTTGCCATCTAATGAAGGTGAAATTGGCTCATTTATTATATTGCCTAATCCGGTCTCCTCTTTGAAACCAGTGCCAGGGAATAAAGGCATTTCATGTGAAGAGGCAAAAATTAGATTTTTTTGTTTTCTTTCAAAAAAACTTTGTGTTCCATTTCCGTGATGCACATCAAAATCAAGAACTGCAACCTTTTTTAGTTTGTATTTATCAAGAGCATATTTTGCTCCAATAGCTGCATTCGAAAATATGCAAAAACCCATAGCTTTATCAGGCTCTGCATGGTGACCAGGAGGGCGAGAGCAAACAAATGATTTTGAATTATTTGTTTTCATAACGAAGTCAACTGCTTGAATAATTCCACAAACAGCAGTTTCTGCAGCCTTCAATGAATTTAAAGAAATATAAGTATCTGCATCGATTTGTAAAATATCATTTTCTGGCTTCAGGTTTAAAAGATTTTTAATGTATTCTTTTGTGTGGACCTTTAATATGTTTTTAATTACTTTTTGTGATTTAATTTTTTGTATTTGATTTGGAAAAAGGTTTTTAATTAGTTTATTCAAATTAATAATTCTATCTGGCCTTTCTGGATGACCAATTGGCACTAAATGCCTTTCAAAAATATCGTGGTAAAAAATTTTAAATTCCATTACTTTAACCTTATAATATTAAGGTTATTTTTTTATGACAATAAAGGCAATATTATTTGATAAAGATGGAACTTTATTTCATTTTAATGAAACATGGGGCCCATGGTTTTATGATGTTCTATTGGAATTATCAGATGGAAAACATTATCTTCTGGTGGAATTAGCTAATTTATTAAAATATGATTATAAAACAAAAACTTTTTATAAAAACAGTCCATTTATTGCTGGTACTGAGGGCGAGACAATTAGAATTATGCTTTCATTGCTTCCTAACTTTGAAGAGGAAAATCTTATTAAGTGGCTCTCAAAAAAATCAATGTCGGTTGATGGAAAGCCTGTAGATAATCTACTAGAAACTTTGGAACAAATTCAAGAAAAGAATATTATAATGGGTGTTGCCACAAATGATAGCGTTTCAAGCGCTCATAATCAGTTAAGAGAAAATAATATAAAGCATTTCTTTGGTTACATATATGGTTTTGATAGTGGTTTTGGTTTTAAACCTGGTACTGGTATGCAAAAAGAATTTTTGAGAAAAACAAGCCTATTAGCTAATGAAGTCATTATGGTCGGTGACAGTATGGCAGACATTGAGTCAGGAAATAAAATTGGAATGACTACTGTAGCTGTATTAACTGGCCCTTTGGGTAGATCAGAGCTTGAGAAAAAAGCAGATATTGTTTTAAATTCGATTTCAGAGATACCAAATCTGTTACAAAAATTATGAGTTAATTGACTTTAAAATTTCTTCTGGGGTAGCGGGCGCATTAAGATTGACAATATTATCTTCCCTATAATTAGAAATAGCATCTCGAATTGCAAGCCATGAAGATATAGCTAACATGAGAGGTGGTTCCCCAACTGCTTTAGATCTGAAAATTGTTTTTTCTATATTTGGCGAGTTTTCAAGAAGTTCTACGTTAAGTGTATTTGGTATATCACGACTTCCAGGAATTTTGTAAGTTGACGGACCAATTGTCATTAGCCTGCCTTTATCATTCCAATAAAGCTCTTCACAAGTGAGCCATCCAAGTCCTTGAATGAAGGCCCCTTCAATCTGTCCAATATCGATTGAAGGGTTTAAAGATGTTCCACAATCTTGAACAATATTTGCACTTAAAATGTTGCTCTCGCCAGTAAAAGCATCAATAACAACCTCAGAAATAGAAGCGCCCCAAGTGAAATAAAAAAATGGATTACCTTGCATGGTATTTTGATCCCAGTGTATCTTTGGAGTTTTATAAAAGCCAGTTGAAGATAATGATACTCTTTTACTCCATGTAAGTTGGGCTAATTCAGAAAAAGAAATAGTTTTGTTCCTACACTTTATTAATTCGTCTTCAAAATATATTTCTTTGATTGGTGCTTCAAAGTGTTGTGATGCAACTTTTGCCATTCTTTTTTTAATCTTAATTGCTGCATCATAAGCTGCCATACCATTTATGTCCGAACCCGACGAAGCAGCGGTCGCCGAAGTGTTTGGTACTTCAGATGTTGTGGTAGTGGCTAGTTCTATCCTGTCTATTGATACTGAAAATACGTCTGCTACTACTTGAGCAATTTTTATAAATAGACCTTGGCCCATCTCGGTCCCACCATGACCAAGTCTTATACTTCCATCTGTATATACATGTACTAAAGCACCAGCTTGATTTAACTCAGTTTTATTAAATGATATCCCAAATTTGATTAATGTTGACGATACTCCTTTTCTCAAAGGCGACCCAACTTCCTTTTGTTGATGATTATACTCTTCGACATTTTTTTTAATTTTTTGTAAATTGGAAATTTCACAAACACGATCCCAAACTTTATTGTAACGATCACTATCATTTACAATTTGCCCGTAAGGAGTTTTAAGGCCATTACCTTTTGAATATAAATTAATTTTTCTTATTTCTTCAATTGGCTTAGTTAGTTTTCGAGCAATGTTATCAATAATTGTTTCAATAGTTATTATACCTTGGGGGCCACCAAAACCTCTAAATGCTGTATTTGAAACAGTATTAGTTTTGCAGCAATAACCATTGATTGTTACATTTTTTAAAGAATAGCAATTATCAATATGTGTCATTGCTCTAGTCATAACTGGACCAGACAAATCAGCAACATTGCCAGCTCTGCTTAAAAGATTAACTTCCAGACCTTGTATCCTACCATCTGAATCAAACCCAACTTTATAAAGAGATAAAAAATCATGTCTTTTCCCAGTAGCAAGCATGTCATCGTGTCTAGTTAGTCTTAATTTAGCTGGCTTCCCAAAATACCAGGAACATAATGCTGTAATACTTGCAATTATACTTGCTTGACTTTCTTTGCCACCAAAGCCACCTCCTAAGCGTCTAACTTTTGAAGTAACTTTTGCTTGAGAAATGCCTAGTACATTTGCGACACAGTGTTGAACCTCTGTGGGATGTTGTGTAGAGGACCAAACTGTAAATTTATTATCTTCATCTGGAATAACCAGTGATATTTGGCCCTCTAGGTAAAAATGATCTTGACCTCCAATTGTGATTTCGTCCTCAATTACATATTCTGAATTATTGATCTTTTTTAATGAGTCCCCTTTTTTTAAAAGCATTTTAGGCATTGCAAGAGAGTTTCGTTTCATTGCAATTTTTAAATCAAATATTGGCTCTTCATCATCAAAAATTTCTATGTTAACTAATTTTGCAGCTTTTTGTGCAGTATTATGATCTTTAGCAATTACAACTGCAATTGGTTGGCCTATATGTTCAACTCTGTTTTGAGCTAAGGCAGGTTCATTATGGATTATTGGACCAATTTGATTTTTACCTGGTATATCCTCAGAAGTCAGAACTTTATAAACACCATTAATTGCCATTGCTTTTTCAATATTGAGGCTTTTAATCTTGCCTGAAGCACTTTTACTTAAAACAAGTGCTAAGTGGAGTGTATCTTTTGGTATTGATAAGTCGTCAATATATTTGGCCTCACCAGTAGCTTGTCTTAGTGAGCTATCATGATGAATTGATTTTCCTAAAACACTAATATTTGTAATTTCATTCATGTTATTGAACTCTTGTGACTTCTAAATTCAATTTTTGATTTGAAAGGCTTAATAGAAGTCTTTTTACCAGACCAACTGCTAAATCAGCTCTGTAATCAGAGCTCCCTCTTAAATCTGATAATGGTTTGATAGTCTTTTTAGTTACCCTTTCGGCTTCATCCATAGCAAAATTTATATCTTTTCCTATTAGAGTATCTTCAAGTTTTCTGTTTCTTAATGGAGTAGACGACAAGCCTCCAAAGCAAATTCTACATGATTGTATAACTTTATTTTTATTTATATTTACTAAAGCTCCAATGGATGTCGTGGATATATCTTGATCATGTCTTTTCGATACCTTCCAAGCATAATAAAATTTCTCATTTTCTGGAAGAGGTATTATTATTGATGTAATTATATCGTTTGGATTTAGAACTGTTTTTCTGTAATCTGTAAATAAGTCTTCAACAGCTAAATATTTAAATTTTTTATTTGAAAATATTTCAACTGAAGCACCTAAGGCCATTAATGATGGTGCTGTATCTCCAATTGGTGATGCCGTACAAAGATTTCCAGCAATTGTAGCTTGTGAACGAATTTGCGAAGAGCCAAATCTTCTAATAATTTCTGCAAAAGGAGGAAAAAATTTTTCAAAATAAGGTAAAGTGTCTTCTAAAGTAACTGACGCACCTATATGAATTTCATTGTTTTTTTCATAAATTGTATTTAAACTAGGTATCCTATTAAGCAGTATATAGTTAGGCTTTATGCTTGGAGAAATCTCAATAAGATTTAGATCAGTTCCACCTGATAAATAAAAGGTATTATCATTCTTGTAAGATAGTTCATATGCTTCTTCAACTGATACAGGGTAAAAAAAGCTCGCGGTTTCACTTTTTGAATTCATGCATTTTGACCACTTCGAGCACTCTGGCAAATGAATATCACCATCAATTTTTTTTATAGCCTCTACAATAGATCTGTAACCCGTGCATCTGCATAAATTACCCGCTAAAGCGTCGTGTATATCCATCTCAGTTGGTTTTTCTTTATGGTTTAATAAACTAGTGATAGCAATTACAAAGCCAGGTGTACAAAAACCACATTGGCTTCCACCGTATTTAGTCAATGTATTTTGTATCGGTGAGGGTAATTTTTTAGATCCTAATCCTTCAACTGTATAAACAGAAGACCCTACAACCTGTCCTAATTTTAATAAGCATGAATTTGCAGGCCTTAGCTTGCCTCCATTGACAGGTGATAAAAGTATACTGCAAGCGCCACAATCTCCCTCAGCGCAACCCTCTTTTGTTCCATGGAGTTGTTTTTCAAGTCTTATCCAATCTAATAAGGAAGAGTTTGGGTCTGATTTTGATATATCAATTTCATTATCGTTTAATATAATATGATTTTTTTTCATATGAATAATTTAGTATTTAATTACAATATCATCAAACCAAAATTCGGTAAGATTTTCTTTTTCAATATTATCTCTATCCACAACTAAAAAATCTTGTTTTTTTTCGAGTGTTATAAGCGGATGATGCCAAGTTCCTGGATAGTAATTAACACCATGATGAGTGTTTGCAATAAAGCATTTCAAATTATCTAAATTGGGTTTATTTGAGTTGCCCTTGGAGACAATTATTAGCCAATCTCCATTTTGTAAAGGCATAAATGACTGGCTTGCAATTGGGTGGCATTCTAACATATTTATAATTAATGGACTTGGTCTTTGAAGACCCTGAAAAATAGAAATAGAAATATTATTATTAATTTCTTTTTCATTTGTAATAAATTTACTTAAATCATATCTATTGGTATACCCATTATTTATTTTTTTATAGGTATAATTGTCTTTAAGTGACAAGACATCTCCAAATTCTTGAAATTTTTCCTTTGTAAGTTTTTCAATTGTAATTTCCAACTTTTAACCTTGATTTAATTAAATATGACCAAAAATTCTCAATCTTGATACACCACCATCAGGAAATATATTTAATTTTATATGACTAAATTCAGTGTTATGAAACTTCGTGCTAATTGAAAATTTGTGTACCTTATCAGCATGTAAAATTGATTTTGGAATAATAGTTAACCAATCTTCATCTTTAACTTTGCTTATATCATCGGTGTTGATGGCTTGAATAGAGCAACTTTCTGGATAGTTACCCTTAAAAAAAGCCGTATCAACTTCCGCTTTCGTTAAAAAACTCTTTTTCCCTAATTTAATTATTAACCAGTCATTACCTGGCTCTCTTCTTCTTCTCGTTTCCCACCCGTCTCCCATGTTTTTTCCTCTGCCATAAGAAAGAATTGCAGAAACGTCTCCATAGTGTGCATTATTATATGATATAATTTTTCCACCATTATTTAAGGCTGAAAGTTCTAATATTTGTTTTTTTGATATTTTATCCCAATCAACAAAAACATCACCCCATAATCTCAGTCTTGCAACACCTCCATCAGGAAAAATTTTTAACTTTACCCAATTAAAAATACTTTCATTTTCAGCATTAAAATTATTTACGGTGTCACCTTGAATACTTTTTTTATCTAAGATAGTTTTCCAGTTTTCATCATTCTCATCAGGTTGTTCTTCTGAATAAATACCTTCAATTTCAGCGTAAGGAGGGTAATTTCCAGTAAAAAACTTTGTATTAATTTCAATTTTTTTTATTATTCCTGGGCAACCTAATTTTATTAAACACCAGTCGTAACCTGGTGTTCTTCTTCTTCTTGTTTCCCATCCATCCATCCATTTACCATGATTATCATATTTGTCAGGTATAAATATTGGATCAGTTTCTGATAGCATTCTTTCTAAAGGAGCAAAAAACTCATCATTGGCATAAACACCATATGAGCCAATTTTTGGAGAAATTAAATTTACTAATGTTGAAATCTTATCACTCAATTATTTTCTCCATCGAAAGGAAAGTTTTTCATCCAGAATTTAGCTATATCTTCTCTTTTTGTTATCCATATATTGTCAAAATTTATTATATGTTCAATGAATTTCTTTAAACTCTGAAACCTGCCTGGTCTTCCAATAAGTCTACAATGTAAACCAATTGACATCATTTTAGGGTGAGTGCTTCCTTCATTGTAAAGGGTATTAAATGTATCCATTAAGTAATTAAAAAAATGATCAGATGTATTAAATCCTTGATTAGTGGCAAATCTCATATCATTTACGTCTAAAGTATAAGGAATTATTAGATGAGGTTTGCTTTCTACTTTGCTCCAGAAAGGAAGATCATCACTGTAATCGTCTGAGTCATATAAAAAACCTCCTTCTTCAGCTACTAATTTCCTTGTATTTTCAGAAGTTCGTCCAGTATACCAACCCAAAGGGCGGGAGCCACACATTTTTATTTGAAGCTCAATAGCCTCCTGCATATGAGTTCTTTCTATATCTTTTGGGATCCCATGATAGTTGATCCATTTTAGTCCATGGCAACAAACTTCATGGTTATCCTTTAGGATTTGTTCACAAAAGAGAGGATTTTGTTCAAGTGCTTTTGCTACTCCGAAAACAGTGATAGGTATATTATTTATTCTAAATAAATCTAATATTCTCCATACTCCAGCCCTTGAGCCGTATTCGTAAATAGATTCCATAGACATATGCCTTGCATTTTCATATGCGGGAGCTCCAATAATCTCTGATAAAAATGTTTCAGATGAATTATCACCATTTAAAATACAATTTTCCGCACCCTCTTCATAATTTAATACAAATTGTACGGCCAATTTGGCATTATTAGGCCACTTAAAAACAGGGTAGTTATTTCCGTAACCTACAAAATCTCTTTGAACTGTTGCCATAAACTAGATGTATTCCTATTTTTTAAAATTTCTTGATATAACAGTTTAATAGTTTCACGTTCACTATATTCCATCCATGTAATGTTCCCTGGTGGCATTGCATTTGATAAAACAACCTGCTGATATAAGCTGTCTATATTTAAAATTATGTCGTCTTTATTGGCCAAAATTAAACCTTTAGGTGGTCTGCTCATTCTTTCCCATGAAGGATATTTAGCATGACACATTGCACAATGAACCTCAACAACTTCAGCGGCATTTAATAAAATTTCGAGATTAATATCTTTCTGCAAGCTTGCTAATTTTTCATCATCAGAGATATCTGGTTTACCTATATTTGATAAATATATAATGAATACGATTAATATTGTTGATAAAACCCAAGTCCACCACGGCGTTTTTTTCTTGGCATGCCTTGAATTAAAAAAATGTCTAATAAGAGCTCCAATTGCGATTACAATAGCCAAAATTAGCCAACTAAATTTTGTAGCAAATACCATTGGGTAATGGCCTGCAAGCATTACAAATATTACTGGCAGAGTTAGATAGTTATTATGAAGAGATCTTTGTTTTGCTCTAATACCGTGAATTGGATCAGGTTTGTTTCCTTTAATTAATGCATTTACTACTTTTTTTTGACCAGGAATAATTACCATTGCAACATTTGCTACCATAATTGTTCCAATCATTACTCCTAACTGAGTAAATGCTCCTCTGCCACTGAATATTTCACTATAAAAATAAGCACAAAAAACAATGAAAATATAAACAACTGCAGATAAAGTTACTGTATTTTCACCAATTTTAGAACGGCAAATAAAGTCATAAATTACCCATCCAACAACAATTCCTAGTAGTGAAATACAAATTGCCTGAAATTCATTTATTTCTAGTTTAAAAGTATCGATTAAATATAATTGTGAATGTGAGTAATATACTAAAATGAGCAAAAAGAAGCCTGATATCCATGTAGTGTAAGCTTCCCATTTAAACCAGGTAAGTTCATCTGGTAAATTTTTTGGTGCAACAAGATACTTTACTAAATGATAGAACCCCCCTCCGTGTACTTGCCAAGCTTCACCAAAAGCCTTTGGTGGTAGTTTGTTTTTATCGTTAAGGCTGTAATCAAGTGCAATAAAATAAAATGAACTGCCGATCCATGCAATGCCAGCCACAACATGAAGCCACCTAACTAAAACTTCTGCCCAAAGAAAAATTATATCCATTAACTGCCTCTATAGGTTGAATATCCATAGGGAGAAATTAAAAGAGGAACATGGTAATGTGTATCGTCTGAAATACCAAATCTTATTGTAATTTCATCTAAAAATTTAATTTTTGTTAACTTTAAATTTTCTTTATTAAAATAATCGCCTGCAAAGAAACGAAGCTCATATGTTCCAATATTATTTGAAGAATTTAAAAGTTTTTGATCAACTCGGCCATCCTTGTTTGTAATTACTTCAGCTAATTGAACAGATTTTTTATCCTCAATTTTAAATAACTGTATTTTCATTCCTTCAGCTGGCTTGCCTTGTGATGTGTCTAGTACATGAGTGGTTAAATTAGACATTTTTTTCCATTAAATTTATTTTTTGATGAATACGTATCTCTGCAATTTTATGAACTTGAAAAATAGCTTCCTCCAACTCTTTTAGATAATTATTTGAAACTCGTATTCTGAATTGTTCTAGTATTTTTGTTACATTAAGTCCAGTAACAGCAATAATAAATGGGAATTTAAATTTTTCATTATAAGAGGCGTTTAGTGAGTGAAGTTCTTCAAATTCCTCTTGGGAACAATTTTGTAAACCAGCAGAATTTTGTTCATTAAATGATTCTCTTGTTAAATTTTCAATAGAGATTTTTCCTGTTAACTGAGGGTGTGACCTAAGCAGTAATAATTTTTGTTCAGTAGTTGAATTGCTTACTGTGCTTATAAGCTCATCTTTAAATTTATCAATATTCTGAAATTCTTTACATCTTTTGTATGTTTCAGAAACTATCCAGTCAGATTTCTCATAAATTCCAAAAAAAAATTCCTTTTTGTAACCTAACATAAATAAATTTATATACTCTTTCTTTACACTAATAAAGAAAGAACGTATTCATTGAGTATCAATTTTTAGAGTTTTCAGAATGGCGCATACTGAGGTTTTATTATCTGGTGAAAATATAACAAAAATTTTTGGTGATTTTAAAGCTAATGATAATGTTAACTTTTCAATTTCTAAAGGTGAAATACATGCTTTATTAGGGGAAAATGGAGCTGGCAAATCAACTTTTGTAAAGATTATTTACGGTTTGTTAAAGCCAGATAGCGGCAACGTTATTTGGAAAAATGAAATAATTGAAATCAATGGACCAAAGCATGCTAGGGAGCTGGGTATTGGAATGGTTTTTCAACACTTTTCATTATTTGAAGCATTAACTGTATTAGAAAACATATCTCTTGCACTTCCTGAAAAGAACCAATCTGATGATTTAGAAAACAGAATTGAAACAATTTCTGATGAGTATGGATTGCAAATTGACCCTAAATCAAGGGTTCTTAATCTCTCAGTAGGAGAGCAGCAAAGGGTCGAGATCATAAGGTGCTTACTGCAAAATCCTGAATTGTTAATAATGGATGAGCCAACATCAGTGTTGACGCCACAGGAAATCTCTAAATTATTTGAAGTTTTGGAGAAGTTGTCAAAAAGTGGTTGTTCAATTTTATTCATTACTCACAAGCTTGAGGAGGTAAGGTCGCTTACTTCAAGAGCAACTATACTTAGAAGAGGTAAAAATGTATCAACAGTGGAAACAAAAGACCATACAGCTAAGTCTTTTTCTCAAATGATGGTTGGACATGAAATAAACACCAATAAATATGAAAAAATCAAAATTGATAACGAAAACTTATTGAACATTAATAATCTATCCCGTCCTGCACAAAATCAATTTTCTGTAGAGCTAAAAGATATAAATTTAAGTGTAAGGGGTGGTGAAATATTAGGTATCGCCGGAATTGCAGGCAATGGTCAAAGTGAATTAATGGAGGCATTAACTGGCGAATATCTATCAATTGAAGCAAATAAAATTTTGTTTAATGGATTTGATATTTCAAATTTTAAACCAAATGAAAGAAGAAAACTTGGTATATCATTTATTCCAGAAGAAAGAATAGGTCATGCTACAGTTTCAAGTTTTAATTTATCAGAGAATTTTTACTTAACAGATTATATTAATGATAATAGTTCAAATTATGGAATTATTAATAATTCATTTAATTACGAGAACGCTTCAAACATTGTAAATGAATACGATGTAAGAGTGCCTCACAATAACCCTTTAGCTAGCTCGCTTTCAGGAGGTAACCTTCAAAAATTTATTGTTGGTAGAGAAATTTCTAGAAAGCCCAAACTTTTAGTCGCGTCTCAGCCTACATGGGGTGTTGATGTAGGCGCTGCTTTAGAAATTAGAAGTCAAATAATTAAGATTGCTGAGCAGGGTGCGATTGTGATTATAATATCGCAAGATTTAGACGAAATCTTTTTACTTTCTGATTTAATATCAGTAATTTATGATGGTAACTTAAGTAAACAATTTAATAAAGAAAAAGTAAATTTAGAAAAAATTGGCTTACTTATGGGTGGGAGTAGTTGAGGTATTTGGAATGATAACACTTTCGCCTAGATCAAATATATCATTTTCATTAACATTATTAACTCCGATAATAGCGATTTTTTTTACATTAGTTATGGGTTTAATAATTTTCTCTTTTTTAGGGTATGATCCTTTAAAGTCCTTGTATTATTTTTTTTATAGCCCCTGTTTCAAGACCTGATCAAGTTGCAGCGTTAGCCGTAAAAGCTTGTCCATTAATTTTAATAGCTAGTGGTTTAGTTTTTTGTTATCGGTCTAATATTTGGAATATTGGAGCTGAAGGGCAACTGGTTTTCGGAGCAATTTTCTCTGGTTGGTTGGCTTTAAACTTTCTAGAAAGTAATTCATTCTTATTGCTACCTTGTATGATGTTGGTAGCAATTCTAGGTGGTATGTTTTGGGCATTAATTCCAGCAATTTTAAAAATCAGATTTAATACAAATGAAATTTTAGTTTCGTTAATGCTAACTTATGTTGCAAGTTTGTTTATTGACTTTCTTGTAAGAGGTCCTTGGAGAGATCCAATGTCATTTGGCTTTCCGTTAACACCAACATACAGTGACGCTGCATTAATAGATAGGGTTTATATTCCATTTATAGGGTATATTGGTCAATTGCATTATGGTGTTTTTGTAGCATTATTTGTTAGTGTTATTTTATGGTTTGTATTAATGAAAATGCTTCCCGGATTTAAAATTCGTGTAACTGGAGAAAGTCCTTCTGCTGCAATTTTTGCAGGTTTTAACCCGTCTTATGTAACTGTAATGGTTATGTGTATTTCTGGAGGAACTGCTGGATTGGCGGGTATGATAGAAGTTTCTGCTAATATTGGTCAACTTCAACCAAATATATCCTTTGGTTATGGTTTTACAGCTATCATTGTAGCATTTTTGGCTAGGTTAAATCCACTGGCTGCAATCCCAGCAGGCCTGATTGTAGCTCTTGCTGAGTTAGGAGGGGACTCAGTTCAAATATCGATGGGGATGCCAAAAGTTGTTACCGGAGTTTTTAAAGGGCTATTATTGCTTTCTCTTTTAGCCGGAGAAACATTTAATCGTTACCACATAAAGTTTGATTTTAAAAAAGGTAATAATTAATGTTAGAGTTAATAATCGCTGTAATTCTATCTTCTGTCCCTATAATGCTTGCAGCTACAGGAGAGCTTGTAGTCGAAAGAAGTGGTGTGCTCAATTTAGGAGTTGAAGGTATGATGCTTATGGGCGCTGTTATTGCTTCTATAACTGTAATAACAACTGGCAGTCTATTCCTTGCTGTAATTTTTGGTGCATTGTCTGGTCTTCTTACCTCAATAGTTTTTGGTTTTTTCGCTCTAGTATTAGCAACTAACCAAGTTGCAACTGGTTTGGCTTTAACTATTTTTGGAACAGGATTATCTGGTCTTATAGGTGCAGAATACGTGGGAAAAGCCATCCAAAGATTAGAGGCGCTTAATATTCCAATTTTGAGTAACATACCATATTTGGGTCCAATTTTATTTTCACATAATATTTTGGTTTATTTTTCATTTATAATGGCATTCATAGTTGGTTGGTTTCTTCTCAAAACAAGACCAGGCTTAGTTTTGAGAGCTGTAGGTAATAATCATGATAGTGCTCATGCTTTAGGTTATTCAGTTGTATTTATTCGTTTTTGCTCAGTGATGTTTGGAGGCTTTATGGCTGGACTAGGCGGTGCATTTTTGCCCCTTGTCTTAACCCCTCATTGGGCAGAGGGCATGACTGCTGGAAAAGGGTGGATAGCTTTAGCTCTTGTTGTCTTTGCTTCCTGGAGGCCACTAAGAATACCAATCGGAGCACTTTTGTTTAGCGGTATTACTGTTATGCAACTAGTTGGTCAAGCAAGAGGGTGGGCTATGCCTTCACAATTTCTGTCTATGTTACCTTATTTAGCTACAATAGCAGTTTTAGTCATTATTTCGAGAAATAAAGAATTTTCAATAATTAATGCACCAGCTTCATTAGGAAAATTATTTATAGCTGGAAAATAATTAATTTATGTCATAATAGATATAATGAAAAAGTATATATGATATATTGATTAGTACTACTATATATTGTATTAATTTGTTAAAATTTTATTACATTTTGTAAATTAATAATAAAATCAAAGGAGGAAAATTTTATGAAAAAATTGTATACAATACTTCTAATCTCGATTTCCTCTCTTTTTATTGCATTTTCATCATTTGCTGCACCGCTTAAAGTTGGGTTTGTTTATTTGACAACCCCAGGTGATCACGGATGGACATATGCACATGAAAGAGCGCGTGTAATTCTCGAGGAAAAGTTTGGAGATAAGATTGAAACCACTTATGTTGAAAATGTTCCTGAAGGACCAGACGCAACAAGAGTGATAAGAGAACTCGCAAATCAGGGAAATCAATTAATTTTTACAACTTCTTTTGGGTATATGGACCCTACTATCAAAGTTGCAAAAGAATTTCCAGATAAACATTTTGTTCACGTAACAGGATACAAGAGATCAGAAAATGTTGCGACATCCAATATTAGGTTTCACGAGGGAAGGTATATTCAAGGTGTGGCAGCAGGTTTAATGACAAAAAGCAATAAAATTGGATATATTGCATCATTTCCAATACCAGAGGTTATCATGGGAATTAATGCATTTACACAAGGCCTTAAGTCAGTAAATAAAGACGCAACTGTTTCTGTTATTTGGGCGATGACTTGGTATGATCCGGGAAAAGAAGCTGATGCTGCTAAAGTTCATATTGCTGAAGGTGCTGATGTTTTAGCGCAGCACACTGATACTCCAGCTATGCTTCAAACAGCAGAAGAAAAGGGTGCTTATGGTTTTGGTCAAGGGTCCGATATGGAATCATTTGCTCCAAAAGCTCAATTATTCGCTTCAGTTAACCATTGGGATATCTCTTATATAGAGCATATAGAGGCTGCTTTAGACGGAACTTGGGCGGCAAAAGCTGCAGGCGGAAACTGGGATACTTGGTGCAGTATGAAAGATAACTGTTTATCTGTAACAGAATTAAAGAATATGCCTGCTGATGTAACAGCAAAGGTCCAATCTGTGGCTGACAGTATTTCATCAGGATCATTTAATGTTTTCCAAGGCCCAATAATAACAAATGAAGGTACTATTGTAGCTGGTGGCGCTACTCTAAACGATGGTGATTTGTGGGGAATGAATTACTACGTTCAAGGTGTTATTGGAAAAATTCCTAATTAATTTTACAAATATTTTATAATAAGGCATTACATTTTTGTGATGCCTTATTATTTTACAACTTTCCCTATATAGGGTAAATTCCTATTTCTTTGATCATAGTCAATTCCATAACCTACAACAAATTCATCAGGAATTTCAAACCCTATCCAGTCAGCTTTAATATTTGAAATCCTTCTTGATTGTTTGTTCAGTAGAGCGCATACCTTGATTGAATTTGGAACTCTTGTTTCAAGCATTTCTATTACTGCCTCTAGCGTTTTCCCAGTATCTACGATATCTTCAACCAATAATACATCATGTCCATTAATATCGCCATCTAAGTCTTTTAAAATTTTTACGTTGCCACTTGAGAACATCTCACTGCCGTAGGATGAAACTGTTATAAAGTCAACCTCTACAGGAATATCCAAGCATCTAACCAAGTCTGCAATAAACATGAATGATCCTCTAAGCAACCCAACGACTATTAATTTATTAGTATCTGAATAAGATGCAGATATAATTTTCCCAAGTTGATTGACCCTTTGAGTAATATCCTTGTCGCTTATTAAGATATCAACTTTATAATTTTCCATATATTAGCCTTATGTTTACCAATTTTTTTTATTTATATTAATTTAAAAGATTAATATTTAATTATAAAATATTGAAAAATAATAATATTAATAATATATTAAAGAGTTTTTTTTATAATCAATAAAAGTTATAATAAACTGTTTAATTATGTAAATACAACATTTATGAAAAAATTATTAATTAAAAATGCTAAATTTATTGCGACTATGGACGGTCATAACTCCTTTGCTACAGGCAATGAGTATAAGGATCATTCTATTTATTGCGAAAATGGGGTAATAAAAGATATTTTTTCTGAAAAAATAGCAATATCTGCAGATATTGAAATTGATGCTTCTAACCATATTGTTTTGCCTGGGCTTGTAAACACTCACCATCATTTATTTCAGACATTAACAAAAGCAATTATTAAGGCTCAAAATGCAAGTTTATTTGATTGGCTTAAGATACTTTATCCTATTTGGTCAAGAATAACCCCTGTAGAATTGAAATCAGCTGTCAAAATTGGGCTTTCAGAATTAATAATTTCAGGATGCACGACATCATCAGATCATCTTTACATTTACCCTAATGGAATTAAATTAGAAGATGAGATAGAAGTAGCACGAACTATGGGAATTAGGTTTCATTCTACTCGTGGATCGATGAGTATTGGAGAAAGTAATGGTGGTTTGCCACCTGACTATTTAGTAGAAGATGAAAATTTCATAATTAAAGATTCTCAAGATATTATAAATAAATGGCATGACCCCAATCATGGGTCGATGATAAGAATTGCTCTTGCACCGTGTTCACCATTTTCTGTATCAAAGGAATTAATGAGAGACACCGCTATTCTTGCAAGAGAATATAATGTTGGCTTACATACTCATTTAGCTGAGAATAATGATGATGTTGAATATTCCAAAAAAATGTTTGGTTTAACACCTGGGCAATATATTGAAGAGCTTGGATGGATTGGAAAAGATGTTTGGCACGCCCATTGTGTGAAACTCAATAATGAAGAAATTGATTTATTTTCAAGAACAGGCACAAGTGTTTCGCATTGCCCTTGCTCTAATATGAGGCTAGGTTCAGGAATTTTGCCGTTAAATAAAATGTTAGAAAGAGGTGTAAATATTGGATTGGGAGTAGATGGTTCAGCTTCTAATGATAGTGGGAACCTTTTGAATGAGGCAAGACAAGCTCTTTATCTACAAAGAGTTAATGAAACTAACAATTTCTACTTAAATGCTAGAAATGCCATATGGCTTGCTACAGCTGGGGGAGCCACTGCATTAAACAGAGACGATATAGGTAGTATTAAAATTGGAAATTGTGCTGATTTTGCAATTTATGACACTTCAAGTTTAGAATTAGCAGGTTCTGTTGAAGATCCAATAGGGGGTTTAATATTCTGTGGCCCATTAAAAACTAATTGGACAATTTGTAATGGACACATAATTTCTGAACATAATAATATCAAAAATATAAATATTGAAGATACAATCAATCAACATAATTCACTATCTAGAAAATTAATAAATAGTTAATCTAATCACTTGAAAATACTTTTTTCGTTCTTAAATTTACAATGGTTTAAATAAGTTAGGATATGTTATGAGCGTTGAAAATCATAATTTTGAAGCTGAGACAGGCAAAGTATTAAACATTGTTATTAATTCATTATACAGTAATAAAGATATCTTTTTACGTGAGTTAATTTCTAATGCATCAGACGCTTGTGACAAGAGAAGGTATAAAAGTTTAACCGATAAATCATTTGCATCAACTATAGACCTTAATATTAATATTAATGTTGATCCAAAGGCTAAAACTTTAAAAATTTCAGATAATGGCATCGGCATGTCTAAAGATGAATTAATCTCAAGCTTAGGAACTATTGCAAAATCAGGGACAAAAGCTTTCCTTGAGGGAATTACTAAACAAAAAAATAAAGACGATAATTTATCACTAATCGGTCAGTTTGGGGTTGGCTTTTATTCTGCATTTATGGTTGCAGATAAAGTTGAAGTAATTTCAAAAGGTATTGGGACTAAGAAATCACATCATTGGTCCTCTGATGGTCAATCTTCATTTACAATTAGTGAAACCGATAAGGTTGTTGATGGTACTGAAATTACTTTGCATATCAAAAAAGATGAAAAAGATTATTTAGATACTTTTAGAATAGAAAACATTGTAAAAAATATTCAGATCATATTCCTTATCCTGTGAAATTAATTGAAGATGGTAAAGAAAAAGAGGTTAAGTCATTAAATTCCGCATCTGCTTTATGGATGCGAAATAAAAAAGACATAAAACCAGAACAATATGAAGAGTTTTATAATCATCTAGGCGGAATTGGTAAGCCATGGAAAACAATTCACAATACAACTGAAGGTATAGTTAGTTTCACTAATTTATTATTTATACCCGAGATGAAGCCTTTTGATCTTTTCAACCCTGACAGAAAAACTTCAGTAAAGTTATATACAAATAGGGTGTTTATTACAGATGAATGTGAGGATTTGCTTCCTTCATATTTAAGATTTATAAAGGGCGTTGTCGACAGTGAAGATATCGATTTAAATGTTAGTAGGGAAATGATGCAGAGTAACGCTGCACTCAATAAAATTAGTAAGGCACTTGTTAATAAAATTTTAAGTGAATTAAAAAAAGATTTTGAAAAGAATAGAGAAGACTATGAAAAATTCTTTAATGAATTTGGAGCAGCTTTTAAAGAGGGTATCTATGAAGATTTTGAAAGAAAAAAATCATTAATTGATATCTCATTATTCAAGTCTTCAAATGATGAAAAACTTACTTCCTTAAATGAGTACATCTCTAGGATGAAAAAAGATCAGAACGATATTTATTATATTTCTGGAGAGAGTATTGAGCAAATATTAACTAGTCCTCAAATTGAGGGTTTTAAGTCTAGAGGGTTAGAAGTAATTTATATGACTGATCCTATTGACGAATTTTGGCTTCCTTCAATGAATGAATATGAAGGAAAACCTTTTAAATCTATAACCAAAGGGGCTATTGATTTATCAAAATTTGATATTCAAAAGGACAAAAATAGTAAAAGTAAAAAACCTGCTACAAAAAAAGATATTGATAATTTAATATCTGAAATGAAAAATCACTTAGGTGATAAAGTTAAAGATATTAAATCGTCACAAATGCTTACTGACAGTCCTGTGTGTTTAACAGCTGATGAAGCAGATATGGATATTCATCTAGAAAAATTAATGAGGCAACACAAAAGACTTGATAAAGAGAGCAAAAAAATTCTCGAGATTAACCCTTCACACGATTTGATAAAGTCACTTGGTAAAATAGTGCTTAATTCTAAAGATAAATCAATAGTAAGTGATGTCAGTCATTTGTTGCTTGATCAAGCAAGAATAGTAGAAGGAGAAATGCCTTTAGATACAAAAGGTTTTACCGAAAAGCTTTCGTCTATTATAACGAGAAGTTTAGCTAATTAAGTTAACTAAAATCCAATTGCTAAACCGTCCTTTCTAGGGTCTGATGCTCCAATGAGTTTTCCCTCTTTCCAGTCAATAGATATAATTTGACCTCCGCCATGTGGATGTTGAACACTAGATATTTTATGATTTTTTGAAATTAATGCTTCAATTATATCTCTGGAAATACTCTCTTCTACTTCTACTCTTTGATCTATAGGTAAAAACCTTGGTTTGTCCAATGATGTTTGAAAGTTAAGACCATGATCTAATATACAACTTAAAACATCAGCATGGCCCATCGGCTGATAATCACCACCCATTACTCCGTACGACATAAAAAGTTTATCTTTATTAAAAACCATTGCAGGAATTATTGTGTGCATTGGTCTCTTTGATGGTTCTAAACAATTAGGATGGTCTCTATTAAGCGTAAAACTCTTACCTCTATTTTGAAGCAAAGTCCCTAATCCTGGTACAGATATTCCAGTTCCAAAAGTCTCGTAAAGTGAGTTTATAAAACTAACTGAATTTAAGTCTTTATCAACAATGCTTAAATAAACCGTGTTCGATCCTAAGTGTGGTATAGGAGGTATAATACTATTAGATTTTTTTATATTTATATTAGAGGCTAAGCTGGAAATGAAATTATTATCTTCTAGAATATCTAGTATTTGTTTACTTGAATTAAGATCGCCTAGAAGTTTATTTCTATGAAAATATGCAATTTTTGCAGCCTCTATTAAAATATGTATTCTTTCTGGATCATTAAATTTAAATTCAGATAATTTAAAATGTTCTAATATTTTTAAAATTAACAGAGATATTATTCCTTGAGTATTAGGAGGAAGTTGAAAAACCGTTTTTTCTCTATAATTAGCTTCAATTGGTGAGACAAATTCTCCATTTGTCTCATAAAAATCCTCAAGTTCATGATGCCCTCCAATACTTTGTAAGTAATCAACTATTTTATTTGCAACCTCTCCTTCATAAAACCCTCTTCTTCCATTCTTTGAGATTATTTTTAGAGTTTTTGCAAGTTCAATATTTTTCATTTTTTTTCCAGGAGAAGGGGCTTCCCCTTGAATTGAAAATAAAGACTTTGCTTCATCATTTTGGAGGCGTTTAATATTGTGTGACCAAGTATAAGATAATCTTTCATGGACATAATAACCATTTTCAGAAAAATTAATTGCAGGTTGAAGTAATGCTTCAAAATCTAAATTACAAAATCTTTGATGTAATTTATACCATGCATCAACTGCGCCCGGTATTGTGATAGCGTGTGGGCTGTGATCTGAAATAGAGTCTAAGCTAAGCTTTTTTAATTTATCAATAGAAATATTTTTTGGTGACTTGCCAGAGCCGTTAAAGGCAATTGGCGTTGATTTTGATCCTTTGCTATACAATGCAAAGCAATCACCACCAATTCCTGTATCAGTTGGCTCTATCACTGCTAAAACGGCTGCTGCAGAAATTGCCGCATCCATTGCATTTCCACCTTGTTTCATTATGGCTAGAGCTGTTTCTGATGCAAGTGGTTGTGACGTAGCAGCCATTGCATTACTTGAGTAAACTTCTGACCGTCCGGGAAAATGAAAATTTCTCATTTTATTTGCTATAAAAAGGAATAAAAAAATTAATTAAAAAATATTTGTATTTATTCTGAAGATGATACAAAAATTATGAAAAAAGTCTTTAAAAATTATTTATGCTCGCTAGAAATATTAATTTAAATAAATGAATAATCTATTTAAAATAAATAATAAGTTAGCAATCGTTACTGGTTCTAGTAGAGGAATAGGCAAAAGCCTCGCTTTAGCATTGGCTAATTCTGGTTGTGATTTAATTCTCACAGCAAGGTCTAAAAATGAATTAAAAGAAGTTAATACTGAGATTGAGAGAATAGGGAGGAGATGCTGGTATTTTGAAACTGATTTTGCTGATGTAAATAAAATAAAAGAATTTTATAAAAATTTGTCAAATAAGAGATTATTTCCAGATATTTTAATAAATAATGCTGGAACAGAAGAAGTAAAGCCTTCTTTGGAAGTTGATGAGAAATTATGGGATAAAATTATCGATACAAATTTAAAGGGTGCTTTTTTTAGTAGTCAATGCTTTGCATTGCAATTAAAAAATATTAATAAACCTGGCAGTATAATTAATTTAGGTTCGTTGAGTTCGTCTATTGGAATTCCAACTGCAACAGCCTATACGTCTTCAAAATCTGGAATACTTGGAATGACAAAAGCTTTGAGCGCTGAATGGGCAAATTATAATATTAGAGTTAACTCAATTGCTCCTGGCTATTTTAGAACAAGTCTAACTGAAGTCTTTTACAGCGATGAGAATTGGCAAAAAACAATGCTAGACAAAATCCCAATGAAGCGTTTTGGAAAAATGGAAGATCTTTACGGTATTACTATATTATTAGCAAGTGATGCTTCTTCTTATATTACAGGTCAAATTTTTTATATTGACGGTGGTTTTATTTCAAGCATCTAAGTATTTGAAATAGGTAAGTTAATGGAAAACATAAATATATATAAATATAGCAGATTATCTCAATCTGAAATTTTAAATCTTTGCAAACGAGCTGAAAGTAATCTATCTGACTACTTTGAAATTGTTGATGAAATCATAAAAAATGTTGAAGAAAATAAAGAAAATGCTCTTGTAGAGTACTCAAAGCAGCTTGATAAAGTAAAGTCTGGTTTGCGAGAATTTAAAGTTTCAGAAGAGGAGTTTTCAAGGGCTCATGATTTAATTGATGAGAGCATGAAAGAAGCTTTAATCTTCTGTTCTGCAAATGTTAAAAAGTTTCATGAGGCTCAGATGCCAAAAAAAGAATGGATGATCGAAATGCATCCAGGTGTATTGGCTGGAGAAAAAAATCTGCCAATAGAGTCTGTTGCCTTGTATGTTCCAAGAGGAAAGGGTTCTTTTCCAAGTGTTGCAATGATGACTTCTATCCCTGCAGTCATAGCAGGTGTGAAGACACCTGTAATATTCACTCCTCCTGAAGAAGATGGTTCAGTTGATTGTGCGACACTAGTCGCAGCAGAAATTGCTGGCGTGAATAATGTTTTTAAAATTGGGGGAGCGCAGGCAGTAGCAGCTGCAGCATTTGGAACAGAAAATGTTCCAAAATGTTTAAAAATTGTTGGCCCTGGAAGTCCTTGGGTGGCAGCTGCTAAAAGTAGACTATCACATGTTATTGATACTGGAACACCAGCTGGGCCTAGTGAGGCAATTGTATTTGCTGATCAATCAGCAAATGGAAAATTAGTTGCTTTGGACTTATTAATTGAAGCTGAACATGGCTCAGATAGTTCTGTATTTTTAATTTCTAATTCAAATAATGTAATTCAAGAAGCAAAAGATTTTATTCCGCAATGTTTTCAAAATATGATGCAAGAAAGAGTAAAATATGCAACTGATGTTTTGTGTGGAAGAAGAGGGGGAATAATACAAGTTGACAACACAGATCAAGCATTAGATTTTATTAATTTATATGCACCTGAGCACTTGCAAATACATTCTAAAAATTCTGATCAGTACTTAGATAACATAAAAAATGCTGGTGAAATAATGCTTGGAGAGTTTTCTCCAATGAGTATTGCAAATTTTTCCTTGGGTCCAAACAATGTTATTCCAACTAATGCTTGGGCAAAAACAAAATCACCATTAAGTGTCCATGATTTTATAAAATCTACTTCAATAGGAAAGATTGATAATAAAGGTTTCGCAAAACTATCTCCCTACGCAAAAAAATTTGCTGAACATGAAGGGTTCGACGCCCACGCAAATGCTTTGTCACAAATGAGATTAGATGCATTAAAAAAATAAATATGGAAGCTGTTAGACTCTATAAAAAAAATTTAATTAAAGTTGAAAATATACCCTTTGAGGATTCCCTTAAAGATGATCAAGTTTTAGTTGAAATTGCTTATGCAGGTATTTGCGGTTCAGATCTCCATAATTATAAAACTGGTTGCTGGATTTCAAGGTCACCTTCAACGCCTGGCCATGAATTTTCAGGAAAAATTTTAAAAATAGGTAAAAAGGTCAATAGTTTAAAAGTTAATGATCATGTAATTGCAGATAGTCGTGTTTTTTGCGAAGATTGTTATTATTGTAAAAAAAAATTATACCATTTGTGTCTTAATTTAGGGTTTGTGGGTGAATTGAATGACGGGGGATTTGCTAAGTTTTCTATTCAAAAAGAAAAGCAACTACTAAAAATTTCAAAATCTATAGACCTTAAAAATGCTGCATTGATTGAACCTTTGGCTGTTGCATTGCATGCAATATCACAATTTGATAATTCAAAATATAATAATGTTTTAATTGTTGGATTAGGTCCAATTGGCGTATTGTCAGCTCTTTCTGTAAGAGAGTTTGGGGCAAAATCAATCGAAATATATGATGTCAATAAACATAGGTTAAACAAAATATCACATCAATTAAATTTTGATATTTTCGATCCTACAGAAGATATAAGCGAGAACGAAAAACCAAATTTTTGCATTGATGCTACTAATTCTCCGAAAGCGTTACAATTTATTTTAAATAATATTGCTAAAGGAGGGAAGGTTTCTCTTGTTGGTCTTGCTCATGACTTATCAAAAATAGAAGTGGTTAAAATTGTTGAAGCAGGAATTGAACTTTATGGTTGTGCAGCTTACAACAATGAGCTTAATCAAGCTGTAAGTTTTTTAAATAAATTATCTAATTATATCAGTAAGATAATTTCACAACCTATATCATTGCATGAAGTGCCTTATTACTATGAGAAACTTCTCAAAAATGAGGTCGAAGATGTCAAAGTAATAATCAAACCATAAATTATCTTGAAAAAACTTTAAAAGATATATTTATTAAAATAATATTCAATAAACGTTGAAACATAATGAAAATATCAAAAACTAATGCAATAGAAGTACAAAATGTTACTAAGATTTATGGATCTGGTGAAAGTTCTGTTAAGGCTTTAGACAATGCAAATTTAATTATTTATGATAATGAATTTTTTACACTTTTAGGCCCCTCTGGTTGCGGCAAAACAACACTACTTAGACTCATAGCTGGTTTTGAAGACATTACAAATGGAAGAATTAATCTTTTTAATGAAGAACTCATTTCTCTACCTCCAAATAAAAGGCCTGTAAATACTGTATTTCAACAATATGCTTTATTTCCTCATTTAAATGTTTTTGAAAATGTAGCATTTGGTCTTAGGAGATTAGACAAAAATAACGATTTTGTGATCAAAAGATCTAATGAGGTTTTAGAGCTTGTTCAAATGCAAGATTATGCCTTGAGGCGACCTAATCAACTATCCGGAGGTCAACAACAGAGAATTGCTTTAGCAAGGGCATTAGCACCAGAGCCAAAAGTTTTATTATTAGATGAGCCACTTTCAGCATTGGATTTGAAACTACGCCAGGCAATGAGAGTCGAACTAAAAACATTGCAAAAAGAGACTGGAATAACTTTTGTTTTTGTTACTCATGACCAAGAGGAAGCTCTTACAATGTCTGATCGTATTGCTGTAATAAATCAAGGAAGTATTCAGCAAATTGGAAATCCTGAAGAAATTTATGAAAAGCCAAGCAATCAATTTGTTGCAAATTTTATTGGTGAAGCAAACCTAATATTAGGTAAGTGTGAAAAAACTGGAATTAATGGAATTTGCAAACTACAAACAGGACATAAAATTTCAATAAATATTCCTGACAAATTTAATAAAGACGATAATTTAACAATCTTTATAAGGCCTGAACGAATAAAGATTAATAAATCAAAGGGGTCAAGTTTATCTCAAATTCAAGAATTTACATATTTAGGGAATGCAGCTCATATTGAGTTATTATCAAATGGCGTTTCAGTTAATGCAACATTACCGATTGATAAAGTAAAAAATTTTAAAAAAGGAGACAAAATTGAAATAGAGTTTCCTAAAAGTTTTGCACAAATAATTAATACATGAATATACAAGGCGAAAATAAATCAAGAAATAATCTTATTGGGTTATTGCCCCTTTGGATAGTTATGGGTGTATTTATGATTGGTCCATTAATTGTAATGGCATTTGTTTCAATAATGGAGTCAAATTCATACGGTGGAATACATCTTAAATTTGATTTAAGTGGATACCGACAAATTTTATTTGATACAAATCTATTTGATGAGATGGAGTTTAACCCAGCTTATTTAATAATAATTGGAAGGTCATTTTTATTAGCAGTAGCAGCTACAATAATCTCTTTAATAATTGGCTTTCCAGTTGCCTATTATATTTCAAGACAAAAGGATAGTGTTAAAAATATTCTTATTTTTTTAGTTACTATTCCATTTTGGACTAACCTTTTAATTCGAACTTTTGCATGGATTATTATTCTTGGCAAAGATGGAGTTATAGAAAACAGCTTTGGTTTTATTGGAATTATTGGTGATGATGACAGCTTAAATTTAATGTACACAAATACAGCTATATTGATTGGATTGGTATATTCTTATATTCCTCTTATGGTTTTGCCTATCTACTCTTCTATGGAAAAACTTGATGTCAGATTAATTGAAGCAGCATCTGATTTGTATTCAACCAGAATAAATTTAATTTTTAAAATAATTTTACCTCTCACTCTTCCGGGAATAATAGGAGGTAGTATTTTAGTTTTCGTTCCTTGTCTTGGAGCATTTATTGCTCCAGACCTTCTTGGTGGAGGTAAAAAACTTCTTTTAGGTTCATTAATACAGTTTCAATTTGCTTATGCTCGAAATTGGCCTTTTGGTGCAGCTATTGCAATGGTCTTATTAGCATTAATCGTTACAATTCTTTACCTTAATGCCCGTATAAATAGAAGGCATGAACAAAATGCTTAATCTTATGTTTAAAAGAAAAAAGTTTTCAAAAGTATGGGACTTTCCGGGTTTTTTGACTTGGACATTCTTCTTTTTTGGGTTTTTGTATATTCCAATTGTAATTTTAGTTATCTATAGTTTTAACTCTAGTAAATTTGCAATGATTTGGACTGGTTTTTCTTTTCGTTGGTATGAAAAACTCTTAACTAACGATGATATGCAACAAGCTGCTCTTAACTCACTTTATGTAGCTTTTGTCGCTGCACCCTGTGCTACAGCAATTGCTACATTAACCGCTTTAGTTGTTGTCAGAGGCGGATCATTTAAAAGCAAAGAATTTTCTAATGGATTAGTGACACTTCCGTTAATGGTGCCTGAAATTGTTACAGCTGTTGCAACTTTAATATTTTTTGCATTTATTGGCATAAACCTTGGTTTAATCAATGTAATGATTGCTCATACAGTTTTTTGTATACCTTTTGCATATATGCCAATTAAAGCTTCTTTAGAGGCAATGGATCCAACTTTAGAAGTTGCTGCACGAGATTTATACTCTGACAGAAATTCTACTTTTCGTTATATTACTTTGCCTTTATTAATGCCTGGTATTTTATCTGGATTTATGCTTGCATTCGTGATTTCTATTGATGATTTTATAATTACATTAATGGTTGCTGGAGGAGGGTCAACAACTTTACCTGTTTATATTTACAGTATGATTAAAATGGGAGTTACACCCGAAGTTAATGCTATTTCAACACTTATGTTAGCATTTTCAATTATTCTTGTGACTGGATACTGGGTTTTTAGTAAAAAAAGTTAATTTATTAATTAAAATCTATTTACAACTCAGTATTAGTGTGTTAATTCATTAATACAAAATAAACTTATTAATTATTTGAGGATGAAAATGAAATTAAATGCATTTAAAATATTTGTATATAGTCTAATTTTAGGTTTGTTTTCTTTTGGCGCTATGGCTGCTGGAAAATTAAATTTATACAATTGGGCAGATTATACACCTGATGAGCTAATTAAAAAATTTGAAGCAGAAACAGGTATTCAAGTTATAGTTGATACATATGATTCAAATGAAACTTTATTAGCAAAACTTCAAGCTAGTGGTGGGTCAAGTGGTTATGATTTAGCTGTGCCTTCACAACATTTTGTAGAAATTATGATAAAAGAGGGACTTCTTGAAAAAGTTTCTGGGATAAAAAATATGCCAAACTATAAATATGTTGCAGAGCAGTTCCAGGGTCCTTCATTTGACCCTAATCAAGAATATTCTACACCTTATCAAATGGGTTCTGCCTCTTTTGCTTACAGAGCAGACTCATATTCAGGTACTGGTTCATCAATGATGGAATTCTTTAAGCCATCATCAGAAATATGTGGAAAGTTAGCTGTCTTTAAGTCTCCTGAAGAAGTTGTTAATATGGCACACTTAGCTTTAGGTTCAAGTTTTTGTTCTGAAGATCCAAATGAAATGCAAGCTGTAATGGACCTTTTGGTTGAACAAAAAAAATGTGTAGCCGTTTATTCTTCTGAAGGTATTAATGATAGACTTAAAAGTGGGGAAGTAATTATGCATGCTCATTGGGATGGTTATAGTCAAGTAGGAAAATGGGAAGGTGTAGACGATTTAACATATGCCTATCCTAAGGAAGGTGTTGTTGGATGGTTTGATAGTTTAGTAATGCCAAAAGGTGCAAAAAATATTGAAGAAGCAAAAACTTTTATGAATTTTTTGATGAACCCAGAAAACATGGCTATTTTATCAAACTTTGCTGCATATGCTAATGCAATTCCTGAGTCAGTAAATTACTTAACTGAAGATATGAAAAATGCGAAGAATATTCAGGTGCCAGATGGTATTCCAGTTGTTTTTGGGAAAGCATGCAATAAAAAAGCTCAAAGTTTAATTGATAAAGTTTGGACAAAAACTATGCAATAACAGAATTCTTATTGTGATAAAAAACCCATTGACTAAAATCAATGGGTTTTTTTATTATTAAAAGATGAAACATGAATATTTGTATTGGAATTGTGAAAAGCTTTTACAGGCTTATAAATCAAAACAACTATCTCCTGTTGAAGTTGTAAAAGAAACATTAAATAACGCAAAAAAATATAATAAAAGTTTTAATTTTATTACTGAAAATTTTGAAAATAAAGCATTAGAAAACGCTAAAGTTGCTGAACAATTATTTTTAGGAAAAGGGAATAAAAAGCCAAGACTTCTTGAGGGAATACCATTAGCTGTTAAAGATGAATTTGCTTTATCAGGAACTTACAGAACAAGTGGTTCAAAACTTTATGAAAATCGAAAAGATGATTTTACTGACGTATATGTTGAAAGATTATTATTAGGTGGAGCTATTCCAGTTATTAAAACAACTACACCAGAATTTTGCTTATTAGGAACCACTTGGTCAGATTTACATGGAGTAACTTCAAATCCTTGGAATAAAAATTATTCACCAGGTGGGTCGTCTGGGGGATCTGGAGTTGCTCTGGCTACTGGCTCTTCTACTATTGCAACAGGATCTGATATTGGAGGTTCTATAAGAATTCCAGCATCAGCGTGTGGAATATTTGGCTACAAGCCTCCTTATGGAAGAAATCCAGAAGTACCTTACATGAATTTAGATTATTATAGTCATTCTGGGCCAATGGCACGAAGTACTGGAGATATTATCTTAATGCAGGTACTTACAGCTGGTATACATAATCAAGACATAGCAAGTTTAAAGCAAGTAGAATCTTTTGATTATAATTTGAACTTGAAAGGAGTTAAAATTGCATGGAGTGCTGACTTTTGTGGGTTTGAAATTGAAGATGATATAATTAATAACCTCAATAATGCTCTAAAAGTATTATCTGACCTTGGGGCTGTAATTGAGAAGGTGGATTTAGACCTATCTGCTGAAGTTTTGGATGCAACGGAAATATACTTGAACTCTGTTTGGGGGACTGCATTAGCAAATGAGGTTTTAGGAAAAGAAGATTTAATAACTTCTTATTCAAGAAAGTATTTAGAACACAGTAAAGAAAGAACATTAAATGATTTCATAAAAAGTAATAAAATTGCATGGGAAACATATGCTAAGTTTGGTCCAATGATTGATAAATTTGACGTTTTTATTTGTCCTACAAATGCTGTAACTGGCATCCCTGCTAACCATGGATATCCAAATTTAGATTATGAATTCAATGGCAAATTAAGATCAACAAAGGAAGATGGAGATGAAACAATGTGGTTAACAACGCCATTTAATATGATGTCTAGGTTGCCTGTAATGTCCGCTCCTACTGGTTTTGCTTCAAATAACATACCAACAGGCATGCAGATAGTTGGCAAGCCATATGACGATAATTCTGTCTTTAAAGTTTCTTTTGCATATGAGAAATCACTTGAATGGTTATTTGATGAAAAAAACAGACCAATCTTTTGACTTAAATATGTTTATTGGTTCAAGTTTTCCTAACTATTGGAAAAAATAAAAATAATCAAAAAAATCCTTTTTTGTGCCATATATTTAAGTGAGAGGAGTATTTTATGATTAGAAAAGGTTCAGATTACATAGATAGTATTCGTGCAAACAGAGATGTTTATATGAATGGTGAAAAAGTTAAGGACATTACAAAACATCCAATGTTTAAGCCTATTATTGATATTAGGGCAAAAATTTATGATATGCAGCATGATGCAAAATTTAAAGACATAATGACAGTTGAAAACGATGGTGAAATAAACGCCATAGGAAATTCTTTGCCTTTTACACAAGAAGATTGGTGGGCTAAAAGAAGGGCAACGGATACAGTAATGGAAGAGGTTGGTGGAGTAGTTACTCGTGTAGGCGATGAAACTGTTGGAGAAATGTGGTCATTATATGATGGCCAAGATGTTTTAAATGAAGTTGACCCTCAATTTTCAAAAAATATTTCTAATCATATTTATAAGGTCTTAAAAGAAGATCCTTTTCATGTTTCAGCCAATACGGATCCAAAAGGGGATAGGTCGCTAGCACCTCAGGATCAAGATCCGGATATGCTTCTGCATGTTGTGAAAGAAACAGATCAAGGTATAGTGGTTAGGGGCGCTAAATATGAAACAGCAGCAGCTTACGCTAATCAAGCTTTTACAAAGCCCACAATTGCAAATTGGGGTGATGCAAAATTATCTGATTATGCTGTAGGTTTTATATGTGATTTAAATTCGCCAAATCTAAAGTTCATTTGCAGAGGAGGGTTTGCTGGAGCAAGTGGATCATGTCCAAGAGCCGATCAAATGGATTACCCTTTAGCTAATAAGTTTGATGAAGTTGATTCTTTGGTAATTTTTGATAACGTCCTAATTCCGTGGGAAAATGTTCTTTTTTATCGTCATACGAAAGCTGCAGCTTTTATCAGAAGCACATTGCATAGATATTCTGCCTTTGCATATGTTCAAAGAACTTTGAAGCTCGCTGATATGATGATCGGCGCCGCATTATTCAACGTTAAGCAAACTGGATTAGAAAAACAACCAGCAGTTCAAGAAAAATTAGCCAAAATTGCTACTTGGAGAGAAAATATCAATGCTCATTTAACATCGAGTATAACTTTAGCTGAGAAGTCTCCAGCTGGGTTGCTTATGCCAAATCAATCTTTACTCTATACTGGCAGATGTACTGCATTAAATCAATTGAATGAAATGATGCACATTGCACGTGAATTATGTGGTGGGCAAATTTGTGTTACGCCAAATGCTGCAACATTTAAAAATCCAGATACAGGAAAATGGATGGAAAAATTTTATACTATTAATGATACATGGAAATCAGAAGATAGAAGGAAATTGCTTGCTTACGCAAGAGACTTACTAAATTCAGATTATGGAGGCCATCGATTAACCTTTCAACTTTTCGCTCAGTCAGCTCCATTTGCTCAAAGTGGTGCTGTTTATAGAAACTTTGACTGGGATGCTACTCTAGAATTTGTTCAAAAATCTGCTGGTCTTTCAGATAATGTTTTTAAACCTAATAAAATTAATAATGGTGACCCGGCAATTCAAAAATGGTATGAAAATAATTACAAAGAAGCCGCTGAGTAAATTTAAATTTTGAGGGTATAAAATGTCTGTGAAAACAAAAGTTGAATGGGAAAAATTAAGCTCAAACTTAAACTTTAATAATGAGGCTTTTATAAACGGTAAATTTGTTAAAGCGCAGTCTGAGAAGACTTTTGACTGTTTTAATCCCTCAAATGGAAAGCTTTTAACAAAAGTCTCGTCTTGTGATGAAACTGATGTAGATCGTGCTGTAAAATCTTGTAGAAAAGCATTTGATAATGGTCACTGGTCAAGAATATCACCCTCTGAAAGAAAAAAGATACTTTTAAAACTTTCTGACCTCATTTTAAAAAATCATAATGAACTAGCTTTGTTAGATTCTATGGATATGGGCAAAACAGTCTCTGATGCTTTTACTTATGACATTCCAGGAGCTGCAGACCTTTTAAGTTGGAATGCTGAAGCAATTGATAAAATTATGGATGAGGTCGCACCTACAGAAAAGAATAATTTGGCTATGATTAGAAGAGTGCCTTTAGGTGTCGTTGGAGCTGTTGTACCGTGGAATTATCCATTGGATATGGCAATGTGGAAATGTGCTCCTGCTCTTGCTACAGGTAACTCAATTATTCTTAAACCTGCTGAGCAATCGCCCTTAAGCGCTTTAAGATTTGCGGAATTAGCCGCCGAAGCTGGTTTACCCGATGGTGTTTTAAATGTTGTTCCCGGCTATGGAGAAACAGCTGGAAAAGCAATTGGCATGCATAATGATATAGATTGTGTTTCATTTACAGGTTCAACAGAAGTTGGAAAATACTTTTTTGAATATTCTGCTAAATCAAATATGAAATTAATTTGGACAGAATGTGGAGGTAAGAGCCCAAATATAATTTTTGAAAAATCCAAAAAATTAGATTTAGCTGCTCAGTTGACCGCAAATGGAGGGTTTTTTAATCAAGGTGAGGTATGCAGTGCCAATAGTAGAGTTTTAGTTCATGAAAATATTTTAAATGAGTTTATAGATTTACTTAAAAAGGAAGCTAGCAATTGGGTAACAGGTGATCCTTTTGACCCAAATTCAAATATTGGTTGTCTTGTTTCAGAAGATCACGCTGCAAAAGTTAAAAATTTTATTAACAATGCCAAAAATGAAACTGAATTATTATTTGAAGGTAAGATAGAAAGTAAAGAAAATGTCGGAACATTTGTAGCGCCAACAATCTTTAAGGATGATACTGGGAAAAAAGAAATTTCGACTGATGAAGTTTTCGGACCTGTGCTTTCAATAATTCCATTTTCTTCAGATGCAGAAGCAATTAAAATTGCTCATGACTCAAAGTATGCATTAGCAGCTTCAATATGGACTGATGACTTAAGTCAAGCACATGATATATCAGATAAATTACATGTTGGTACCGTCTCGGTTAATACAGTTGATGCATTCAGTGCGATGACACCTTTTGGTGGTTTTAAGCAATCTGGTACAGGTAATGACTTATCTATTCACGCTTTTGATAAATACACGGGACTTAAAACAGTTTGGATTAAATATTAAGTTGTGAGATTTTCTCTTAAACAACTCGAGTATTTTTTAGCTGTTTCAGAAACAAAAAATATTTCTATTGCTTCAAAAAAAATAAATATTTCGTCACCTTCAATATCTTCTGCAATAGCTCAGTTAGAAGAAGAGTTTTCTATTAAATTATTTATTCGAAAGCATGCTACTGGATTAGAATTGACAAAATCTGGTGAAAAATTTGCACTTGCTGCTCAAAATATAGTTAATCAATCCAAGGACTTATATAATATTGCTAATAATTTGACTAATAATAATGTAGGCAATATTAATCTTGGTTGCCTAACAACTCTTGCTCCGGTAATTGCGCCATCATTAAGAAAAAAATATACTGAAAAAAATAATAAAGTTAATATTATTCAGCATGAAGGTAATCAAGCTGATTTAATTGATTACATAATAAGTGGTAAAATTGACTTAGCTGTAACATATAATTTAAGTCTTCCAAAAAATATATCCTTCATCCCACTTATTAATGTTCCACCACATGTTTTAGTTAATGCAAATCATAAATTTTCAAAACTTAAAGAAATTGATTTAAATGATATTAAAGATGAGCCTTTAATTTTACTGGATTTACCTTTGAGTAGAGAATATTTTTTAAGTATTTTTGAAGCGCAAAATATAAAACCCAAAATTAGTGAAAAAACATCTCAAATATCTGTGTTAAGATCATTAGTTGCGCATAATTTTGGTTATTCATTAGCTAACTTACAGTTAGGAATACCACAATCTATTGATGGACTAAAAATATCTCAAATTCCACTTAAGGGTGAACATCAATCTTTAGAGTTGGGATTAGCTATTGCTGATCTAAATTATATTCCGTCTCTAACAAATGAATTTATCGAATTTGCAAAAACTATTTATAAAGAAGATAACTAACATGAACACAAATAATAAAATTTTCAAAACTGACAATACATATCAAGTTCTTTTTGAACCAATTAAAATTGGACCCGTTATAGCAAAAAATAGATTTTATCAAGTTCCTCATTGTAATGGAGGTGGCTACAGAGACCCTTCAGCAGCTGCAGAAATGAGAAATATTAAAAGTGAAGGAGGTTGGGGAGTTGTTTTTACTGAACAGGTTGAAATGCATCATACTAGTGAAATAACACCTTATATTGAGCTTAGACTTTGGGATGATCGGGATATCAAAATTGTCTCCAAAATGGCAGATAAAATTCACGAATATGACACTTTGGCAGGTATTGAACTTACCTATCCAGGTATTAATGGTCCTAATTTATATACTAAAGAAGTGCCAATGGCAGCAACTGCAGGGCCAATTCTTACTTTCACAAGTGACCCTGTAAATGCTCGAGAAATGGATAAAGAAGATATTAGAAATTTGAGAAAGTGGTTTAGACAAGCCGCAAGAAGATCCAAGATTGCAGGTTTTGATATAATTTGCCTTTATGGTGCGCATGGATTTGGAGCTATTCAACATTTTCTCTCAAGATCAACTAACCATAGAATTGACGAATATGGAGGCTCTCTAGAAAACAGAAGTAGATTAATGAAAGAGTTAACAGAAGAAGTGATGGATGAAGTAGGTGATACAATGGCTGTATCAATACGTTTATCTCTGCAAGAACTTGGTGATCAATATAGTCTTACCAATAATGAGATACGTGACTGTATTGAAATGCATTCATCTTTGCCAGATCTTTGGGATTTAGCTCAAGGCGCATGGGAAGATTGCTCAGGAACATCTAGGTTTGTAGAGGAGGGGGCTCAACAAGATTTAATTCAAGGAATTAAATCACTTACTAATAAACCGGTGGTTGGAGTTGGTAGGTTTACTTCACCTGATTTAATGGTAAAGCAGATTAAATCAGGTAATTTAGATTTTATAGGTGCTGCACGTCCATCAATTGCAGATCCTTTTTTGCCTAATAAAATTAGAGATGGAAAAATAGATGATATTAGAGAATGTATTGGTTGTAATATATGTGTTACAGGTGATATGACGATGTCTATTTCACGATGTACACAAAATCCATCATTTATGGAAGAATGGAGAAAAGGGTGGCACCCTGAAAATTTTCAAATTAAAGGTGAAAGTAAATCTATTCTAATTATTGGATCTGGACCAGCAGGATTAGAGGCTACAAGATGTCTATCAAAAAGGGGTTATGATGTTACCCTGGCAGAAAAAGATGCTCAAATTGGAGGAAGAGTATCTAAAGAAAGGTTGTTACCTGGTTTGAGTGCTTGGGGAAGGGTTGTAGATTACAGAGAGGGTCAAATTAATAAACTTAAAAATGTTAATATTTATCTTGAAAGTGAAATTGCTAAAAAGGATATATTGGAATTTGATTTTGAACATATTTGCTTTGCTACTGGCTCAAAATGGAGAAATGACGGTGTAGGAAGAATTAATTTACACCCATTAGAAATTAACAGCTCGATGAATATTTATACTCCTGATGATATTATGAGTGATACAAAGATTGAAGGTAAAGTAGTTATTTTTGATGACGATCATTATTATATGGCTAGTGTATTAGCTGAAAAATTGGTAAAGGAAGGTAATGAGGTAGTATTTGTGACACCTGCCAGTATTGTTTCTGAATGGTCATTGAATACTTTGGATCAACCATTTATCCAAAAAAGACTCATTGAATTGGGTGTGCAAATAATTTGTAACAAATCAATTTCCAAAGTAGGGCGAGATACAGTCGATTTGTCTTGTAAATATACTGGTAAGATTAGTTCATTAGAGACTGGTAATATTTTGTTTGTAACCAGTAGACAGCCTTTAAATGAACTATATAAATCATTTTCACAAGATGAAATTACGAGACATAAACATATTAAGTCCATAGATATAATAGGTGATGCTAATGCTCCTGCGCCCATTGCATGGGCTACTTATGCTGGTTATAATTATGCGTTTAACCTTGATAAAGCAGTTGATGATAATACTTTACCATTTAAACGAGAAATAACAGAAATCATTAGCTAAATTTATGAATGTTATAAGCAAATACAAAAGCACAATACTTTTGTTTGTTTTATCATCATTATGGGCTCTTCATTTCTCATTGGTAAAACTAGTTGAGGCAGATAATAATCCTTTTTCAATTTTAGTGCCTCTATTATTAATTTTGTGTTTTTTATTTTATCTCGTTTTAAAAATAAACAATCAAATTTTTAAATTTACTCTGAGAAAGTCAATTTTTTTTATAATAGCTGGAATTTTTGCTTATGTAATTCCGTTATATGTAGAGTTTTTAGTTGCTCCAAAAATTGACTCTGGAATTTTAGTTCTAATTGTCTCAAGTGTACCCGTTTTCACATTATTAATAGTTTGGTTATTTAGATTATTATCTATTAATTTAAGGCTTATATTAGGTACACTATCAGGCTTGGTTGGAGTTTCGTTCATAATATTTGGAAATTCTGATAACACATTGAATATATGGGCAATATTAGCTTTAATTGTTCCTTTATCTTATTCATTCGATGCCATTTTTATGGAAAAATTTTGGCCTCAAAAGTTAAATACTTTTCAGGTTGCATTTGGTGAATGTTTAGCTTCTCTAATTTTAATTATCTTTTTTAATTTTATTATGGGTACATCAATAGAAGAGTATACATATTGGTTTAAATTAGAGAGTTTTTGGTGGCTCAGTATTGTCACATTCATAGAAATTGCATTGTTTTTTTATCTTCTTAAGCACAATGGTGCAGTTTTTATTAATTTAGGATCTTATTTAGTTATGCCAGCAGGATTTATTTGGGGTTTTATTATTTTTGGTGAAATGTTTACAGTTGTAAAATTTATCAGTACATTATTTATTATTGGCTCTATATTTTTGATTGGTAGCCAAGACTATAAAATTAAAAACACTCCTATAGAATAAAACAATGAAAACATTTTTTTCAGAAAAGCATAAGTTAAGAGACGCAAATACCGAACTTTATGGTGGTGAACTAGTAAAGCCTTTTGAAAGACCCCAAAGATTAGATTTTATTGTTGATGAAATCAAAACAAGAGGTCTTGGAGAAATTTTAAATCCAAATAAAGTTAACCTAAATATTATAGGCAAAGTTCATGACCAAGACTATATTAAATTTTTAGATAATGCATGGAATGAATGGACAAAAGAAGGATTTAAAGGAGAAGCTATACCTACTGTTTGGCCGAGTAGGTCAATGAACTCTGAGAAAATACCCACATTTATTGAAGGTAAACTTGGTTACTACTCACTTGCAGGTGAAACCTCTATTTCTAATGGATCCATAGAAGCTGCTTATGAGGCAGTGAGAGTTGCAATTTCTGCTGTTGATACTTTAGTAAAAGATAAACTATCAGGGATTTTTGCTTTATGTAGGCCTCCAGGGCATCATGCTTCTAAAAATCAATATGGTGGTTACTGTTTCTTTAATAATGCAGCAATTGCCGCAGAACGATTTAAAGAATTGGGGGCTAAAAAAATATTTATTTTAGATATAGATTTTCATCACGGTAACGGTACACAATCAATTTTTTATGATAAGTCAGATGTGTTTTATGCTTCATTACATGGTGATCCAATGTTTGCATTTCCTCATTTTTTAGGACATTCGGATGAAAGAGGTTCAGGTAATGGTGAAGGTTATAATTCTAATTTTCCAATGCCACCTGGTACAAAATTTCAAATTTGGTTGGAGGCATTTGATAATTCAATCAAAGAAATAAAAAAGTTTAAGCCAGATGCATTAGTAATTTCTTTAGGTGTTGATGCATATGAAAAAGATCCAATTAGTTTTTTTAAATTGAAAAGCAACAATTTTATCGATATAGGGAGAAAATTATCTAAACTTAGTATTCCAACTTTATTTGTAATGGAGGGGGGGTATTCCATAAAAGAAATTGGTGTAAATACTATAAATACTCTAGAGGGCTTCGAAAATGGTTAATCCAATTGTAGCATGCTCTCAAATAAGTTGCTCATGGGACCAAGATGAAAATATAAATAAAGCTGAAAAAATAATAACTGATGCTGTTAAAGAGGGTGTAAATATATTTTTGTTGCAAGAGCTTTTTTCAAGCCCATATTTTTGTTCTTCTCAAGACCCAAAATTTTTTAAATTAGCTCAGCCATTTGAAAATAATTATTTAATTGAAAAATTTTCCAAAATTGCTTCAAAATTGAGTGTAGTTTTGCCGATAAGTTTTTTTGAAAAGGATAAAAATTCTTATTATAACAGCGTAGCTATTATAGATAGTAATGGTGAAGTTTTAGGAAAATATAGGAAGAGTCATATACCTCAAAATCCTGGATATGAGGAAAAGTATTATTTTTCCCCTGGAAATAGTGGATTTAAAGTATGGGAAACAAGTGTTTGTAAAATTGGTGTTGGTATTTGTTGGGATCAATGGTTTCCAGAATGTGCTCGTTTTATGGCTTTAGAAGGAGCAGATTTGCTTCTTTATCCTACTGCTATTGGAAGTGAACCCCAAGACCCAACCATAGATTCAAAAAATCATTGGCAAACTGTAATGAGAGGGCATGCTGCAGCCAACATGGTTGGAGTTATTGCTAGTAACAGAATTGGAGATGAATTAAATAACAATGTAAAAATGAATTTTTATGGTCACTCACTAATTATAAATGAAACTGGAGAAGTTGTTAAAGAAATGAATAGTGATAAAGAGGGATATGCTTCATATGCATTTGATTTAGAAAGTTTGCAAAATAAAAGATCAGAATGGGGATTATTTAGAGATAGACGAGAAGATTTATATACTACAGCAATTAATTAATGGAAATTTATGAAAAATTTATCAGACACCATAACCAATAATATTAAAAAGCACTTAATTCAACCTTGGCCATATGCAAGTTCTATAGGTGATGAATATCGAGATATCGTGACAAATGGTGATGGAATTTACATAGAAGATAAAAATGGAAACAAACTAATTGATGGCCCCGCAGGCATGTGGTGTTCGAACATTGGTCATAGAAATGAAGAAATAGCTAAGGTTATGTACAATCAAGCTATGAATTTATCTTATAATTCACCATGGTACACTACCAATGAACCCTCTGCTCAATTATCAAAAATGATCTCTGATTATGCACCTGGTGATTTAAATAATGTTTTTTTTACAACAGGAGGATCTACCGCTGTTGAAAGTGCGTTGAGGTTTGTACAGTACTATAATAATGTACTTGGCTTACCTGAGAAAAAATTAATTTTATGTAGAGAAGATGGTTATCATGGAAGTACTTATCTAACAGCATCTTTGAATGGAAAATCAAGAACTAGTGATTGGATGAATTATGAAAATACAAATATCGTTAAATTATCTAGTCCTAATTCATTTAGGAAATTAAATGGGAAAAGCATTGAAGAGTTTGAAGATGATTTGATAAAAGAGTTGAGTAGTGTAATTAAAGATAAGGGAGCTAAAAATATTGCAGCATTTATTGGTGAGCCAATTCAAGCTTCAGGTGGTGTAATAGTTCCACCTAAAAATTATCTAAAAAGGGTAAGAGATATTTGCAAAAAAAATAATATAATTTTTATTGCAGATGAGGTCGTTACCGGTTTTGGGAGGATGGGACATATTTTTGCTTCAGAAAAGGTATTTAATATTATACCTGATATAATAACTTTTGCCAAAGGAGTTACATCTGGATATTTTCCACTTGGTGGTATTGCTATTTCTAATAAGCTTATAAAAAATTTACGAAGTTCAAACCATGCTGATGCTATGTTTGGTCATGGATTAACATATTCTAGTCATCCTATAGGTTGTGCAGTAGCGATTAAAAATATTGAATTAATGGAAAACGGTATTTTAGAAAATGCTCTAGAATTAGGACCTGTTTTTCAAGAAAAATTAAAAACCTTATTAGATTTACCAATAGTTGGTGATGTTAGAGGGCAGGGCTTAATGGCTTGTATAGAATGTGTTGCTGATTATAATGAAGAAAACCCATTGGCACTTGATCTTAAAGTAGGAGAAATTATAGATAAACACTGTCAAAAATTAGGCCTTTTATTAAGACCAGCAATAAATATGTGTATTCTTTCACCTCCATTGATAATAAATAAAAATGATATCGATAAAATTGTAAGTATATTAAGACAAGGTATTATTCAATCAATGGAAGAATTAAAAAGTAAAGATTTATGGCATAATTAAAAAATGTCCAACTCAAAGTTAATTAATTACACCACACAAGATTTTCAAACTGAGAAAGATTTGGAGTTAAATGATTATAGATGGAACCAAATAAAAGATAAATATTTACCAAAGTTAAAAGAAAATGGTCTTTTAAGAATGGTTTCCATGAGAATTTGGAATAAAGAAAATGTATTCAGAAATGGTTACTTATTTGAATACAAAGATGATATATCATTTAAAAAATGTTTGCCTATTTGGCAAGAAATAGAAGCCCTTGAAGAAAAAGACATATCAATAAAATACCAAAGTATAAGGGGCATTGTAACTGAAGATATTTTATTTTAACAATAAATTATATGTCTCAAAATTTTGATATTCCTAAACAGATGTTTGCAATTGTAACTACTGGGAATGGTGGTTTTGATAAACTTTCTCATAAAATAGTAGATACCCCTAAAATTAATAAAAATGAGGTTTTAGTTAAAGTCCTAGCGGCAGGGATAAATAATACAGAAATTAATACTAGAATTGGTTGGTATTCATCTTCTGTTCAATCAGGAACTGAAACTTTACATAAAAATGTTGAGGAAGGGATAAGTTACAAAAATGCTGGATGGAATGGAGTAACAAATTTTCCTCTTATTCAAGGCACTGATTGCTGTGGTATAGTTGTAAAATGTAAAGAAAATAAATTTAATTCTCTTTTGGGAAAAAGAGTAATTATTCGCTCATGTATGAGACTTGAAGGCTTTAGCTCAAGACAAAAGGTTTGGATGGCTTCAAATTTTGATGGTGCTTTTGCAGAATACGTAAAAGTTCCTGCCTCAGAGGTATTTCCTATTAATTGTGGTTGGTCTGACGCGGAGTTAGCAACAATACCTTGTTCTTATGGTACATCTGAAAATATGCTTTTAATATCCAATTGTAATCAAAATGATACTGTTCTTATAACTGGTGCTTCTGGCGGAGTTGGATCTGCAACTATTCAGCTTGCAAAACTGAGAGGTTGTAATGTAATTGCAATAGTCAGTGAAGAGAAATTTTCTTATGCAATACAAGCAGGTGCAGATAAAGTTATTCCAAGAAATTCTAACTTATTGAAAGTTTTAGGTGAGAATAATATTAATTTGGTTGTTGATGTGGTAGGGGGCAAAAACTTTTCAGACTTTTTAAAAATAATTGCTCCTGGGGGAAGGTATGTAAGTGCAGGTGCTATTGGAAATCCAATTGTTAATTTCGATTTACGTGATCTATATTTGAAAGATATTTCAATGTTTGGATGTACAACCTGGGAAGAGCAAGTCTTCTTAAATTTAATAAAATATATAGAGGAGGGAAGGATAAAACCGTTATTATCAAAAACGTTTAAACTATCAAATATAATTGAAGCCCAAAAAGAATTTCTCAAAAAAAATCATTTTGGTAATTTTGTATTAATACCTTAGTTAGATTTTATGAAAACTATTTTAGTAACTGGTACAAACAAAGGAATTGGGCTTGAGTTTGCAAGGCAATATCTTAATGAGGGATTTAAAGTAATTGCTACTTGTAGGAACCTTTCTAAATTAGACGGCTTAAATGGATTGGTTAATTCATTTCCTGATAAAATAAGTATTTACCAAATGGAACTACTAGATGAAAAATCTATTGAAGATTTTTCTTTAGGGATAAAAGATATACCAATTGATATTTTTATTAATAATGCAGGTGTTACATTTGGTTACAGTCGAAATGCAAAGTTATCTAATACGGGAATATCACTTAATAAATTAAATGCTTTTGGACATATACAAACAGAGAATTGGTTACCAATTTTCAAAGCTAATTGTATCGCACCATTATTATTAGCTCAGCTACTTTATAAAAATATTATGTTAGGGAAAGAAAAGAAAATGGTTTTTATTTCTTCCAAACCAGCTTCAATTTCTGAAAATACCGGTGGATCAATGTATATGTCCAGATCAAGCAGAAGTGCTTTAAATCAAGTCATTAAATCTTTATCTATTGATTTACTAGGTGAGGGTATATCTGTTGCTTCAATTAGTCCTGGATGGGTAAAGACTGACTCTGGAGGTTTGAATGCTTTAATTGATGTCAATACAAGTGTTACAGGTATTAGAAATGTAATTGAAAATTTAACAATTAAGAATTCAGGTAAATTTTGGGATTATAATGGTGAATTTATACCATGGTAAATTAATTTTTATTTGCTCTAATATCGTTAACCACAGTTATCCTATTCATACATCTATAGTTAGGCATATAATCTGATACAGCATAATGCATTGTAACTCTATTGTCCCACATAACCATGTCTCCAGTTGACCATTTCCACCTCATTTGGTCTTCTGGCTTATTCATATGATTAGTTAAAAATGTTTTCAAAGAGTTTGATTCATTGATTGTAAGCCCAATTATATATGATGAAAAAGATTCATTGAAATTTAGGTATTTCTTTTTTGTAATAGGGTGTATGCCAATTATTGGACGTATATTATGTCCAAATTTATGAACATTTTCGTTTAATAATTTAATTGCTTCTTCATCACTAGTATTTTTGGCTAATGAATTCCTAAAATCTCCAAAATCATGAATTACTTTTAAATTTTCTAAATATTTTTTCATATCATTAGGTAATCTGTTGTAAGCTGCATAGCAACTAGACCATAATGTATCTCCTCCAATATCTGGAACCGCTCTTGCAACTAAAACTGATGCAAAAGGTTGGTTAATCTTAAATGTTAGATCTGTGTGCCAACTATTTGTATCTGGTGGATTATTTCCGTCATTTTGTAGTAAAACTATATTTTTATAATCCTTTACATGTGGGTAAACATGATGCGGTTCATCTAAATTACCAAAATTCTTAGCAAACTTAATATGGTTTTGATTTGTTATATTAGTTCTTTTAAAAATTATTACTAAGTTTTCAATTAATATCTCATATATTTTATTATATGCATTTTCATCTAAATTATTATTTAAGTCTATATCGTTTATTATAGCACCAATTTCGGGTGTTAATTTTTGATAATTCATAATTTCACTTAAGTATAATGTCGCATAATATATATTATGAAATATATAAAATAATAATATTATAATTCAAAAGACATTCCATCATATCCAGGAAAAACATTCTTGGGACAAATTGAAGATACATAATCATAATCAGACTGAACACCTAAATGAGTTAATATAGTTTTTTTGGAGTTTATTTTTTTAGACCAATCAAAAGCCAATTTAAAATGGGCATGAGCCTCATGAGGTTCTTCCCTTAAGGCCCCAATGATAAATAAATCCATATTTTTCAGATAGTTAAAATTAGACTTTGGCATATCAACAACATCGGTACAGTACGCAAAATTATTGTTAAATATAAATCCTAAAGTATTAGAATTGCCATGATATTGTTTTAATACTTTAATATCAAAACCACAAATAGTGTTATTCCCATAGTATATTTTATTAAGTGACATAGGCGGTTTGTAATAACTAGGAGAAGTTTTACCTTTTTTAAATAGATATTCAAATTGTATCTTTAATTGTTTTAAAGTTAAATCGTTAGAATATATAGGGATTTTAGTTTTATTAGCAAAATAAAATGGCCTTAGTTCAGGTAATCCTGATATATGATCAGCATGACCATGAGTAATTAATACAGCATCAATATTCATAATATTTGCATTCAATAATTGATTGCGAACATCTGGACCAGCATCAACAAGTATTGTTTTTCCTTTGTTTTCAATCAATATTGAAGACCTTTGTCTTAAATTTTTAGGATTTTTTGGATTGCATTTACCCCAGCCAATGACACCCAATGCAGGTATTCCAACTGAAGTTCCGCATCCTAATAATGTAATTTTCATTATTAACTAGTCCTCATATATGAGAATAAATTTAGTGTATTTTGATTAGTTTGTTTAGATGCCAACTCAATAGAAATTTTTCTCAAATCTGCAACAAACTTTGCAATAAAATAAACATTTTTTGGTTCATTGGTTTTTCCTCTAAAGGGTACAGGTGATAAGAAAGGAGAATCTGTTTCGATCAAATATCTATCAGCTGGCACATATGACGCAATCTCTTGTAATTCAATAGAATTTTTAAAAGTTATAATACCGCTAAATGATATATATAAACCAATATCTAAAGCCGCTTTGGCTAATTTTTTACTTCCTGTGAAACAATGAAGAACTCCACTAAATGATTTTTCTTTGTATTTTGAAATTAATATTTCTTCCATATCTTTGTCAGCATCTCTAGAATGGATAACAATTGGTTTTCTTATTGATTGTGATACACTTATCTGAGTTTCAAAACTATCTATCTGATCCTTTTTAGGAGCAAAATCATAGTAATAATCAAGACCAGCTTCCCCTACTCCTACACATTTTTTATGTGCACAATTTTTGTTAATTACATTAAAATCTTTTGCAAACTTATCTATACTAGCTTTGTGTGGATGTATGCCTGCAGTATGCCAAATAAAATTATATTCTGAAGAGATTTCCTCTATTTTTTTTATTTCTTCAAGAGAAGTACATATAGTAATTAGTTTATTTACATTGAATTCTTTTGCGCGTTTAATAATACTTTGCAGATCATTTGATAATTGCTCATAATCTAAGTGGCAATGCGAATCTATAAATTCAATCTCTTCAATCTCATTCATTCTATTCCTCAATCCTTGGAAATATAGGTGATGGTGAATTTATTTTATTTGTTTTTATTACATGTTTGCTATCTAAATAGCTAAAATCTCTTTCTGATATATCAATCGATAGTTGATCCAAAATTTTAGTTGATGAATCAGGCATGAATGGTTGAACTATAATTGCAATTTTTCTTATTGTATCAGCTAGAATCCAGAGAACATCATTCATCCTTTTTTCATCAGTTTTTCTAAGTTTCCATGGTGCTTGTTCATCCACATATTTATTTGCATCTGAAATAAATGTCCAAATTAATTTTATAGCTTCATGAAATGATTGTTGATCAATTTCATTTTTAACTTTTTCATATAAAACAATAGATTTATTACAAAAAATAATATCCCTATCATTCAATTTTTCACACTTGCTTGGTATAGAACCATTGCAATTTTTGTAAATCATTGAAATTACTCTTTGACAAAGGTTCCCTAAATCATTTGAAAGGTCTCCATTTATTCTTGCTAATAGAGCAGTTTTAGAAAAATCTCCGTCACTTCCAAATGGCACTTCTCTTAGAAGAAAATATCTTATCTGATCAAGTCCGTAAGAGCTTATAATTTCTAATGGATCAATAACGTTTCCTTCAGATTTTGATATTTTTTTACCTTCATTTGTCCACCAACCATGAGCAAAAATTCGCTTTGGCAGAGGTAATTCAGCTGCCATCAAAAATGCTGGCCAGTATACGGCATGAAATCTTAGTATATCTTTTCCAACCATATGAATATCTGCTGGCCAAAAATTAACATATTCATTTTCTAAGGTGTCAGGGTATCCTATTGCGGAAAGGTAGTTAGTCAAAGCATCTAACCATACATACATTATATGTTTATGATTATTAGGAACTTTTACCCCCCATTCAAAACTTGTCCTACTCACAGACAAGTCTCTTAAACCTCCTTTGACAAAACTTTTAACTTCATTCATTCTGCTTTTTGGAAGAATGAAATTAGGATTTTTATCATAAAATTCCAATAATTTATCCTGCCATTTTGATAAATCAAAGAAATAGCTTTCCTCTTCAACCCAGGATACATCAGCTCCAGATGGAGCTTTACCATTGATTATTTCTTTTTCAGAATAAAAAGCTTCATCTCTTAAAGCATACCATCCTGCATATTTGTCTAAATAAATATGTTTATTTTCATATAATTTACCCCATAAACTTTGTGCGGCTAATATATGTCTCTTTTCTGTGGTTCTTATAAAATCATCATTCGAAAGATTTAAGGTTTTTGTTAAGGTATTAAAATCTTTACTAATAAAATTTGCATACTCTAATGGAGACTTATTTTGTGATTTAGCTGCTTTTTCAACCTTTTGTCCATGTTCATCCGTACCTGTTAAAAACTTTACACTGTATCCGTCTAATCTTTTAAACCTTGCTAAAACGTCACAAGCAATGCTTGTATACGCATGACCAATATGTGGTTTATCATTTACATAATATATTGGTGTAGTTATATAGTAATTTTTATCCATTAAAAAATTCCAGAAAATCAGTGAAATCTATTTAAAAATTGAAAAACTTCAAACTCTAAGCTTGAATTAAATGTTTTTACTCGTGTTAATCTATAATTCAAATCATCCAATAATTCCAATAATTCATTTATATTTTTAATATTTAAAATATGAATAATAATTTCTTTTTCATTTAGTATGAGATTATTAATTATTAATTTATCATTTATTGAATACTTCAAACAATTAGATAATAATCTTTTTAAAAGAAATTCAACAATCCATATATTCGTTATTTGATTTTTTGTATTTGAAATAATTTTTTTTGAACAATTTTGAATTTTCTCTTTTTTTAAAAATGTCTCTAATAAATCAATATATAGTTCAATACCTGAAGAAGTTAAAATTTCAAGTGATATGCCTGGTGAAAAATTAGAAAGTTTAATTAAATTTTCAATTTCCTCTTTTTGTTTTGATTGTGTATTTTCATATAAAATTTTTTTACAACTCTCAAAACTATGATTTTGAAAAAAAAGTTTTTGGGATCTTGATTGTATTGTAGGTAAGACATTTGTAAGTTCATCTACGATTAAAAAAAAATATAAACCTTTTGGTGGTTCTTCTAAAAATTTTAACATTGAATTCATGGCATTCATTGTAAGCCAATTAAATTTGTCAATAATTATTACTCTATTATTTGCATTCGATGAGTGAAATCGAAATTTAGATGATAAATTGTCAATTTGTTCCTTAGAAATTTTCCCAGAAACTTTTTCATCTAGTGAAGTAATATAAAATAAGTTGTCAGTTTCTTTTTTAAAAAGCTCATGAGTTAATGATGTTTCTTTCCATTTGCTATTAAAATTATTGATAACAAAAGCTGCAAATCTCATAGATAGTGTTCTCTTGCCAATACCTTTCCTTCCAACAAGCATCCATGTTTGATTTTTCCTTAATGAAACTATTTTCTGGAATTGGCTTTCTAAATTTTCATAGCCAATATTATTTTTTAAGGTAATTTCTTTATTCATGTATTTTTGGTAAGAAATTTTTCAACTACTTTGGTTATCTCATTATGAATTTTAGAAATAGATTTTGATGCATCTATAATATATATCCTTAATGGTTCATCTGATGCCAGTTTTAAATAAGATTTTCTAATATTTTCATGAAATTCTAAACCTTTTGATTCAAATCGTTTTTCATTAGATTTTCTAGAATTTGCTCTTTCAAGCCCTTTAGTTACATCTAAATCAAGATAAAAAGTAAGGTCTGGGTAAAAGTCATCTAATGAAAATTTATGAAGTAAGTCAATATTTGCATCTGAAACACCTCCAACGTATCCTTGGTATACTTTTGTTGAATCTGAGAACCTGTCACTAATAACAATATTCCCTTCAGATAACTTAGGCTTAATTATTCTAATAAAATTATCTCTTCTAGCTGCATACATTAACAAAGCTTCTGTATGAGCGTCCCAACGGTTAGGATTGCCTGTTACAAGAAGTTGTCTTATAGTCTCTGCTCCAACAGACCCACCAGGCTCTCTTGTAACAAATACTTTATATAAATTTGAAAGTAGAAATTTGGATAGTAAGTTTATTTGGGTTGATTTGCCAGACCCCTCACCTCCTTCAAATGTAATAAACAATTTCTATACCTTTAAACTTAAATTACTTTACAGAGCCCCAAATAATAAAGTCAATTGTTGATCCTATTCTTTTAAAAAAACTTTGTTTCTTTACTTCTTTACCTGCGTATAGAGGAAATGAAAGAGTTTTTTCATCAGAAACTTTTATCAAAAGCTTACCTAATTCTGTATCTTTTTGAATTGGTGCGGAAATTGGTTCATTCCAAATAGCTTTTACAATCATTTCTCTTTGTTCGATTGAATTTAGTAATAAACTAACATTTTGTTTGACTACAAGAGGAACAGCTTCCATTTCGCCAAGAAAAACTTTTGCTTTAGTAACGTTGTCATTAGACAAATATAAATTTAATTTTTTATATTCACGAAAAGCAGAATTTAATAATCTTGATGACTCTTGCTTTCTTTGTCTCATAGACGTCATTCCATTTAAGACTAAAATAAATCTTAAGTTCTTTTGTTGCGCAGAAGCAGTAAGTCCATAACCAGATTCTTCAGTATGACCAGTCTTTAATCCGTCTGCACCAAAAACAAGATTGTTATATAGTATTGGATTTCTATTTCCCTGCTTAATTCCATTATAAGTAAATGAAATTTCAGCAAACATTTTATATAAGTCAGGGAAATTTTTAATCAAATTTGTTGAAAGTATTGATAGATCTCGTGCACTGGTATTTTGTTCAGGGTCTGGCCAGCCTGTTGAGTTTCTAAATGTAGTATTTTTCATGCCTAATTCCCGAGCTACAGAGTTCATTAAATCTGAAAAAATATCTTCAGTGCCTGAAATTCCTTCAGCTAAAACAATTGCAGCGTCATTTCCTGATTGAACAATCACACCTCTTAATAAATCAGAAACAGTAACATTTTGACCTGGTTCTAAAAAAGTTCTTGATCCTCTTTTTTTCCAAGCTTTTTCACTTACAATAAATTTATCGTCTAAAGAAATACTCTTATTTTTTATTTTCTCAAAAACTATATATATTGTCATTAACTTAGCCATTGATGCTGGTTTCATTAATTCATCAGAATTTTTTTCTAATATTATTTGACCGGTATCAAAATCAATCATTATTGCCTGTTTAGCAACAGTATCCATAGAAAACGCATTGTTACTAAATGTTATTGAAAAAAATAATGCTAATAGAAATTTAGTAAATTTCATTTTTAATCCTTTAGTATAAATTTATTCTACAATGATTTTTGATCCATTATATCCTAATTGAAAGACTTTCGTAAGAATTTCATCTGCTTTTTCAATTTCTTGTGTTGGACCAAGTCTAACTCTATGTAAAATACGACCTTTAAATTCAATTGTAGTGATGTTTGTGTCATAAATATGAGATATTTTTGACACAACTTTGTTAGCATTTAGTGAAGAAGCAAATGCTCCTACTTGAACCCATATTTTAGTTTCTTTCGGTTCAACTTTCCTAAGGTTGCCTTGACGTGATGAAGCGAGTATTTCTGTAAAACTTGTTTTAATTTCATTCTTTTTTGTTAACTTGCCACTGTTACTATCCGTTACAGTATTTATTATGGAAACCTTTGGTCTAGAGGCAGAGTTAATATTTGGAAGTTTAATACTTTCATTCGTAGTGACTTCACTACCAGGAAATTTACCATCTTTAGCTGACCTCTCAAGCCATAAAGATTTTTCAACTAAAATTTTTACCTTTACTCTTGCTGTTCCTACATCTTTGAAACCTAACAAATCAGCTGCCTTTTCTGATAAATCAATTATTCTTCCATGAATGTACGGCCCCCTATCATTTATTCTAACATTTAAAACGTTACCATTATCTAAGTTTGTAACTCTTACCATGCTTGGCATAGGCAGAGTTTTATGAGCAGCACTAATAATGTCTTTATTAAACACTTCCCCATTAGCAGTGAGTTTGCCATGGAATTCTTTACCATACCAGGAAGCAATGCCTGTTTCTTCATAAGTGAGATCTCTCTTTGGATAATACCAAATATTTTTTATCTCGTATGGGTTGCCAATCTTATATCTTGGGCTTGCAATTACTTTAGGAAATGTTTGAATGTTTGCATTGTTTTGAGATATTTTTTCTTTAGAGGAGGTGGCCAAATTGGTATTGTCAATGCTCTGAATAATTTCTTTTGAATCAAAATGTCTGTTTACACCATCCTTTACAGCAATTTCAACTATTCCACCAATATCTGAGCAGGAAGAAAGAATGAAAAATAATATAAAAATTTTCCATGCATTTTTTAAATTTAAATATAGTTTCATTTAATTAATTAGAGTATCCGAAAGTATGCCAACCGATAATGCAAAATAATTAGATCTATTCCATTTTAGAATAGTTTCAAAATTATCATACACTAAAAAAAGGTTTTTATTAGATTTATCTATTACTAATAGTTTTGCTTTAATATTTACTTTAGGAAGAGTTTTTCCATTAGTTTGATGAAGTCCCAATTCTGACCATTCCGATAAATATTTAACTTTTTTATTATACTTAATTGGTTCATTAAAATTTTTGCCAGAAACTGCCCTGCCCCATATATATCGATCATTCCATCCGTTTTTACTTAGATAATTTGCCATTGAAGCAAATATATCTTCTTTATCAGACCATATATCAATTTTGCCATCTTTGTTCTCATCAACACCATACTTCAAAAAAGAGCTTGGCATAAATTGACACTGTCCCATTGCCCCCGCCCAGCCACTTTTTAAATTAGTATTATTAACCATATTGTTTTCTATTATCATTAAGGCATTCAATAGTTCTTTTCTAAAAAATTTACTCCTGCGTCCATCATGAGCTAAACTTGCAAGTGTATGAAAAAGGTTAAACTTCCCCATATTATTTCCAAAATTTGACTCAATAGCCCACAAGGAAATCAGTAACCTTCCATTTACACCATATTTTTTTTCAATCTTATCTAAAAGAGGTTTATTTTTTTTATATTCAATTTTTGCTTTATTGAGCCTGTAATCAGAGACAACTTTACTCTTATACTTTTGAAAAGTTAATTTAAATTCAGGTTGATTTCTGTCAAGTTTGATAGTTTTCTCAGATGGCTTTGCATTATTAAGCACTTCTAGAGTTTTTTCTGAAATGCCTCTAGAAATTGCTTCAGCTTTAAATTCATTGAGCCATTTTTCAAAACTATCATGTGCAAATGAATAGTTTGAAAAAATAATAAAAAAGCTAGTGATTAAAATTATGCTTTTATTTTTCATAAATATTTAAAACTATTTGTTGAAATAAATCCAAAAGTTATTTAAACAATGCATTGATTTATATTTTGCATCAAGTTATTTGATAAATATAAGGGGCGTTTGGCAGAGTGGTTGAATGCGACGGTCTTGAAAACCGTTAAGGGTGAAAGCCCTTCCAGGGTTCGAATCCCTGAGCGCCCGCCATTATATAAAATCAATTATATTCATATAAGCTCATATAAGCTCAAAAAATATAATGATTTCAATGTCTTCCTTTATTATCTTTACTCATTAAATTTCATAAGACTTCACTCTAATTAAAATATTTGAGTGGGTTGTAATGGGGGTTGAAATGAATCAACTAACAGATATTAAGATAAAAAAAATTTCTCAAAAAGGCAGATATCCTGATGGGTTAGGCTTATTTTTAAACATTGGAAAGACTCAAAATAAAAATTGGACTTTTAAATATACTATAAATTATAAAACCCATGAAATGGGTTTAGGTCCCTACCCTTTGATAAGTCTTAAAGATGCAAGAAACAAAAGAGACAAACTAAGAAGTGATTTAGCAAAAGGAATTAATCCTCTCGAAGAGAATAGAAAACTAAAGATAATAAAAAATCAAAACCTATCATTTAGAGAAATAGCTACGCAGTATATTGAAGAGTTTAAAGTTGAGTGGAAAAATCCAAAGCATATTCAACAATGGAGCAATACTCTAATAACGTATACCTATCCTATAATTGGCAATTTAAAGACAAGTGATATTTCAACTGAACATATATTAAAAATTTTAAAGCCAATTTGGACAACAAAGAAAGAAACAGCCTCTAGAGTCCGTCAGAGGATAGAGAGAGTCATGTTTTATGCAAGAGCTAAAGATTATTACTCAGGGGAGAACCCTGCCTCTTTGAAGGGTAAATTAGAGTTTTTACTGCCTAAGCAAAATCAAATGCCTAAACATCATCCTGCTATGGATTATAAGGATTTACCTAGTTTTATGACAGAATTAAGAAAGCACAGGGTAAATTCATCACTTGCCCTTCAACTATTAATACTCACCGCGTGTAGAACGAGTGAAATAATAAAAGCCCAATGGAATGAGGTTAATTTCAATGATAGAGTTTGGATAATACCCAAAGAAAGAACTAAAACTTCAATAGTTCACAGAGTTCCTTTGTCTGAGGGATCTATATATATTTTACATGAAATGAAATTAAGACGGTCAAGCAACTATATTTTTGAAGGATCTATCAAAGGGAGACATTTATCCGATAATGCAATGTTAACTTTTTTAAAGAGAAATTTTCCAAATATCGGAGCTGTTCCTCATGGCTTTAGATCTTCTTTTAGAGATTGGGCAGAAACAAGAAATGCATATAGTCACAGAGCTATGGAATATTGCTTAGGTCATGCAGTCAAAAATAAAACTGAAGCAGCTTATCAAAGAAATGATTTGTTAGAACAAAGGAAAGTAATTTTGAACCATTGGAACAATTATAATATAAAAGATGAACATGGAGTCTAAGGGACACTGGGGGTTGCCCAGTATATTCATCAAATGGTGAAATGGATTTTGGGGTTTAGTGTTTTTGGGATGGGAATAGATTTTTTATGTTTTTAATAATCCCATAGACTCACTTTTCCAATGAGCGAACATATTCACAAAGTTCGTGAAATGTTTCATAAACTTCACTTGTTGAATATTTAATTTGTTCAGGAAAATCGTTAATTTTATCTAGCCTAAAAAGCCCTTCATGAAAATAAAAAAAACCAGTAAATTTTAAATAGTACTTTGTTCCGCTTAAATCATTTAGAAACTCATAAAGGCCTTCTCTCGCTGACTGCTTTTCACTTTTCATTAGGTTCAAAAAATTTGTTCCATATTCATTTTCATGCTTTTCTTGAAGTTTTCCTTTTCTTAAATATTCTTCATATTCTTTATCTTTTTGCTTTTGTTTTTTTGCTTTTGCTTCTTCTCTACGTTGCTTTTCTTCTTCTCTACGTTGCTTTGCTTTCTCCTTAGCTTTCTTTATGGCTTTTTCCTTAGCTTCCTTTATGGCTTTTTCCTTAGCTTCCTTTATGGCTTTTTCTTTAGCTTTCTTTCTAGCTTCCTCTTCTTCTTTCTTTTGTAATTTAAGGTCCTCTACTCTATGCTCTATATACATAGCCTCTAATTTTTTTTCTGTATAAAATCCTACAAGTTTTGTTTTAGCTTTAGCCAAGATTGCTTTATCTATTATTTTTTTATTTTTATATTCGTCTTGTGCTTGAATATAAAATTGTTTTTCTTCTTTTCGACTTGCCATAAGTTCTTTATATCTCGTTTTTAATCCGATTTTTATTATTCATTAATTTAAAAACTATAAAACAATTTTACTATTTATTTAACTTATCTTTTTACCATCTTTGAATATTCAAGAATTAAGTTCCTTTAAAGTCCCATCAGATTTATAATTTTCCCATTTACCTTCTTTTATTCCATTTATGTAAATGCCTTTAGAAGCTATTTTTCCATCCTCATGATACCAAATCCATTCGCCATTTTTTTTACCTTCACTATAACTTCTTTTTGATCTTATTGTTCCATCTAAATAGTAGTTGACCCAAACACCTTCTTTTTTATTATTTTTAAAATAACCCTTATAAAAATCTGTTCTAGAAGAATAGTAAAAATTCCATAAACCCTCTTTCTTTCCATCTTCATAATAACCTTTAGAATATATTATTCCATTATTATAATATGCCCAAAAACCATCCTTTTTATTATTCTTATAATTTCCATGTGATTTTAGTATTCTTACTTTTATGGGTTTGCAAAAAAAGGTTAGAGAATGGGAAAGAGAATATTCTATACTATACCCTTCCAATTTATCATTTTTATAATTATGCCTAGATAAAATAATGTCATCTTGTTTAATAATCCAAGTGCCTTCTTTTTTTCCATTTTTGTAATTTTTATTTACGTATCTTGCAGGTTCATAAAAATCGAAATAATAATGAGGAAATTTACAAACTCCAGCCCAGCTAGGAATTGCAAAAAGTATTAGGAATAGGGTAAAGAGTGTTTGTTTCACATCATTATCTGTAAATTAAATCTAAGGCAATTTTGTAACATTTTTTAAAAGGTATTGATAATAAAATTTTCTAATGTGACCTTAAAAAATTATTAGCTAATTTTTCTGACTCCAAAATTTCTAATGGGCTTAAAATTGAGACTACTTCATTTTTAAATAAATTCTCATTGTTATTATCTAACATCATTCTTTGATCTAATAATTCTAATAAGTTATCAGATTGAGAACATTTTTCAGAAACTAAAAACCACATTAGCGATGCTATATAATTTTTCTCTACACCAAAGCCTCTTAGATACATTGAAGCTAGAGTTAATTGACAACCGATATTTAAATTTTCTGCACCTAATTTGTACCATTTAAAGGCTGTATTTAAATCTTTGTTTACAAGATTACCATTTGCAAAAATACTTCCTAATTCTAACATTGCATCAGAATTTCCTTTTTGGGCTGCATAATTTAACCACTTAATTCCTTCATCAATATTTTGCTTAATACCTTTTCCACGCATGTAAAAACTTCCTAACAAGTAAGAAGCAATATCATCTCCTTGTTCAGCTGTTTTTTTTGTCCACTTGAAACATTTTTTATGACTTAATTCTGTCCCAAAACCAATTTGATAGAGATATGCTAACTGCATTTGAGCATCTAAAAAGCCTTTTTCAGCTGCTAACTTTGTCCATTGAAACGTTTTTTTAGGATTTATGTTTGTTCCAATACCTTGAGCATAGAAACGTCCTAAGTCAAATTGAGCTTGCTCAAATCCAGCTTCAGCAATTAACTTACACAATTCAAATGCTTTTTCTTTGTTTTGAGCAATCCCATTGCCAGTTTCATAAAACCAAATTAATCTATACTTAGAAGGAATATGGTTTTTATGAGAAGCTATTAAGAACCATTTTACAGCTTCTTTAAAATCCTTTTTTTCTGTATATATTTCACCTAAAAAATAATTAGCAATATCAACATCTTTAGCTATTTGTTTATATAAGCTGATTGCTTTATCAGTACTTTTTTTAACTCCTAATCCTTTTAAATAGCTTCTTGCTAAAAATCTTTTCCCTTCAATATCCCCCTGTTTAGCTGCGAGTTTAAATAATTTAGTTGCCTTATAATCATCTCTTGAAACCCCAGCTCCACGTGCATACATGCTTCCAAGAGATGATTGAGCATTTGCTTTGCCTTGATCAGAAGCTTGCTCCCAGTACTTAAATGCCAAATCATAATTTGCAGATACACCTTCAGTACCATGATAGTAAATTCGTCCTAATGCTTCTTGTGCATCTGGACAACCTTGTAAAGCTGCAAGTTCATAATAATGAACTGCTTTTTTGAAATTTTGTTCAAACTTTGAAAATCCAAAATAATAATGAGAAGCTATTGCTGTTTGAGCAATCTGATAACCATCTTTCACTAATTCTTCTAGAATTTGAATTCCTTTTTTAATATTTTTCTTTGTTCCTTTTCCATAGATGTAAGAAAGATATAAATGAAAACTAGCTGGTTGAAAGTATTCATTGTCATCCACTAATTTTGAAAATAATTTAAAAGCTTTTTTGTAATCCTTGTTTTTGTAAAATGCTAAAAAAGCTTCATGATCAATTTTGTTTTTTTGTCTTTTATTGCAACTCATATTTTAAACCTCTTAATATTTATTTTAAATTTTAAGCCTTTAAAAAAATATTTAGATGTTTAAAGATTCCAAATTTCTTGATCATGAAAACCACAGTTTTGAAAATTACTTTCAATGCAAATCCTGCTTAGTTTTTTTGCTTGAATTACTTCTTTGTAGTTAGTGCTCTTAAAATGATTTATTATTTTTCTGCTGTTTTCTTCAAGTATTTCATCATTAATACCTATTTTTTGTGCTGAAATAGACCACATTAATGCATCTGAAAGAAATTTTTTCTCAGGTAGTGTAAAAAGTATATTTGATATGTAAATCATTGCAGAAGAATTACCTAAAGCTGCATATTTTCTATATATGCGATATGAATATTTGCATATTTGTTTATTTTCACATAAGAGATCAGTAGATCTTATATCTCTTGTTCTTTCAAAAACATCTTCTATTAATTTATGGTGAAGTGATGCTAAATCGAACCATTTTAACGCTTCAACGAAATCAACATTTACTCCATAGCCTAATTGATAGATAATGCCTAGGTTGTATGCAGCAACACGATTTCCCTGTTCTGCTGATAATCTTGTCCACTTTTCGGCCAAAATATCATTTTCTTGTACTCCAAGTCCGTCTCTATACATTACCCCTAATGAATATTGGGCCCAATCATCCCCTTTTTCAGCAAGAGGCTCCCAAACTTGAAAAGCTTTTAAGTATTCACCTTTAGCCGCATAATCATAACCTCTGTTGAGTTGTTCGTTTGCATTTGAATTGTATATAAATGTAAATAAAATTATAAAAATACTTCCAAAAATTAATCTCATAATTATTCTCCAATATTTTGTTTCTAATATTTAAGACGAATAAAATTTTAGAATTATTGAAAAATAAATTTAAATAATTTCAGAAACTATTTTTGAAATATTATTTTCTTCAGAATTTTTATTTTCTTCTATAAGAACATTTTTTCTTTCTAATAGAATTTTTTTATCATTATCATTTGCAAGTTTTCTTAGCTTATTAATTGAACTTCCAGTCCCAGCAGGTATTAATTTTCCAACAATGATATTTTCTTTTAAACCATCAAGGGTATCAATTTTTCCAGAAACAGCAGCCTCTGTTAAAATTTTTGTTGTTTCTTGAAATGATGCAGCTGAGATGAATGATTTAGTTTGTAATGATGCTTTTGATATACCTAGTAAAATTGGTCTTGCTTTGGCGGGTTTTAAGTTTGCTTTTTTTAATTCATCGTTAATTTGATCAAAATGCTTTGTATAAACTTGCTCCCCAGTAAAAAATTTTGAATCTCCAATATCATATACTTCGCTTTGATGAAGCATCTGTCTTACAATAATTTCAATATGCTTATCATCAATTTTTACTCCTTGAAGTCTATAAACTTCTTGAACTTCTTTAATTAAATATTCTGCAAGTTTTTCAGGACCTAATATTCTCAAATAATCATGAGGATTTGGCGTGCCTTTTTTAGAAATTATTTCACCTTTTGAAACGTAGTCACCTTCATTTACTTTTAACTCTCTATCTCTAATGAGAATTTCAATATTTTCTTTGGTTTTATCAGTAGGTTTAATTATTATTTTTCTTTTATTATTTTCTGATGAAAGCTCTATGTATCCGTCATCTTCGGCAATAATTGACGCAATCATTGGAACTCTAGCTTCAAAGATTTTTTCTACTTTTGGTAACCCTGAAACAATATCGTCATTTTCAGATGCAGCGCCACCAATTTGGAATGTACGCATTGTTAACTGAGTTCCCGGTTCTCCAAGCGACTGAGCTGCAATAACACCTACTGCTTCTCCTATATTGACTGGTGTTCCTCTAGCTAGATCTCTTCCATAACATTTTTTGCAGATACCTACTTTAGCTTCACATAATAATGGTGATCTAACTAAAATTTCATTTAATGTAGAATTTTTTATTAAATCAACAATATCCTCATCGATAATTGTTCCCTCAGAGCAAATTTCAATATTTTTTGAAATATCAATAACCTTTTCTGCAGCAGTCCTGCCCAAAACTCTTTCAAACAATGGCTCAATTTCATTTGTTCCATCAGTTATTGCTTTCAAAGAAATTGACTTTTTAGTTTCACAATCATCAATTGTAATTACACAATCTTGAGCAACCTCAACTAACCTTCTGGTTAAATAACCAGATGTTGCAGTTTTGAGTGCGGTATCAACCAAACCTTTTCTAGCTCCATGAGTTGAATTAAAATATTCTAAGACATTAAGTCCTTCTTTAAATGAAGAGATAATAGGCGTTTCAATAATTTTGCCTGATGGCTTTGACATTAGGCCTCTCATTCCTGCAAGTTGACTGATTTGAGCTTCTGAACCTCTTGCGCCAGAGTCAGACATTATCCATACAGAATTCACATCTTCCCCTTGTTTAGTAGACTCTAACTCAGATATTATTTCATTCTTGATGTCATCTGTTGCTTTTAACCAAGAGTGCTTTACTTTTTCATGTTTTTCTTCTTCAGAGATTAAACCTTCAAGATACTTATGTTGAACTTCATTTACTTGTTTATTTGTCTCTTTTACTAATTGTGCTTTTTTTGAAGGAGTTTTTAAGTCATTAAAACTAAATGATAGTCCAGATGAACAAGCTTCGTTAAATCCTAAAGACATCATTTTGTCTGCAAATATTACAGTATCTTTTTGACCGCAATGTCGATAGATATAATCCAAAACCTTTGAGACTTCTTTCTTGTTCATAAGCTTATTTATGATATCAAAATTAAAATAAGAGCTTTCTGGCAAAATCTTTGATAATTTTACCCTGCCGGCAGTAGTTTTAATAATTTTATTGATTTTACTGCCATCACTATTGAGATATTCTATTCTTACTCTGATTTTAGAGTGTAGAGAGATAACTTTGTTATTTAACGCTATAAGAACTTCATCTCTATTAGAGAATACCATTCCCTCACCTTTCTCATTTTCTTTTTCCATGGTCATAAAATATAAGCCAAGTATCATATCTTGAGATGGAACTATGATAGGCTTTCCATTAGCTGGTGATAAAATATTATTCGTTGACATCATCAATACTCTTGCCTCTAGCTGTGCCTCAATAGATAAAGGTACATGAACTGCCATTTGATCACCGTCAAAATCAGCATTGAAAGCGGTACAGACTAAAGGATGTAATCTGATAGCCTTGCCCTCAACTAAAATTGGTTCAAAAGCTTGAACACCAAGTCTATGTAAAGTTGGCGCCCTGTTTAATAGAACTGGGTGTTCTCTTATAACTTCTTCTAAAATGCCCCAAACATCTGGTATTTCTCTTTCAATCATTCGTTTAGCAGCTTTTGTTGTTGCTGCAATCCCATGAAATTTTAATTTTCCAGCTATAAATGGCTTAAATAGTTCAAGAGCCATTTTTTTTGGTAGGCCACATTGATGTAATTTTAAATTTGGACCAGCAACTATTACTGATCTTCCAGAATAGTCTACTCTTTTTCCAAGTAAATTTTGTCTAAATCTACCTTGCTTTCCTTTCAGCATGTCTGATAAAGATTTTAGAGGTCTGTTATTCACACCTGTAATAACTTTACCTCTTCGACCATTATCAAATAACGCATCAACAGACTCTTGAAGCATTCTTTTTTCATTTCGCACTATTATATCAGGAGCATTGAGTTCAATTAATTTTTTCAATCTGTTATTTCTATTTATAACCCTTCTATAAAGGTCGTTTAAATCTGAAGTAGCAAATTTACCACCATCTAATGGAACCAATGGCCTTAACTCAGGTGGTATTACTGGAATAACATTAAAAATCATCCATTCGGGTCTGTTATTCGATTGGATAAATGATTCAATTAGCTTTAGTTTTTTTACTAATTTCTTTCTTCTGATTTCAGATTTATTTTGTTTTAAATCACTGTCAACTTTTTCTCTCTCTTCTTCGAGATTAATATTAGACAAAAGATACTGTACTGCTTCTGCTCCAATCATAGCTTTGAATGAATCTTCACCAAATTCTTCTAAGCTGTTATAGTAATCCTCCTCGGACAAAAGTTGACCTATTTTAAGATCTGTTAAGCCGGGGTCTAAAATTATAAAATTTTCAAAATATAAAACTTTTTCAAGGTCCTTTAATGTCATGTCTAAAAGTAAGCCAATTCTTGAAGGCAATGATTTTAGGAACCAGACGTGAGCAACAGGAGAGGCTAATTCAATATGTCCCAGTCTATCTCTTCTGACTTTAGATAAAGTTACTTCTACACCGCATTTTTCACAAACAATGCCTTTAAATTTCATTCTTTTATATTTGCCGCAAAGACATTCATAATCCCTAACTGGACCAAAAATTCTTGAGCAAAAAAGCCCGTCTCTTTCAGGTTTGAAAGTTCTGTAATTTATAGTTTCTGGTTTTTTTATTTCACCAAAGGACCATGACTTAATTATTTGTGGTGATGCTATTGTTACTTTTATTTGATCAAAACTATCTGGTCTTTTATCTTGAGAAAAAGAATTTAAAAGATCATTCATTATAATAAATCTCCTGTATATCTCTAATTTTTTGTTGAATTCAAATCAACTTTTAATTTACAAAATTGGTAATTTTATTTTCTATAAGTTTGACGAATAGAAATTAGTTATTATTGAAAAAATAATTAAATATTAATTTTATTTATATTTAGACTTTGATAAAAATTATGAACTTCAACTTCATAAATGATAAATTGTGCGCTAATTAATTCTTTTGGAGCATTTAATAGAAGCATTGTTTGTTCAAAATATATATTATTTTTTGAATAGACGCCTTTACCAATCATGCCCTGTTTATTATTCCAAACTTGTAATGATTTAATCTTGTCTGAAGTTGTTTTCGTTATCTTTGATACTAATGTTACAGAACAAAAATCTTTATCTAGTTCTGCATAAGTGTATTTGCCATCTTTTATAAGTTCTAATTTTTCATTGTTTAATTTGGAAACATTATAACCCATATCTTTAGCTACTTTTTCAATTTCAATACAGTTATAGTCAATTTTATTTTCTGCAAAACTGTTTGTATTAATTAACATTATTATTATTAAAATAAGTGATATATTTTTAAACATGACTGCCCCCTGCTCTTTTATTTTGATAACGTTTTTGAGTAAATTTTTTCGATATTTTATAACGACAGTTTTTTCGGTATGTTGTTAGGATCGTTCCATTCTTAACTATAACAGTTATGTTATAAATCTCTTCTGATTGCTGCGGATGAATTAACCTTCCTTTAACTAATGATTTAATTTTATTATTTGAAATGAAATATACGTAAGCACCTTTGGAGTATTTTTCCTCTCCAAATTGCAAGATTAAATCTAAGATATCGAGTTTAATTCCTCTTTGCTGTGACCTAGTTAAAGCATGAGGAACCAGCAAGAAGTTTTTTATATAATATTTCACCTCAAATCTCCGAATTAATTTTCTCTAATTAATTAGACGATGAAAATTTCATCTTTATTGAGAATTTGAAAATTATTATTTCAAATTTTTTTTCAATAATTTTGATTTCTACTTCGTCTTATTGGTGAGGCTCATAAATAAACGGAGAAAAAATGCTAAAAATTAAATTCTTAACACCATATTTTTTATTAATAATGATTATTTTAAATTTTCAATTATTGTCCCAATCTAATGGTGATTTTCTAAAAAATTTCTTTAGACATATTGATTATTTAGTAACAGATGTTCCTATTGAAAGAAAACTTGACTTCCTTAATGCGAATTATTCTTCATTCTCAGATGAGATGATTTGCAATCAATCTAATCTATTAAAATTTTATCCTGAATTAATTGAATATAAAAATGAAGCAAAAAGGCGTGGCCTAACATGTTTTGGCTTTAATTTTAGTACAGTCTACTTCTACGCATCTTTAATGTAGTTAAAAAAATTCAATAATTTCAAATTTTAATACGTCTTATAAATTGAGCAGATAATAAAGGAGATTAATTATGCTTAATATTAGAAATCTTACAACATACATTTTTACATTTTCACTAATGCTTGTTTTGTTTACTTTATTACATTCTACAAAAAATAACATTGTACATAATATGATTAAAGAAATTCAGCTTATACTTCCAAAGGAAAGTATCCATCAGGAGAATAACTATATTGATATTGACTATGGTATTTTTTCTGATGAAATGATTTGTGACAAAGTAGCTAGCATAGACTTTTATCCAGAACTAAGTGGTTTTGGTGAAGAAGCTAATAGACGTGGAATAAAGTGCTACTACAAAACTGTAGGATACTATTCAACCAATAATTCTAAAGGATTTGTCTCTGAAATAGAGCTTCCTGTCAGTAAACCATAGAATAATTATGTGTAATCAAACTCATTTGTTTTTGACTAATTTCATGATAGAAAATTCATATATATACTATTGGATAAAATATATTATGCATCTTACGAATGAGCAGATTAGTAAGACTTACTCAATTATTGAGTCAGCATTGAATTATCTTTTTAAAGATTATAAAAATTCAAGTTTGGTTCAAAAAAATGATCTTTCCGATATATTGCAAAACACCATGCTCAGAATTCTCAAACAAAAAGAAAACTTTGATGATATTAAAAATTTTAAAGCATGGTGTTTTAATGCAGCTCGCTGGGAATTAAATTCTTTAATTAAATCTAGAAATAAAAAAATAAATGATTTGGATGGATTTGATGTTTTGAATACATCTATTCAATTATATAACGAACTAATAAATATCAAAGACATATATAAAATTAGTGATTATATAATCTTGGATGATGGTTACTGTGTCTTAAACAAAAGCGCTCAATCATTTGATGCAAATCAATTGTCAAATACTACCCTCAAAGTTTTATACTCTGTAAATAAAAATAAAGATATTCCAGAAATCAATGGTCTTGATACAGTATCAAAGGTTCATGATAGATTGAAAGAGGCAGGTTTAAGTCAGGAAATTGATTACATTTTTGTATTAGATGGAGAGATAGGCAGGGCTAAGGTTATGAGTTTACTTAGATGGGATGGAATTTCATTAAACTCATTTGATGAAAAGCAACTAAGTTTACTCGCTGAAAAACTTATTAAGAACAAAAAAAATACAATGAAAATTTTAAGTATTGAAACTTCTATTTCAAGCAATAATGATGCTGATCAAGATAGTACGCTTGGTGATACTTTAGAAAATAAAAATTTGTTTGGCGAAAACCCAATATCATCCTTAGAAAAAATTCAGTTTATAGATTGTTTTGAAAAATTAGATGCCATTAAGAGAAAGATTTTAACTCTTCACATAGGTGGTTTAAAAACAGAAGAAATTAGTAAAGAAATTGAAAAACCCAGAGGCACTGTTGGTGACCATTTAGCAAAGGCTAAAATGCAAATGTATGACTGTATAAAGGAATTGGATTAACAGGATGGATAAGAAAATTACAGATGCAGAAATAGCTCAATATGTCTCTGGTGAATTATCAGAACTTGATGCAGAAAGAATTAGAAAAGCAGCTAAGTTAGATAAAGAAATTTCTTTAAAGATACATAAAATGCAAGAATTAGATAGAATTCTTGAAGAAGATGCAATTAAAAATTATCCAATTCCAAATGAGTTTTTAAATAAAGTAAAAATAGAGTTAAATTCTCGTTCTTCAGAAAAAAATTCAGAGAGTAAAGCTTCATTAATATCTTGGTTTTTAAAATTTATGACTACAGGATTTGGTGGTGGTGCACTAGCTGGTGGCCTTGCTATATTTATAATCTTTTTTCAAACACCTCAAATGATTTTCAGAAGTGTTGATGATAGTAATTTAAATGAGTTAGATAAAGAAGAACCAGATGGTAATTATAATTTATTATCTGAAATTGATAATAATGATGGCTGGAATATATATAAATCACTTATGTTTAGAGTTGAAAACAAACAGCAAAAAAATTCACTTTTAAATGGATCAAATATTACTGTTGGTGAAAATATTTTGATTAATTTTGTTTTCTTTAAAGATGAAAACAGAGTTACTATGTCATTTAATGACCTAGATGTTAAAGATTTTAAAATTTATAATAAAGGCGATAAGCTTAGTATTGAAAAGACAATAAGATCCGTTGATGATAATATATTTAAATTCTCCATAGATAGTAAATGGTTTGATAAATCAAACGATAAAGAATTAAATTTTGAAAAATATAATTTTGAATTAAAAATTCAAAAACAGTAAATCTTAAAAAGAAAAATTTCCAATTAAATTACTAATTTCTTGAGGTGTTTGCTCTTCATTAGTTCTTTTTATCACTTTTATTCTTGTTTCTTTGAGAACTTTTTCTATCTGCTTGTCTTTTGAATGATTTATTGCATTTATTAGTTCTTCAAGATAAGGACTATTTTTACCATCACCATCTCTAGATTTTTGACCCTTAATAGTAGAAAATCCAATTATCGTATTACTCCAAATATTATTCATAGATAATCTGATATTGGGTTTTTTAAAATTTGAATTATCAAAAATATTTTCTCTACATGCATCTAAAATAAATATCTTTATGGCTTTATTAGAAGCATCTGAAATATTTGAAAATAATTCATCTGCATTTTGCATTTCATATTTAATATCATCTTCTGAGTTTATTATTGCATCAATTGGAGCTATAAAGTTATTGTTCCCACTTTGTAATCCATGTCCTGCAAAATAGAAAAATATTACTTCTAGTTCTACATTAGAATATAAGTCATTTTCAAAACTCTTTAGAGCATCTCTTAATTGTTCAAAATTTAAGTTTGTTTCTTTTTTAACGTCAAAACCATACTCTTTAAGAGTGCTCTCCAATATATTTACATCGTTAGCAGGATTTTTAAGTCTAGGCATATATCTATATTTTGAGTTTCCAATTAAAAGCGCAGCTCTTTTAGAAGAACCTAAGGGCTTATTTTTTGATATATTGTCGTTATTAATAGTAAGTGTTTTGGGTAGTGATGGCGGGGTTACATTGCATAAAATTCCCCTATTGTCTCTAGCTTCAATAACATATTCTAAATTATCATAAGTATCCCAAACAATTAAGCCTGTGTCTGTTTTGAATTGTGCTTTATTGCAAACCTCTTCATCTGAATATTCTGATAAAGATTTTTCTAAATTTTTATTATTTGTTGTTGAAAGTAAAATTTGTTCATCGTTAGTTGAGCAAGAACTGACAAAAATTATTATGGAAAAAATAAAAAAAATACGAGACATCAATTATTAGCTACAAATTAAAAAAAAATTACTAAATAAAGATAACTTACGAAAGTTCAGAATAAAATAATATATTTCAATTCAAAAAATTAAAGCTTATTTATATTTTTCACAATCTCCTAACACTGTTCCATAAGCCCTTTCATTTATAGACATGTTTTTATCTCTCATTACATTTACATATACAAAATTATTTGTTTCAATTTTTTTGTTGATTATTATATTAGAAAACTCAACATATTTATTTTTTTTTATTAGACCACCACCAATAAGGTAGTTTTCGTCGTTTCGTAAGAGACTACTTGTTTGAATCTCGACAGATTTTTCTTTAAAATTTGGACTGTCATCCCCACTTTCAAGTAATTTTTTTTCCAACTTTGGTTCGATTGTTTTTTTAGTTTTATGATGAGAAAACCAAACCATAAGGTTGTTTTTATTAACGCCAACAAAATAATCTATTTTTTTTGCATTTTGATTGTATTGTTCAACTTCATTATGAAACTCTTCTAATTGTTTTTTAAAATTTAAGCCTCTAATTTTTTTGGTCATTATAAGAAATCCCTCTTGCGGAATTTTTAATTCACATTTGAATAAACTTTTATTTCCCTCATTTTCATGGTCTGCAAATAATTTACTCGATAAAACAACTAAAAATAAAATTATAAAATATTTCATCTTTCAAATTTAAAAATTTTAATAAGTATCATAACATGACCCTAAAATTGAAGAATATATTTGATTTTTATTATCTTTATCAGGGTTAGCTTCTAATTTATAATTTAATGGTAATTTCCATTTTCTTTTAACTATAACAAGATTATTTTTTTTTACTTTTTTATATAAAAAAATTTGAGTGCTTAATAGCTCTTTATGTTGATTTTCTAAATCCCTATCATTTTCATTAGATGTTGCTATTAAAAGATCAGAGCTGTTGATAATAATTTTAAAAAAATCTGTTACAGCAAACCTATTTGCGGAAACATTTTCTATTAATAATAATTCATTTTGTGGGTTTTTAAATAATTTTATATCTTCTAATTTTTTTTTATTTAAGTTTGGTAATTTACATAAAAATTCACTATTTGAATTATAAGGCTGAAAACCAGCATAGGAAACAAAGCTCCAAAATAATAATGGAAAAGCAAAAATAAAAATAAAAAACTGCTCTTTATAAGATAAGATCATTTGAAAAGATTATAAATTAATTGTTAAACAAATGTTAAATCTTTTTAATCAATAAATTCTTTTATAAAAGAAAGAAAATTAAAAGTCTAAAGTTCCTTGAGTATTAGTTCCATCTATTTTTTTTGAGCTAACTATATTTTTATCAAAACTTTCTAAAAAAAGCTCTAAATTATCTTCTAATAGAAAAGAGCATGCTTTTTTTTCTTTAATAAGTTTTTTATTTCCTTCTGCAAATCCATTTAAATAGGCTTCCTCAGGAAAATCAAGACAAACTAAATTACGGTTTTGCTTAATAGAGTGTTCAACAGTATGCATAGTCCCACCTTTTATAGCAGTCTCAATAACAAAAATTATATCACTAATGCCACTTTGAATTCTGTCTCTATCTACAAAATTATATTTAGTTGGTTTCGTTCCTATAAAATACTCTGTAATTAATAATCCATTTTTTTCAATTAATTCATCAGCTATAAATTTGCTTGATGATGGAAAAATCATATCAAGACCGTGAGCTAAAACGCCAATACCAATTCCTTGCTCGCTAACACATCCCTTGTGTGCATCAGCGTCACATCCAGATGCTAAACCACTAACAACTGTCGTTGAAAGTTTAGCTAGATCAGAACCTATTTTAAATGATGCATTTAAACCGTATTCTGAGGGTTCCCTTTTTCCTATGACTGCAATGCATCTCTCGCTATTCAGAGCTTCAACGTTTCCTTTGGCAAACAAAATCAAAGGTGGATTATCTATTGATTTAATCCTTTTAGGAAAGTCATCACAATTTATGGTTAAAATTTTATGGCCTAAGTCTAGAGATTTATTAATTATTAAATTTGCTTTTTCAAAACAATCTTTAATTTGATCTTTTGAAACTTCTGGAAATTTAATACCTTTTTCAGAGTTCAATTTTATTTTATTATATAAGTCATCTTCATTTTGAATATCTTCATTAACTGTTTTTAAGAAATTAAGAGCTTTTTTATTTCCTACTTTTGGAATGCACAATAATGATATTATTATTTTATCATAAATTTTTATCATTGAATTGTTTTCCAAATAGCAAATTTCACAACACTTTTCGCACCCTCTTCAATATCAAAAGGTTTTTTTAAAATTTCGCTGCAAGCATCTAGTGAATTGCCAGATGTCACAACATCATCAATTAATAGAACATCCTTATTTTTGAAAATATCAATATAATTTGGTTCAATTGAATCAAAATGAACCTTTTTTGATCTATCACTACCCTTCATCTTCAATTGTTGAATGGTATTTTTCCTAATTAAGCAAGAAGAGCCATCAATTCTATCCATTTTTGCAAGGTCTTTGGTTACCTTTACTATAGTACTTGCGTTATTTCCTTTAGAATGAGAAGGAACACAACACAAAACAATATTTTTTTTGATAATTTTATCTAAATAGTTTGTAACTTTTATAATGAGGTTCTGATCATTTGAGTATTTGAAGGCGCGTGCAGTTTTAGTGCTTTTAACAGTATTTTTATCAGATGTTTTCCAATTGTCTTTTTTTGTATAATAATCAATAAAATAGCACTCCGTTTCTTCTGAGTATTCTAATTTATCTTTGTTATTAAAAAAGTTTAAAGGATTATTATTGTTATTTTCCTGAATTTTAATTTTAGAAATTAGAGAGCCGGAATAATATTCATTTTTTTTTGAAACAAAATTAATTAATATTTTATATCCTTTTTGAACTTCAAATTTACTAGACTTATGGTTAACTTTCTCGATAACTTCTCCATTGTCGCTAAGAACTTTTAATTCTTTCCAATCCTCTGGATTGCCGTATTTTCCAGTATCTTCTTTGATATCTATGATTGTAACTTCTTTATTAATCATTATTTAGAACCTTTGGTGTAAAATGAGTTAATAAAAATTTGATATACTAAACATATGAAATTTTAAAAAAATAGGATATAAATTGAATTAAATGCTAATAATAAAAGTGTAATAGAAACAAATGTCTTTAAAGTTCTATAAATAGACGATTGATTAATTTCTATTTCATTTAATCTTTTACTAAAGTCTGAAATAGTATTTGATAAATCATCACTATTCTTTTTAAGATGATCTTTAATCTCACTTTCTAATTTTGAAATATAATTTCTTAAAACGGTATTATTTTTTTCTGCTTCATTTGGTAATTTTTCAATTTTTTCAACTAATTTCTTAAATCTTAATTCAATAGAATTATAGTTTTTTTCAATATTTTTTGGTAATTCATTCAACTCATCATGTAGAACTTGAAATTGCTCTAAATAATCAGCAATTTTTTCAATTTTTTTGCCATTTTTTTCTAATTTTTTGATTGTATCTTCAGTTTTTGATAAATCCATAAAAGAAACCCTTTAAAAAACCTTATCTAACCGATTATTAATATTTTTAATATATGTCAAAGCGGTATGGTTGTCTTGTAAATAACTATGAATTAAAATTAACTCATCTATGTTATCTATTTTTGGATCAAGAACTTCTGAAAATTTAAGTTTTTCTTTTTCGTCAAGCAAGGACGTAAATTTCAAAAGATTTTCGAGTGTATTTTTCCATGTTTTTGTTTCTTGCTTCGCGACAGAAATAAATGAAACAAGCCTTCCTTTTCCGTCTTGATCATCAAAATTGTTTGTTATCAATCTGCACATAGAACTAAGTAAATCTAACCATGGGTTATTACTATAACTTTCTAACCAACGCGCTAAAGAATACATTATTTCTTCAATTTGATCATGAGGTATTAATTTATTATCTTTTATTAATATCTCGTTAAGGTGTTTAGGGGCTAACTCATAAGTACTTTCTAAAAATTTTCCAATATCAGTTGTCTGGCTATCTACCCTGAAAAAAGCATCAATTTTTCTTTTAAATTCATCAGGACCACTTTCTTTATAGTCTAAACAACAATCATAGAGTGTTTTTAGAGATTGTCGCCTATTGTAAAGAAAATTTTCATGGTTCCATTGTAAAAGATATTTAATAAATTCTTCTTTTTTGTTCTTTATATCATTTGAATTAAGAATATTTTCTATTTCTTCTATTTGAATTTTATTTTCAGAAATACTAAGTTGGTACTTTTCTATATGTTTAATTAAGTTTTTTGCAATTTCATTATCACTTAATCTACTGTATTTAACTTGATAATTTTTTTGGAAAAAATCATTTACTGTCCAGTCATTCACAATCCCTAACTGAAATAATCTATATATATTTTTCTCAACTTTATTATTTGTTTCTGATTCTGTATCTGTTCCCTTGTAAATACTAGCCGAGCCTTCTTTATTTCTATAAAGATCTTCTAAAATATTAAGGCAACCAGATAATTCATCCTCTATAGTATTATCATTAGCTATAAAATATATCTGTCGTTTAAAATCCCCTTTTTTATCTTGATATCCTTTTTGATAAATCATTAATTCTTGAGTTGTAGTTTTTTTATTAGTGATTTCTCTTGGAATAGCTTCTTTTTCCTCAGAAAATAAAACTATGTTCTCAGCATTATTACCATCTCTGCCAGTTCTTCCTGCTTCTTGATAAAGCGCTTCCATTGACTCTGGCATAGCAAAATGAACTGAGAATCTAATATTTTTTTTATTAATACCCATTCCAAAAGCCTTGGTTGCAAACATTAATTGAATAGTATTATCTTTAAATTCCTTTTGGACCTTTTTTTTATAAATTTCAAACTCATCGCTCCTTTTTTTAAATTTATTATTGTTAGAAATCCATTTTTCAGGAGCTTTGCCGGAAAACAAACCTGTTTTAATATTTGGAAAAACTCTTTTTATCGTTTGTTCTAAATTAAAACTGCCATATTCATTGTTTACAAAAGGAGAGAAAACTATTCCTGCAGAATTATTTGAGAGATATGATTTTTTAATCATTTTGAACACAGTTTCTTCGAGCTTTTTGAATTTATTATTTCCAGCATTAATCACATTAAAATTTAATTCTTTACGGCTGTTATCCATCTTATAAACAACATCTGTATCTTTTAATTTAAGTTCTACCTTAATATCCTCTAAGACTGCTAGAGATGCTGTCGCTGTCAAAGAGATAACTGGAGTATTAATTTTAATGACTGAATATAAAGTATTTGCTAGTGCTAGGTATGAAGTCCTAAAACTGTGCCCCCATTCAGAAAGGCAGTGCACTTCATCAATAACTATATAAGAAATAAGATTTCTGTTAGATAAAATTACTATTTCTTTTCTAAAACTTTCTACTTGAAATCTTTCAGGGGTTATAAATAAAAATTGTGTTTTTCCAGACCTGATTTTTTCATAAATTAACTCTCTTTCCTGTGGATCTTGGCCACCCATAATAAATTCTGAACGACCTGAAAATCCAAGTTTATCTAATTCGTCAACATGGTCACGCATTAGAGCTTGAATTGGGCAAATAACAATGCAGCAGCCTAATTGAAGGCTTGATGTTAATTGAAAACAAAGTGACTTTCCTCCCCCAGTAGGTAAAAGTCCTAGTGTATTTCCTTGATCAAAAATTTTATTCAAAATTGATAATTGACCATCTTTAAAGTCTGCATATCCAAAAAATTGAAACAAAAGTTTATTTAACGAATTGTATTTTTCTGAAAAAGGAAGGGATTTAAATCTTTTGACTATGTCAAGTTTGTCAGGTTTAGTTTTTAATATACTATGGTCTTTTTGAATTTCTTTAGTTAATTTTCCATCTTTTGATCGCCACTTATATAAATTTACGTAACTATTTCTGACTTTTATATAATTACTTTTATTGTCATCAAATCTTTTGAATAATTTAAAATCAATAACAAGTTCATTGCTATTTTCTTTAGCAGGCGCATTTGTAAGCTTAATATTAATTTTTGGTTTTTCTAATTTTTCTTCACCTAATTGAGCAATAGGTAACATCCATTCGAATAAATCATCACAAGCAAGTTTTGCCCAATTAAAACTAGACACAACATCTGAATGAACGATTAAATTCCATGATTTAGAATTTAATTTCAAAAAACCTGATTTTATTAATTCTAATAGAACAACTTGAAATCTACAAATTGCAGTAGCTGTATAATGATAGCTTTCTTTCAAATATTGCTTTTCATCAAAAACTTTCTTTAATCGGTTAATATCTTTATTTTTTTTCAAAAAATCATAAATTATACTTATTTTTGCGTAGTAATCTTTATCTCGTAATCTAACTGATTTTGAACTAATTCTTACAGTGTTTATATCAATATTGCCTAAAGCCTCATCTCTTACTTTATCTATTTCCTTTTGATTTTCATCGGCATGTTGCGCACCGTCAATTTCAATAACTAAATCAACTCTAGGAATGAAAAAATCAACCCTCGATAAAGGATTAATTTCTTTAGAAATTTGAGGACAAAAATTTACAATCTCATATTCTGGAATAATTAAATTGGTAACAAAAGAGTAATCCTCTAAGTCTTTTGATAAGTTTCTATAAAATAATAAAGCTGGATTATCATTTACATCATTAGAATTTCCGAGAATAGTTTTTTCCGACCATTCTGGTTGTTGATCATTAATAAGATGCAGTAAATCATTTTTATTATAAGTATCATTTGGAAAATGTTTTTTAAGTTGATTAATTAAATAATGAGAAGGTGAAGATGGGCATCCTCTAAATAACAATTTTTCAGTTATATCAACAAAAAAAGGTATATTTGATATTATTTCTTCATCTTCAGGTAAATTTTCAATATAGAAATTTAATTCTGTACTATAAAATCCACATGTGAACTCATCAGAATGCTCTATAAATTTTTTTGTATCTAATTCTGTATAATAATCTTTTGATAGATCAGACCCAAAATCATCTATTATTGACTGCCAAGTATTGTCTCTTTTTAATTTTTGCATTTACAACATCAAGTATAGTTATAAATTATCTTTTATTTGTTTATGAAATTTCTAATAATGGCAAGAATTTTAAAAATATTATTATAATATCTGTACTTTTTTTTTATTAGCTCTCTAAATAAAAGAAACTTATTAAAATTAATGTGTATTTGATTTAAAAACATCTATTTTGAAAAAATTAGCAATGTTAAATAATAATTATAATTTATCTGAATTGAACAAAGAAAATCCAAATATAATTTGGATAATTTTAATTTTTATTACCCTAATTTGCTGGGCATTTATTCTCTATTCTAAGCCAATAAGTAATAATTCAAGATCAATATATATCCAAGAACCAGAAATCATTAAAGAAGAACCAGATAACATACCAAAACCAAAACAAGAAATCATTAAAGAAGAACCAGATAACATACTAAAACCAAAACAAGAAATCATTAAAGAAGAACCAGATAACCCACCTAAACCAGAACCAGAAATCATTAAAGAAGAGCCAGATTATCAACCGCAACTTGAAACTAAGAAAAAGAAGATAAATGAAAATTGTCCAAACAGAGACAAAAAGGGAAACTGCACTAACCTAAAGATAAGTCCAGATAACCCACCTAAACCAGAACCAGAAATAATTAAAAAAGAACCAGATAACCCACCACAAATTAAAACTAAGAAAAAGGAGATAAATGAAAATTGTCCAAACAGAGACAAAAAGGGAAACTGCACTAACCTAAAGATAAGTCCAGATAACCCACCTAAACCAGAACCAGAAATAATTAAAAAAGAACCAGATAACCCACCACAAATTAAAACTAAGAAAAAGGAGATAAATGAAAATTGTCCAAACAGAGACAAAAAGGGAAACTGTACTAACCTAAAAACAAGTCAATAATTACAAATGCAAAAATTTTTTGCAAGTAAAAACTGAAGATATATTAATAAACTATTGTTGTTATTATTAAATATTTATTAATTGGCCATATTCTGGCCTTAAATCTTTGACATTGATTTTCCATTGTTAACTATTAAAAGGTATTTAAAATGGAACTAGAAAATAAATTTTTATTATCAATTAAAGAAGCATCAATTTTTATTATCAATTAAAGAAGCATCAATTTTTACTGGATTGTCTAAATCAACGATCAAAAGACTAATGGAGATTGATGATTTTGTTGAGGGAATAAAAATTACTGCTAGAAGGTTAGTTTTTAAAAGGTCAAATATTGAAAATTGGATAAATTCAAGACCTAAACTAATGTCTCAAATAAGTGATAATAAAAAGAAGGTTCGTTGTCCCTCTTCCTCTCTTGAATTAGACATAGCTTATAAAATTGAGCTAGATCAACTAAAGCAACGTAGAGGGCTTTGAGATGGGTAAAAGAAATAAACAAAATAAATCGCTCAAAGGTCGTTTTATGGCTATACCAAATCATCTATGGGATAGTGCAGCTATGAGAGATTGTGACGCGGCAAGTAGAGTTGTATTTCTTGAGATACTTAGAAGATATGATGGCTTTAATAATGGACGTATACCTCTTAGTGTTCGTGAAGCAGCAGAAAAAGTAAATATATCTAAAGGTACAGCTAATAATAAAATACACAATCTTGTTAAAGTAGGTTTAATCAGCATTACTAAAAATTCAGGATTTAATATGAAGGGTAGAACTTCAAGAGAATACGAGCTCACATTTCATCCCAGTAATAATAGGCCTGCTAAAAATTTATTTAAATGTTACCAGAAAAAGAACAGTACAACTCCAAATACTTTCAGTTTAATAAGAGATACTGTTAGAAAGATTGGTTGATTAAAATTAAATATATGAGTGTAAAATTAGGTACTGTAAGGGTTTATATAAAAAATTCACAGTATAGAAAGGAGTACACTCTATATATATATACCATATAAGGGAAACTATTGTTAAATCAGTAAAGAATAAACCTCCATATAACCCCAATTTAAGTTATTTGAAATTAATTAAAATTAGTGCATAGTAGCTTATTTAAGGAAAATATAATGGATGATAAAATAAAAATAGTTAATGTATGGGTTGGTGCAATCTTTTTGGAAACTCAATTAGATAAAATTGACGCTATATTCAAACCTGAACAATTAATTCGAATGCCCCAACCTTCTAGATGTTATCTTGTTGAATATGAAAATAATAATTGGTGTTGGAAGTTCTTTTGGAGCAAGCCAGAAGAATATGGAGAAAGTGGAAATTTTATTACTAAAGTATTAAAAGAAAGCCCACCATCAGATATTAATAGATTTTTTAATGATGCATCAAACCAAGATCCAAGAATTTGGAAAACAGCTTTAACATTAACTAGTAAAGAAATTAATTTTGGAGAAATTTTTTCCAATTCTTTTGTATATAGAGAGAGTTTTGATGGCTGGTGTGGCTTATTTATGGGAGGATTATCATCAATTAATCCTGACAGCGTTCCTGAAGAATGGATGAATATATTTATTAAGAATGCACCAACTATGCTAGAGGATAAAGAATTGTCCATTAATAACTCCCCTTCTTCACCAGAGGGAATTATTCATAATTATTTGAATTTAATATTTTCAAGCCAGAATGTGCCAGCTATTAATGATAATGTCGATAATTACAAAAAATATATATCTTTTATTAATACTCTATCACCTATTGAGAAAGGTATAGACCTAGGTATTTATGCTAGAATATCTGCTGATATTCAAGGTATAATGGTTGATACAGGTACAGTTCAACATGCTAATAAACTATCGGCAGAGGTTAATAATAGAGTATTTTGTCATGTTCTTCATTTACAAGAAACGACGCGGATTAAATTTAAACCAAATCTTGAAGTTATAGATATAGTTGAAAAATTAATTAATGGTGCAGTTGAAATTAAAAATAACGAGCCGTTTAATGATTACAATAAACAAACGAAATCTTTTAATTATAATGTTCAGGAAAAATTTACCCCAGATATGCTTGCATCTATTCAAAAAGAAAACCCTTTATACTTTTTAGCACTTAACGAGTTATGTCCTGAAATTGATGTATTTAATGGACTAGAGTATTTAAAACAATTTGGTATTAAAGTAGTTGAATTAATGTCAGATGATATCTTTGATTAGATTTATATTTATTATAATAAATAATCAGATTTATTTATGCATTAATTTCAAATAAAAGATTGGTGATAATATGAATAATAACGATATTTATGATAAGAATTATCTTCTAAAATTAGGTAGAAAATACGGAATAAATGCAGAAGCTGGGCACTTAAACGAAAAAGGTATAAGGGTTTTTTCTAATGGTGATGGTACTTATTCGACTGATGCTAGCACCGATTATCAAAGATTAGAATATGAAAAAGATAAATTAACAAGATCTATAAATGCAGTTAATAATGGGTTTAATGAAACAAGCAATAATTATGAATTGCAACAAAATACCGGAAGCAAACTAGGTATATTTATTTATTTAATATTAATAATTTTTGGGGCTGCTTGGCTGTTTTTTAATATTAATATTTAAAATTATTAATCAATACTAGCTTCATAAACATTTCTAAAATAACCTTGACTAGACCATTTTCTTGGCGCGTACACTGGATCCCAACAACTGATTTTAACAAATTTACCTATTAAAGTTTTAGCTTTATTAGTGACTGATAAATCCCTATCAAAGGTTGAAATCTTCATAAACCTTTCAGATCCATCACTAAGTTTTAAAATTGTACAAATAGAGCCTCTATGCATTACATTGGTCGCAACATCTATAAGTTTTAAATTGTCAGAATTAAGGTCTAGTAAATCATTATTTTGCTCAGCTCTATTTTTTTCTTGTTTGTATGCTTCGAGTTCTTTTAATTTTATACCTAATTGAGTAGCAAGTTTTTCATTATCAGATTTAAGCTCTTTATTTTCATTTTCCGAAACTTTTAAAGCATCCTCTTTTATTTCAAGTTTGTTCTCAGTTTCCAATAGCTTTTCCCTAACCATTTCCAATTCAATTTTTAGATCTTCGAGTTCTTTTGATGTTTTTAATCTTATTCTTTCTATTTCTTTTTGGTATTCATAATGGTCTGTAGTACCTTTTTCTTTTTCAAAAAAGGCTTTTGCTAAATCGTCAAAAGTGTTTACCTCACCTCTTTCATATCTTGGATGCAATTCTAATAAATCTTTGGGTGTTAATTTACCTGCTTCCCTTCTACTTTTTATCAAGGAAGATAAAAAAAACTCATTTTCAATATCATCTCTAATTACAGTAACAACTTTTGGATTTGGATAAGAAGTGATAATTAAAATAAATTTTCCTGTCTCAACTTTATTTTTATCTTTATTAATAAATTTTGCTGTAACTTCAAATTTTCTATTAATTTCTTGCCAATTGAATTTTTGACAATCAAAAATTTTTAATTGTGAAGATCTGTTTTGTAATGTTGCCTCGTAATACATTCCAAATCTAAATGGAAACGAGTCTTGATTAGCGTGTTCATGATGAACAACATCTACAATGATTTCTTTTTTATTAAAATAATCTACCATAAAAAAACTAGGTTTAAAACTAGTTGAACTTAAATGATATCTAAATACATTCTCATATTCAAATATTATTTGTAGAATTGCTTCTAACTTAAAACCAATAATTTATATCAGTGTTTGATAATTTATTGCTGGGCAAGATAGTCCTCTTTTTCTTACCTCATAAGCATATAGATTTTTTTCTGAAAATGTTTTCAACTGTTTTTTTAAATTAACAACTTCGCATATATCTCTATTTGATAAATTAGAAATTTCCTTTTCTAATCTGACACGATTATCTACAAAGTGCGAAATATATAATAATGAAACAATACTTACTGCAGCAAAAGTAAATATACAGTTTGTTCTCATAAATTGTCTCCTTAAATTATAATTTAAATAATTAAATTAATACTCATAAATTAATTACAGTTAAAAAAATTTAATTTTAATTATAATCCAATATAAAATTTCAATAATTTATCATTTATTTTCTAGATAATCAAAACTTTGACACTTTTATCGGTGAAGAAAAGGGATGAAAATTTTACTAAGGTTAATTTCAATATTTATAATTATTGGTTTGATAGGAGTTATTGCTGAGTTTATCTATAATATTCCCTCTAATTCGTTTAATGCTTTTCGCTATTACACTCTTTATGGTGGCGGTGAGAGATGTTTAGAGAAACTTAAAGAATATTCAAATGAATTTACCTCTCTTGGAACTCTAAAAAACGGTAAATGTAAAATTAAAAATGCTGTTGAAATTAGCTCATATAAAGAAACGCAAATTTCAAGTAAGTATACCCTGTCTTGTCCTACAGCACTCAAAATAGGAAAATACTTTAAAGAAATTAAAGCAAATTATGTAGAGGATATGGGAACAAATAATTGTAGAACAATTTCAGGATCTAATATTATGAGCGAACATAGCTACGGAACTGCTATTGATCTTTCAAAGATAAATAATGCATCAGTAAAAACTGATTGGAATAAGAATACTGAAAAAGGTAAATTATTAAGCAATGCATCTAAAGTGGCATGCAAATACTTTTCAAATATTATAACACCATCTTCAGATGCTGCGCATCATGATCACTTCCACTTTGATAACGGTTATGGACGTAAATGTTTTTGATCAAGTTAAATTTATAAACTTTTTTAATGCCTCTTTCATTCTTATACTTGGCATGTAGTAGTTTTATGTACCCAGTCAGGGTGAAGCAGTTTAAGGGAGTCAGAGGGTGTTTATAGGAGTTTCTAGGATGTATTAAACTTCAACATCCCTTACAGTCTTTCTTGATGCATTCTTTTGAAAGTCTTTGTGCTTCTTTTATCTGAGATGTGGTCATGATCTCTTCAAATTCTTCTATGTATTCTTTCGCATTTTCATTTCCATTTGAACTAGAAATGTACCACCACATAAGGGCATAAACATAGTCTTCAATAACTCCATATCCATTAGCGTACATAAATCCTAGACTAAACTGTCCGTATGCATCTCCCTTTTCAGCAGAAAGACGAAACCATTTGACTGCTTCATTATGATCTAAGGGAACTCCATCTCCATAATAGTACATATCTCCTAATTCGTTCTGAGATTCTGCATCTCCCTGCTCAGCTGCAAGTCGGAACAATTGAGCGGCTTTTTTATAATCCTTAGGAACTCCATCTCCATCATCGTACATTCTTCCTAGGTGCTTCTGAGCATCTATATTTCCTTGTTTTGCAGCAAGTTTGAATAATAATTGTCCTGTTACTTGAAAGTCTTGAGGAACACCTTTTCCTTCTTCATACATTGTCCCTAGATAATATTGTGCTATGGCTGTTCCCTTTTCAGCAGCTAGTTTATACCATTTAACTGCTTCTTTATAATCTTGAGTAACTCCAGTTCCATCTTCATACATTGTCCCTAGATAAAATTGTGCTTTTGCATGCCCCTTTTCAGCAGGTAGTTTTAACCATTTGACTGCTTCTTTATAATCTTGGGCAAGTCCTTTCCCCCCTTGACTGTATAATAATCCAAGTATTGCATGTGCATTTATATTTCCCTGCTCGGCAGCACGTTTACTCCATTGGGCTGCTTTTTTTAAGTCTTGAGGAACTCCTTCTCCTTCATAATACATCTCAGATAGATTAAAATATGCTCCTTCATGTTTCTGTTTAGCAGAAAGTTGGAACAACCGGAGTGCTTCCTTATAGTCTTGAGAAACGCCGTTTCCTTCTCTGTACAACCTTCCAAGATTAACCTGCGCATTTATATCTCCCTGCTCAGCTGCAAGTCGTAACAATTTAGCTGATTTCTTATAATCCTGAGAAACGCCATTTCCATAATAGTACATCCTTGATAGATTATTCTGTGCTATTGCAAATCCTTGCTTAGCGGCAAGTCGGTACCATTTAACTGCTTCTTTATAATCTTGAGCAACTCCAGTTCCTTCATCGTACATTAACCCTAGTGTATTTTGTGCTTCTAAATTTCCTTCTTCAGCAAGAGGTGATAGTATATTTAAAGCCTTATCATAGTCTTCATTATTATAAGCATCTAATCCTTCTTTAATACTGGTCATCAAATATACTCATTTATGAAATTCAAATGTGTCAAAACTTTTTATCTCTAGGTTGTTACGTTTTTCAATCTTGCTTTTAGCCTATTAGCAATATTTGAATGTATTAATAATGAAATATAGATACTAAATTACCGTTCTTATTATAATGGCTTTCAAAAAGTAAATTACCATTTTGATTGTAACTGACCCAGAGACCTTCTTTATTATTCTTATTGTAATTGCCTTTAAATTTTAATTGTCCATTAGACCAAAAATTCATCCACTCACCGACTTTCTCACCATTTTTATCGTATTTACCTTTAGATTTTAATTGTCCACTAGACCAATAATTTATCCACTCACCGACTTTCTCACCATTTTTATCGTATTTACCTTTAGATTTTAATTGTCCATTTTGATAATAAATAACCTCAAGGCCTTCCTTTTTAATATCTTTTTTACTTACTACCTTTCCATTCTTATAAAAAATACCAGATTTAAATTTTCCATTTTCATGATAAGTAACAACATAACCTTCTTTCTTTCCATTCTTGTAATCTATTTTATGCATTAATTGTCCAAAGAAGTAATAATGAAACCAAGGACCTTCTTTTTTACCATTCTTGAAGTTACCTTGAGATTTTAATTTTCCATACTCATGATAACAATATTTGGAAACTATTTTTTTAACATCCTTGTAGTTACATTTATAAGTTAGGCTTATATCTTCATAGAAAGTGACCTCAAGACCTTCTTTTTTACCATTTTTGAAATTACCCTTAATATGTATCTGCCCATTTTCATGGTATTGAAACCAAGGACCTTCTTTTATACCATTCTTTAATTTAATTTTTTTATATAAAAATCCCCTTTTATGGTATTCAAGCCAAGTGCCCTCTAATTTTCCATTAATAATTTCTCCAGTTATACGTATTTCATCAGTGTTATAAAATTCCTTAATTTTTCCTGTAAACAAATCATCTGAATTTTTGATAAAATACAGTCCATCTCTTTTAACCAAATCATCCATACTTTCACTCAAACTTGGAAGCGAGATAAGAGAGAATAAGATTAATGGAATAAGGAATAGTTTTTTCATATAAAAATTAGTTTATTTTTTTTTGTGATAGCCAATCATTAACTTCATTACTCATTATTTCTAAAACTAAAGCATCTGTGATTTTCACTTCTTCAGACATGTCATAACAAGTTACTCTTGCAAAGCCATCTTCTAAATTAATTTTATTGACTTCGTATTTACTCTTACCAGTTTTATCTTCAGGATGAGTTAAAACTTTAGGTTCTTGCATTTCAACATCTTTGAAAGCCATTATAATCTTATCAACAACTTTCTGTTTATCTTTATAGCAATCTTCTATGTCTTCATCATAATAGATAAACCCAACTACACCACCTATTGGAAAAGGTATTTTCATATCATTTTGATTAAACACAATTTCAACTGTGTCATACATTTTAAATGAATGATGTCCATCAAATCTAACATGCAAAAATTTATCACTTAAATGACTGTAATTATTAGTCATGTTTCTAACAATTTCACTCGGAGTAAAATGTAAATCCACATCATTTCCAATATTAATGCCTTCAATTGGAAATAGAAAATTATCATCTTTTACTTTAATGATACTCTCATTTTCTTTAACAAAATTATCTGGATTACAATCAAGATTTCTTTCTTTTACAATTTGTACAAATTGAATTAAATCTGGATCATCTGTCAACTGACCATCATATTTATCCCATGCCTTGTAACAAATAATTTCATCTGACCATTCTTTATAATAATCGTCTTCTTCTGTTTCTAATGTTTGTGAAGATTGTACAGTCAAATTATTAGTACATGAAGTACCAATAAAAGATATTAATATTACCGCATAAATATAGAAAAGATTTTTCATAGTTCACCCTGATAATTATGACTGGGCTTAATTAGCAAAGATTTATGTTGTAATTGTGTTAAAATCTTTAGCAAAAATCATCTTTTGGTCATTATTAAATCCTTTTTCAGACAACATACGCTTCTATGACATTATTACTGTTTCAACAAGGAGGTATTAATGCTCAGTACAATCAAAGACTATTCAATATATTTTCCAGCACTCTTAATTTTCTCTCTATTCTTTTCATTCCAGTCCAATGCCGAAGTATCGGATGGTGAACTAAGACGAATGATGATGGATATGACAAATGAAAAGCACCCTGAATGTAATGTTATGTTTAAAAGAGGTTCTACTTTGAAAACAGGTGATAGAGTTGTCTGCTCTCCTAGAATTAATGTTTTAATGGATGCAGAACTCAATAGAATTTATAAAGATGTGATGGAGAGGTACTCCGTTTTCCCTAAGCAGAAAAAAAGAATAAGAAATACTCAAAGAGAGTGGATAAAATATCGTGATGAAGAATGTGTCTTTGAAGACTTTGATGGAAGTGGGTTAGTTAAGACAAACTGTACAGCAGAAGCAATAGCATTATCCATCTGGTATTTAAAAAGATTAAACTCCATTCAATTTGATGAAAAAGGTATTCCACAAATCAAGAAGGTTTTGAAGGAATATAAAAGAGAAGTTAACCCAATTTAATTATAGTTTCCTCCCAGAAAGACTAAATGGTAGTTCATTCTATCATTTAGTTTTTTTTATTTAAAACTTCTATACTAATTTTAAACTATTAAAAAATGACTAAAGGTAAAACTAATTTATCATCTTATGACATAAGGTCAGAAAACTTGATATATTCATCTTTTGAACTGAAAAAACTTTTTATCTTGATAGGATAAAAGGCATCACTTGGTTTAAATATTTTTTCCTTAATACCTTCTTTAAACATATTTTGTTTTTTTATATATACTTTCGCTTCATGAATATTCCTGAAAGATTTTGTTTCAAATTCATTAATATAAAATATACGGCTATATATTGTCCAACCTCTTGCATTTTCAGAATCATTTAAACCATTAAAAGTTTCTTTAAAAGTGTCAATATTATAATAAAGCTTACTTGGATGTACAGGAGTATCCCTATAATAATCAAAATAAAAAGATGATGGTAACAATAGTTTAATAGAGTAAGGGTCATTAATGGGGCAAGAGTAATTACTTAGAAATTTAAAAAATTTTGAATTTCTTTTATACCATTTACTAAAATTTAAGTTCTCTCTCTTGATGATTAAAAATGCTCTAAAAATACTTTGTCTAATATGTATTTCTCCAACTTCCTTTTTAACTTTAATTTTCCAAATTTTATTAAAGTTCTCGTCATTACCAGAACAACGTTTGAGTTCACTCTCATTATAACTTAATCCTAAAAACTTTTTTAAAACCTCTTTATCACATTCTGTACCTGCACCTACATAAGAAGATTTAATTGGTGTTGTTGTTGTTATGGGCATATTAGCCTTTTCAAATTCATAAATTTTATAAATATTACTTAAAGAGGTTTCCTTTTTAATTTTTGATAGCCTTTCTTCAAATCTATCTCTATCACGGGTATTTATTTTTTTAATTAGTGTGATGTAATAATTAAGTTTTTTTTCTTTTTTTCTTTCGTGTTTAAGTATTCTTTTTTCTAACTTTTTATCTTCAACATAAAAAACATTTTCACCTAAATGGTTTTTGCCTTCAATTACATCATAAGAATTTCCTTCTCCACCAATAGATACATTCAACTCAGGTTTATACTTTTGAATGTTGGATATTTCTGCTACCAATCCCATCACTTCATTTTCATGTTCAGAGATAACTTCAAACTCATGAAGATAACCAAACCTTCTTAATTCTTTATGCAATTTTTGAAAACTTTCATTTTTGGCAGATTCAAGATGTTGTTCCATTCTTTTTTCAGGCTTTTGACTTGTAAAACCAATATATTCCTTACCACCAACAGTTATTTTATAAACAAAGCATTTTAACTTAGGAACACCTGCTTCTAATGCTTTATCTAAAGTTAATCTATTTTCCCAAATTTTTTCTTCTATAGTTTCATCTGTCATTTAAATATCTCTTACTCAACCCAGCCATCTCTTATGCCTATCCCATCTATGTATATATCCTTTATAAGGTTTTCCTTTAGCAATAAACTTTATACTATCCAGATAATAAACCCTATTAGGGCCTGTGCTGAACTTATATTGGTTTATTCCTTTTAAGGTCATTTTCTTATTAAACTTTATCTTAACCTTTTTTTGTGATAAGATATAAAGTTAATTTTCAATCATATAATGTGGGTTGAAAGAAGGGTTGAATTGATATAAAAATTATACAAGTAAGCATAATAAGGGTTACAGGGCAATGTATGGCTTCCTGAGCGCCCGCCATATCAATTTAATAAAAACAGTGTGTTAACACCCTTTTGACAGATTAAAATCTGTCACCTATTTTTTATAGAATTTTGCTACACCCCTGATGGCAAAACTGGATGCTATTTTTGCTCCTAAACCTGCCTGATACCATGTTGGCATTTGATCTAATGCCACAAAACCATTAGCAACTATTTCCCTGCCCCAATCTCCACAAAATGAAAGTATTAGGGGAATTGAAAAAAGCATGACTAACCATTCATCTTTCCATGATGATGCCTGATTACTTGCCATAATTCTTTTCCAATCTGACTCAGAACTAAGAATTTTTGCTTTAGCCTCTGCCTCTGCAAGTATAATTTGATTTTCACCTTTTTGTTTTGCTACCCTACCTTCAATAAAGGTGATGCCTTTTAGACATTTTTCATTCTTTCAATTAATCTGATAAAACAGTTTTTAGTTAAGGTTGTATACCAAGTTCTTTATTTACTCTATTTGAAAGATCTTTCAGATAATTATTCAAAATTTTCTCTGCTTTATCTTTGTATTTTGAACAATTTTTAACGTCTAGTCTATTCATCTTTCCCCAACCTGAATTGAAAGCTTTGTAATCTTCCCAAGATAATTTACCAACTTCCTTTGCAATGATGTATTTTGAACCAAAACCACATTTATATGCCCAATGCATCCATTGACCGACGTTAATGCTTTGATTTATTAATTTACTACCAGTATATTTTGACTCAGATTTAGATACTGCAAAGGCAGATGGTATTGATAGGACCATCATTATAATTACAAATAGTATCTTTTTAAGTAAATTATTCATAATTTACACTATCATTTCTCATATATTTTTAATAAGAGTATGTTGCATAGCACCTATTCTTTTAATAAATACATACTTTAAATTTTAAGAAATAAAATTGCGGTGCCTTTAATGAGATTTGTCGATGCCTATTTATAAATATAGGTTAAATTGTGAGACATATATGGCAAAAATGCCCCAACTAAAATGCTAAAGGGCATGATTTTCAAATGTATGATGGATTTGAGAGGTGACATCCCGTATATTAAGAAAAATAAATAACATCAATTAGCAAACATCTATTTTAGAACTTTTTTTGGGACAGTTTTGTGACAAGTCGTTCTAGTCGTGACTGTCGCAAGTGTCATTGAAAAGTCATATAAACCCTTTGTATTACTAAAATTCTTAGTGCAGAGCGCCCGCCTTATATAATATACATTGAAATTAAGTTTTGTTATTTTGCATCAATCATGTTTTTATTAAATAAACTTTTTGGAGAATTTTTTTGTCTAATTCTGGATACTTATTAATCGCTGATATAAGTGGTTACACTAATTTTGTTAAATTACATAATTTAAGACAGAAAAACGTTTTAGGAAAAATAATTGCAGATAATTTTCAATTTCATGCAGAAGCAATAGTTTCTGATCTTTTAGAAGCTGTTATTGAAGTAATAGAACCCACACTTAAATTAAATAAACTAGAGGGAGATGCTGCATTTTTCTATATCGAGAGTAATGATAGTAAAAATCAAGCTGATGATATAATTAGAATAATGGATAAAGCTAATGAATCTTTTAATGAAAAAGCTTCAAGTCTAGTCTTTGTTAGAGCATGTGGATGTGAACCTTGCTTAGAGTCTAAGAATCTGCGCCTAAAAATTGTTGCTCATAAAGGTAATTTTGCGATTAAAAAAATTAGAAATTTTGAGGAACTGGCAGGAGAAGACGTAATTTTCACTCATAGAATGCTTAAAAATGGCATTGAAAGCAATGAGTACTGGTTAGTAACGGATAGTTTTTATAAAGATTTAAATCCAAGAAATAAAGCAAAATTCACCTCAAATACACAAGTTTTAGAGAGCTTTGGGAAAGTAAAACTTAATTATTTGCAACTAAGTTCGCCTGAACCTCAAAATAGTAAAGTGGAAAGCAGATCGAGAATTGTTAATTGGTTTGCGCAAGCTGCATACTTTAGTAAAGCAAAATTTGGCAAAAAATCTTTAAGAAAATAGTTTTATTTCAATATCTTAACTAGGCCTTTTAAGTTTTTAAATGTATACATTGGTGATAGGTCTTGATATACTAAAATGTCATCATTTCTATTTGACCAATAGCAAGGCATGCCATATGAGACACATCCAATAACATCAACCTCACTCCCAGCTACATGCAATACATTGCTTGATTTTATCCCTAAAACATTTTCTGGTAGTTTGTATACTGAATGGTGTGGTTTATAAAATCCGTTTACATCAGTTGAAAGAATATGATTAAAAGTAAAATTATACGAATTACAAAGGTTTTGAAGCATCGCGTGATCACCATTTGAAAGAACTGCAATTTTGTAGTTCTTTTTAATTAAAGCACTAATAACCTCTTCTGCTTCGGGCCATAAAGGTAAGTTCTCCCAGGCTTGAATAAGGTGTTTTTTTTGATTTTCATTTATTTTTATGTCATTAACTTTGCAAATAAAGTCCAAAGAATTTTCAGTGCATTTAATAAAAGGCATTCTTTTTTGATTTAAGGAATTACTTATTTGTAAAACTTGAAGTTGCTTTAAGCGCCAATGACGCACTAAATCTAGAGACTTTTTAGAAGATAAACCACTACATTCAGAAAATACATCCCTTAAACCTGAAGAATAATCAACTAATGCACTGTAAACATCAAAAGTAATTAAACTTGGCTTAATTTTTTTTGTCTTTATCATGATTTAAAAATATATAGAACGAAACTTATACAAGTAATAATAAAAAATTGAGTAATTTTATTTTTTAATTTTAACAAAATCAGCTCCCTTGATTGAACCGATTATAGTGTTTATTTCATTTTCATTATAATTAAACCAATAGTAATGATCTGTAGTTTCTCTTCTTCTTACACCGTAAGGCATTACAGTATAATCAAGATTGATTTTGTTACATAAACTTATAAAAAGTTCATCAAAACCATTACCATCTAGCCAACTTCCTAGATAATTAATATTATTTTTAGATTTTAATACACTGATACCTGATGAAGTTTTAATAATGTCTTCTGCCTTTCCTTCTAATTCTTCTGTATAATTTTTAACATTCCCATTTATTTCTAAAGGGATGTTGATATCAGGTCTAATTGTTTGAACTCGATCAACAGTCACATCTATTTTTTGTAAATTTGGAGGCAACTTGGTTTCAATATACATATTCTCTGATTTAGCATTACTCCTAGGCCCAAATAATATTTCAGCAGTACTATTTTGAAGCAACTCTTTTAGTTTATCAGGGGTATGCATCATTCCAGATGCAATAATCAATTTATAGTCATTAAAATTTGTAGCTTTAGGAGATAAAAAGTCTATTGAAAAACCTAATCTTCTTAAAGAACTGTAAATGTCAAATATTAAACCAAAATATGATAGGCCCTTCCCTTGTGGCTGAATATCCCACATGGCATCTGCACCATAATCAAAAATTATTCCAATTGGCGCAGTATTTATTTCTAATCCATTTATAGAATTTAACTCTTCAGCAACTTTTTTTGCTTCATAGTAACCTTGAGCTGGGACACTGTCTGGTCGTAATAATCCTGCATGCATTTGCTCTTGTGCAAATGGCACCTGCCTCCAGCGAAAGTAACAAACAGTTTCAGCGCCGTGCGCAAAGGCTTCCCAAGTCCAAAGTCTAACCATTCCATCAAGGGGAGCTGGATTGTATGGAGCCCAATTTACTGGCCCTGGTTGTTGTTCCATAATCCACCATCTACCTTTTCCAACAGCGCGGTATAAGTCATGATGAAAAGCTTGGAAATCGGGGTTTCCTTGTCTGTAAAAATTTCTTTTCTCTTCATCGGAAGTTTCTAAACGGTCTTCTGAAAAACCAAGAGGATAACTATCCCAACTTGCAATATCAAGGCTTTCTCCTACTTCAAAATGATTAAATTCAGTTGTTCTCCCCATGTAGTTGTGTGCAATAGGTGCGTTAGAATATTGTCTTATAATTTCTACTTGTGAAAAATTAAAATTTACAACTTGATCAGACGAAAAACGACGAAAATCTAAAACATGAGCAGGATTAGGTTCTGTGACAGTTAAATTAGGTAAATTAATTTCATCAAAGTTATCGTATTTCATTGACCAGAATACATTGCCCCACTCCTTATTAAGTGCCTCAATATCTCCGTCATTCCCTTTGCCAGGATATTTATATCTAAGCCAGGTTCTGAAAGCATCTCTAGCAGTGTCAGAATACGAAATTGTTGTATCGTGACATCCATACTCGTTATCAGTTTGCCAAGCACATACATATGGATTTTTGCCATATCTTTTAGCAAGCCTTGTAACAATGTCCTTGCATTGTTCAATATATCCAGAATGACTGAAACAGTAATGCCTTCTGGAGCCAAATCCACGTATGTTTCCATTAATATCTTTGGACAACATATCAGGATATTTGTCTAATACCCATTTTGGAGGTGTGGCAGTAGGTGTTCCAAGAACTACTTTTAACCCAGCTTGGCCGAGAATTTTGATTGCTTTATCAAGCCATTCAAAATTAAATTGCCCTTCTGTAGGCTCTATTTCTTTCCATGCAAATTCACCTATTCTCACCCATGAGAGGCCTAATTCTTTCATCTGTTGAGCGTCGTTTTCCCAAATATTTTGATCCCAATGTTCGGGGTAGTAGCAAACGCCAAGACTTTGTTTCATAAAATACACATAAAAGTTTTAAACTTTTTATAAATATAAATTAAAAGTACTGAAGTATATAGTTGAAATTTTGATTTGTATGGAAAAAGAATTCTAGAGATAAAATAGGAGGGAACTAGAACAATTACCCCTAGAATATAAATAAGTTATTTATTGTTTTTGTTGTCTAAGTGTTCTTTTTTCTTATTATAATCTTCTTCACTTAGCTTGTGCCATCCAACGCAATTACCTGTTGGAGAACGGCCACATGTGCATTTATTAGTCATAAATTCTCCTTATAAAAAAAGTTGAATTCCTTATATGGAAACTATTTTTATATTTTCAATACCTAAAATGGTTTAGCAATATTTTTCTGGGCCAACCCATTGTTTCTGTGAGTATCTATCTCCGTGTGCCCACCCAATTGGAAGAATAGTCTCTATTTCGTTCATCTCTTTTTGACTTAATTTATTGTAGGCTGCTTTGATCATGCTCTTAAGATGGTCTGATGATCGTGTTCCAGGTATTGGGATAATTCTATCATCTTTATTTAAGAGCCAAGATAAAGCTAATTCAGCTGCACTCATATTATATGAAGAAGCTAACTTTCTAAATTTATTTGTTAATTTGATATTATAACTTAAATTAGGTTCAAGAAATCTTGGATTATCTTTTAATAAATTTAAAGACTGCGCCTTTACAAAAGAATGTGGCTTGTCAGTTAAAAGTGACCTTCCTAAAGGCGAAAATGCTACTAAAGTCGCATTCAAATTTTTAAGCTGTTGAATTAATCCTAATTCTGGATAACGAGTTGAAAGTGAGTATTCTGATTGAACAGCTGCTATATTATGAATACTTGAAGCTCTGTTTAAAGAGCTTGGAGAAATTTCTGAATATCCTATTTGCTTTACCTTACCTTCTTTTACAAATCCTTTTAATGTCTCGGTTACTTCCTCTATTGTAACTGTTTGATCTCTTCTGTGAATATAGTAAAGTTCAACGCAATCTAGTCCTAGACGACTTAAGGATGCCTCTAAAGACTTCTTGAGGTATGCTTTAGTGTTATTAAATCGACTGGTCCCACTTTTGTCTCTGTCAATGCCGCCCTTAGTAGCTATCTTAAAATAATCTTTGTAAGATTTATTCTTATTTAAAAACTCCCCTATTCTTTCTTCAGATAATCCCAATCCATAGATATCAGAAGTATCAATATGGTCTACACCAAGATCTATAGCTGTTGATAGTATTTCATGAGTTTGATGTGTAGTTGTTTCTCCATAGGCATCACTGAAGGACATTCCACCCAGTCCAATAGGAAATACTTTAGTGTCATTATTACCTAAATTTCTTTTATTCATACGTTTACATCTTTATTTTTGAAATTAAACAGTGATAATATCAATGCAATCAAACATAAAAAAATTACAATTAGCAAACATATAACAAAGTTTTTATCTCCCCCATAACTTATTATAATTGAGCCAATCAAACCTCCAGAAGACATTTGCAATGCTCCAGCAATGCCAGTTGCAGTTCCTGAGTTATTACCAGTTGTTGACACCCCACCAATAATACAGTTTGCAACCGTGAAACCATTTCCAAGACCAAATACAATTAAGGGAATTGATATATATAAAGGATGTGTGAAGGCGTTTAAATTTAATATAAGCATTGAAAAGTATGATAAAAAAGAAAAAAAACTTCCAAAAATTATTAAAGCTTCAATTCCATATTTAGACGCGTAATTTCTATTAAGAATATTTCCAAGAAAATATCCTATTCCAGTAAAGGATAACCAGAAACCAAATTCAAGTGGAGAGACACCTAGTCTAGCAAATTCATAAGGCATAAAGCCAAATGATGAGAAAAATACTCCAGTTTGAATTGATCCAATAAATGTAAAATTAAGAAATTTTGTATTTTTTAAAACATCTAAATATGAATTAGTTATTTTAGAAAAATTAAGATTATTGATCTTTGTAATTTTTGTTTCAGAAATATTATAAACTGAGCCTGTTAAAATTATTAAACCAAAAATGAAAAAAACATACATTGTTCCAACCCAACCGATTGTCTGGGCTATAAATCCACCAAGTATCAAAGAAATAAGAGGGAAAATAACCATAATAGCTGTGATTAAAGATAATTTTTCTGCTGCCTCTGTTTTATTAAAACTATCATTAATTATCACTCTTGCCATTGACATACAAGCAGCAGCTCCAAGCCCTTGAATTACTCGCATAATTAATAAAAACAGTATATTAGGCGAGAAAACTGAAGTTATACTTGATGCAACAAAGAGAAAGCTTCCAGTTAAAAGAATGGGTCTTCTTCCGTATCTATCTGATAAAAATCCAAAAACTAATTGCCCAATACCTGCAGCAATAATGAAAACTGTCAAAGTCAACTGTACCATATCAGAAGTTAAATTGAAATCTGCTTTTATTATTGTTATTGAAGGCGTAATTAAACCCATTCCAACAACTACTGAAGCGTTAGCTAATGCTAATACTAAAATAAATAGGTTACTATTTTTCAAAGATTATTTCCTAAAAGATTTCATCATTATCATAAATGATTATAAATTTATTGTACCCAATTAAATTAAATGCAAACTTAAAAATTAAAAGTGCAAAAAATGAATGGTACGTTTATGACAAACAAACAGACTAAAAATAAAGTTGAGTTGCCAAAAATTGGCTCTTCAGATCAATACAACCATTTGATGAAGATAATTCAGAATAGAGTTACAGTCAGAAAATTTGATGAAAATTATATTGTGCCAGATAAGCATTTTGAGATGATAATTGAAGCTGCAAGGCATGCTCCATCTGGTGCTAATTCTCAGCCATGGCATTTTATTGTTGTAAAAAAACCAGAAATTAAAAAAGAAATTTCAGAATATTTTGTAAAGGAGCAAAGGATACGAGCGAAACTAAAAATGAAGTTCCCTACACCAAATTACAAGGGTCTTGCTGGTGCTCCAGGTTTTATTGTTATTTGTTCTGACATGAGATGGACAAAAGCCTTCCCAGTATTAAAGAATGACAATAGCGAATTAAATAAAATGTATAAAGAAAATGCAGAAAGAATACTTCTTCAATCACTCGCCGCTTCTACCATGTCCGCACATTTAGCGGCCGCTTCATTGGGATATAATGTTTGGTGGGTTACTGCAATAGGCCAGGAAAAAGCTCAGAAAGACCTGAAGCCATTATTAGGAATTCCAGAAGAGTTATCAGTTTTAGATATTCTTCTTTTTGGTCCCCCCTTTCAAGAACCATACAAAAGATGGCGGAAACCACTAAAATCAATAATGAATGTTGATAAATTTAATGAAGACAATTTTCAAACTGACAATGAAATTGATGAATGGATTGCCAACTCTAGACATAAAGTAATGTTTAAAGACGCAACCAATGTTGATTAATTTGAATAATTTTTTTACAAATTAAATTTAATCTTCAATCTGTAGTACATTATAATGCCTAATTCTATTTATTATTTATTAATTCTCATAATCTCATTACCAGCTTATGCGCAAGTAACTATAAGTGGAGGTAACTTTTCCAGTAGCAATTTATCCTCAAATGCAACCAGCCAATCACCGTCAAGTAAATCAAGTAATGCTATCAATGGATTATGTGAAAATGGAATTATTAAAAATTCATCATCAATACTAGAATTTTCAGAGAAATTTACACTTAAAAATCACTCAATTGTTCAGACTGATTTACCCCAATATAGATCATTTTCATTTGGTGAAACTGATCCTAGTTTAGGTGGAGATGTCAGTCCAGAGATCAAAGCGGTAGGTGATTTAAATAATGACGGCATTGATGATTTGGTCATTGATTTTTATGAAACTAGTGTCCCTCCGTTAATACTATTAGGCTCAAAAAATGGTAAGTTTCAGAAATTAGAATACGATACTGAAAATTCTGCACGAAGACATATTCGAAATGGCGAGTTAGCAGATTTAAATAATGATGGTTGGCTAGACTTTATTGGTTTTACAACTGGAGACCCAGGAAAAAATTGGGTTGCTCAAGGCTATGGAACTTATGGTAGAAATATTCCAAGGGGGGAGGAAGATATTGTTATGCTTAATATTGAAGGGAAAAGTTTTAAACAATTAACTGTTCCTGAAGTAAGAGAGAATGACTGGAACCATGGGGGTACTACGGCTGACTTAGATAATGACGGTTTCGTGGACATTTTGCCTTTAAGTGAGGGTGAAAAAGAATTTACTGTTCCACTAAAGAGTGTAGGTGGAAAAAGTTTTGAATTAGGAAAACATGAATACTCTAAAGATATAAGTTATTATTTAACAAGTGACATAGATGCTGGAGATATCAATAAAGATGGCTTCCAAGATTTTGTTGTAGCCGTAACAGAAAATCGTTCAAGAACTCCCTCAGATAATAATAAAATTGGTACTTTAAGAGTAATTTTTGGAGATGGTGATTTTGATTTTTCAAATAATATTGAACTTAAGTTTGGAACCATTTGGCTAACCGATGAACAGGGTAAACAAATTGTAAATCAATTTGAAGGAAATATGAAGGCAGGAGCAAATCATGATGCGTCTAAAATTATTACAGGAACATCAAATGTTGAATTATTAGATGTTGACGGTGACGGCTATTTAGACGTATTAGAGGGTCAGTATCATACAGTTTCTGGGTTGTGGTCAGGAAGTGGTTTTAAGTTTTATCGATATAACCAAGATGGAAATTGCTTTGAAGATGCAACTGATAAATTTTTTCCTAATCAGTTCACAAATAGAAACATAAAAGATAATTTTTTCACTGCATATATTCATAATTTTAGGATGCAGGATATTAATGATGACGGTTTTAACGATTTAATTCTTCAAACTGATGGTGGATCTGAGCAAAAATGGGATAATAATTTTGATAATGAAGGTTACCCATATATTTTTATAAATCACGATAATAAAAAGTTCTTACCTGTAAAATATTTAAATAACCATTTTTCATCTTTGTCTGATGTTGATGATTTGGTACCTGGTGATTTTAATGGTGATGGAAAAATAGATCTTCTTGTATTTACTCGTAATAATATTCAAAAATTAAGAGTTCTTCTAAATGATGTAGATTCCTCAAAGATTATTAAGCCTGAAAACCTATTTAATGAAAATAAGACATGTGACTTTGAATTTGAAAGAAACTTAACAAATATGACAGATGGAATTTCAAAAATAGCTGACGGATCATTAAAAGTTGAGGATGGAAAAGTTACTTTTACTTATGAGAATTGGAGAACGGGTTTAGATATTTATTATGAACAAATATTACAAAATGAAAGTAACATGCTTTTAGATACCAATGGGAATTTTGCTGGTTATCTTCCTATATATCCAGCTTTTGAAAATGCCCAAAAACAGCTATTATTCTTTGATGACAAAGTAAAAGAAATTGGATCACCTTCTTCTCCCGAAAGAGAAATTCATTGGATTAATAATAAAAATTCAGAAATATACTTCAAAATCTCAAATTGTGGTGAAGAAGATAAAAATAATAAAAGTAATAGTACGAAAAGCAATACTATGCAAAATATCTCAAATGAAACAAATAATTTAAATTTCAAAATACCAGACAATAAGTATCAATCAAACTTGACTTGCACTTTTGGAATTGAACGATTTTTAATTAGAGAAAATGAAAGAAACATTATATCTGAAGGAAAATTTAATATTTCAAATGGCCGATTAGAATTTTTTAATGAAGAATGGAGGACGGGAGGAAATAATAAAAATGAGAAAATATTAAATGAGGAAGCTGATATTTACATTTCATCAAATGGAGATTTGCATGGTAGAGTACCAATTTATACCATGTTTGGTGATAATCGATTAAAGGTACTTGCCTTAAATGGAGAATTTAAAAGTTATAATAATAATTATATTTTGGAGGGAGAAAATAATGTAAATATCCCAAACTCAATGAAAAATTTTGAGTTAAAAATTATTGTTACTAATTGTGACAAATAACTTAAAATAAATTATGGAATTATATTTATAAATAATTAAATTAAAATAGATAAATTGTTTAAAATGTTATGAGTGAAAATGTAGTCAAATTAGAAAATAACTTTAATCAAGCTATAGAACGCAAAATTGCTGTAATATTTGTTACTGATGTTGTGGGCTTTAGTAAATTAATGGAAATTAATGAAGATGAAACATTAAAAAGTTTTAGAGCTTGTAGAGACTTACTAGATAAATTATTTACTGAACACGGTGGTAGAGTTTTTAATACAGCAGGAGATTCTGTTTTAGCAGAATTTCAAAGTGCTGTTTCTGCAGTTGTATGTGCGAATGAATTTCAAAAACTTTTAAAAGAGCGAAATAACTCTGTTTCGGATGATGCTAAAATGAGCTTTAGAATTGGCCTTAATATGGGTGATGTCATAGTCGAGGGAGAAAACCTTTACGGTGATGGTGTTAACGTTGCAGCTAGACTAGAAGCTCTCTCCCAACCAGGTGGCGTTTGTTTGTCAAAAAGCATAATGGATTTTGTTAATAAAAAAACAGAGTTACTATTTAATGATTTAGGCGAACAGAAAGTTAAAAATACTCTTGTCCATGCATTTGATTTAGAAAATCCCGACCTTGAAAAACGATCAAATATAGATGAAAATACTGCTGCTGCTGCATCTGCAAAGATTATTGAAGGTAGTGTTCCTCCAACAATTGCTGTTTTACCTTTTGTAAATCTAAGTACTGATCAGGAACAAGAATTTTTCGCTGATGGCATCACTGAAGATACAATATCTTATTTTTCAAAATCTAAGACATTTCCTGTTGTTTCTATAAATTCAGTCATGAAATATAAAAACTCTAAAGACGCAACTAAAGACATAGCAAAAGATTTGAATGCTAATTATCTGGTGCAGGGCAGTATTCGAAAAGGTGGAAATAAAGTAAGAATTTCAGCTAAACTTACCGATGCATTAGAAGATACTCAAATATGGTCTCAAACTTGGGATAGATCTTTAGATGATGTATTTGAAGTTCAGGATGAAGTGTCACAAAAAGTCTCAGCACTAGCTTTACCTGCAATAATTACTAATGAACAAAATACATTAAATAGTAAGGATTTGAAAATTTTTAGTGCATGGGATGAGTTTCTTCATTCATTAAATTCTTATGACAAAAGTGGTGAAGCTAAAAACATTGAAGAGAAAATCAAACATGTCTACGAAGCTATAGAGCATGCAGAAAAATCTATTGCACTAGATAAAAATTTAACAGACGCATATAACGTTCTTGCTTCTTGCTTGTTCTTTTTAAGATTAGAATCTTCTCTTCAACATGATCGTGAGAAAAATGAAACGAGATTCAGAGAGGTCTCGGAGAAAAGTTATAGTCTCGATCCCAATAATCCTGATTCTGTGATGAATATGGCATTTTTGTTTAGAATCTCAAATGATGAAACAAAATATAAGGAATTTGTAAATAAAGCTGTTGAAATAAACCCTCATCATTCGAGATCACTTCAAGCAAAAGGTATGCTTTATTTAAATGAGTGTGATTATGATAATTCTATTGATTTTTTAAATAGGGCTCATGAGATCAATCGTAAAGGAGTTCCATTTTATGAAACAATGCTTTTATTTTGTCATCTTGGAAAGAATGATTGGATAAGTGCCAACCAATCTGTAGATAGAAGCATGCGTGAGAATGATCATAGTAGATTTCATGCTTTTAAAGCTATTGTTTTAGCACATGAAGGTAAAATTGAAGAAAGTAAAGAGTGGCTTAAAAAATACCAGGAAAATAGACCTGAAATAAAGACCCTAGATGATTATGAGCAAGTAGTTCCACAAATTAATCAAGAAGTAAAAGACATTCTCTTGAATGGGATGATAAAAGCTGGTCTTAAATAATGCTTAAAGATAGATTATATATTAATTGGTCGGAGTGGAGAGATTCGAACTCCCGACCCTCTGGTCCCAAACCAGATGCGCTACCAGGCTGCGCTACACTCCGACGTAAATAGTTTTAAACATTAATTTTATAGATTATTCAAGTATTTTATTAGTTTAAATTTATTATTCTTGAGTGATCGTACAAATTAAATTTCTTGGATGAACCGGCAATGAGTTCTAAAACATACTTTGATGGTTTTAAAGATTGAATATTATCTAATGAATAAGGAATAGTATTTTCTTGAACATTTATAAAATAGCCATTTTTATCAAAAAAAATGATATCTAGTGACAATGGTGTATTTTTCATCCAAAAATTTCTGTAAGCTTCGTCATTCCAAATAAAAAGCATCCCTGTTCCCTCAGGAATGTCTGTTCTGCCCATAAAACCTAATGATCTAAGTTTATCATTATCAGCCACTTCAACCGTAAATTTTTTAAGCTCATTATTTGAATTAGAAATTAGTAATTCTTTCTTTAGAAACTCTGCAGAAGAACATAAAGAATAAAGAAAAAATAATACAAAGCTTAATGAAAATAATGGCTTACTGCTCATTATGATATCGTTTTATTAAGCTCTCTATTGTTAATCCTTGTATCAAAATTGAAAATACAACAACTGCGTAAGTCGCCGTTAAAATTATGGGTTTTATATCACTTTCTGGAAGAGAGAGTGCAAGTGCAATAGATATGCCTCCTCTCAAGCCTGCCCAAGTCAAAATAAGAATTTCACCCTTCTCTTTCGCTATTATTGGATTGAGTAGATTTAATGGTAATGACACAGCAATTAATCTTGCTAGAACTGCGACAAGAACACAAATAATGCTTAAGCTTAGGATATTAAGTTCTGCTGACAATACAATAACTTCAAAGCCTATGAGAACAAATAATGCTGCATTTAATATTTCATCAATTAAGTGCCAAAAATCTGTAACATGTTCTCTTGTTTTTTCACTCATTGCGAATTGCCTTCCAGTGTTTCCAATGAATACGCCTGCAACAACCATAGCAATTGGACCTGAAATATGTAGATTTAAAGCAATAGAATACGCGCCCATGACAAGTGCTAAAGTAGCAATTACCTCTAATACGTAGTCGTCCATAGACCTTAAAAGCAAGAAAGTTAGATAACCAGCCACAATGCCAAGTAGTGCACCACCAAATGCTTCTTTTACAAAAAGACCTAAAATCGCATTTGCATCCATTGCTCCATGTCCGCCGTGGCCTGTAGAACTGCCAAATGCTATAGTAAGTAAAACAGAAAAAATTACTACCGCAACTCCATCATTAAAAAGGCTCTCACCTCCAATAATTGCTTCAAGTCTTTTAGGTACTTTTAATCTTTTTAGAAGACCTAATACTGCAACTGGATCAGTCGGAGTGACAATTACACCAAAGATTAGGCAATAAATATATTCGATGTTAAATCCAAATAATTGTGTTAGATAATAAAAACACGTCCCATTGATAAAAGTTGATAATATAACTCCAAAAGTTGCAAGAATTGAAACATGCAATTTTGCCTTCATTAGGTTATTCAAGTCTACATGTAAAGCTCCAGCAAAAAGAAGAAAGCTCAGCATTCCATTCATTAGAGTTCGATTGAAGTCAATTGCATCCAACCAGTTCTTAATAGTTTCTGACATTTGAAGAGATGGAATTACAGCTTCGATTAAAAGAACGCCTAAGCCAGAAATAAGAGCGATTAAAACCAAACCAACAGTAAGAGGTAACTTTAAGTATTTATGATTTAAAAAACCAAATATAGAAACAAAAACTAATATAATTGCAGGAAGTTCAAGCATATTGACCTCTTTAAGGATTTAAAATTTCTCTTAAATTATATTATTTTTTTATAAAATAAAAATATATTTTATTTAAATATGTAAGTGTTGATTTAAATTTGAAAAATATATAAAAATAAACAAAAATTTAATTAATATTTCAATTCTCATTAATGATTATAAAAGCCCTCTTTTTATTTGTATTTTATTTTGTGATATGGTTGCTTTTATCTGGTCATTACGACCCCCTTCTTCTTACATTAGGAGTTCTAAGTTGTATTACTTGCTTGTATGTAACGTGGAAGGCTAAATTTATTGATGAGGAAGGATTACCTCTACATCTTTTGATTAGATTACCAATTTACACTGTTTGGCTTTTTAAGGAAATTATTAAAGCAAATATTGATACGGCAAAAATAATAATTTTAAATAATCCTGACCCTCAAAACTTTAGGGTCAAATCTTCTCAAAAGACGGAAGCTGGCAAGGTTACTTATGCAAATTCTATTACCCTTACTCCAGGGACAGTTACAACAGAACTAGACGGTGATGTTTTAGAGGTTCACGCTTTATCTTCAGATATGGCTGATGATGTCAAAAGTGGAGCAATGGATAAAAAAGTATCTTGGCTAGAGGGAAATAAGAATGTTTGAGCTGAGTCTGTTAATATGTGGCTTAGCAGTTATTCTGTGCCTTTGGAGAGTTGCGCTTGGACCAACAGCCTATGATCGTATACTAGCTGTAAATGCAGTTGGCAGCCTAGTTATAATAGGAATAACTTTGCATGGGTTCTTTATGGGAAGACCAGAGTTTATCGATATCGCAATTCTTTATGCCTTAATCAATTTCATTGGAACAATCGCAATATTAAAATTGTTTAGTGAAAATAAAAACAAGAAAAACTAAGATGGATACATTAATAAATTTAATTTCATTTATATTTATTTTTATCGGATCGATTACTATTTTAATCGGCAGCTTAGGACTATTAAGATTACCTGACGTTTTTTCAAGAATTCACGCAGTAGGAATGATTGATACTGCTGGAATTGGTTTTATAATTTTTGGGCTTCTTATTTACTCTGGATTTACTATTGTTTCTATAAAGCTTTTAATTTTAGGTTTTGTTTTAATTTTCACTAGCCCTATTTCTGGTCACGCTGTTGCTATTTCAGCTAAAAAAACTGGCTTAGAGCCTATAACTAAAAAATCTGTTTACAACTCTAAAAAGGCAAATAATGGCTGAATTTTTAATAAACGGTTTCCTTATTTTTTTGTTAGCAATTATAGCTGTCGTAGCTATACGAAGTATTAAAATTTTCTCAACAGTTATGCTAGCAGGAGCATATTCACTTATTTGTGCGATTATTTTTGTTAGTTTAGATGCAGTTGATGTTGCTTTTACAGAAGCAGCGGTCGGCGCTGGATTATCTACAGTTCTGTATATTGCTGCAATGAGACATCTCCCAAAAAGAGAAAAAGTGGTTAATGATAATACTATATTTGCTTTCATAGTTTGTTTTGGTGTTGGGTGTTTGCTTATTTGGGCAAGTTTTGATCTACCTGTTATTGGAGATCCAATGGCTCCTATTCATCAGCACGTTGGACCTTACTATATATCAAACACTAAACCAGACATGGGAATACCAAATTTAGTAACTGGTGTGCTGGCTAGTTATAGAGGCTACGATACCCTTGGAGAAACAGTTGTTATTTTTACAGCTGGTCTTGGTGTTTTGTTATTGCTGGGTGATGGTAAAAATAGAGATAAAAATGAATGATGATCCAATTTTAAGAGTATGCACTAAAATCATAGTGGGACCAATAATTCTATTTGGTTTATATGTCCAATTTCATGGAGATTATGGTCCAGGCGGTGGTTTCCAAGCAGGAGTAATTGTAGCTGCTGGTTTTATTTTGCATTCTCTTATATTTGGATTGAAAGAAGGAAGAAAACTGATTTCAGAGAGATTAAATTTATTTATAATGATATTAGGTGTAATTTTATATGGTGGGGTTGGTTTAGTTTCCATTTATTATGATGCTGAATACTTAAATTATAGCATTCTCGCTCATGACACTAAACATGGACAACATATTGGTATTTTATTAATTGAATTTGGTGTTGGATTAACTGTTGCTGGAGTTATGCTCATACTTTTTCATTTATTTTCATCATGGCAAGGTGAAGATAAATGATACACGGTATACTTGGAATTTGGAATTACTGGATAGTCATTATTTTAATGATGACAGGTTTGTTTATAGTTATTTCAAGACACAATCTCGTAAAAAAGATGGTTGGATTAACAATTTTTCAAACAAGTGTTTTTTTGTTCTATATTTCATTAGGAAAAGTCCAAGGAGGAACAGCTCCTATTTTAACTGGATATAAAGACAGTTTATATTCCAATCCATTGCCTCATGTTTTAATACTAACTGCCATTGTTGTTGGAGTAGCGACTACTGCTCTTGGGTTAGCTCTTATTTTAAGAATTAAAAGTGAATATGGCACTATTGAAGAAAATGAAATTGCTAAACTTAATACAGAAGAAAACTCTAAATGATAGATTTAATAGCAATTGAAAATCATTTACCGGCTTTGCAAGTTGTTATCCCTCTCCTTTTAGCTCCGTTTGCTATCTTAGTTTCTTTGCCTTTTTTATCTTGGCTTGTAGCTTTATTTGGATCTCTATTTTGCTTATATTCATCAGTCTCATTATTTTTCCATGTGTCTGAATTTGGTAAAATTAATTATTTTATGGGCGGGTGGTTGCCTCCATACGGAATAGAATATGTGATTGATGACGCTTCTTCATTCATGATTGTATTAATCTCATTGATGGGTGTATTTGCAACGATATTTGCTTATCAATCCTTGAAAAAAGAAATTAATAAAAAGTCGCAATCAAAAGTTTATGGAATGTGGTTGCTTGCATTGGGTGGTTTACTTGGATTGGTTACTACTGGAGACGCTTTTAATCTTTTTGTTTTCTTAGAAATTTCATCTTTGTCATCAGTTACTTTGGTTGCATTAGGTTCAAAAAATGACAAGAGAGCCTTAACAGCAGCATTTAATTATCTTTTAATTGGAGCTGTAGGAGCTACTTTTTATGTTATTGGGGTAGGATTATTATATTCTGTCACTGGCACTCTGAATATTGCTGACTTAACTATTAAAATTTCAGAGCTTACAGGTAATAATTCTGTTAAAGCAGGTATTAGCTTTATAATAATTGGATTAATGGTAAAAGCTGCTATTTTTCCATTGCATATATGGCTTCCATCAGCTTACACATTTGCGCCTTCTGCTGTTGCTGTTCTTTTGACAGCAACAGCCACAAAAGCTGCTCTTTATGTATTAGCGAGAATATTGTTTACTCTTCTTTTTAATGCTGATGATTTTACAGTTATTATTCTACAATGGGTATTATTGCCTGCATCAATTGTTGCTATATTTTTTGGGACTATAAGAGCTATCTTTGAGAAAGATATTAAAAAACTTCTTGCTTTTTCTTCTTTATCTCAAATCGGTTATATAACAATTGGCCTTACACTTGGTACAGCATCTGGTATTATGGCCTCTTTTATTCATATAGCTAATCATTCAATGATGAAAGCTGCCTTATTTATGGGAATTGGAGCTATTTCTATTCAACTAAACAAGAGTATAAATGTTGATGACCTGAAAGGTTTGTCAAAAAGTATGCCTGTAACATCTATTTCTTTGACTGTTGTTATTTTAAGTCTATTAGGCATTCCACTTACAATAGGTTTTATATCAAAAGTATATTTACTTAAGGCAGTATTTAGTCATGGTAACTGGCCAATTTTATTTATTATTGTTCTGACAAGTTTTTTAGCTCTTGGGTATGCTTGGCAAATGATTGAAAATATATGGATGAAGCAACCTGGTGATACGACCTTAACAATAAAAGATGATCCTAAAATTTATATTCCACTGGTTGTTTTAGCTGTATTTAATATAATATTCGGTATTTATGCTTATCCAATTGTTAATTCAGCCTTCAATGCTTCAGCTGCTATTTTTTGGAAGGCTTTATAATGATATCATATACTAATTTTATTTATTTAGCTTTATTGCCACCACTTTTGGCTCCTATTTTTATTTTTATTTTTAAAAACAATCAAAATCTTAGAGATTCAGTTGGTCTGATTGGATCATTAATATCATTTTACGCTACAATAAATATAACAAATGACATAATGAACGGTGGCAGCCCTACCCTTTATTTATTTAATATTTTTAGTGATTTATCTCTTTCATTTAAAGTTACACCTCTAGGTGCAGTGTTTGGGTTACTATGCTCAGGTTTATGGATTCTAGCTGCAATTTATTCTATTGGCTACATGCGTGGAAACAATGAAAAAAATCAAACTAGATTTTATATATTTTACTCATTATCGATTTTCGGAGCATTGTGTGTTGCATGGTCGAGTAATTTATTAGTTTTATTTATTTTTTATGAGTTTTTAACATTTGCAACGTACCCACTTGTTGTTCACAAAGAAACTGAGGAGTCAATTAAAGCGAGCCGTCTTTATTTAGGAATTCTAGTTGGATCATCATTAATGTTATTTTTGCCTGCTATTATTTGGGTTTGGTACTCGGTTGGAACATTAAACTTTGTAGATGGTGGTATTTTAAATAACACATTTAATCCTGCTTATGCTCCAATTTTACTGTTTTTATTTGTTTTTGGAATTGGTAAAGCGGCGTTAATGCCACTCCATTGGTGGTTGCCTGCAGCAATGGTAGCTCCAACTCCTGTATCTGCATTACTTCATGCTGTCGCAGTTGTAAAAGCAGGTGTTTTTTCAATTTTAATGGTAATATGTTATATTTTTGGTCCTGAATTTATGAACACTAGTGGATCAGGAAAATTTTTAATTTGGGCTTCAACAATAACTTTATTTTTATCTAGTGTAATTGCTATTAGAAAGAATGATATTAAAGCTCGTTTAGCTTACTCAACTGTAAGTCAACTTTCATATATAATTTTAGGTGGAGCAATTGCTACTAATTACTCATTAATTGCGTCAGTATCAAATATAATGATGCATGGAGTAGGAAAGATTACATTATTCTTTTGTGCTGGTGCAATTTATGTTTCTACTAAAATTACTAAAATCACTGATTTAAATGGTATTGGTCATAAAATGCCATTGACTTTCATTGCTTTTTCGATTGGTGCACTATCCATAATTGGAATACCGCCATTAGGAGGTTCATGGAGCAAGTTTTATTTACTTCTAGGGGCTGCACAGTCTGAGCTAACTATCATCATAATAATTTTGGCTATATCTACGTTATTAAATACTTACTATTTATTGGACCCTGTTTTTAGAGCTTTTTTTATGGATAAAAATGAGAGTGTGAAGTCAGTTAAGCATCCATTAACAGTCTACCCTGCCCTTTGTTCTGCATTTTTGGTTATTTTATTATTCTTTTACATTGATCCTTTATTGCAATTAGTTAACTTAATTATTTATTGACCATGAACATTTTTAATAAACTTGTAAAAAATTTTGGAAAAGCGAATAGCATAGCTTTATTAATTTGCATTATACTTCTATTACTTGAGTTTGCAGGTGATAGACATGGTGAGACTGAGTATGAGGATTTTTTATTTTTCCCAGCATTTTTTGGTTTTATTTCATGTATAATTATCTTTAGGATTGGTGTTGCTTTAAGAGCAATATTTATGAGAGACGAGGATTATTATGATAAATAGTATTCCTCCAGGTCTAGTGATGTTTTTAGGTGCCTTCTTGGTTCCTTTATTTCCTCATATTTACAGGCAATTCTATATGATTTTTCTTGTATTGTTATCAGCTATCTCTCTCTTTTCTGCTGAGGGATCACATTTGATTATTCAAGTGCAAGATATTCAATTTTTATTGCATCATTCAGATAATCTTAGTTTTCCTTTTGCTATTGTCTTTCATATCGCTGCATTTTTAGTGATAATTTATGGTGGTCATATAAAAGATTGGAGAGAGCAGTTAGCTATATTAAGCTATGCTGGTGCTGCAATAGCTGCTCTTCATGCTGGTGATTTATTTACTTTGTTTTTATGGTGGGAAGCTACGGCCTTTACTTCTGTTATTTTAATATTTGGTGGTAAAACTTACAGAGCTTTTAGATCAGCAATTCGTTATATAGTTATTCAGGTTGGATCTGGGATTTTATTATTATCAGGAGCTATTTTATTATTTCAAAGTAATAATGAAGCTATTTTTAAAGAATTAGATATTAATTCTACAGCAGGATTATTGATTTTTATTGCTTTTGGTATTAAAGCCGCATTTCCATTCTTAAATGGATGGCTTCAAGATTCTTATCCAGAAGCCAGTGAAGCTGGAACAGTAGCTTTATCTGCATTTACAACAAAGTTAGCAATTTACGCTTTAGCCAGATCATTCGCAGGTGTTGAAATATTAATCTATATTGGGGCGTTGATGACTTTCTTTCCAATATTTTTTGCGGTTATAGAGAATGATTTAAGAAGGGTTCTTGCTTTTAGTTTGAATAACCAATTAGGTTTCATGGTTGTTGCAATTGGAATAGGTACTGAATTAGCTATAAATGGTGCAGTTGCTCATGCCTTCGCTCATATCATTTATAAAGGCTTATTATTTATGAGTATGGGAGCAGTTTTATATAGGGTTGGTACATGTAAGGCATCTGAATTAGGAGGGTTATTTAAGTATATGCCCATTACTGCAGTTTGTTCAATTGTTGGCGCAGTTTCTATTTCAGCCTTTCCTTTATTTAGTGGTTTTGTTGCAAAATCACTTATTATGTCTTCATTAGGTTATGAAGGGCTTACTTTTATATATTTTATGTTGCTTTTTGCTTCAGCTGGGGTACTGCATCACTCAGGAATAAAAATACCATTTTTTGCTTTTTTTGCTCATGATGCAGGATTAAAACCAAAAGAAGCTCCAATTAATATGCAAGCTGCAATGGTATTAAGCTCAATTCTGTGCATTTTAATTGGAATTTTTCCATCCCTATTTTATCAATTATTGCCTTACAGCACTTATTATCAACCATATGACTTCAGTCACGTTCTTTCACAACTGCAATTATTAATGTTCGCGGTGTTTGCTTTTATATGTTTATGGCACTTTAAGATTTATCCGCCAGAGCTAAATTCTACAGTTTTAAATAGTGATTGGTTTTACAGAGTATTATTTTACAAAATTATTAATTTTTTTGTAATAAGACTATTCAGTTTATGGGAAGTCTTTTCATCATCATTGATAAAAGTCGTAAATTTGATTTATGTAAAAGTTCAAACAAGCTCGATACAATCAGGGAATTCAGCTGTTAAAGTTGGCAGAAGTACTGTTTTAATCTTATTTTCACTTGGGTTTGTTTTAGTTTGTAATTATTTACTTTTCTAGAATTTTAAATCCAATCATATTTCGTATACTGCAGACATAAGTTTTTTTGTATATTCTTTCTTTGGGTTTTGTAAGGTTGATATTGTATCACCAGTTTCTACTATTTCCCCATCTAGCATAACTAATATCCTTTCTGATAGATATTTTACAACTGATATATCATGACTTATTAAAATGATTGTTATACCAAGTTTTTGCTTCAAATTTTTCAATAGTTGTAAAATTTGCTCTTGGATTGTTACATCAAGAGAAGATGTTGGTTCATCACATATTAATATTTTTGGTTCTAATATTATCGCTCTTGCTATGGCAACTCTCTGTCTTTGTCCACCTGACAGTTGATTAGGAAATCTGTAGTAAAAGCCTTTATCCAAACCAACTAAATCCATAGTTTTAAGAACTAAATTTCTTAATTCATCAAATAAAAATGGTTTGTTCAAAATTAATGGTCTTGCGATTATATACCCAATTGTATGATTTGGATTAAGGGTAGAGTATGGATCTTGAAAAACTGGCTGTATCATTTCTGCACGCTCATTTGTATCTAATTTATTTACATCTTTATTACTGATTAATATTTCACCTCTGTCAGGTGTAAGAAGGCCGTTTAACATTTTGGCAACAGTTGATTTTCCTGAACCAGATTCTCCAATTATAGAAAGTGTTTCTCCCTCATAAACAGAAAAATTAATATCATTTACAGCATTTATAATTTTTTTTGCAGAAAATAATTTTGATGGCAACTTATAGATTTTTGATAAGTTTTTAACTTCTATAATTTTATTATTCTTTTGACGCTGATTTTTTTTACGTTTTGTATTTAAGTTTTTTAGGCAACTTATCAATGTTTTAGTATATAGCTTTTTTGGTTTATTGAGAACATTGTATGTTTTCCCAGTTTCAATTATATCACCTCTTTTCATTACTATAATATTCTTGGATACTTGAGAGACAACTCCCAAATCATGTGAAATAAAAATTAAAGCCATTCCAAATTTTTCTTTTAACTCTTGGATTAGATTTATTATTTCTTTTTGAACTGTTACATCTAGTGCAGTAGTAGGTTCATCAGCAATTAATAATGAAGGATTATTAATTAATGCCATTGCTATCATTACTCTTTGTCTTTGACCACCTGACAGTTGATGAGGGTATTGTTTCATTCTCTCCAAATTATCTGATAATTTAACAGAACTTAGCATCTCTAAGGATTTATGATGTGCTTCTTTTTTACCAACTTTATTATGATACATATATGTATGCATAAGCTGACGGCCAATTGTGTATACTGGATTAAGAGCAGTCATGGGCTCTTGAAAAATCATTGAAATTTTCTTTCCACTAAAATTTCTATAAAAATTTAAATTATCTATTTCAGATAAATTGTGGTTTAAGAAATCAATTGAGCCAGAAGATACTATAGCTTGCTTTGGAAGTAATCTCGTAAGAGCAAGCATACTTAAAGTTTTACCACTACCAGACTCACCAACTATACCTAAACTTCCATTTTTTTCTAATTTTAAATTAAAATTATTTAATGTGTTTACTAAATGGTTTCCTGGAAAGGCAATGCTTAAATTTTTGATTTCTAGAAAATTATTCATTGTCTAATTTTTTTTACTATTTATATTTTTTTTTAAATTTGAAAGTGGCATTTCAACTTTTGACTGAATTTCAATTTTGCTATTTGGATCAGTTATATCGCGTAGGCCATCTCCAAGCATATTGATTGAAACAACTAATAAGAACAAAGCAATTCCTGGTAGAATAATTAGCCAAGGTTGAAAAAATAATGCCTCCCTTCCCTCAGCTATTAAAAGCCCCCATGATGGTGTAGGAGGCTGGATACCAACCCCTAAAAATGATAGGCTAGCTTCTGATAAGATAGCAATTCCAACCTCTAATGTAAAAATTACAATAATTTGATTTAAAATATTAGGAATAATATCACTAAATATGATTTGATATTTTGAGGCTCCAATTGCATTTGCTGCTAAAACATAATCTAAGTTTCTAATTCTTTGAGTTGCTGAACGAGAAACAACTAGAAATAATGTCCAATGAAGAACACCTATTACTAAAATGACAACCGTAATAGATGGTCCAATTAAGAAAACAACAGTCATCGCAAGTAGAAGTCCAGGCAGTGCCAGTTGACATGTTAAAAGATAATTTACTAGTTGATCTACCCAACCTCCAAAATAGCCAGCTAGTATGCCTAAGGTTATACCAATTATCATTCCTACAAATGCAGCACCAAATCCAATTGTTAAAGAAATTCTGGTGCCATATAGAATTCTGGCTAAATAATCTCTTCCATTGCCATCAGTCCCAAAAATATGTTCCCAATTTCCACCTTCTACCCAAATTGGTGGTAATAATCTTTTAGTTAAATCTTGTTCATATGGAGAAATGCCAATGATATAAGGACCAAAAATACCCAGAAATACAATTATAAGGAGCATGGTTAATCCAAATTTAAACCCTAAATGGTTAATACTTTTTCTTAAAAATATATGTTTTGGTTCAAGCTCACTTAGATTATTACTAAAGGCTTGAGGGTAAAGTCTTTTTGCAATTAATTCAAAAATCATTTTCTTAGCCTTGGGTCAAGATATGCATTTAAAATATCTGCAAATAGGTTAAAAATTAAAAACATAAACGCAAAAATGAAAACTAAAATTTGGACAGTTGGTATATCAGTACCTAATATAGATTCCAAAGCTAACCTTCCTAATCCATTAATCGCAAAAACAGATTCTGTAATTACCGAACCACCAAATTTATGACCTAATTGAACTGCTAAAACACTTACTACAGGCAATACAGCATTTCTCATTGAGTGATTAATTGTTAAATTCCAGCCATAAAAGCCATTTGATCTTGCGGTCCTAATATAATCAGAATCAACCACGTCAAGGAGACCTGTTCTCATTAATCTCATCACAGGTGGAACAGAACTTGCCCCTAAAACAATAGCAGGAAGTACAAAATGAAAATATGTTTTATCTCCTGATACTGGAAATATGGGAAAGGTTAGAGCAAATAAGATAATCATCAATAACCCTAACCAGAAATTAGGAACTGCTTGAGCGGCAACGGCTATACCAAGTGCAAATCTATCTATAATTGAATTAGGATTTAATGCTGCTAAAATTCCAAGTGGAATAGCTATTATAATTGTAACTGAAACAGACATTAAGGCTAAAGTAATTGTTTCTGGTGCTCTCTCTAAAACCAATAAGTAAACAGACTTATTCCAGTAATAGCTTTCACCAAAATTGCCTCTCATTACGCCAGAGGCCCACTCAAAATACCTTTCTAAAATCGGTCTATCAAATCCATATTGAATTCTTACTTGTTCAATTTCCTCAAATAATGCTTCTTCTCCAGCAACTGCTTGAGCTGGATCGATTGCATAATTTAAAAGAAAAAATGTAATAAATGATAATGTTATAGCTACTGCAATAACAACAATTAATCTACCGGCAATAAATCTCAACATAATTAAATACCAAGTTTATTGCCGATAATACTAATATTTTATAACTAATTCCAAGTTATATTCCAAATTCGTGGATATCCATCTGCATCTTGTTTAAAGTTGATATCCTTACTAGATAACACTCCTTCAGAATAAGACCAAAGTGGAACCCAGTATGCTTGTTCAGCAATTAATTTAAGACCTTCAGCATAAAGTATTTTTCTTTCATCTATATCTAAAGTTTGCTCTGCTCCAAGCATTAATTCATTTACTTTTGGATCTCCAGAAAGGTTTCTATCTCCTTTATTTGGATCTCTCCAATGAATATTTGAAATGGTAGCTGTATCAGGAGACGCAGATGAACCCCAAGTGCCAAAATAAGCTCTAATCTGTCTTTCTTTTCGAGCTTTATTTAAACCTGCAAGTTTTCCATGTCTTAGATTGATTTTAATACCAACTTTACCAAGATCGTCAGCCATAGCTTGAGCGGCCTCTTTGTCTCGATATGACCACAAATCTAAATCAAAGCCATTTGGATAACCAGCACTAGCAAGTAATGACTTTGCTTTTTCAGGGTTGTAATCATATTTCATCACATCTTGAAAACAACCAAAAACAACTGGATTGCATGCTGTATGAATAGCTTTAGCTGGTCCACCAATAAGGTTTTTAGCAATACTTTCCCTATTAATAGCATGGTTCATAGCTCTTCTTACATCAAGCTTAGTTATAGGGTTGCCTTCGCCTGAATAACCCCCTGCATCGAGAACTAAGAAACCAATTCTTAAGCTTGGACCAATTTGATAATCAGCTTTTCCGGTTTTAGCCATTGCCTCTCCAACATCTTTTTTAACGTTGTACATCCAATGTATGCCGCCACTCATAAGTTCTGCTTGTTGTGTTCCCATATCAGGAATAGACCTGATAATAAGATTTTTTATTGCTGGATTTCCCTTAGGTCCACCAAAATAGTTTTCATTTCTCTCCAAGACTACTTCAACGCCAGGATCAAAAGAAACAACTTTATAAGGACCTAAACCATTAAGACTGGTTGCTTGTGCATTGTCATCCCAATTACCGTCAGTTCCCATAATGCCGTTTTTTCTAATTTTAATTCTGTAAAGATCATTGAAAAGGTTTGCATAAGGAGAATTTAGGTTAAATCTAACAGAATATTTTCCAGTTTTTTCAATACTTTTTAACCAACTTACTAGTTTTTTATGTCTTCTATTTTTTTCATTAGTGACAATGAAATTATAAGTGTAAACAACATCGTCTGATGTCATTTCACTTCCGTCATGAAATTTAACACCTTGTCTTAGATTTACGTCAAGTGTTACATCATCAACAACATTAAAGTCTGATGCTAAACTTGGTGCATAGGTAAGATTTTCATTTTCAACATAAAAAAGAGAGTCATCAATCATATCACCTAAAATCAGGTATTCTGTTTTCGTTCCATAATGATAGTCAAGATTTGTAATTTCTCTAGAAAAGGCAATAACCAATGTATCGTCAGATTTATCGGCAAAAGCTTGATATGGTGAAAAAGAAAATAATAAAATTGTTAATATAAAAATTTTAAATATACGCATTCACTCCTCCAAAAAAAAAATTAATATAATTATTAGATGTTCAAATAAAAAACCTTTTATGTAATTATTAAAAACCTCATATGTAATTAATAGAAATCATGAAAAAATTTAGAATTAAATTTATTGATTTATATTAAAAAAAATATTAATAAAAAATTATGTCTGAAGTGAAACCTAAAAATATACCAAAACATATTCCAAAAGAAAATGTTTATATGACAGCCCATTGGATGGTTTATGTTTCTTATGCATGTTTGCTGGGTTCTTTATACCTATTAATTAACGGTGCTTTCTTTGGGTGATATGTCATCCTTAGAAGATCTCTATCAAAGTAAAATTTTAGAGTTTGCCAGGATAGCAAGGGATATTAGCCTTTTAACAGATCCAAATGTATCCTTTACATCCAAAAACCCTGTTTGTGGAGACGAAGTAACTATTGATTTGATTATAAACAAAGACAATATCATTTCTCACTATGGTCACAAAGTAAGAGGATGCGCTTTATGTGAAGCATCTTCTGGCCTATTATCAAAAAATGTAATTGGATTAAATTTTAAAAATTCTTTTATATTAAAAGATAACTTATCTTTTTGGTTAAATGAAAAACTAGATAAATTTACATTTTCTGAAATTGAAAATTTTTCGCCAGTTAAAAAATTTAAAAACAGATATAAATGCGTTTTATTATCATTTGATGCTCTTCAAGGGGCATGTGAAAAACACAAAAATTAAAAATGAATTAAATCTTTTTCAAATTGAAAATTTGTTAAATTTTCATAACCATCATCAGTCACTAAAACTTGATCTTCTAGTTTTATGCCTTCAAGGCCACCTTCTTCGCCAATATAAGCCTCAACACAAAGAACCATCCCAGATTCTAAAATAGCATCAAATGCACCATCAACATAATCTACTGGATAATGTACAAGTGGCCATTCGTCACATAAGCCAACACCATGCATTTTACAACTGTATCTTAAAGCTTCATATTTTTTAGGAAGTTCTCTTCCACCAAAAACCAAATCTTTTATATTAATGCCTGGTTTAATAATTTCTGTATTTTCTTTGATTTGATAGTATGCTTCAGTATATAATTCTTTTTGTTTTGGCGTGATTTTAGCAGTGTCACCAACAAACCAAGTTCTGGATATATCTACACAAATTCCGTAGCAACCAATTAAATCTGTATCAAATGCTAAAATTTCATTTTCATGAATTACTCTTGGACCGCATTCTTGAAACCATGGATTTGTTCGTTGACCAGATGATAAAAGTCTAGTCTCTATCCATTCGCCACCCCTCTTGATATTTTCGGCATGCAATACAGCCCAAATATCATTTTCAGTTACACCAGGAACACACATTTTCTTCATTTCATGCATACCCATCTCACATGAGTGGATAGCACATCGCATAGCATTAAGTTCTTCTTCCCCTTTAACTGCACGCGTTCTTTCCATAACTTCTTCACCGTCTAAAACATTAATACCAAGATTTTCTAATGCTCTGAGACCATGGATCTGGATCTTATCAACAGCTAAACGCAAATTATTATTTCTGTTTTTAGATAATATATCTTTTATTTCATTAGCAAAATTTACAGCATCATTTTTAATATTATCCCCATTAGCAAAATAAAACATTGATGCTGAATTTCTAACCTCTTTTACGAGGGGATTAAAAGAAGATAGCAAATCAAGTCCCTTATAATCCCAGAGAATTATATATCCATTGTCTGAAATAAAGCAGGCTCTAAATGGATTATGGGAATTCCATAATTGCATATTTGTTGTATCAGTAATATATCGAATGTTTAAAGGGTCAAATACCAATACACCATCAAGTTTTCTTTTATTAATTTCATTTACTAAACGTGAAACTCTAAATTCTCGCATATTTTGCAAATTTGGTATTTTTAAATCAGCTTTTATCCATTCATCAAAAGCTAATTGAGTAGGTCCTATTTCAACTCGATCGTTATAATTTGGAGTGCCATCCAATTTAAATTTAGGTATCCTTGAATATGGATTAATCTTTTTTATTTGAGCATGTTTCATATCAAACCTTTAACTTACGCTAAATTAATTTTTAAAATCATGTCAATTAATTTATAAATTTTTTAAGTAATCAAACTTAAATTGTCACTTTCAATTAATTTTTTGGAATACCAATTAGCAAATGAAACTACATTTGCTTCAAGAAGAGGCGAAAACCTTCCAGGTTCAGCATATGGATTTTTTAATCCATTCTGTTGGTTTTCTAATGCAGGAATATCTTCTTCTATAGCAGCATCCATTCTATGATAATATTGTTTTGATAACTTCTCAAAACTACTTAACTTTACTGTACTTTCGGGAAAGCAAGTTGTCTGAAAAACCTTGCAACTATGAGAATTTAATGGATGGACTTCATATATCCATAATGCGTCGTTGCCAATAGCAAAAGTTAGATTAGGAAAAATCCAAGTATATCTAACTGAATTAAGAACATCAGAGCTTAAACCCGGCATATCTGGCAAAGCAAACTGTTGTTCATTTTCTAAAAGAGCACCATTTCCTGAAGTTCTACCAAACTGAGAAGTAAATGCACCATTCGTTGTATCTGGAAAATTAGGAAGTTTATAAACATCTCCTATAGTTTCTGGATGTACATAAGGCAAATGGTAGTATTCATTGAATACTTCTAAAAAAGCTTTCCAATTGCAATTAACATTAAATGTTCTCTCTCGTGTTGAAACTAAAGTTTCCATAGGCCATTTAGAATGAATGTTTTCAAAATTATCTATTTGCTCATCCAGATTTTTTTCTAAATTGTTTTCAAAATGAACAAAACATAAACCTAGTCTCACTTCTGAATGAAACTCTTTTAATGAAATTTCGTCTCTTTTAAAAGATTTCGCATCATCCATATTAGGAGCACCTTTAAGTCTTCCCTCGAGATTGTAAGACCAACTATGGAATGGACAAATAATTCCACTTGTATTGCCCTTTCCCTCTAAAAGTTTGGCTGACCTATGTCTGCAAACATTTGCAAAAACTCTTATTTTTTTGGACTTGTCTCTAATAATTATAACAGGAGTGTCCAAAATTTCTTTTGTAATATAATCACCTGCCTTTTTTAAAAAACTTACATGACCTATGCAAATCCATTGTTTTTTAAAAAGAACGTCTTTTTCAATTTTTAAAATTTCTTCATTTGAGTAACAAACAGGAGGGATACAAGATGATGCATCATGACTTTTTAAACAATTTTTTAATTTCTCTTCTAGATTTAAATTATCTACCATTTATGTACATTGAAAATTTTTATTTTTCAAACCAAGGGTTGGGTTTATCGGGTATGTTTTTATCAATACCTCTTAGTATTAATCCCTTTTCATCGTACATTGGCAATGCACAGATTTCTGCCATTAATTTTTCTCCATTGATACTTATCACATCAACCTTGGTGCCAATCTCAATATCATCAAGATCTAAACGTACAATGCCAACACCACATTCTAAATATGGAGACCAAGTAGATGAACTAATTACACCAATATTTTTATTACTTATAGAAATATTATTTCCTCTCAAAGCAATTCCGTCTTTTACTTTAATTCCCCAAATTTTGGATTTTTTTTCAGCTTTTTCTAACGCTTTCTTACCCACAAAATCTGATTTATTTAAATCAACAAATTTTCCTAATCCAACTTCGAATGGAGTTGTATTTTTTGTAAAGTCATTATTTGCTGATAAAAGTCCAGCCTCTATTCTTCTTGCTCTAAAACCTGGAGTTCCAGCCAAAATCATACCATATTTCTCACCAATTTTCATTATATGGTCACCAATTAATTCAGCATCATTCTCAGGCCTTAAATAGAATTCCCAACCAAGTTCATTTGTAAAACCTGTTCTGGTAATAATAATGGGTTCTCCTTTTATAGATACTTCAGCAACATCAAAATACTTCCAACATAATTCATCGTCTATGAGTTCTGACAATAGGTCCATTGACCTCGGTCCTTGTATCTGAGTAACAAATACATTTGGATCACTAATCTTAACATCAAAATTATTTGAAAATGCTAAGTACCATTTAAAAAGTTCACCATCAGCCTGAGCCATCCATAGTTTATTTTTATTAAGATGGAGCATTACTCCGTCAGTTATCATCCCTCCATCATGATAACAAGCAAACTGGTATGAGCATCTACCTTCATTAATTTTTGAAATATCTCTTGTAAATATGTAGTTTGCAAATTCAATGGCATCTGGCCCTGATATTTCTACGGGAAACTCTCCTGTATTTCTAAAAATAACTTTTTGTCTTACAGCCCAATATTGTTCATCAGGAGTAACATTATTTAGAGACTCTGGAGACATTCGATTATTATATAGAAAATATTCTGGGTCGAATGGCAATTCCATATAAGATAAAGGATGAGGTTTCATATTTAATGGATGAGATAATTCCACAGGCCTTTTGCCTTTGTTTTCAAAAGCTTTTATTGTGTATCGGTTTTTTTGTATTTCTGTGTGCATAAAGATAATTTTAATTTAAAGGTATTTGTTATAATTATTCCAAATCCATTTGGAAGGCAATAACTCTTCTTCTTGAATAGTATTCCAAAGAGAATTAGATTTTAACTCGCCTAACAAAGAAGATGTTTTATACATCATTTTATTTTTTCTATCAGCAGGTTCAACTAATTTTTTGAGATCATATTTTTCATTGTACTCTGATTTATCTGATAATATTATTCTTACTTTAGTAGATGTTTCATGAATATTTGATGATGAGATAACCTTAGTCTTTTCCATAATAGAAATTAAATTCTCATTAATACAAAGTTTATCTGAAAAACTTTCTGGTTTTGATGTATCAATACCACTGACGACCATAGCAGCAATCATTCTAAAGCTAAATTTTGTTTCCAATGATGTTTTTGGATTATTGATATTGCAAACATTCAAGTATTGAGGGTGAACGAAAATATTAATTTCCTGAATTAAATTAGAATTTATTTTAAATTTTATTTTTAAATTATTTATTGCTTCAATCATTGAATGAGTTCCGTGACAGCATGCATGAAACTTATGTGTTAACTTTTCAAACATGAATGATTTTCCTAAATTGTCAAAACTGTCGTAATTAAACTCGCTATTATGTGTTTTGCCAAATCCTTGAGGACCTTCAAAAGAATTTACGGAGGCTTTTAATCCATTTTTAGACAAAATTGATGACTGAATTGCTGAATTAGCTGCCATACCAACATGATAAGGTTTAACCATAGAACCAAATTGTTCTTTCAAACCTGATGAATGAGAGGCTGCTATACATAAAGCATTTTCAATTTGTTCTGAAGATAATCCCATTAATTTCGATACAGCAATTGTGGCTCCAAATATTCCTGAAGTAGATGTAATATGAAATCCACTTCTATAATGCTTTCTTCCTAACCATTTTCCAATTCTGCATGATGTTTCCATTCCAATTATTGAAGCATTTTTAAATTCTTCAAAACTTAATTTATATTTATCAGATATTGCTAATGCTGAAGAAAGTACAACCACTGATGGATGCCCAAGATAATCAAAATGAGTGTCATCATAATCGAGTGCATGAGAAATTGTACCATTAATTAAAGCAGCTGTTTTACAAGATACATATGATTTATGTCCAAAAATAAAAGATTCTTGAACGCCACCATCGTCGTTAGCTAAAGATAAAATTCTTTCAGCTACTTTGCTATTTTGAGCAACTATAGAAACAGATACCCAATCAGCAAGACAAAGTTTAAAAATATTTATAGAAGAAATGGGTAAACTACTTGGATTAAAATTATACGCAAAATCAGAAAATAAACTTGGTAGATTTTTATTTCTCATCAATACGAACGAGGCATTTTAAGCACATGCTCTGCTATATAACTCAATATCATATTAGTTGATATTGGTGCAACTTGGTACAGTCTTGCTTCTCTATATTTTCTTTCAATGTCATATTCTTCAGCAAAGCCAAAACCCCCAAAAGTTTGAATACATGCTTCCGCAGCTGCCCATTGTGCATCTGCAGATAATAATTTTGAAAGGTTGGCTTCTTCACCTGGATTTAATCCTTTATCAAATAGATTTGTTGCTTCATTTAGCATCAATTCAGCAGCTCTCATCAGACTGTAAGAACGCGCAATAGGAAATTGAATTCCTTGATTTTTACCAATGGGCCTTCCAAAAATTTCTCTTTCTGAAGAATATTTTGATGCTTTGTTAATAAACCATTTAGCATCACCAATACACTCAGCTGCAATGAGTATTCTTTCAGCATTCATTCCAGATAAGATATATTTAAAGCCCTTGCCTTCTTCGCCAATAAGATTTCTTTTTGGAACAGGAAGATTATCAAAGAATATCTCAGTTGTTGAATGGTTCATCATTGTCCTAATTGGCTTAATGGTAATAGTATTTTTAGGAACTTCCTTTAGATTAACAATGAAAACAGACAAACCATCAGTACGTTTAGTAACTTTTTCTTTTGGAGTTGTCCTAGCTAATAGCAATAGTAAATCAGAATGTTCAGCTCTGCTTGTCCATATTTTTTGACCATTTATGTGATAAAAATCACCTTTTTTAACTGCGTTACACTTTAATGAAGTTGTATCACTTCCAGATGTTGGCTCAGTGACCCCAAAAGCTTGTAATCTTAAATTGCCTTTTGCGATTTCGGGGAGGTATTTTTGTTTTTGATCTTCTGAGCCATGTCTCAATAAGGTTCCCATTGTATACATCTGAGCGTGGCAAGCTGCTGCATTGCAACCTGATTTATGTATTTCTTCTAATATTGCAACACCAACAGAAAGCGACAATCCCAGACCACCATATTCTTCTGGAATAAGAGCACTAAGATAACCAGCCTCTGTAAGGGCATTTACAAATTCAGTTGGATATGAATTATTTTTATCGCAATTCTGCCAGTACTTACCATCAAATTTTAAACATAACTTTGAGACCGCATCTCTAATTTCAACATGATTTAAGGTATAATTCATTCTTATTTTAATCCGTTTTAGTTTGATCAAATTTTCTAATTAAAAAACTCATCTGTTATTAATTTAGTGTGCTCTCCTAATTCGGGTACCACAAAATTTGTCACATCCTTACTTAAGACTGGTAAATTAGCAAGTTCAATTGTTTTGTTACCTATTTTTGCTAAACCATTATTTAAAAATTGATGTTCAGATAGCTCCTTGACTGAATTTAGTTTAGCATTTGCAATATTATTTTCATTCAATATTGTAATAATGATGTCTGCTTCAAATTTAGAAAAATAATCATTAATTATTTTGTTTAACTTTTCTTTATTTTTGAATCTACTTGGATTGTCCTTATAATTTTTGTTGGTAACTAAGTTTGGCATCAAAAGAACTTTTTCACAAAAAATTTTAAATTCTCTATTGCTTTGTATAGATAATAAAATTTTATTATCTTTACACTTGTAGGCACCATAAGGGGCTATAAATGAATGAGTAAGTCCCAATCTTTTTGGGGCACCATCCATATATCTATGAGCAAGAAGAGGCATATTCATCCAATCAGCCATAACATCAAACATTGAAATTGAAATATTAGTACCCTCACCCGTTTTATTTTTTTTAATTAAAGCTCTCAATATTGCCGAATAAGCAGTAAGTCCTGTTGACAAATCAGATATTGAAATTCCAGTTTTAGATGGATACTCATCAGTGCCTGTCACCGAACAAAGACCACTTTCTGCTTGTACAAGAAAATCATAAGCTTTTTTATTTATTGCTTCTTTTGTTTCACCATAACCTGTTATTTTGCAGTTTATTAAATGAGGGTTTAATTTGTTTAAAACATCATTAGGTAAACCTAATTTATTAAGACTTTGTGGCGCAAGATTACTCAAAAGAACATCAGATTGAGAAATTATGGATTTTAAAATATTTAAATCATTTTCTGTTTTTAAATCTAAACAAATTGATTGTTTGCCTCTGTTGAGCCATGCAAAAATACTGCTTTTACCGTCAGCTCCATTGTCATAATCTCTTGCAAAATCACCTTCTGGTCTTTCTACCTTAATAACTCTTGCTCCAGCATCAGCAAGTAGAAGTCCACAATATGGAGCTGCTACTGCTTGTTCAAGTGAAACAATTGTAAGGCCTGATAACTCGTTATTTAATTCCATTTTTTAACAATCAAAGTATATTTGAATTATTATATTATTTATTTTCTCTAAAAAAAAAGTAAAATAATTAATCAAAAATATAAACACTATATGACCTATAACTTGGCAAAAAAATGAAAAAAGATTTTGAAACTTTAATTACTAAGATAATCAAGGACCATATTTTATTAGTAACGTTTAATAGACCTAAATTTGCTAATGCATTTAATACTCAAATGGCCCAAGAATTAATTGAATTAATGGAAGACATTTCAATGTCTTCAGATGAAATAAGAACAATAATTTTTACTGGTTCTGGAGATAAAGCATTTTGTGCTGGTGGTGACTTAAAGGAACGAAATGGAATGTCTGATCAAGATTGGGAAAAGCAACATCTTGTTTATGAAAGAATGATCAGAGCAATTATAAACTGTCCTATTCCTGTCATTGGAGCAATAAATGGAGCTGCTTACGGTGGCGGGTGCGAAATTGCTGCTGCACTAGATTTTATATATGTTTCAGAAAATGCACGTTTTGCATTACCTGAACTTCAACTTGGAATAATACCAGGTGCCGGTGGAACTCAAAATTTAAGTCGTGCTATTGGAGAAAGAAGAGCTAAAGAAATAATTTTAACTGGAAAAGTTTTTAGTGCTCAAGAAGCTGTTAAATGGAATTTAGCTAATGACATTTTTCCTCTTTCTGAACTTCTTGAAAGGACTATCGAAAAAGCAGAAGAGATTTCATCAAAAGCTCCAATAGCTGTGAGACAAGCTAAACAATCTATACACAAAGGTCTTCAAATGAGTTTATCAGATGGATTGTCATTTGAAATTGAAGCATATAACAGAACTATACCAACAGAGGACAGGCGTGAAGGCGTATTAGCTTTTAATGAAAAAAGGAAACCTGTTTTTAAAGGAAAATAAATTTGTTTAAGTTTATTAGAATTCGTGAAGTTGGTTTAAGAGATGGTCTTCAATTATCCAGAACTAGAATATCGTATGAAACTAAAATCAAATGGATAAAAAGGCAATGTGAAGCAGGATTTAGAGAGATGGAAGTTACATCATTTGTCCCTCCATCCTTACTTCCACAATTTTCTGACGCTCAAAAAGTAGTTGATGAAGCTAACAAAATTGAAGACTTAATACCATCAGTACTTGTTCCAAATTTAAAGGGTGGTTTGAATGCGTTAAAGAGCCATTCTAAAAAGGTACTTTTTGTTATTTCAGCAAGTGAGCAACATAATTTATCTAACGTTAATTGTGATATTAAACAATCTTTATTGATGTTTAATGATTTAATTAAAGAACGTAAAAACAGCGACTTAGACAAAAAGGTTAAGATTTCAGGTGCAATAGCAACAAGCTTTGGTTGCTCTATTCAAGGTCATGTAAAGGAAAAGGATGTTTTGGATATTGCTGATAAATTAATTGATATAGGTGCTGATGAAATAAATATTGCAGATACAGTTGGCTATGCAAATCCAAATCAAGTTTCAAATTTGTTTAAAAAACTTATAAAATTATCAGACAAAACTCCTTTCGGTGCTCACTTCCATGATACAAGAGGTATGGGTTTGACAAATGTAAAGTCAGCATTAGACGAAGGAGTCACACTTTTTGACGCATCTTTAGGTGGTTTAGGGGGCTGTCCTTTTGCTCCAGGTGCGAGTGGGAATATTGCAACAGAAGATTGTGCTTACATGATTGAAGCAATGGGGTATGACACTGGTATAGACTTGAATAAACTTATTAGTTTAAGAAAATCTTTGAGTAAATGGATGACTGAAGATACACTATTGGGGAATTTATCAAATTCTGGTTTGGCAAAGAATTTTAAATTAAATCATTAATTGTTTCATTCCTTTGTCTAGTCCACTTAAAGTTAGAGGAACCATTTTACCAGAGAAAATATCACTAACCATTTTAATTGTTTGCGTGTAATCCCAATATTTTTTTGGTACAGGGTTAATCCACATATGAGACTCCCATTGTGATATTGCTTTAAACAACCAATCTTTCCCAGCGATTTTATTAAAATGCTCATTAGCACCACCAGGGAATAAAATTTCATATGGGCTCATTGATGCATCACCAACAAAAATACATTTATATTCTTTTCCATAAGTATTTAAAACTTCAAATGTAGGTATTTGTTCATTCCATCTTCTACGATTATTTTTCCAAACACCTTCGTACAAGCAATTATGAAAATAAAAATATTCTAGATTTTTAAATACACTTCTTGAAGCGGAAAATAACTCCTCTACTTTTTTAACATATGGATCCATTGATCCACCAACGTCCAAGAATAATAAAACCTTTATTGAATTATTTTTTTCTTTTTGTGTTTTTATATCTAAATATCCATTCTTTGCAGTTGACTTTATAGTTGAGTCAATATCAATTTCCTCTTGTAGTCCTGTGCGAGCCCATTGGCGCAACCTCTTTAATGCAATCTTCATTGCTCTTGAACCTAATTCTGATTTATCATCTAAATCTTTAAATTCTCTTTTATCCCAAACCTTAATTGCTTTTTTGTGTCTGCTTTTATCTTGTCCTATTCTGATGCCTTCAGGATTATATCCATATGCTCCAAATGGAGAAGTACCAGCTGTCCCAATCCATTTATTGCCACCTTGATGCCTTTTTTCTTGCTCTGAAAGTCTTTTTTTAAGGGTTTCCATTAGCTTATCAAAACCACCTAATGATTTTATTTCTTCCATTTCTTCAGGTGTTAATAATTTTTCAGATAACTTTTTAACCCATTCTTTTGGTATATCGACTTTATTTAATAAATCTTCTAATGATATATCTTCAATACCTTTGAAAACTTTTGAAAAAACTAAATCAAACCGATCAATATGCTTCTCATTTTTAATAAGAGATGCTCTTGATAAATAATAAAAACTTTCAACTTTAAATGAAATAACGTTTTTATCCAAGCAATCTAAAAGAGATAAATATTCTCTTAAGCTAACAGGGATTTTTACATTTCTGAGTTCTATGAAAAAATTCAGAAACATTATTTAAATATCTCCCCTTGCCATAAAAGCTATGCGTTCAAACAATTGTATGTCTTGCTCATTTTTCAATAAGGCCCCATGAAGTTTAGGTAACAAATTTTTACCATCATTTTTTAATTCAACAGGATCAATATCTTCTACTAAAAGGAGCTTTAACCAATCTAATATTTCAGATGTTGATGGTTTCTTCTTTAATCCTGGTGTTTCTCTAATTTCAAAAAACCTTGTTAAAGCTCTATCTAATAAAGCTTTTTTAATATCTGGAAAATGTACTTTTATTATTTTTGATAATGTTTCATTATCAGGAAATTGAATATAGTGAAAAAAACATCTTCTTAAAAAAGCATCAGGAAGTTCTTTTTCATTATTTGATGTTATAATTACTATAGGACGATTTTTTGATTGAACTAGTTCACCTGTTTCATAAACATAGAACTCCATTTTATCTAATTCTTGAAGAAGATCATTAGGGAACTCGACATCCGCTTTATCAATCTCATCAATGAGTAATACTGATTTATTTTTACTTTCAAATGAATTCCATATTTTCCCTTTTTTTATATACTTTGAAATATCTGAAACATTTTGATCACCAATTTGACTATCTCTTAATCGGCTTACTGCATCATATTCATATAAACCCTGTTGAGCACGAGTTGTTGATTTGATTGACCACTCAAAGATTTCAAGTCCTAATGAGCTTGCAACCTGCTTCGCAAGTTCTGTTTTTCCTGTTCCTGGCTCTCCTTTTACTAATAATGGTCTTTCAAGAGTAATTGCTGCATTTACAGCTATTGTTAAGTCTTTGGTGGAAATATAATCATTTGTTCCTGAAAATTTCATAATTACCCTATAATATTTTAAAATATAATTTATTAATCTTTGTTTTTTATATATTTTAAACTTAAAAATAAATATTAAATGACATTATAATGAAAATTAATGACCCTGACCTAATTTTTAGCAAAGAAAATCTTTGGGATAGTTACTTAAAAGTTGAGGGTGAACTTGCAAAAGCCCAATCGCAAATAGGATTAATACCAAAAAAGGCGGCAACAAATATATATAAAAATGCTAAATTAAGTGTTGTTGGCTCAAATAATATTGAAAAATCATTCGCTATTTCAAAATCGTTAATATTATCTATTGTTCAAGAATTATCTAAAAAATGTAGCCGTAATGCAGGTGGGTACGTTCATTGGGGCGGAACAACTAGAAATATAATTGATACTGGAAGAAATTTATTAGTGAGAGAAGCTCACAGAATTATTCTTAAAAATTTAAGTATTTCCATAAAAAAACTATCAGATTTAAGTATTAAATATTCTGATATTCCGATGCTAGGAAGAACTATGGGTCAAAATGCTGTTCCAATATCTTTTGGTTTCAAAATAGCAGGTTGGATTGAAAGTTTAATTAGATTAGATAGTAAATTTAAACATGCTGAGGCAAGTATATTCACTCTTTTATTTGGTGGCGCTGTTGGAGCTATGCATGGTTTTAATGGCAAAGGATATGAATTAACGCAGCAATTAGCCAGTAATTTAGGTTTTAATAATTCAATTGTACCTAATCGAACATCACTTGAAACCAGTATTAATTATCTTTTAGCTCTTTCCTTTCAAGGAATGATTTTAGGCAAAATTGCAAATGAAATATATATTCTAATGTCTCAAAGCATCAACGAGATTTCAGAAAAACAGACAAAGGGGCAAGTAGGCAGTTCAACAATGCCTCATAAAGTAAATCCTGTAATTATATTACAAGTTATTGAGGAAGCAGCAATTTTGAGAGGCAAGGCAAGTACAACTATTGAAGCTGGCATGCCATTACATGAGGGAGATTTAAGATATAATAAAATTGTTGATAACTTGATTAAAGATTCAACAGTTCTGTCTTTAAAATTGTCACAGAAATTTAACTCTATGCTCAATAATTTATTAATTAACAGTAAACAGATGCAAAGAAATTTATTAAATGAAAAGGACTACATTGCATCTGAAAATTTAATGTATAAGTTAGGAAAATATTTAGGAAGACAAGAAGCTCATGACTTAATTCATTTGATCATAAAAAAATCTGTTAAAAATAACTTGAGTGCAAAAGAACAATTTTTAAACGACCCTGTAATATCAAAATATTTTACAACTACAGACGTAGAAAACATTTTAAATCCTCTTAAATATATTGGTGAAAGTAAAAAAATAAGCCTTAAAATGTCAAAATTTGGAATAAAAAAAGCTAATGAAATACTCACAAGGTCAAAATCAAAGAACCTTTTAATCAGATAGTTAAGAATCTAATGTACAGTAAATACGAAGAGCTTATAAAATATGTAAAGCAGACAGAAGCACTCTCGCATGCTTCAGGATTAATTGCTTGGGATCAAGAAACTAAAATGCCTAAAGGATCTGTTGAGCAAAGGGCAGATACCTTATCTGTTTTAGAAAGTGAAATTCACAAAAGGAAATCAAACAAAAATATTGAAGAATTACTATCACATATCGAAAAAGATGATTTATCAAAAATTCAAAAATCTAACTTAGATCATATAAAAAAATCCTTTAATAGAGCATCAAAAATTCCAAATGACTTAGCAACAAAAATTTCTAAAATCTGTTCGCTATCCCAAATGTCTTGGGTAGAAGCAAATCAAACAAAAGAATTAAAAACTTTTCTTAATTACTTTAAGGAGGTTATTAATCTTAAACGTGAAGAGGCCCAACTTCTTAGTACTTCTAAAAACATATATGATGCACTTATCGATGACTTTGAACCTGAAATGAATACAGAAAAGTTTGATAAAATTTTTGCTAATTTAAGAAAAAATCTTATCAAAATTAGAAATAGTATTTTTGAAAATAAGAAACCTGTAAAAGCACTTTCATTCAATTTTGATAAAAATCTTCAATTAGAATTAGCAAAAGAATTAGCCAATATTTTTGGTTATAATTTTAATATTGGGAGAATGGATTTGTCTCAACACCCCTTCTCTACCGGTAATGGAAATGATGTTCGTATTACAACCCGAGTTGATGAAAAAGATCCTTTTAATTGTTTTTATTCAACTATTCATGAAACAGGACATGCAGTATATGAACAAAAAATTCCAAAAGAATTTATTTTTACCCCTAATGGAAATGGGGTTTCAATGGGTGTGCATGAAAGTCAATCAAGAATATTTGAAAATCAATTTGGACGAAGTAAAGAGTTCTGCTCTTTTTTATTCAAGTTAATGTATGATAAATTTGGAAATTTTGGAATTAATGACGAAAATAATTTCTATATTTTTATAAATAATGTTGAAAACTCTTTTATTCGAACTGAAGCTGACGAAGTGAATTACAATCTTCATATATTAATGAGATACGATCTTGAAAAAGATTTATTTAGTGGAAACTTAAAAGTAGATGATTTAGAAGAAGCATGGAACACCAGATTTAAAAATGATTTTGGTTTAACTGTTTCAACACCGACTGAAGGATTTCTTCAAGATGTACATTGGTCTGCTGGTTTGTTTGGTTATTTTCCAACATATACTCTAGGCAATATTTATGCTGGTTGTCTTTATGAAAAAATTATAAGTGAAAACAAAGACATAATGCTTGAAGTTGAAAAAGGTAGATTAAATGAAATAATTACTTGGTTAACCAAGAATATTTATAATTATGGAAGCAGTGAGAAACCAGACAAAATTATATCTCAAGCCATTAACAAAGAAGTAAGCGATTTACCACTAATTAATTATTTAAAAAATAAATTTGATAATATTTATAATTAATTATTTTCTTTTTTTACAGTCTGCGTGAATGTTTATAATGCCACTTTCAGGATTTACATGTGAAAACCAAAGAGATTTATTTGCGTAATTCATAATATATATATCATGGTGTATATTAAAGCTGTCTTTATGAGCACTAAACCACCCTATTCTCTCAGAAGTTAGATTATCAAAATATCCACCTTTGCCAAATTGAATTGTAAAATCATCTTTCCATTTAAATGAAAATCTTTGTTCTCTCCATTTTTTTGGCATTCCATCTTTATCAATACCAATAAAATTTTTCATCTTACAATCATATGTTTCATTAATATAAGCGTGTGAAACATTATAAGAAATAATAATTATAGTTAAAAAAATAACGTATTTCATAATCTACTTATAGGTTTCTGAAACCCATCTTTTAATATCAGTATTATTATTTACTTCATTGTAAACTCTATTCAGCTTATTAAAATCATCGGTAATATCTTGAGGAATGTCGTCAATTACACCAGATTTTAACCATCCCATCAATCTCCATATGGCTATGTCTGCTAAAGTCATTCTATTTTCAGCAAACCAAATATTTTCATCTTTTAATAAATTCTCAAGATATCCAAAGTACTTGGGTAGATCATTTTTTGATAGTTCTTGACGCATTAATTTCTTTTTATCAGGATCTTGCTCTCTCATGGAAGGTCTCATTAGCATATTTATATCAGTCGCTGTATCTATAATTTGATCAACTTTTCCTGCTTCAACTAAACTATCTGGATAAAAACCACTAATCTTCCCACAAATTCTGGCAATTGCTCCTGTTTGAGCAATACTCTGCCCATCAATTACCAGCACTGGCAACTGACTAAATGGAATAATTGTACCGTCAGTCATTTTGCCATTTTCTTTTATATAAGAGAACTCTTCACTTGTAATTCTTTTGTCTTCAAATTTAGTATTTGAAATATAAAGTGGTATTCTTGCAACCTCAGCCCTCCAGAACGGAAAATTAAAATAAATAATTTTTAATTCCATTTATGTTTCTCCCTTTTTTTCATTAATAGAAACGTTTCTAACTCTATGACCTCTTGGGTCAACCCATCCAATAGCACCATCTTCTCTCTTATAAAGCATGTTTAAACCTTGATGCGAAATATTTCTGTACATTAAAGCATTCAAATTTTCCAAATCAAATTTCATAATGGCCTCTTCTGTTGTCATTTCTTCAATCTGATAAGAAAGTTCCATTAAGATAGGTGGCATACCTTCATTCTGGTTTATTCCATCGTCTTGATTTATATCTGTGTCAAGAACTGTTTCTTGAGCAAAGTGTATTTCTTTTTTTTCTGAATTTAACCTGTAATCTTTTAATTTTCTTTTATATCTTCTAAGTCTTTTTTCAAATTTTTCTACAGCAATATCAAAGGCTGCATGAGCATCGATTGATGACCCACTAGTTTCTACTTTTGCCCTTTTTGTAAGTGAAACTAAAATTTTAACAGTAAACTCGTTAATTGATTTTTTTAAAATTATAGAACCAGAAATTGCTCTTTCAAAATATTTGTTCGTTGATTTTTGTAATTTTTCTTCAGCATAATTTTTAAATGATTGCCCAGTATTTAAATTTTGACCAGATATCTCAATTTTCATGAATTCCTCTAAGTTATGTTTTTAAGATTTCTTTTAAAATAAATAAAATTATCAATGTAATGAAGCGCTGATAATTTGTTTTGATGTATTTCATCATCTGTTAAAAGTCTTCTCACTTTTGCTGGAGAGCCAATAATAAGTGAATTATCAGGGAAGACTTTTCCTTCTGTAATTAATGAATTTGCTCCAACGATAGAATTATTTCCAATTGTTGAATCATTAAGAAGAGTGGATCCCATCCCTATTAGAGAGTTATCACCTATAGTACAACCATGGACAATTACAGAGTGGCCAATTGTACATCCTTTACCGATGTTAACCATTGAACCCTTGTCAACATGGATAACAGTGTTTTCTTGGATATTTGTATCTTCATTAATTATTATAGGCTCATTATCCCCCCTTAAAACAGCACCAAACCAGATGCCAACATTAATTCCAATTCTTACATCCCCAATTATATTTGCAGATGAGGAAATCCAATATTCACCATTAGGTAAGGTTGGTGATATGTCATTTAAACTATAAATTGGCATTAGCAATTTTTGTTCGTTGTTGAATTAAATTTATTCATTAAATAAGGCCCTGATTTAACTTCAGAATACTTTATTCCCTTATCTACACAAGATCTTATACAGTTAATTTTTGCATCCCAATCAGGTTGATGAAAAAAAGCCAACGTTTTTCTAGAACCAGAAAAATTTTTTGGTACAACTCTGTGTAGAGTTGATGCCCATCTATCATTAGTCCAACGAGCCATCAAGTCTCCTATATTGATAATAAATGAATTTTCTATATTTGGAATGTCAATCCATTTATTTTCATATTTTACTTGTAATCCATCAATTGAATTTAACGAATGTAGAATTGTCAAACTACCATAATCTGTATGCTCTCCAGCTCTTTGTTGATTAGGTAGAACTTTCTTTGTTATTTTTGGGTAGTTTAATGCTCTTAAAGCAGAAATTGGATTGTTAATATATTTATTAAAGTAATTTGCTTTTAAATTTAAGGAAATTGCAAAAACTGACATGAGACGTTTCGCAAGATTTTCCATTTCATTATAATATATTTCCCAATATTTTTTAAAATTTTCTATCTCTGGCCATATTGTTGGTAAATAACAAAAATCAAAAGCTTCTTTTGAAATATTTTTAGATGGTACTCTAATTGGACCACCATTAAAACTTTCTTTTAAGTCTGGTGGAGTATTATTACCTATTGATTTAGCTAAAGTTTCACTTTCTGAAACAAAATAACCATAAGGATAACCATTATAAGGAGCTTGAAATCTATTTTTAAAATTTTCATTTTGATTAAAAAAAATATCTAAAACTAAACTAATATTATTTAAACATGTTTTTGAAATGCCGTGATTAATAATTATCAAAAAACCTATTTTTTGAAGATGGGCATCTATTTTTTTTGCATATATATTTTTTTCATGAGAGTTTGCATTTTCAAACTCTAACAAATCAAAAGTTTCTATTTTCATAAATTTTATTTTGGTTGTTTTTCAGAAAACAATTGTCCATTAATACTCCAATTTTCTTTTTCAACCTCATATAAAATCACATCAATGCCTACATGATTTTCACCACAAGCTCTATTGAATGCTTGAGTTAATTCTTTGACAAGATTTTGTTTTTGTTTTTTTGTTCTTCCTTTAAGCATATCAACTCTAATAATGGGCATTTTCTAGTTCCTATATTTTATAATTAAAAACATATAGATTATATGGTTTTATTAAATATAATCTTTCATATACATTTAATTTATAAACCTTTTTTTTTGAAACTGTGACTCATTATAAAAATATTTTAGTAAAGAGAGATCAACTTCTAGGTCCTAATTTGCCTACTTTCTACGATCAACCAGTTCACTTAGTTAAAGGTAAAGATGTTTGGGTTTGGGATATTGATGGAAAAAAATATTTAGATTGCTATAATAATGTTCCTCATGTTGGTCATTGTCACCCTAAGGTTGTTGAAGCAATTTATAAACAATCTTCAACCTTAAATACTCATACACGCTACATTCATGAAGGAATTTTAACTTATATTGAAAAATTAACTCAAACATTTAATTTTGACTTAACCACAGCAATTATGACTTGTACAGGGTCAGAGGCAAATGACATAGCTTTAAGAATTGCTCAGACAATTACAAACGCTAAAGGTATTATATCAACTAATCACACTTATCATGGGAACACCGCACTGGTTTCACAATTAAGCGATACAAATCCATCTAGTAGTTTTTCCTTAAATTCTTTTAAAAGGGTTTTTGCACCAGATAGCTATCGATTAAATGGATCAAAAAACTTAGAGGAATATTCCAGAAATTTTGCTCAAGATATTGAACAAAAGATAAATGAGTTTAAGAAAGAAAATATTGGTTTTGCAGGTATTATTTTATGCCCATTTTTTGCAAATGAGGGGTTTCCTAATCTTCCAAATGGTTGGTTAGAGCCTGCTCAGAAAATTATAAAAAAACATGGTGGAATTATTATTGCTGATGAAGTTCAGCCTGGCTTTGGTAGATTAGGCTCATCTATGTGGTCTCATGATATAATAGGTATTCAACCTGATATTGTTACAATTGGAAAACCAATGGCCAATGGACATCCTGTTGGTGCATTGATTACAAATTATAATTTTATGTCAGAATTTAGAAAGAAATACAGATACTTTAATACTTTTGGAGGCAATCCAGTATCCTGTGCTGCATCACTTTCTGTACTAGAAATAATTAAAGAAGAAAATTTATTATCTAATGCTGAAAAAGTAGGTGATTATGCACAAAAAAAATTAAAAGAGCTTGCAAAAAAATACGAATTTATTGGTGATGTGAGAGGGTCTGGTCTTTTTTTTGGTATTGAATTAGTTTCTGATAAAAATGCAAAAACACCTGCATCTGAATTAACATCAAAAATAGTTAATCAAATGAAAGATGAAGGAATTTTATTAAGTAAATTGGGTATAAACTATAATACTCTAAAAATTAGACCACCTATGACATTTACAAAAGCAAATGTTGATTATTTAATAGAAAAACTTGATAAAGTTTTAGATAAAACTCAACTTAATGATTAACAAAAATTTATTAAAAAAATCAATTTCATTTTGGAATTTAAAAAATGATGAATTCGAATTATTAGCTCATAGAGAAAATATTACATACAAAGTATATAACTTAAAAGGATCATGCTTTGTATTAAGATTTCATAGAAAAAATTACTCAGATTATGATGAAATAAAATCAGAATTATTATGGTTAAAGAATTTAAAAAATTTTGGGATGAATGTTCCAGAACCTATTTTATCTATTTATAATCGATTAATTGAAAAAATTCAGGATCAGTTCATTACATTACTAGAATGGCAAAATGGTCTACCTTTATCAATAATTGATAAAACGAAAGATAATACATTCAGATCATTAGTTTATTCAAATTTAGGTGAAGTTTTAGCAGAACTTCATTTATTATCTGATAAATGGATTAAACCTCATGATTTTAATATACGTAAATGGGACATTAATGGTCTTTTGGGTAATAATCCTATTTGGGATAAATTTTGGAAAAATCCAGAATTGACAAAAGATCAAATAAATAAACTTTTTAATTTAAAAAAGAAATATTATTCTTTTTTTATAAATATTGAAAATGATCTTGATTATGGGCTAATCCATGCAGACGCTGTAAGAGATAATGTTCTAGTAGACAAAAGTGGTAAAGTCTCTCTTATTGATTTTGATGATAGTGGTTATGGCTTTAGACTTTTTGATATTGCAACGGTACTATTTCATTACATTAATGAAAAAGATTTTTTGAATATTAAAAAAAATATTATCGATGGTTATTTGAAAAATAGAGATTTAGATTTTAAATACTTAAATCATTTTATTTTATTTCGATCATTTACTTATATCGGATGGAATATTTCAAGAATAAATGAAACAAACGGCTATGAAAGGAATAAAAAGTATATTGAAAATAGTTTTAATTTAATAAAAACATTGGAAATTGAATTATAATATATAAATATATTTATAGATTTATATTTAGGTGTTAAAAATTTATTTTAACCAAAGATTGATACAGCAGGATTAGATGTCCAAAGATATTGAAAGAAAGATAGCCGTTATTTTTGTCACAGATGTTGTGGCTTTTAGTAAAATGATGGAAAAGAATGAAGATGAAACTCTTCGCAGTTTCCGTTCATGCAGGGATATTCTTGATAATCTTTTTAAAGAACATGGCGGGCGTATTTTTAATACAGCTGGAGATTCTGTTTTAGCTGAATTTCAAAGCGCTGTATCAGCAGTTATTTGTGCAAAAGAATTCCAGAAACTTGTTCGAGAAAGAAATGCAAATGTTGCTGAAGATGCCGCTATGCAATTTCGAATTGGTTTGAACATGGGTGATGTAATAGTTGAAGGAGAAAACCTTTACGGTGAAGGTGTGAATGTAGCAGCTAGGCTGGAAGCATTATCACAACCAGGAGGAGTATGCCTTTCCAAAAGCATATTAGATTTTGTAAATAAGAAAACTGAACTTGTATTTAATAATTTAGGAGAGCAAAAGGTTAAAAATACAACAGTTCATGCATATGACCTCGCTGATCCTGAATTAGAAAAAAGATCATTGGAAAGTGCTGGCACAGAAAAAACAGAAGAAGCAAGTAAACCACCAGCAATTGCTGTCTTACCTTTCAAAAATATGAGTGGTGACGAAGAACAAGAATATTTCGCTGATGGTATTACAGAAGATATTATTACTAATTTATCACTGTGGAAAACATTTCCTGTTATTTCACGAAACTCAAGTTTTACCTATAAGGGTAAAGATGTAAATTTAAAAAATATATCTGAAGAACTTGGAGTTAGATATGTTGTTGAGGGAAGTGTCAGAAAAGGCGGGAATAAGGTAAGAATAACTGCTCAGTTAATAGATGCTACTGAGGACCACCATTTATGGTCTAATAAATGGGATAGATCATTAGATGATATCTTTGAAGTACAGGATGAAGTCTCATCAGCAATTGCTGCTGTAGTTTCTCCTGCAGTAAAAGAACAAGAAGGTAAAAGGGTTGTAAAAAAACAAACAAAAAATATAAATGCGTGGGATGAATATCTTAGGGCTTTAAGTTGTTACAATAACAGAGAGAGTAATGAAGTAATAAGAGAGCATTGCTATAAGTCTATAGAGTTAGATCCCAAAATTTCTGATACGTATGTATTATTATGTTATTCAGGATATGGAGAAATTTTTAACCATGAAAAACAGGATAAAAGATCTGAAAATGAAGCTATTTACCATCAAAATGCACAAAGAGCTTATGATTTAGATCCTGATAATCCAGATGCAATTATAGTTTTAAGTCGTTCTTTTAATTTAAAAAAAGAATATGATAAAAGATTATCTTTGATGGAAAAGGCTGTTAAAATAAATCCAAATCATGCTGCTGCAAATTATGATTATGGCCTTGCACTCACAAATATAAAAGACTTCGAAAAGGCTAAAGAGCATGCACTAAAAGCTCTTGAATTAACCCCCTCTGGGCCAGATAGAGAACGATACCTTCAAGGTGGTTTATGGCTAATTCATATTGGTTTAAAAGACTTTGATGAAGCTATTAAAAGTATGGAATATATGCTTGAGAAAAATCCGGGTTTTACTGGAGCATATGGTTTTATGGCAAGTTTACATGCTCTTAAAGGTAATATTGATATTGCAAAAGGCCATTTGGCAAAATATCAAGAATTAAGACCGAAAGTTAAAACACTAAAAGACTATGAAAAAGTTGCACCAACTATTGTCAAAGAAATTATATTGGAAGGTTTAGAAAAAGCTGGAATGCCTAAAGAATAGATTTAACCAATACCCCATTTGTGCAACCACTCATAAAAACTTAGTGATTTTTTTTGTTTAGATACTTTTGAACTATTCTTATTATCTTTTTTAATATTAGTTTTTTTTGCTGGTTTCTTTTTTGTAGCCATTAGTTATACCTTAAGTTTTTTCATATAAAAATATTTACAAAATTTAAATATAATAGTTTTATTAAAAAAAAAATAATATTTTACAAAAAACTTGCTTTTTTTTAATTTAATATAAATTTTATATTTAATTTTATATATTTTGGGAGAAATTTATGAAAAATAATATTAAGCGTAGAGACTTTATTAAAAAAGCTGGAGTTGCCGGTGTCGGTGTTGCTTCAGCTTCAACTTTGTCAAGCCCCTCAATTGCGGGTGGACACCAAGAATGGATTTTAGTTTCAGCTTTTGGTAAAGCTGGCCTTCTTGGTCAAGCAATACAAGCATTTGCAGATAATATAAACACCTACTCAGATAAACTTAATATTAAAGTTTATCATGCTGGAGAACTGGTTCCAGGTTTAGAAGCTTTAGATGCTGTTAGATCTGGTGCTGCACAAGCCGCTTATGGAGCTCCATATTATTGGACTAACGTATCTGATGCTATAGAGTTCGTTGCAACCAGTCCTTTTGGCATGAATGCAATGGAACAAAATGCTTGGTGCTACTATGGTGGTGGCATTGAAGCAGCTGACAAAATTTATAATGCATTAGGTTTAAAATTTTTACCATTAGGAAATACTGGAAACCAAATGGGTGGTTGGTTTAACAAAGAAATTAACACTCCTTCTGATTACAACGGTTTGAAAATGCGTATGCCAGGTCTTGGTGGTAGAACCATTGAAAAACTTGGCGCCACTCCAGTTCTGTTAGCAGGTCCTGATGTTTTACCGTCACTCTCATCAGGTGCTGTAGATGCAGCTGAATGGATATGCCCAGCAGCTGATTTAGGCGCAGGGTTATATCAAGCTGCAAAATATTATTATGGACCAGGTTGGCATGAGCCTTCAACATTATTAGATCTTTCAATTGATCTTGCTTCATGGGAAAAACTTGATAGTTCAACCCGAGGCCTTGTGGATGATATGACTAAGTCATTTAACATGACGGTGTTCAGTAGATTTCAAGCTGCAAATGGTCCTGCATTGCAAAAACTTTTAAATGAACATAACGTTCAACTAAAGAAGTTTCCTGATGAAGTTCTAATCGCTTTAGGTAATGCTGCTGGTGAAGTTGTTTCTGAAAGAGGTTCTATAAATTCAGAGACTAAAGCTATTTGCAACCATTTACTATCATTTAGAAAAAATATTATGGATTGGTCAACTAAGGGAGAGTCTGAATTCGCTAGAATTAGAAATCTATCCTTTAAGTATCCAGACTCTGTATAATATAATTTTAATTAGAGGCCTTAATGGCCTCTAATTTATTATTCTTGGCAACCAAGTAGCTATAGCTGGGAAACAAAATACGATAACTATCGAAATAATTTGAATAATTATATATGGTATGACGCCTCGATATATATTTGTTGTCTCGACACTTTTTGGTGCTACCCCTCTTAAAAAAAACAATGAAAAACCAAATGGTGGTGTTAGAAAGCTTGTTTGTAAGTTCAAAGATATTAATATACCTAGCCACAAAGGGTCAGCTCCGTTTGCAATAAGCCCAGGACCTACAAGTGGTATTATAACAAATATTATTTCAATATAATCAAGAAAAAAACCTAGTAAAAATATTGTTATCATAACCATTAAAAGTGGTCCATATTCCCCACCAGGAAGATTAGTAAGAAAACTACTAATCATTTCATCACCACCAAAGCCTCTAAAGACAAGTGAAAACATAGAAGCTCCAATTAAAATTACAAAGACAAAAGAACTCATTTTAGCTGTTGTTAATGTAGCTTCTTTAATATTATTAAAATTTAATTCTTTTCTAAATAGAGCGATTAAAGCTGCTCCAACAGCACCTACTGAAGCAGACTCAGTTGGCGTTGCTATCCCTAAAAATATTGAGCCTAAAACAGATAAAATTAGAAATATTGGAGGAATAATTTCAATGAATGTGTTTTTTAATATAACGCTGCGAGATTTAGTAACTTTTTTAGCAGGTAAAAAATTTGGTTTCAGTCTTGCCAATACTAAAATATAAATTATGAAAAATAGTACTAAAAGCAAACCAGGTATTAATGCGCCAGCAAAAAGATCTATAGCAGTAACAGGTAATGGAGCTAAGTCACCTTTAATTAAACCTGCTTCTTCATTTGCACCCTGCAACATTTCAGCAAGTAAAATTAATACAATAGAAGGTGGAATTATTTGGCCTAATGTTCCAGAAGCGCAAATCGTACCAGTTGCAAATTTTTCATCGTAACCAGCCTTTAACATAGTTGGCAAAGCAAGCATGCCCATTGTTACAACAGTAGCTCCAACTATACCCGTAGATGCAGCTAATAGCATGCCAACTAAAACAACACCTATACCTAATCCACCTCTAATTGAGCCAAATAAATCACCAATAGATTCAAGTAATTTTCCTGCAATATTTGTTTTTTCAAGCATAACTCCCATAAAGATAAATAATGGGACAGCAACCAAGGCTTCATTAATCATGACCCCATAAATTCTTTGTGGAAAGAAAAACAACATCTTAAAATTGAATATTTCTAGAACATCACCTAAAAATGCAAAAAAAAGGGCTGATCCAGCTAAAGTGAATGCAACTGGAAATCCAAATAGCAACAAAAGTAAAGTTGTAATAAACATGATTGAAGCTAAAATTTCAGGTGTAATCATTTTCTAAACCTTAAAAAGCTCTGGGAATTTTGGTCTCTTTCTAATGAATTCTCAGTACCTAATAAGTCATCAATAATTTTGGATATAACCTGTAAAAAAAGTAATATTGCAAAAATTAGGATAGCAGATTTTAGCAAATATATCATGGGCAATCCACCAGCTTCTCTAGAGATTTCATTCATTGAGAACGATCTAGATACAAATGGAAAACTGAAAGTCCAAATAATATATAAAAAAGGAACTAGGAAAAAAACATTACCTAAAATATTTAAAACTCTTTTGTATTTACTACTTGCATTTCGATAAATAATATCAATTCTTACATGATCGTCATTAAGGTAGGCATAACCCGCACCTAGCATAAATATATAAGCATGCATCCAAACATAAGTCTCTTGCATCCATATAAAACTAATACCAAACAAGTATCGTAAAATGACTACTACAAAGACATTTATCGTCATCAATAAAACTAAGAATGAGCATAAATAACCAAAAAAAATATTTATAAAAGAAAATAAAACAGAAATATTAATTAAAAAATTTTTCATTTTTACATTTTTTAAATAACTATGAAATTCATTAGATATTAATATGTTTTAAATATTATTTTAACAACTTAATTTTAAATTATATACAACGTTAGAGTTAATAATTTAAAGAAAATTATATCAAATAATTTACACCCCTTCTCATAAAATTAAATTGATAATTATTATTTTTATATTTTCTAATTATAGGAAATAGAACCAACAACAGATATTTGGTAAGTAAACTCGTTTACTAGATGGATGCCATCTAAAGCTTCTAATGGGTGCCTTTTAAAAGTATAATTTGCATCAATAACTCTGTAGGCACCAGTATTTTTTGCGAGTTTTAATACATCAGTGTTAAATTCTTTATTTCCAAATACTAAAATTGTTTGTATTTTTTTTATTTCACTATGAGTGCTTTTTGAACTTATTCCATTTATTAAATTAAAAAGAGATTCAAAATTGGAAGTATTAATTAACTCCAAAAAATTCCTTCTTTTATGAATTGATAAATAATTATTGTCATCTGAATCTGAAAAAACAGACTTGCTATTACTTGCTATTATTGAAATTTTATTTCCATATTTCTTCGAATTATATACTTTCGAGTTTTTATCTTGTGCATATGTTAGCATTCTATCAAGATTAAAATAACTAGCCTCAAAATCATTAAACTCAATATAATTTTTTTCTAAGCAATCGACTAGTTTATTAAAAAAACTATCATCTATTTGATAATCATTTATATCATTAACAATAAATCCTTCTGTTGGAGAACTACAAAGTTGTTGACCCATTTCGGAAATAGAGATAGCCAACTCTTTGGATATTTCATTTAAATTATTCTTTAAATAGCTTCTTTGAATAATAACAATACCGGTAAGTGGCTCCATATTAATAATTTTTGGCCTGTTTAAATTCTTAGCTACATTTTTAAAGTAAAAATTATTTGCTTCCTCACCTCCCCATACATTTATTACGTTCCAAGGAACTTGAGTTAATAATTCCTTTAAAAGGCTCTCATCACTTGGAATATTATGATCTAAATTTGTATAATGTACGTAATTAGTGCAATCTGAAGGAATACCATCAATAAACTTTTTAATAATAGATGCATTAAATTTTGAAAGCTGACAAACTGACACATTGCCACATATGTAAGATAAAATTATAGAAGTAATTACAGGAAGAATAGTATTACTACTTCCAACAATTAAAACTAGGCCTTTAGGAGCTATAACATATCCGTAGTTTTCACTTATTTTAATTGTTTGTTTAAATTTACCACTATAATTGGAGTTGTTAAAACCATTACTTGGATTAAAAAATATTTGATTTAAAGTTTCTGGGGAAAATATTTCAATTAAAAGATCTAATTCTTTTTTTGAAGAAATTTCTGGAAAACCTATATCCGTCATTTCAAGAAAAATTGAGTTCAGAAGGTTTTTACCTTTATCTGATTTTAAAAATTTATATACTAGTTTGCTTTGACTTAGTCTTTTATCTAAATCTTGGTTAGATAAATGAAATTTTTGTTTATCAAGGTTTTTGATCCAATTAAAAAAATTTGAGAGATCTAATTTAATATTTTGTTCTTTTTTCTTAAAAAGACCAATCATCCGCATCCTTCACGTATTTTAAAGCCTTCATTTTGTTCAGCCCTTCGCGAGTATATAAAACCAGACTGAGAAACATTCCTGCTACCCAATGCAGTTTCAATACTATTCTCTTTTTCAGATGCTAATACAAAATCCCCAGGTATTATTGCTTCAACATAGTCAAGTGTCATCAAATTTACATAGAAAAGTAAATATTCTTTTCCCGGAACAGGGTTTTCAACAGGCGTCAAATCATTTGGTGAATTTAACAATGCTACGTATGTAAGAGGATGCGGATACTTAACCCATGGACTGCTTGAAAAGGGATCAGTGGGAACGCCAATAAAAACATTTATAGACTCTGTTAAGCCTAACATATCAATAACAGGAGCAGGATTATCATTTTTATTATTCCCTGCAATTATATTCTCACCAGTTGCCTGAACAACTTGACTTAAAGAGGTAATTTCCTCTGGTAACCTTTTCAAACCTCCTCCAATCATTAAAATACCATCTTTTCCAAGATATACAGGTGGTGCATTAAGCATAAACTTCATTGCATACTTTTTAAGTCCAACTGGTTCAATGAACATTTTATAAAGACCAACACCACTTGCAATGAAGTATTTAATATCTGATTTGTCTTTGAAAAATTTTCTCATTTGACCAATATCAGGTCCAATTCTTTGCCATATGGTAGTATCTTTTGGACCTGCTTTTACTTTAGCTCCAAAACTTACATTTAGGCCGCGGTATCTCAAAAAATCAGACCCTATTGCAGCAAAAGCCAAGAAGTCAGTCATTTCGGGAGCCATATGAAATAGGCATTCACCATTATTAATTTTTTTTCCAACTGACCAATCGATTAAATTTCCATTTGTCAACCTGGATAAACTTAATGTTAAATTTGATCTAAAAACATCAACAGGTCCAACTGTTCCAACTGTTGTTCCACTTGATTTAAAATACATACCTTCATTTTTATTTTTAGAATGATTAATTAATCTTGGTTTTTGGCCATCTCCTCTTAGGTCATCTGAGTGAATTCTTAATTTTATAAGATCATGAAGGTCTAAGTTGCTTTTTAAATTTCCTTTATTATCTTTGGCTATTCCACGGTTAAAGAATAAATTTTTATAATAATTATTATTATCATTTCGAATAAAAAATTCTAAATACGGATAAAGAAGTTCTTTTTGAAGTAATTTTGTTTTTTCAATAGATAAAGTTTCCATTATGTTATTTGATGAAAGTATTTCTTTTATTTGTTTATAATATGGATCTTTTGCAGTTGAGAAACTCTCTACTTGCAAATCAGAATGAATACCAAATCCTGAAAATGGGCCTGACATATTTACCTACATTAACTATTTTTGTTTTTTTATTATATTAAAAAATTTAAAAAGAACAATTTGAAAATTTTAAGAATATTTATGATAATTATAGTATTTAAATTTATACTAAAAATTGATAAATCTCTTTCCTATAAATAAACCAATCAACATTGCTATCATAAAAATGATTGCTGGGAAAAAACTATAACCTAAGATTGCCACAGCTGGTCCAGGGCATAATCCTCCTAAACCCCAACCAATACCAAAAAGAACAGAACCAATAATTAATTTTTTATCAATATGTTTAATAACAGGTATATGAAAGTTTGCATCATATAAAGGTGAAGATCTTTTTAAAATAAAGTAATATCCTGTAGACGTAGTCAATATCCCGCCAATCATTACAAAAGCTAAGGATGGGTCCCATTTTTGTGTAATATTAAGAAATGCTTGAACTTTTGAAGGATCAAGCATTCCGGACAGAGTAAGGCCAAAGCCGAATAAAGATCCTGATAAAAATAATAAAATTAATTTCACAATAAATTACCACTTATAAAGTAAACAGTAATCATACCCGAAATTACAAAGACTAAAGTTGCAATAATAGAGCGTATAGAAAAACGAGATAATCCACAAATACCATGGCCAGATGTACAGCCATTTCCTAGAGATGTTCCTAAACCAACTAAAAAACCAGATATTATCAGCAATGTTGTATTGGCTACCATTTCAGATTTTATTTCTTTAAACAAAAGAATAAAAATTAAAGGACCTATTAAAACTCCTAAAATGAAAATAATTCTCCAAAATTTTTGATCAGTTTCTTTGGTTGCAATTAAATTTCCTAAAATACCTGAAATACCCATTATTCTACCATTTACAAAGAAAATAATAGTGGCTGCTATGCCAATCAAAATACCACCCATTAATGAATTTAAGAGAGTGAAATTTGCCCAATCAATATTCAGCACCTTGATATATCTCTAAAAATATTAAAAAAAAAAACTTTATTAATATATATATATATAACATCAATAAATTTGCTTAGATAAAAAAAATATAATATTGATTATATTAATTGTTATTTTTAAACAAAAAAGGGGGAAACAATGAGTAATAATAAAGATGGGTTTTATTCAGATCCAGATAATACACCACCTCTGGGAGAGGCTACGGCATTAGGGTTACAGCACGTTCTAGCAATGTTTGCATCAAATGTAACTCCTTCTGTTATTGTTGCGGGTGCGGCAGGTTTAGCTTTTGGTGGTGCTGACATGGTATATCTTATCCAAATGGCTATGCTGTTTGCAGGAGTAGCAACACTTTTACAGACTGTAGGAATTGGTCCTGTTGGCGCTAGGTTACCAATAATGCAAGGAACAAGCTTTGCTTTTGTTGGAGTTTTAGCGGGTCTTGCTGCAACACAAGGCTTACCAGTTGCATTAACAGCTTGTATATTTGGAGGAATATTACATTTTTTACTTGGTACAATAATTAAAGATATTAGATGGCTTTTCCCACCTTTAGTGACAGGATTAGTTATTTTAGCTATTGGTTTATACTTAATACCAGTAGCCATAAAGTATTCAGCTGGAGGAGCTGCTAAGTTTCAAATGGAAGCTGAAAGTTTTGGCTCATTAATGCACTGGAGTGTAGCTGGAATTGTCGTAATTGTTGCTTTAATATGTAAATTTTTTGGAAGAGGTTTAATTTCAAATGCTGCTGTTTTAATTGGAATAATTGCTGGCTATCTTCTTGCATTTGCTCAGGGTATGGTAAACTTTGCTCCGGTAGCAAAGGCTAGCTGGTTCTCTGGTTTGCAACCAATCCCATATGGTTTTGAGTTTAGTTTGGGAGCTGTTATAGCTGTAACTTTAGTATGTATTGTTTCTGCCATTGAAACTGTTGGAGATACATCTGCGACAACCAAAGCAGGTGCTGGCAGAGAAGCAACTGATGAAGAAATATCTGGTGCAACTTATGCAGATGGACTAGGTAGTGCAGTTGCTGGTGTTTTTGGTGGCCTTCCTAATACTTCATTCAGCCAGAATGTAGGAATAGTTGGCATGACTGGAATTATGTCTCGACATGTAGTTACAATTGGAGCTGTTTTCTTGGTCATTTGTGGATTAATTCCAAAAATAGGTGCAGTTATTGCTTCAATGCCTTTACCTGTTTTAGGTGGTGGCGTTATAGTCATGTTTGGGATGGTTGCTGCAGCTGGATTAAATGTTTTAAGTGAAGTCACTCTCAATAGAAGAAATATGGTAATAATTGCAGTTTCTCTTGCTGTTGGGCTTGGTCTAAATTTGGTCCCTTCTGCAGTTCAGTATTTACCTGGAGTAGTTAAAGTTTTAGCAACGTCAGCAGTTGCTCCTACAGCTTTAGTTGCAGTAATACTAAATTTAGTACTTCCTGAAGAGGAATAATAGTTTTTGGCTAGCCATAATTAAATGGCTAGCCATTTTAAATTTTTTCAATTTTTATAATTACAAAATATATTTTTATAATTTTTAAATTTGGCTAGGTTGTCTAGATTTGAACTATTATTTTAATATTTTTAACCTTAATTTAAATAATTATTAAACATTACAGCGTATTAAATTATTTGATATGTAATATCAGCAATTTACTTTAGAGATTGTTTATTTATAGTTAAATTTTAATTTAATAAAGCAATTCATTATGTCTCCAAATGAAATCGATCGTAAATTAGCTGTTATATTAGTTGCTGATGTTGTTGGCTACAGCAAGCACATGGAAAATGATGAGAATGCTACTTTAAAAGCCTATGGTAAATGTGAGACAATCCTTAATAAGCTTTTAAATAAATATAAAGGATCTATATTTAATACTGCTGGTGACTCTGTCCTTGCTGAGTTTCAAAGTGCTGTTAACGCTGTAGAATGTGCAGTCAACTTTCAAAGTGAACTTAAAAAAAGAAATGAAAGTAAAAATACGGAAGTAAAACTTGAGTTCCGTATTGGTATCAATATGGGTGATGTTGTTATGAAGGGCGGAAACCTTCTAGGTGATGGTGTTAATATTGCAGCACGTCTTGAAGCTCTAGCTCAACCCAATGGCATATCCATATCCAAAAGTATTTATGATATAGTTGTTCCCAAAACAAAAGTGACTTTTAATGATCTTGGAGTTCAAAAGGTCAAACAGAATACCTTTCATGCATATGACATCCTGCTTGATCCATCACAAAAGAGAAAGATTAAAACTCAATCTTCTAATATAACAATGATTACTAGCATAGCAGCTGCAATTGTCATTCTATTAGGTGGCATATTTTACTTTAATTATAATTCACAAGTAATTGAAAATATTGAAACAAAAGAGTTTGTTAAATCTGATATAAGTAAAGTTTTAATAAAGCCATTCAAATTTTTATCAAAAAGAGACGATTTGAGTTATGTAGCCACGGGATTTACAAATCATCTTGGAACTTCTTTGTCTCAACATCCACAGTTAGATGTTGTTCCAGAAACAACAGCAAACTTTATAGATAAAAATGAAATCTCTAATGCTGAGTTAAAATCTAAATATTTTATTAATTATAGTATTGAAGCTACTATTCAAGTTTCAGGTGATCAGATTAGACTTTCATCTAAAATAACTGACCTACTTAATGAAGAAGTAATAGCCTCTGAAGTTTATGAACTAACAGAAGATCAAATATTTGAATATCAAGATAAAATTACTGATTTGGCGTTACAAAAAATGAGTACCATGGATCATTCAATTTCTTCTAATCAACGAGTATCACAGAATCCTATTGTATATAAAAAATTCATACTAGCACAAGCCAATATGGTCTCCTGGACACCTGACCAACACTATAAAGCAATGAAATTAATCGACGAAATGCTTGAAATAGAACCTAATAATTATGGTATAAAAAAATTACATGGTTGGCTTTTACAGCAAAAAGTATATTTAGGGTTATCAGAAAATTATAAATCCGATATAATAAAAAGCCTTGAAATTGCCAAAAATTATCTAACTTCTCATGATATCAATTCTATTGATGCAATGGCTTTAGAGTCCAGTAATGAAGGTTTGCTTGGAAATTACTCAGAGGCATGTTCAAAAGTTTCACGAATGAACGATATCTTAAGCGAAAAAAAATCTAAAGCTTCTTCACATGCATATGCAATGACAGCTTGGATTAATCAAAATTGCGAGCAATTTGAAATTGCTAATTTAACTTATGAAGAACTTTTCAGAGTGTCTCCTCATTATCCAGCGTGGGTAAGATACTATTATGTATATTCGTTATTTGCTATGCAAAAGTTAGATAATGCTGAAAAATTTATTAATGAAAATAAAAACTTAAAATATTCTTATTATGGCACTAATGAGATTTTTCAATTGTGTTTAGTATATATTGCTCACAAACGAGATCAAACTGAGCTCGCTAAAGAATATTTTGCTAAATACAAAGAAATGCCAAATTCACTAAGTTTAGATTACTTGGGAGGAGACTTCTCGGCAGCAAAATCAAAAGAATTCATAGAAGATTTCAAAAATGTTTTAAGTAAATATGGAATGTCTTAAAAGATTAATTACACATTATTCATTTGATTAAAAGTTTTTTGAAATTGATATATATTTAAGCATATCAATAGGAATACGTATTAATTATTCTCCACTTCGACTTGTATTTTATTATATGAATGTTTTTTAAATTATTTTGATAAGAATAAAACTTAGTATTGAGTCAAACAAATGGCTAAGTTTTATGAGTTTGAATGTATTATGTTTTGGTCGGGGTGACCAGATTTGAAATGGTGACGCTTATTATTGTAAATCAACGCCTATCAACGCAAATCTACGTAACTTGTTGATATACTGAATATTGCGTTGATCCTCGGTCAAGAGTGTTGATGTTCGGTCATGAAAATGTGGTCACTAATTGGTCACTTGCTGTGACCACATTTAGTTTTATATGAACTAGAAATAACTTGCCCATTCTCTTTAAAATTAACTATTTTTCAAATCAATGTCTTTGTTTTTTAATTAGCCTATTAAAATATTATTTTAACAATTTCAGATAAAACCACATCGCTAAAACTCTAGATTTCTGCTAGTATATAAATTTAAATGACCTTTAATTAAATATATTTCATCGTAAATATATGTTAATTTTAGAGATAAAAAGGGATTTTTTATATTAGAAGAGATGGAAGGACTTATACTCTTTCTCCTGAAGAAACTGATCAGTATTGGGAAGAAAGAAATAATATTTAATAGGAGATTTCAATTATGAAAGATAATTTTTTTAAGCATAATGTTTTAGTAGTGTCAATTGGCAGAAGTTTATCATCAAACCTTAATGATATTTATGATTCATCAAGATACCAATGGAGAGCAAGTTTACAAAATGCTCAAAAAGTTGAATATGTTATTGCTAGGAGTGGTTTAAAAATAGTTGGAGTTTTTAAACCTATAAAATGGCTCCCTTCCAACGACAGTGAATTTAAAGACTTTTCCGATCCGCCACAAGACAAAAGAATCGGTTTTGTTGGAGAGATTGCTGCCTCAGAAGTTCTTCTCGAGTATTTAAACAAAGAAATTCCAAAATCATATTATCCAAAAGGCGCAAGTAATCCAGTAAGATTTATTTTTATTAATGAAAATAAAGATAATAAAACAAAATCAGAAAAGAATGAAACAAGCAAAGTTTTGTCAAAAGAAGTAAAGGGGAATGATGTAAAGGAATTTGGATGGTGGAACATACATAAAGGTTATGATGAGAATGACATAGATCAATACATTTGTGAATTTTATGAAATAGAAGATGATTTAGATGAAAATGGAGAGTACATATTAGACGAACACGGATATACATCAACTGAAAAAGAAGACGAATATGGAAACCTTTATAATCCTAAAATTACTATGGAAATGATTATGAGTATTGAAACGTTTCTTCAAAGATATATTGATGAACATGATGGAGATTTTGGTAAAACTGATATGGGAAGAGCACTTAAAGAATGGATAGCAAAATATATATATCATGTTCAACATGATCCATCATGGGATTACCCAGATAGAAATTATAAAATGTGGGAATAAAGTATCTGATACCTTAAGATAAAATAAAAAATTTAAATTAAGAATTTTATTTTATAGGTAAATTCGATCAGATGAAAAAACTGGAGTACTTTTATTAAATTATAAAATAAATCATTTATAATGATGAAGACTGTTTGTTTATAGGTATACTAAGAGAAATGTAAAATTATGAATAATCTTAATGAAAACAAAGATTTGTCCGCAAACGTAGTTCGAGTATTAAGTTTAATAAAAAATAAAGATTACAATAAAAAAGAATTACATTCTTTTTATGAAAATATAAACAATGAATACTCTAAAGGAAAAATTACTGAATATGAATTTGAAATTCTAATTCAAGAACTAGAACAGAGAGTTAGGATTACTCAACCTCGTTTATCAAAAATTTTATTTGGACCAAAAGATGAAGCTGTTAGAACATCATTAAGAGAATTTTTAGATGAATTGAAGACTTCTCTTGATTTTTCTAATAATAATGTTGGAAGCCATGTTAAAACTGGTGGTTCAATGATCAATGGTTCTAAATACATTGATGTTTACATATCATATAAAAATAAAGATAAGTGGCACTGCTCTTTTGCATATGTACAAGATCATGCAAACTCAAATCTTTACATAATGACAAGAAAGTATCAAGGAGGCATGATGAATAAAGAAAGTGTGTCTGAAATCATTTATGAAATTGAAAATTTAGATAAAGCTAAATTAGTATTTATAAAAAATCTAGAAGAAATAATTGATCAATAAACCTTATATAAATCAAATATGGAACTTATTTTTAGAAAATTCAAAAAACGAATAGTTAACTAAATCCAAAAAAAACTATTATGAAATACTTTAAGGATAGTTTTGTTTCTAATAATCATCATAGTGATACGCCTAGTATGTCAATGGGGGTATCAGTAAAAAACTGGTGACCCTAGTCCACACATAGTCCACACATTTTTATGGTAAATTGGTTGTAAATGTATGGATATTGTATTGAAAGATTATGGGGAAAGATTTGTTTAGATATGTTTCAATCCCTTGCTATGCCTTGAAAAATGGCAGAAAACATAGGGTTTGAAAATTAGGTGATTTGGTCGGGGTGACCAGATTTGAAATGGTAACCCTTATCATTTTTTATGACTGCCTATGATCGTACATCAAATTTATTTGTTTATATACTTTACATTGCGTTGATATTCGGTCAAGAGCGTTGATGTTCGGTTACAAAAATTTGGTCAATGATTGGTCAATAAATAAAAACAGCTACTGACCAAATTTAGATTTTCATGTATTAGAAATAACTTGACCATTCTCATTAAAATTAACTATTTTTAAATTTATTTTTTTGTTTTTAACAATTAAACGATAAAACGCCATGTTATCAATTGACGATAAAACCCACATTGCTAAAACTCTGGATTTTTGTTGGTATTTAAATTTAAATGATCAAATGAAATGCCAAGAAATTTTTGGTTCTTTAAATACAATATGGAATAGAATTTTTTTTGTTCATGAGCAGACTAGTGATTTATCTAATTTTAGAAATCTTATTGAGGATATATTAAAAGATATTCCCTCTGCAAAATTGATAACTTGGGATGGATTAATACATTTATCTGAAATCAAACCTTTAATCAAAGACGATTATATTGAACTATCCAGGAATAATAATATTGAAAGCAATAATAATGAAAATTCAACTTCAAAACATGAAGAATATATTAATTATTTTCAAAAAATACAAAGCAATCCTTCAAATAAAATCAAAAAGAAATTTTTAGGTAAATTAACTCGTCTTTTATATTTAATTAGATCAAACATTGCTCACGGGTCAAAATCTCAATATCAAGGAAGTGAAAGAAATGAAATTATTTCTAGGGCAACTTATTTTACTCTTAAGCATATACTAAATGTGGCACTAGATAATGCATTATTTAAAATTGCTGCATACGGTGAATTAAAAAGAGATGGAAATTTATTTAAACCATTAGTCAAACAAAAAAATGGAAAATTTCTTTATAAAGCAAAAGTTAAGGGGAATTTAATTTACTCTAAAAATACACTGATGTATGACCCGATTAACGATCTTAATGAAGTAGATGTCGAAATACTTGAGTTTTCTAATGCTAATAGTATTCATGATATAGATTTAGTAGAATGTATGCCAAGAAGATTTAGATCTTATCAATATAATGTAAATGAAGTTGGTTATGCATGGATTTATGAAAGATTTTTATCCATAGAAAACCATTCAGGACCAATTTACACTTTTGAAAGAACAGTATCCTTAGAATTAAAAATAAAAACCTTTTTATTCGCTCTTATTTCTATACGCCAAAAATTTATTAACATGGATAAGATTTCAAATGAACAAGCAATAAAAATTTTTGGTAAATTAACAATAAATACAACTAATTATATTCATTATGAAAAACATAATCATAACACTGATTTTAGTCATCCATACGGGCAAAACTTTATAAAATTAATTGATGAAATAGGTAATTCTTATAAAGCAATATTTAATTCATTAGAGGATTTATTACCATTTACTGATGAAATTGATGGAGCTATTTATCATGATAAAGATTTACACAATGAATTTTATAATCGATTTTATCCTAGCGATGATAACAAAAATGTACCCCCAGAAATGTACCGTCATTTGGTAAAAGATATTATTTATTTTGTAGGAGATTGGGGTTGCCGAAGGATTGGAGACTTCAATGCTGATCTTTGGACTGAGGTAGATAGTACTAATCAAGTAATTAATTAAATATTAGAGAATTAACATGGATCAAAGGGCTGTTACTGTTGACCCCCCTATTTCATAAAATAGTTTGGTCTACGATTGGTCTATAAAAAAAATAATACTTAACAAATTCAATATGTTAAATGGTCGGGGTGACCAGATTTGAAATGGTGTCCCCCATCATTTTTTATGACTGCCTATGATCGTACATCAACGTAATTTGTTGATATACTTTACATTGCGTTGATCTTCGGTCAAGAGCGTTGATGTTCGGTCACAAAAATTTGGTCAATGATTGGTCAACAGTTTTAAAAAGCTATAGACCAAATTACATTTTCAAATGGTATCTAATTGAGAAAAATCTTCATCTTTATAGTACCAATAAAACTCTAGTCTTTCTAAATTATCCCAGATTTTAATCATATATTTGTCTTTATCAGTTTCGATAAAAACTCTTTCAAATGTATCAGTTTTGAATGGATGATTTTCTGAGTAATATTCATCAGCTATATTTTTATTAGTTATTATCTCTTCAATATATTTTGAGAGATAACCTCGTTTATAATTATTTTTAAAAGAATACTTCTCATCGTTGATAAAAATTTCGTATTCATCTGAACTCAAATAATCAACAAATAATGATAGCTTAAACTCTTTAAAGGCATGTCTTTTAATATTTATGTATGATAAGTAAGTTTTATTATCTTTATCTTCAGCTAAGAAAATATAACAACTTCTTCCTCTCTCATGAAAGCATTCAAAATCTTTTTTGATTAAAATCCAATCTTCGGCAAATGAGGTAAATGGGATAAAAAATATTAATAGGGAAAGCAAATATTTCACAAGCGAAGCATAACATAATTTGCACAATTTGTTAATACCAATGTATTGGCTGATTAAAAACGTGATACAATTAAAAATAAATTTAATAAAATATTTACATGTCAAAATACAGTTTAAATGCAGATACATCTAAAGTCCTTACAGATGAATTGCTCAATCACCTTTTAGAACAGTTTCCTTTAGGTAATTCAATTATACATGGTAAAGGTCATTGGATGCGAGTTCTTTATAATGGACGAATGATAGCTAAAGAAACTAGGGCTAATTTAAATGTTGTAGAGTTATTTGCAGTTATGCATGACTGCCAAAGAGATAATGAACACTATGATTTAGAGCATGGTAGAAGGGCAGCTAAATATGTGCATAAAATCCGAGGTAAGTGGTTTGATATTACAGATGAAGAAACTGAACTGTTGGTGGATGCATGCAAGTATCATTCGGATGGTTTGGTTGAAGGTGACATTACTATTCAGACATGCTGGGATGCAGATAGACTTGAATTAGGAAGAGTTGGAATAAAACCATCACCCAAAAGACTGTGCACTGAGTTTGCAAAAAGAAAGGATATCATTGAAGAAGCGTATAATAGATCAAAACATAAAGAAACTTTTAAAAGCTAATAAAAAATATATTTATACTTTAGATGAAAATTAAAACACTGAATTGACATATATATATATGTGTTACAAAATTACGAAGAATATAATAAATTCATATTATTTGAATGAAACATAAGATTGTATTAAGTAAAAACCTTTTTAAAGAAATATTAAAATTACCTGATCAAAGATCAATAATGAATGCAATTTCTGCTATTGATAAATTTATTTCTAACCCGTTTGATAGAACATTAAATTTAGAAAAATTATTAGGTAGCTCAAAAAAATTAAGCTCCATACGAATAAAAGGTCAAGAAGCTAGAAGACTAATTTTAAAACATGAGTCAAATCGATTTATAATTCTATTTCCTGGTAAACATGATGAAGTTTATAAGAAAGCTGAAAAAATAAATATTTCAAATATAGATACTGAAAATGTAATTCATGTAAATGAAGTAGATGAAAAAATAGATATTCCCAATTTTAATCAAATTGATCAAGAAGTAAGAACCATTAACCAAGAACACATAGAAAATTTATTTTCTAATGTTGATATAGACGACATTAAGGAAACAGGTGCCACTCAAGAAGAAATAACATTTATTAATTCAATAAAAAATGAAGATGAGTTTTTATCAGAATATTCACAAAACTTTTTAGGAGATAAACTACATAAAGATTTAGTTCACTTATACTTAGGAGAGAAAATACCAGAAAGATTGCCTAAGTTGACACCAAATTCAATTTTTTCTTCTGAAAAAGATTTTGAAAATTTAATGATTGCTTTAGAAAAACCATGGGAAAAATGGTTAGTTTTTTTAGATCATTCCCAATCTGAATTAGTTTCAGCTAACTATAATGGTTCTTCAAAAATTTTTGGTGGTGCTGGAACAGGAAAGACTGTTATTGCTCTTCATAGAGCAAAATATCTTATTGAAAATATGAATGATTTAAAAGATGATTCAGTTGCTCTTCTAACATTTTCAAGAGTTTTATCAAATGACATTGAGCAAAAAGCTGATTTGCTTTTAGGTCCAAATAGTGAAATACGGAAAAAACTCAAAATTGGTTATCTTGAAGAAATAGCATTAGAAATTGTTAAGAATCACTATTCTTCAAATTTTCATATTTCTAACAAACATACAATTCAATCAAACCTTATTAATCTAGCTAAAGAAATGGGTGCCACCCGAAATTTTTCTGAAAAATTTATCCTAAGTGAATATGAAAATGTCATTGGACCATGGAGTTTATGGGATTTTAATAAATATAAAGACTTTCAAAGAAAAGGACGAATTACTGCATTGAAAGTTGAGCAGAGAAAAGAATTGTCTGAACTTTACTCAAAATTTAATGAGATGTGTTTTAATAAAAATACTTTTACTCCTTATCACTTATATCAAATATCTTCAGACATACTGAAAAATAAAAGCCCAAGATACACACATTTGATTATAGATGAAACTCAAGATCTTGGGCCACATATACTTTCTTTTGCAAGAAAACTTGTAGAAAAAAAACCTAATGACATCATGCTATGTGGAGATATAGGTCAATCTCTTTATAGAAGATATCATAGCTATTCAAAACATGGATTTGAGGTTCGTGGGAATTCAAGAAAATTAAATATAAATTATAGAACATCAAGGCAAATAAAAGATGCTGCTGATAAAATGAATGAATTTCTTATTCAAGATGACGACAATTTTGTTGAAAGACGTTCTTCACTATCCATTTTCAATGGACCTAAACCTAAAATAAAGTTTTTTCAAAACAGAGAGGATGAACAAAAAGCATTAATTGAATGGGTCAAAACAATAATTGAAGGTGGAGTTCAAAAACATGAACTAGTTATCTTAGCTAGAAAAAATAAGTTTTTGAATCATATCAAGTCAGCACTAGTTAATTCTGAAATCGAATGCTGGGTGTTAGATGATAATTCGAATTATCTTTCAAATCAGGTAGGATTAGCATTAATAAATAGGGTTAAGGGACTAGAATATAAGGCAGTTGCGATATTTGGCTGTGATGAAGATCAATTTCCTAATGAAGAAGACCTTCAAAATTGTGGGGACCAAAGTGACCAAGATAATTATTTAGTAATCGAGAAAAATCTTCTTTATGTTGCTATGACTAGAGCAAGAGAAGAGCTATATATTTCAGGGATTTTTCCAGGATCACCATTTCTATCAGAGATAAAATTTTAAAAAGAATAAAATTTAATTAATCAGTGTTTTTTTCGGCGTGACATAATTATCATTTGAGTAGTAAATTTTAGCTTGTGTTTTTCATTTCCTGCCTGTCTTACGAAACAAGCAGTACACAATATTTTCTTTTTATATAAATGAAGAAACTCTGGATGATCAGGTAATTCAGCATTACAAGTATTCTCTTGGCATGTAAAATTCGCTCTTTGGAGTGCTTCCTCCCTCTCCATACATTTTTCAATAGAGTTAACATTTTTTTGATTGTTTGCATTATAAAGCTTTTCTTCAAAAAAAAATGGTTGATAATAATTACAAAACTCTTCTATGTTGAAGTTTTTCCAAATGTTATCATTTTTTTGATTATATCTATTTTTTTCTAATTTATATCCTTTATAAGACAATTTATCCAAACATTGCTTACACGCCATTAATTGTGAATAAATTGTTTTATTTTTGTTATTCTTTCCAGTTTTAGGATCTAATGGATGACAAGGAAAATAACCTTCTGGATTATTAATTAATTTATAGCGTCCAGAAAAACCTTTATTGTGCATATCTTGTAATTTTAAACATTCTTTAACAAGGTGAAATCTTTGAGCATCAATAGCTGGCTTTTGAGTAAGCACTTCTTCAAATCTTTTAGGTTCATCTATATACAAAAAACAATGCTCACCTTTATATGATAACATTCCTGCAATAGTTTCAGTTGAATCAAAATCATAATGTTCTATTTCAATACCTTTTTTAAGTTGTGACTTTATTAATAATGTTTCCTCTTCACCAGAAAGTTCAATGGTTTTGGAAACCAACTTCCCCCCCATTTTGTCAATTACATTATCTAATTTTGAAAAATTAATAGTCATCTATTTTTACTGTTAATGAAAAAAAGTATCTCTCTTGCTTGTGTTCTAAGTTTAATTTCTACCCTTCTTGACTTTTCCTTATCTTCAGTGCCTATAAATTTAGGATCTAGTAATTCACCGTTATTACTTAGAAGCCTACTAAAAGAAAGACCATTTGCAGTTAAAAGATTTCTTGTCCATAAAAATCTTTCTTCAGTCTCTTTAACATGATTCATATTAATAATATATTCTAAAACAGACCTTGATCGTTTTTGTGATAATACCATGTTATCAATATACTTCCCTACACTGTCAGTATGTCCTTCTATTCTTATCTCATCAACAAAATCAGACATTTCCCATTCTTTAATGGTTTTTAAATAAATTGGGAAGAGTTTATCTAAAGCTTTTTTAAATGGTTCTGTAAGTTGGTATTCACCACTGGGAAATTTATATTCTGGGTTTTTAAATGTAATTCTGATTGGATTACAGTTTACTTCAAGATCTGATTTTCTAAAATTATTATTTAATTTTCTCTTTAAGTTTTTACATAATATGTTTTCTTGATCGATAAAAGTTTGAATTACTCCCTGAACATCTTTCAGCCTTCTTGAAGACTCAGCAGCTATAATAACTGCTATTATAAGGAATAAAACCATTAATACTGTCATCAAATCTGATAAAGAAAGCCAACTACCATCTTCTTTACTAGATGATTTTTTGAACACTCTATTTAACCTTTAATTTATCAAGTTGATCAATAAATTTTCTTAAATTATCTACTAAGGGACCATAATCTTTTGCAAGTATATCAGAAATAGAACCAAGACGAGATGCAAATTGTTGAAGATCAGTTTTAATCACTTCTTTAAGATTTTTATCAATATTTTCAAAACTTCCTTCCATAATCTCTTGAAATTTTTTGATTGCTTCTGCATATTTTGTATTTAGGTCAATTGCAAACTTTTCTAATATTTGTTGTTGATCTTTAGAAATATTTTCTAAATAATATCTATGTTTTTCAAGAAATCCTTCAGTTGATTTTTTAACTATTTCAGGAATATCCTTACTTATTTCTTCAACGGCTTTTTCTATTCCTACTTTAAATTTGTCAATTGTATTATCATGCTTAGCAATAATTGCTAATGAAGATGATGAAGCACTTGTTGATGCTTCAGATAAATTTCTAATAATTTCTAAAGAATTATTATTAAATTCTTCTATTAACTTGTTTAACTCACTAGTTATATTAACACAAAGATTTCTTGTATCTTTCTCCAATGTTGAAAATGAAACTAATAGGGCTTTATGTCCTGTTTGTTGAGTGGCAAGATTGGATCTTATTTCCTTTAAAATTTCATCGATTGAATTTTTCAAATTAGTTGTAAAATCATTCAGAGTATTATTAATTATTGGAATAGCACTTTCGGCTTTCTCACTTAAGTCAGAGAAGGATTCAATGTAATCCCCCATATTAGTTAATTGGTTTTCTAAAGCTTGAATAATTTTTGTAAGACTTTCCATATTTTGAGGAATAGATGAAGTAGATTTTTCAATTGAAATTAAACTTTGATCTGTTTTCTGAATGGAGTGAATACTTTTATCTAGAGTTTCTCTTAGGTTGTCCATATCATTTTTATTATTTTCCTGCCACTCTAATAATTTTCCAACACTTGAATTTAATTCTTTGAAATTTTCTCCAAATTGATCAGTTAAATTTTTATTGAAATCTTGAATTGCTTCTTTTAGTGCTTTTATAAAAATATCTGTATTAGATTGTGCTAGTTTTTCTGAAAATGTCTGAAAATCGCTATGAATTTTGTACATTATTGATAATAAATCACCATCATTATTACCTCTTATAGCTTTTATCAAATTATTATTATGTGTTTCTGCATTTTCTTGAATATACAGTAGAACAGCTCTATTCTTTTCTAGTTCAGATTTCTCTTCTTTAATTGCATTAAAAATATGTTCAGGTCCAATATCAACTGAATTAACAATATCCTTAGCTCTAAAGAATCTTAAAAATAATGATGAAGCTAATCCATAAACAGAAGTAACAAAAGCTATCTTTAATCCCTGAATAATTATTCCAAGTGAATTCCAAACATAGTCATTATTAAAATTACTTACTGCAACTAAAACCCCAACAAAAGTTCCTAGTATTCCAATTGTTGGAAGAATAGAAACTGCATTTAATGCTATATGATTATTATAGTCATATATGTATTTTAAAATGTTAACAAAAAATTTTTTATCTGTATTACTTATTTCTTCTAAGTTATGGCTAGTTAACATTTTAGGCCAACTTGGAAATAATGATGATATAAAAACTATAAATATAAGTAAAATAAAAGACAGTGAAATAGGATCATAGAAAGGTAAAATAAAAAGAACTTCAAAGAGATGAAATAAATCAAATTCTTGTTGAAAGTCTCTAGTTAATTCTTCAAGCTTTTTAATATTATCTTCATTCATATAAAATCTGAATATTAATTGAATTATATATTACAAATTTTAAAATTATCTCAGATTTAAATAAAATTAAAGATGTATTTCGTATGGAAATAATCTTGAATAAAATGACTGTTACTGGTGACCCCCCTATTTCGTAAAATGGTTTGGTCAGCGATTGGTCAATAAAAAAAATAATACTTAACAAAATCAATATGTTAAGTGGTCGGGGTGACCAGATTTGAACTGATGACCTCTCCACCCCCAGCGGAGCGCGCTACCATGCTACGCCACACCCCGACAATAAAATTATAGTTTTTTAATTATATTATCAATGTCCTCAAGAATACTTCTAAGATTGTCTTTAAATTTACTATCATTATTATTTAAATTTTCCCTATTAATAGTATCTTTTTCTTTAAATAGTTTTTGCACCCCTTTCACTGTATAACCTTTATCATATAACAAATTTTTAATTTTAATAATAAGTTTTACGTCCTCAGGTCTGTAATACCGTCTATTTCCAGATCTTTTTAAAGGTTTTATATTTGAAAATTTTGTTTCCCAAAATCTTAACACATGTGCAGGTATATTAATTTGATTTGAAACTTCAGAAATAGTTCTAAATGCTTGAGGTGATTTCATAATAAATAAAAATTAAAAATATTTTCAATTGTTTATTTTTTCTTTTACATGCCTAGATGGTTTAAAAGTAACAACTTTTCTAGATGAAATTTTAGCTTCAACTCCTGTTTTTGGATTTCTACCTACACGTTCCTTTTTATTTCTAATTTTAAAAGTGCCAAAAGAAGTTAGTTTTACTTCTTCACCTTTTTCAAAACACAATAATATTTCTTCAAAAAACATTTCAACCAATTCTGCAGATTCATTATGTGACAAACCAATTACCTTATAAAGTTCTTCAGCAATATTTGCTCTTGTAAGTGTAGAAGTCATAAATACATTCCCTAAATATATATTTAATACAAAAATTTATCAAACGTCAATCAGGTTTGCCGTATTTAATGACAGAAGCACCCCAACTTAGCCCACCACCAATTGCATTTAGGGCTATTATATCGCCATTTCTAATTTTATTTCTTTCAATAGCACTATTTAATGCTAAGGGTATTGAAGCTGCTGAAGTGTTAGCATGTATATCAATAGTGTTAATTATTTTTTCAATTGGCAGACCTAATTTCTTTGATAAAGACTCAATAATTCTTAGATTTGCTTGATGTGGCACTAAAAAATCAATATCCTGAATTTTTAAATTTGCATCATTTATAGCTTCTAATAAACAAGATGAGAGCTTTTCAACAGCATGTTTAAATACTTCTTTCCCATTCATTCTGACATGACCAACATTTGAATTTAAACTTGGCCCTCCATCAGTATATAAAATATCACTAAATTTACCATTAGAGTAAAAATTTGAAGACAAGATTCCCCATTCAGAATACTTATTACTTTTCTCTAATATAACAGCTCCAGCTCCATCACCAAATAACACACATGTAGATCTATCAGACCAATCAAGAATTTTTGAAAATGACTCTGAACCTATTATCAATGCTTTGCTAAAATTAGATGTCTTTAATAAAGAAGAACCAACATTCAATGCATATATAAAACCAGCACAAACAGCCTGAATGTCAAATGCTGGGCCAATATTAATATTTAATTCTGATTGCACCTTAACAGCTGTTGCTGGAAATGTTTGGTCAGGTGTTGTTGTTGCAACTATTATCAAATCTATTTCTTTACTATCAATATTTGCATTTTGAAGTGCTTTTTTTGAAGCTGCTATTGCCATTGTTGAAGTAAACTCACCCTCTGAAACTAAATATCTTTGTTTTATACCAGTTCGCTTTTTTATCCATTCATCACTTGTATTTAGATTTTCAGGAAGTTCTTTATTAGTTATAATATTACTTGGTAAATATGAACCTACACCAGTTATTAATATGTTACTCATCTGAAAGTCTCTTTTAAAATTGATTTATTTGGTTATATTTCTTTTTAAGTCTTCAATGAAGTTTCCTCTCACCATTTCATATCCAACTTTTACAGCATTTGAAAATCCTAAAGGATCTGTGTTTCCATGAGACTTTACTACTATTCCGTTTAATCCCAATAAAACTGCACCATTATACTTTCTAGGGTCTACTCTGTCTTTCATTTTTTTTAATCCATTTTTAGAAAGTAAATAACCAATTTTTGAAAATATAGAACTTTTAAAGCTACTCTCCAATAAAAAAGTAACTAATTTAGCCGTTCCTTCTGCAGTTTTTAATGCAATATTACCTGAGAAACCATCTGTAATGATAACATCAACATTACCTTCTGCGATATCATTCCCTTCTACAAAGCCATAGTAATTTATTTTATTATTTAAATTTTTTAATAATGCAGAAGCATCTTGAATAACAGAGTTACCTTTTTGCGACTCTTCTCCTACATTTAATAATCCAACTGATGGATTTGAAGACTTGAGAATAATTCTGCTAAACGCACTACCCATTAATGCAAAATCAATTAAATTTTTTGAATCACACTCAATATTAGCACCTAAATCCAACATTGCAGTTTCACCTTTCATGGTTGGAAAATAAGCTGTCATAGCAGGCCTGGAAATGCCCTCAATAGTTCTTAAAACAATATAAGAAATTGCCAATAAAGCACCTGTATTACCAGCTGAAATTACAGCATCAGCCTTATCTTTCTTAACTAAATCAACGGCTATTCTCATTGAAGATTCTTTTCCAGATCTTAGTGCATCAGAACCTTTGGCATTTGCTTCAATATAATCTAAAGTATTTATAATATTATAAGATTTTAAATTTTTTGATTTTTTGATCAAAGGAATAATTAAAGATTTATTTCCTACAAAAATAAAAAAAACATTTAACTGGTTTGCAATATAATCGCAACCATCTATTACAACACTCTCGCCACCATCAGCACCATAAGTGTCAATAGCTAAGATTATTTGATTTTTATTATTTTCTATCATTTAAGGCTGTATTATACTTTAATTATCAAGATTTTAATATAAATAATTGATTCAATCTAAAAAGATCTTTGTATCTAATAATGTATTAAAATTTAATTTTTGTAGATATAGATTTTGTTTATGAACATAACCTTCTAAAAAACTGATTTTATTATCTATTGTACTGAAAATAAAAAACTTATTTAAAATATTTCTTAATAATTTTCTATTATTCATAGACTCTTTATATTGAATAAATTGATAATTTACCAAATTTGAGATTTCAAAAATTTTTTTTTCAATTATTTTATCACCAAGACCTTTTTCACGGAAATCCAGATCAAAATTATTTAGAAAAGCTTTAAATAGTTTTTTTTCTAAATAATATTTATTTTTATGAATATTTAAATTTAATAAAATAATCGATAAATGAAGAATTTGAAGGTTTAATCTATTTTGAAAATTATCTTTGATTCCAAATAATATATATAAATCTTGTTTCCTAGACTGATTGACAATTTGAAAATTAATATTTTCAACTAATTTCTTGTTTTTATTGAAAATATAAAAAAAATTTTTAAACATAAATTGTTAGTAATAGATTTATAGATTTCTTATATATATAATGATTTTATGAATATTCAATTTGCTAAAATATCAATTTCTTTTTTTATTTCTATTTTAATATTTATTTCTTGTACGCCAAAACAAAATATTCACGGCATTTTGATATCACAAAAAGATATAGAAAACATTGTTGAAGGTGAAACCAATATAAATTTTTTAATTACTAAATATGGTGAACCAACTTTTACAGGTGCGTTCAATAAGAATGTTTATTATCAAAATGAAACAACAAGAATTTTACCAGCTGGAAAAAAAGAATTTACTTCTAGAAATATTTTAGCATTAGAAATTGATGACAATGGCATCATAGTTAAGAAAAGTATTTTGGATCTAAGTAATAGTATATCAGTAAAACCGGCTTCAGGAAAAACTGAAACTGCAGGTTCAAATTTTACATTTTTTCAACAGATATTTTCTAATTTAAGATCTGGAAGATTTGCCTCAGTAGAATAATGGTAGGACAATAAATTGTCCTACCTTAATAATTAATGGGTACCAATCGCAGCAAGTAATAAAATTGCTACTATATTTATAATCTTAATCATTGGGTTTACTGCTGGACCAGCAGTATCTTTATAAGGGTCACCAACTGTATCGCCAGTAACTGCAGCCTTATGAGCTTCAGAACCCTTACCTCCATGATTACCATCTTCAATATATTTTTTAGCATTATCCCAAGCACCACCACCAGCAGTCATAGAAATTGCTACATAAAGCCCAGTAACAATTGTACCTAATAACATTGATCCAACTGTTGTTAGTGCTGCACTTTGGTCATATAAAGAAATTATAAAATATACTACAATTGGTGCTAAAACAGGTAATAGAGATGGAACAATCATTTCGCGAATTGCAGATTTAGTGAGCATATCAACAGCTCTACTATAGTCTGGTCTAGTTTTACCTTCCATAATACCTGGCATTTCTTTAAATTGTCTTCTTACTTCTTCTACAACAGCACCACCAGCGCGTCCTACAGCTTGCATACCCATAGAACCAAATAAATAAGGAAGCATTCCTCCAATAATTAGGCCAACTACAACATATGGATCAGATAATACAAATGATATTTGTAAATCTGGGAAATAGTGTTCTAAATCATACGTATAAGCAGCAAACAAAACTAAAGCAGCTAATCCAGCAGAACCAATAGCATAACCTTTTGTTACAGCTTTTGTTGTGTTACCTACAGCGTCAAGAGCATCAGTAGTTTTTCTAACATCGTCTTCTAGACCACTCATTTCAGCAATACCCCCTGCATTATCAGTTACTGGGCCATATGCATCTAAAGCTACAACCATGCCTGCAAGGGCTAACATTGTTGTTGCAGCCAAAGCAATTCCATAAATTCCTGCAAGATTATAAGAAAATATAATTCCTAAAGCTATTATAATTGCTGGGACGGCAGTTGCTTCCATTGAAATCGCCAAGCCCTGGATAACATTTGTACCATGCCCAGTCTCAGATGATTGGGCAATAGATTTTACAGGTCTATATTCCGTAGATGTATAATATTCAGTTATCCAAATAATTGCTGCAGTTACAACTAAACCAACAATAGAACTCCAAAATAATGGCATGCTTTCGGTACTATCGTCGAACATATAATCTACTGCAAAATAAATAAATATTGCTGATAAAACAGCTGTAACTATGAAACCTTTATAAAGAGCACCCATTATATTTTCTGATGACCCCAACCTTACAAAAAAAGCACCAATAATTGATGCAATTATACATACTCCACCTATCAATAATGGAAGTTCAACATAATTTATTTGACCAGAAAACATAATTGTTCCTATAAGCATTGTGGCCACTATTGTTACTGCGTAAGTTTCAAATAAATCAGCAGCCATACCAGCACAATCTCCAACATTATCACCAACGTTATCAGCAATAACAGCAGGATTTCTTGGATCATCTTCAGGAATGCCTGCTTCAACTTTTCCAACCAAATCTGCACCTACATCTGCACCTTTAGTGAAAATACCACCACCTAAACGTGCAAAAATTGAAATCAATGAAGCTCCAAAAGATAGTGCTACTAAAGATTCTATTAGTAATCTTGTTTCAACATTTGCAGATAACAAAAAAGCATAATAACCTGCAACACCTAATAAACCTAAACCAACAACTAATAAACCAGTGATAGCACCAGATTTAAAGGCAATGTCAAGAGCAGGTTGAAGTCCTTCTGTTGCAGCTTGAGTTGTTCTTACATTAGCTCTAACCGATACATTCATACCTATGTAACCAGCTATACCAGATAAAACAGCTCCAATCAAAAAACCAATTGATACATAAAGACCTAGAGTTAAAAATAATATAATAGTTACGATTACACCAACAAAAGTAATTGTTGTATATTGTCTATTTAAATATGCAGCTGCACCTTCTTGAATGGCACCAGCAATTTCTTGCATTTTTTGTGAACCTGCACTTGATGTTAAAATGCTTTGGCTAGCCCAAAGCCCATAAATCAATGCACAAACTCCACAAGCAATTGTTATTGTTAAAACAGTCATTAATTTTTCCATTATTGTTAAAGGATATTTAAATATCGCCTTATACAATACCAATCTATTTCACGCAATAATATAAGACGTTATATTTGAATTAATTTATATTTGATATTTTTCTTTTTGAAATTTTATCTAATAATTTGTTAATAAACTTAGCCTCACCACCCATTTGTTCAGCTATTTCAATATATTCAGAGATAATTATATTGTTTTTTAAATTATTTTTGAAATTTAATTCAATAATCCCTGCAAATAAAATTGCTTTATCTACAGCTGAAATTCTTTCTATCTTCCATTCATTATTTAATAATTTTTCAATTTCTTCATTTATATCAATGTTAAATCCTAAAACTAATAATTTTAAATATTTTTCATTTAATGATTTAATATCAAAATCATTTTCTAAATCACCTTTAAATGAAATTTCATAATCATGAAAAACATCAGATACATTTCTTTTAGATATAATTGCATTGTAAAATATTTGTACAGCTGCAATTCTAGCAGCTGACTTACTAATGATTGCTAAAGGTTTTTTTTTTGTCATTAAAAATTATAATAAATTGAAGGATTTTATTAATTCAATACAAGCTTTAGCAGCATGACCTCCATTATTTTTTTTGTTCTTGCTTGCCCTAACCAGAGCTTGTTCCTTATTATCAACAGTTAAAATACCATTTGATATCGGAATTGTGTTATTAATTGCCAAATCAATTAACGCTTTTGCAGAGTTATTTGATACAATGTCATAATGACTAGTTTCACCTCTTATGACACAACCCAAAGCTATAAAACCATCATATTTACCTGTAATAATAGCCTTTTTAATTAATATTGGAATTTCTAAAGCACCTAAAACTTCCATCTTTTCAAATTTGACATTATAAACATTTAGTTGCTCAATTGTCGCTTCCAACAAAAGATTTGAAATGTCTTCATAGTATCTAGATTCAACGATGAGAACTTTTTTTGACATGTCGTTATTAAAAATAATTTATCTTTTAATATAATTATCAATATGTCTGCTAACATATCTAGAAATAATATCAACCTCTAAGTTAATAAAGCTGCCTACTTGATAACTAGATAGATTTGTATTGTTCCAAGTATGCTTAATTATATTCACCGAAAAAAAATTATCTTCAACTTTGTTTATAGTTAAGCTAATTCCGTTTAGTGCAACTGACCCTTTTTCAGTTAAGTATTTTATTATTTCCTCTCTTACTTCAAACCAAAGCTCATAAGAACTTTTAATTTGTATTATTTTCGATAATTTAGCCAACCCATCAATATGACCAGTAACATTATGACCTCCTAATTCATCACCTATTTTTAATGATTTCTCTAAATTAATTATGCTATTTAATTTTAAGTATTGAAAATTTGTTCTTTTAATAGTTTCATTACTCAACTCAACGCCAAAATAATTTAATTTTTTATTAACAACAGTTAGACAAACTCCATTGCAACAAACGGAAGAACCAATGTTTAAATCATCGTTCCATTTTATGTCAATTCCAACATAAGTATCATTTTTATCAGTTTCTATAATTTCTGATATTTTTCCTAAATGTGTAATCAGTCCAGTAAACATTTATATTTATGCTTTAAATTCCCAGCTTTCAATAATATCTTCATCTATAATTAAACTATCTTTAAAATAAAAATTTTTGCTATCTTTAATTTCTTTAATATTTAGATTGTTGATAATTGATCTTCCATCATTTCCAAAAATACGTCCAGATCTACAAAGTATAATTTCATCAATCAAATTCTCTTTTAAAAGACTAGAGTTAATTTCAGATCCGGCTTCTATAAAAAGATTATTAATATTCTGTTCATATAATTTTGTAATAACTTCTTTTAATGACACTTGGTTATTTTTATCATGTCTAACTAAAGTCAAATTTATACCTTTATTTTTAAGTATTTTTTCTTTTTTCTTATTTAAAAAAACAGTTGTAAATATACTTATATTTTTTCTATTTAAAATTTTAGATTCAATATTTATGCTTAATTTACTATCTAAAATAAAAACATGAGGTGAATATTTTTTTAGTCCATTTATTCTACAGTTTAGCGTTGGATTATCTTCATTAACAGTATTAACACCAGTTAAAATTCCGTCGCTTCTCAATCGATATAAATGGGTCAATTTTCGAGTATTTATTCCTGTGATCCACTTACTTTTTCCATTTGATAAAGAAATTTTTGAATCTAAAGATGATGCGATTTTACTTTTAATATATGGACGTTTAAAGTTTACTCTCTTTTCAAATCCTTGAATTAATTCCATGGCCTTAACTTTTTCACATCCTATAGAGACAGATATATTATTTTCTAATAAAAACTTAACTGCTTTACCATTTGTTCTTTTATCGGGATCAAGACATGCTATAACAACTCTTTTTATTGAAGCTTGAACAATTTTTTCCATACATGGAATAAATCTTTCATAATGTGCACATGGTTCAAGTGTCACATATAAAACCGCACCTTTAGATTTTTCTCCTGCAAATTTTATTGCATTTTCTTCGGCATGAGGGCGACCTCCTGGTGAAGTTACTCCAAACCCACACAATTCGTTATTCTTTACAATCACACATCCAACGGATGGATTTTTGCCAGTAATTCCTAGATTACGTAATCCATAATTTATTGCAACTTTCATCCATCGAGAATCTTCATCCGTATACGATGATATTAAATGAACAAAATTATAATTGTTCATATTATTTTTCTAATTCTTGACCAAGAAACTTTTGAAAATCTGATGCTTCTGAGAAATTTCTATAAACTGATGCAAACCTTACGTAAGCTATTTGATCAATTTGTCTTAAAGCATCCATAACTTGCTCACCAATTAAGGATGATGAAATTTCAGGATCACCTTTAGATTCTAGACTTCTAGAAATACCGTTTACTGCACGGTCAATAACATCTTCTGAAATTTTCCTTTTTCTTAAAGCAAGTCTCATTGAATTTTCAACTTTATTTCTATCATAAATAGACTTTTCACCATTTCTCTTAATTACAACAAGTTCTCTTAATTGAACTCTCTCAAAAGTAGTAAATCTAGCTCCACAAACTGAACATTGTCTTCTTCTTCTGATTGATGAATTATCATCAGCAGGTCGAGAGTCTTTAACCTGAGTATCTTCATTACTACAAAAAGGGCATCTCATATTAAATCTCTCATTTATTATATAATAATTATATCTAATAAATTGGAAACTGATAACATAAATTTTTGATTTTATCTTTTACTTCTAATTCTACTTTTGAAGAAATTTCATTTTTTTCATTAAGTGAATCTAAAACATCACATATCAAATTTGCAATTAAAGAAAATTCTGCTTGTCCAAAGCCTCTTGAAGTCCCAGCTGGAGTTCCCAATCTTATTCCAGATGTAATGGAGGGTTTTTCAGGATCAAATGGAATACCATTTTTATTACATGTAATACCAGCTCTTTCGAGAGCATCCTCAACAATATTTCCAGTTAAATTTTTAGGACGCAAATCAACTAAAACTACATGTGTATCAGTACCACCACTTACAATATCCAGGCCACGTTTTAAAAGTTCCTCTGATAAGGTTCTAGCATTTCTCAAGACAGATTTAATATACTCTTTAAATTCAGGCTTTAAAGCTTCTCCAAAGCCTACAACTTTACCTGCAATTGCATGCATAAGTGGTCCACCTTGCAAACCAGGGAAAACTGCTGAATTTACCTTCTTAGCAATATCTTCGTCATTGGTCAGGATCATGCCACCTCTTCCACATCTTAATGTCTTATGAGTTGTTGAGGTTACAACATGAGCGTGTGGAATTGGACTTGGATGGTCACCTGTAGCTACTAAACCAGATATATGCGCCATATCTACTAAAAGAATTGCTCCACATTTATCGGCAATTTGTCTAAATCTCTTAAAGTCTAGAGTTCTAGGATAAGCTGATCCACCAGCAATAATTAATTTAGGTTGATGCTTCATAGCATCAGCTTCTAATTGATCAAAATCAATTAAAGCATCCTGCTTTCTTACACCGTATTGAATAGCATTAAACCATTTTCCTGATAAGTTTGGTGGCGCTCCATGTGTTAAATGTCCACCAGCAGCCAAAGACATTCCTAAAATTGTATCACCTGGTTTAATAAGTGACATAAATACAGCTTGGTTAGCTTGAGCACCTGAATGTGGTTGTATATTGGCATATTTACAATTAAATAATTCTTTAACTCTATTTATTCCTATTGTCTCTAAATCATCGATAAACTCACATCCACCATAATATCTTCTTCCTGAATATCCTTCAGCATACTTGTTTGTTAAAATACTACCTTGAGCATCCAAAACTGCTTGTGAAACAATATTTTCAGATGCAATCAGTTCAACTTGCTCTTTTTGTCTCATTTTTTCTTTTTCAATAGCATTTGAAATTTCAGGGTCTGTTATTGAAAGTTGATTATTAAAAAAACCATCCATATTAAAATCTCCATTTATATTTTTGGTGGATTAGACAACTTTTTTATCCTATTAATATGTCTTCCACCTTCAAATTTTGTATTAAAAAAAGTATTAATGCAGTCTATTGCTAAATTTTTGTCTGTACTTCTACCACTTAAAACCAATATATTAGCATCATTATGCAAACGAGATAATTTAGTTGTTTCAATGTCATTACATAAAGCAGCGCGAATATGATTATAACGATTTGCCGCTATACTTATTCCAATCCCAGAACCACAAATTAAAATACCAAAATCAATTACTTCTTTTTTAAATCTCTTTGCTACATTATAAGCAAAATCAGGATAATCAACTGAATCTAAATTATTTGTACCTATATTAATAACCTCATGATTATTTTGATTTAAATAATCAATTATACCATTCTTTAAAACAGTGCCAGCATGATCATTTGAAATTATTATTTTCAAAATTATATCCAAAAATTACAATGTAAAAAAATCATTGCTTATAATATAATAAGTTAAAATCCAAAGCAAACTAGATATAATTGTGGTAGCAAAAAATTTATAAAAAATATATGGATTTTTTGGTGCACTAGTTGCATGACCAATATCAGGATTATCTGGTGCACTTGCCTTAATTGGCAAAAGCATAAACAATACCCACCACCATAAAAGGATATAAACCACAATACCTGATACAATACCCATAATGTTATAACCCTCTTATAATATGCACATCTATTAAAGGCTTTATATTAAAAAAAAGTTTTGTTACAGATCTTATTGAAGACCTTACCTTGTCTTCAATAATTTTATCATCGGTCAATTGATTTTTTGTGAGGCTGTTAACAGTTTCTTCAACATCATCCCTTACCTCTGAGACCCATTCCAACTCACTCTTTCCTTCCGTAATTCCATTATGAGATAATTTAATTGGTAAATGTAAGTCTAAATCGAAATCAAAAGCTAAAACTACTGAAATTGATCCATTCCATAACAATCTTCTTCTTGTAGAAAAAATACTTGAATCAGATTTAATAATTTGGTTGCCGTCTGGTACAGAAGATTTAGTAGGTATTTGATAGATTATTGAAGGAGAATTTCCTGATAATTTTATCAAAGATCCATTCTCAGGTTGTATTGATAATGAAACACCACAATTTTCGGCAATTTGACAGTGCTCTCTGAGGTGTCTTGATGTGCCATGGACTGGGATAGATATTTGAGGCTTTATTAGGTTATATAATTTTATAATATCATCTTTCCCAGGGTGTCCAGAAACATGAACAAGTTCATCTTCATCTGTTATGACTTTTATACCATTTCTTAACAAAGCATTATGAACCCTTTCTATTGCAAGCTCGTTTCCAGGAATTTTGCTACTGGAAAATATAGCTGTATCTCCAGGTTTTAATTTGATCTGTTCATGTTGTGAATTGGCAATCCTTGTCATTGTTGATCTAGTCTCACCTTGTGATCCACCAGCAATAATAACTGCACTGTCGTGACTAAAGTTTTCTAAATTTTTGAAAGATTTTTCTATACCTTCAACTCGATAGCCCACTTCATTTGCCGCTTCAATTGCTCTATTTAAAGATCTACCTGCTATAAAAACTTTTTTATTATTTTCAATTGAGGCCTCAATAATAGATTTTATACGTGCTACATTTGATGCAAAACAAGTTATTACAATTCTACCATTCGAAGATTTGATTACTGACTTTAGGCCTTCATAAGCATCATTTTCTGATTGAGTTTTACCCTCTACAAAAGAATTTGTTGAATCGCCAACAATTGCTAAAACCCCTTTGTCTCCAATAGACTTTAAATTATCCAAATTTGTTTTAGCACCAACTTTAGGATTGTTATCAAATTTCCAGTCACCTGTATGAAAAACTGTTCCACTTTCTGTAGTGATTGATAGAGACAAAGGATCTGGTATTGAGTGAGTGATACTTATGGGCTTTATTTTAAAAGGGCCTAAATTAACTTCTTTATCTTCATTAAGAATTATTAATTCAACATTATTTAAAAGTCCGATATCTTTTAATTTTTTTTTAAGTAAGGCAATGGTAAAAGCACTGCCATAAATTGGAACCCTTAGTTTATCCCAAATATATTGAATAGCTCCCATGTGATCCTCATGACCATGAGTTAATAAAATCCCTTTTAGTTTGTCTTTTCTTTGAACAATAAAATCTATATCAGGCAGTAAAATATCAACACCAGGCATTGTTTCATCAGCAAAACTTATCCCCAGATCAACCATAATCCAATTATCTTGATAGTGATATAAATTTGAATTCATGCCTATTTCAGACGATCCACCTAAAGGAAGGAATATAAAATCTTTTTTTTCTATCTTCATATATTTCTAATTATTATTAATATTATAAATGTGAATAAGACCGTTTAATGTCAGTTCATTATCAACTTTTTCTATAATTGAACAGTTTTTTGAAAACAAATTTGATAGTCCCCCAGTTGCTATAACATAATATTTAAAATTTTTTTCTTCATTAATCCTTTTAACTAAACCTTCAATTAATGAAATATACCCCCAATAAATTCCAGAATACATTGAATCTTTGGTATTTTTACCAACAATATTTATATCTTTAGTATTATCAACTTTTATTCTAGGCAATCTACTAGCAGCCATATATAGAGCTTCAAGAGACAAATTCACACCAGGGGCAATTATACCACCATCATAACTTCCACTCTTACTAACAATGTCAAACGTAGTCGCCGTTCCAAAATCAATAACAATACTAGGTTTATTATAAAATTTTTTAACAGCAACAGCATTTACAATCCTATCAGCACCAGCTTCAGATGGGTTATCTATGTTGATATCAATTCCTATTTTTAAATCATTCTCACCTACAATAAATGGTTCTATTTTTAAATATTCCTTGTTAAAATTAAGTAACGAAAAAAGCGCATCAGGTACAACTGAAGCTATAATACAATCTGAAATAGATAATAAATTTATATTTTCAATTTCAAGAAGTTTAATTAACCAAACATAATACTCATCTGCTGTTCTTTTTGGATCAGTATTAATTCTCCATTTCTTTAAAATACGATCATTTTGTGCAATGGCAAAAACTATATTTGTATTACCGCAATCTATTAACAATAACATAATTACTCATTGATTAATTGGAATAAATGTCCCCGAAGAAATGTTTAATGAATTATTAGTTTTATCTTTTATAATCATTTGTCCTAAATCATCGATACCTAAAAAATTACCAATAACTCTATTTTTCAAATCAGTTGAATGCAATTCTTGTTTCAAAAATAAAACGTTTTTAAGCCATAGTGCTTTAATAAATTCAAACCCTTTTTCATACCAAATATTCACAAAATTAATTATTTGCTCTAATAATTCTAAAGATAAATTTTCTGGAAGCAATTTTAAACCAGAAACATCATATAAATTCGTACTCTTCCAAAAATTTCCTTTAATTTCAGGATTGCTAATTAAATTTATACCTATTCCAATAATAATAGCTTTTTTGTCATCAGTTGGTTCTAATAAAATTCCAGATACTTTTTTTAAGTCTATCATAAGATCGTTAGGCCACTTAAACTTTACATTACAATTAATATTATTATTAATTACTGACTTAACTGCTAAAGCTGCTACAAAACTCATTTGTGGCCAATAATTGATATGATATTTAGGTTTTATTAAAGTTGAAAAATATAAATTACCCGCAGGTGAGTGCCATTTTCTTGTTAACCTCCCCCTACCATTGATTTGTTTTTTTACTACACAAGTAGAAAACTCTTCATAGTTTTGAAAGTAAAATTGTTTTGCTAAGTCAGAACTAGAAGTTGCAACATCAAAAAAATGTATTTTAGATTTTAAATTAATGAAACAATTCCCATTGTAGTTTCAACAAACCAATTCAAAAATATACCAAATGATAAAGTTAAAAATAACATTAACCCTAAAATAGCCATTGAACTTTTATTCTCAACAACGTCCAAGTTAACATCGTTTTCATCAAAATACATAATTTTTATAATTCTTAGATAGTAGAATGCACCAACAACACTTGTTAAAACACCAATAATTGCAAGAAAAACAAGATTAGCATTTACCGCTGAATAAAATACAAGCCACTTACCAAAAAAACCCGCTAGCGGGGGTATCCCCGCCATTGAAAACAAAATTGACACAAAACCAAAAGCAAGGAATGGATGAGTTTTAGAAATTCCTTTTAAATCATAAATCTCTTCAACTATTTGATTATCACGCCTCATTGACAAAATAATAATAAACGCACCCACATTCATAATAATGTAAATAACCATATAAATAAGTACGCCTGAAACCCCCTCTAATAATCCTGATGCGACTCCAACTAAAGCATAACCCATATGAGCAATAGACGAATATGCCATCAGTCTTTTTAAATTAGTCTGCATAATGGCAGCAAAAGATCCTAATATCATTGATAAAAGTGAAAGAAGAATAATTATTTGTTGCCAAGATGTAACGGCATTATCAAAAGCTGAAAATGTAACCCGGACCAAAATTGTAATAGCCGCAATTTTAGGAACGATAGCAAAAAAAGCTGTAACTGGTGTAGGCGCACCTTCATAAACATCAGGTGTCCACATATGAAATGGCACTAAGGATATCTTAAAGGCCAAGCCTGATAGAATAAAAACCAAACCCACCAAAAGTATACTTGACATATTTTGACTTGAAACTTCAGAGATTGACGAAAACGAGGTATCACCAACGGCTCCATAGACTAAACTCATACCAAAAAGTAAAAGCCCTGAGCTTAAAGCTCCTAAAATAAAATATTTTAAACCAGCTTCACTACTTTTTAAATTATCCCTATTAATTGCTGCTATTACATATAATGGTAAAGATTGCAGCTCAAGTGCCATGTATAAACTTATTAAATTCTTTGATGAAGTCATCAAAACCATACCCAAAACAGAAAATAAAATTAAAACAGGGTATTCTGGATGATTGAAGCCGTCAATTTTTTGTGGTTTGTTTCCTATAAGAAGGGTTAGTATAGTTCCTAAAATAATTAATATTTTTGAGTAAAGTGAAAGACCATCGTAAACATACATTTCATTAAATAAATAACCTGAATTTTTATGAGATAAAACAATCAAAATTAAGGATATCAATAATGATAAATTACAAAACCTTGTTGTAATTTTTAAACTTGAATCCTTGCTAGAAAAAACGCTAATTAAAAGAGCAATCATACCAGAGATTGCTAAAAAGATTTCACCAGATATCCCATATAAATTCATTTAATAAACCCTCAGTCTTTTAAAGTAGCTATTTGAGATACTGTATTTTTATTTTGATGAAACTCAGTAATATCAATAATATTATTTATTGATAATTGAGTAATATCTAATAAAGGTGTTGCATATATTCCAAAAATAAAAATCAATAAAGTAATTGGAACAAATATAATTATTTCTCTCTTACTTAACTTTTCTAAGCTAACTATTTCTTCTTTAATTGCTTTACCAAACATTACACGCCGGTAAAGCCATAGCATATAAATTGCCCCTAAGATCAAACCTGTAGCACAAAAAATAGCTACAATAGGATAAGTTTTCCAAATGCCTACCAATACAAGTAATTCTCCAACAAAACCAGAAGTGCCTGGTAATCCAACAGATGCCAACATCATAAACATAAAGAAAACAGCAAAATTAGGCATAATATCGGCAACACCACCGTAAGCATTAATTTCTCTGGTGTGAAGTCTGTCATATACTATGCCAACACATAGAAACAAGGCGCCAGAAATAAGTCCATGACTTACCATTTGATATACAGAACCTGCCAATCCTTCATTTGTAAATGAAAATGCGCCAATAGTTACAAAGCCCATATGAGCCACAGAAGAATAAGCAATCATTTTCTTCATATCATTCTGAACCAACGCTACTAAAGAAGTGTAAATAATAGCAATTACTGAAAGGACAAAAATAAAAGGAGCAAAAAATATAGAAGCATCTGGAAACATTGGTATGGAGAATCTTAAAAAACCATAACCACCCATTTTAAGTAAAACCCCTGCCAAAATTACAGATCCAGAAGTAGGGGCCTCAACATGAGCATCAGGTAACCATGTGTGTACTGGCCACATTGGAAGTTTAACTGAAAAGGAAGCAAAAAATGCTAAAAATAATAGAATTTGAATATCATATGGAAAACTGAATTTTGCAATCTCATTAATTTCTGTAGTACCTGTTTTAGAAAAAATATAGAAAATTGCAATTAACATTAAAACAGAGCCTAAAAGTGTATAAAGAAAAAATTTAAAGGCTGAATATACTCGTCTAACACCACCCCAAATACCAATAATTAAAAACATTGGAATAAGCACGGCTTCAAAAAAAATATAAAAAACTAGAATATCCATTGCACAAAAAGTACCAACCATCAGCACTTCTAAAATTAAGAAGAGCGACATAAATAATGGAACCTGTTTTTTAATACTTTGAAAACTAGCTAATATACAAACAGGAATTAAAAAAGTAGATAATATAACAAATGGAAGAGAGATACCATCAACACCCATATGATAAGAAACATTTGACAATGGTATCCAACTTGCTTTTTCAATAAATTGAAAGTTATTTAAATCGTTATCAAAATTAAATAGAACAAAAAGAGAAAGTATAAAAGTAATCAAACTTGTCCATAAAGCTACAAATTTTGAATTTTTTCCACCCTGTTCATCATCTGAACACGTTAACAGTATTATTAAAGCGCCAAACAAAGGTAAAAATGTTATAGAAGACAAAATAGGAATATTACTCAACATATTAAATTCCATAATCCAATAGAAGCCATGTAATTAGAACAACTAATCCAATTAACATAGCAAAAGCATAATGATAAATATATCCAGATTGAATTATAATGCTTTTTGAAGAAATAATTTTTACTAGCTTTGAAATTCCATTTGGACCAAAGCGATCGATTGTGCCTTCATCACCTTTTTTCCAAAAGTAATTACCAAACTTAATAAAACTTTTTACGAACAAATAATCATACAATTCATCAAAATACCATTTATTGAAGAACAGATTATAAATTGGATAGAATTTCTTTGACAAAATTTTTGGCAAATTTGGATTTAATACATAGAATAAATATGCACAAAGTATACCTAAAATCGCTAAAAATATAGGTAGATATTTAACCCACAAAGGCACGTAATGAGCTAATTTAAATGCTTTGTGTTTTTCTGAAATAAATATTGAATTTCCCCAAAATTCTTTCCAATTATAACCAACAAAATCATTATAAAAATACCAACCTGAAAAAATAGCTCCTAGGGCCAATACAAATAAAGGTATTAACATAACAAATGGTGACTCATGGACATGATCTAATACCTCTTTTGAAGAATTAAAATTTCCATGAAAAGTCAATAACAATACTCTCCAGGAATAAAATGCCGTTAAAAACGCTGCCAAGCAACCCAACCAAAATGCAAAATATCCTGAATTAGAGCTAGCAGCCCACGCTGCTTCTAATATTAAATCTTTAGAATAATAACCTGCAAAAAACGGTATTCCAGCTAACGCTAATGAGCCAACCCACATCAATGCATAAGTGATTGGTATCTTTTTCCAAATGCCTCCCATTTTTCTCATGTCTTGTTCGTCAGACATTGCATGAATTACAGATCCGGCCCCTAAGAAGAGAAGAGCTTTAAAGAAAGCATGAGTGGTAAGGTGAAACATTGAAGCAGGATAAGCAGAAACCCCGGCAGCAAAAAACATATAACCTAATTGCGAACAAGTTGAATAAGCAATAACCCTTTTTATGTCAAATTGTGTTAGTCCAATTGTAGCAGCAAAAATAGCTGTCATTGCTCCAACAATAGTAATTACATTCAAAGCAAAGGGAGCAAACTCTAGAAGAGGCGACATTCTACAAACAAGAAAAACACCGGCTGTAACCATAGTGGCTGCATGAATTAATGCTGAAACAGGAGTAGGACCCTCCATTGCATCAGGTAGCCAAGTGTGGAGACCAATTTGCGCTGATTTCCCCATAGCACCAATAAAGAGCAGTATTGCTATAAGTTCGATTACATTTATTTTGAATCCAAGCATCACAATTGAAAGTTTATGCAAACCTTCAACATCACTAAATATTTCGTCAAAATACAATGATCCAAAAACAGAATATATCGCTATAATTCCTAAAATAAAACCAAAGTCACCTACCCTATTTACAATAAATGCTTTCATAGCTGCAGTATGTGCTGATGGCTTATGATACCAAAAACCAATTAGTAAGTATGAGGCTAACCCTACACCCTCCCAACCAAAAAATAATTGAATAAGATTATCCGAAGTAACTAACATTAACATTGCAAAAGTAAATAAACTTAAATATGACATAAACCTAGGTTTTGAGTTGTCATGAGACATATAACCAATAGAATAAATATGAACCATTGCTGAAACTGTTGTAATTACAATCATCATTACAGCTGAAAGCATGTCATACCTTAAAGACCAAACAACATTAAAATCACCAACATTCATCCATTCCATCAGGGGATACACTTTATCAACATGATTTGATGACAGTTGCCAAAATGTAATCCATGAGAGTGTCATTGATATTAAAAGCAAAGTAGATGTCAGATATAGGCTAAGTTTATCACCAAGTCTTCTCCCCCAAAAACCAGCGATAATGGAACCAAGCAAAGGTAAAAACACTATAAAATATACCATTTTAACCTCTTAATTTATTTATTTCTTCAACAGAAATTGAGCCACTATTTCTGTAATAAATAACTAATATTGCCAATCCAATAGCTGCTTCAGCAGCAGCAACAGTTAAAACAAAAATGGTAAAAATCTGGCCCTGTATATCATTTAAATATGATGAAAAAGATACTAAATTTATATTTACTGCTAAGAGCATTAACTCAATAGACATCAAGATTGTAATGACATTCTTTCTATTTAAAAAGATACCAAACACACCTAGTGTAAATAGTACGGCACTTAGACAAAGATAGTGTTCTAAAGAAACTATCATATTAATACACAACTAACTTCATTATGAACTTTCCTTTTTAACAATAGAAATAACATCTGAAACTTGTCTTGTGTTTTGACTAATGATATCTTGTTTTTTGATGCCAGGTCTGTCTCTTAAAGTAAGGACTATTGCTCCAACCATCGCTACTAAAAGTATCAATCCTGATAATTGAAAAACATAAATATATTCAGTGTATAGTAATGACCCTATCTTATGAGTATTAGGAATATTATCATTTAATTCATTATTTTTATTGACCAGCAAATCACCACTAAACACCATTAATATAATTTCGATAAATAAAATAAATCCAATTAATGAACCAATTGGAAAATATTTTTGAAAACCTTCTTTAATCTTTGAAAAATTAATATTGAGCATCATTACAACAAATAAAAAAAGAACTGCAACCGCTCCAACATAAACAATTACGAGCATCATGGCTAAAAATTCAGCACCTAAAATAACAAATAGAGCACCAGAATTAAAGAAAGCTAAAATCAAAAAAAGAACTGAATGAACTGGGTTTCGAGAAGATATAACCATTACAGCGCATGCTGTAATTATAAATGAAAATAGATAAAAAAAGAGTGAAGTAACCATACAAGCTATCTAAAATTATTTTCTTTCTCTAAATTACGCGCAATTTCATCTTCCCATCTATCGCCATTAGCAAGTAATCTTTCTTTGTCGTAAAAAAGTTCTTGCCGGGTCTCTGTTGAGAATTCAAAATTTGGCCCTTCAACAATTGCATCTACCGGGCATGCCTCTTGACAAAATCCACAATAAATACACTTAGTCATATCTATATCATAACGAGTTGTTCTTCTGCTTCCATCAGGTCTTGGTTCAGCTTCTATAACTATTGCTTGCGCAGGACATACGGCTTCACATAATTTACATGCTATACACCTTTCCTCACCATTAGGGTATCTACGTAAAGCATGTTCACCTCTGAACCTTGAACTTATGGGATTTTTTTCATAAGGATAATTTATAGTAACCTTTTTTTTAAAAAGATATTTCAGCGTTAAAGATAGACCCTTCGATAATTCGAGCAATAAAAAACTTTTAATAAATTTTAATACTTTATTCATAATAATACCTAATATAAGACAGGTGCACTACCTGTATAAACTAAGAAGCCTGCTGTTAAAACTAACCATAATAATGAAAAAGGTAAAAATACTTTCCAGCCTAAACGCATTAATTGGTCATACCTATATCTTGGTGTTGTAGCTCTTACCCAAAGAAAAACAAATAAACAAAGAGAAATTTTTAAAATTAACCAAACAGGTCCTGGTATATAGTTAAAGGGGGCAATATCAAATAATGGCAACCAACCACCCAAAAATAAAACTGAAGTCATTGCACTCATAAGTATCATATTTGCGTATTCACCAAGAAAGAATAAAGCAAAGCTCATTGAGGAATATTCTACCATGTAGCCAGCAACTAATTCAGATTCTCCTTCAGGCAAGTCAAATGGAGCCCTATTTGTTTCAGCTAGCGTTGAAATAAAAAAAACTACAAACATTGGAAAGAGAGGAACAATAAACCATAAATTTTTCTGTGCATTTATAATGTCACCAAGATTCAATGAACCAACACACAACAAAACTGATACCATAACAAATCCAATCGAAACTTCGTAGGAAACCATTTGCGCTGCAGATCTAAGAGCACCTAAAAATGCATATTTTGAGTTTGAAGCCCACCCTGCCATGATCACTCCGTATACACCCAATGACGAAATTGCAAACAAATACAATATGCCTACGTTAATATCTGCAATTACAAAATCTTCTGAAAAAGGTATTACAGACCATGCGATCATGGACAAAATAAATGTTAGCATAGGCGCTATAATAAAAACAACTTTACTGGAACCGGATGGAAGTATTGTTTCTTTAGAAAGTAACTTCAAGGCATCAGCCCATGGTTGCAATAAACCAAATAGGCCAACTACATTTGGTCCTTTCCTAAGTTGCATAAATCCAATTATTCTTCTTTCGGCAAGTGTAAGATATGCAACAAAAAGTAAAAGGGGAATTAGAACTATAAGAATCTTAAAAACAGACTCTAATATTAAAATTAGACTACTGTTTGATGTAATTAAGGTTAGATCCATTAAAGTTATTCCGCTGCAATTTTACTATTAAGTTTTTCATTACAAAGAGACATAGTTTCTGAAGCTCTGCTTATTGAACATGTCTTATAAAAATTTGTTATAGGTGATTTCATTTCAAAATCATTAATTTTTCCTTTACGACCAAATTTAGATAATTTGGATTTTTTTATAATATTAATATCTTCAAAATGTGGGAAATCGCTGTAAATTTTTTCTCTTAAAGAGTCTAATGAATCAAAAGGAAGTTTACAATTAACATAATCTGAAAAGGCTCTTAAAATTTTCCAGTCCTCTTTAGCCTCTCCAGGTGGAAAAACAGCTTGTTTTAGAAATTGCGGCCTTCCCTCAGTGTTAACATATGTACAATTTTTTTCTGTATACGCTGCTCCAGGTAAAATAACATCTGCAACATGAGCTCCCACATCTCCGTGATGACCTTGATAAACAACAAATGGTTTTTTTAAATTTAAAACTTCTTTATTGTCAACGCCGATTAACCATATAAAAGATAGACTACTGTTTTCACTCTCTGAAAAAATTTGTTTCGCGCTTAAGCCTTTTTTTGAAGGCAAGCAACCAACGTCTAAAGCGCCTGTTCTGCCTGCACTAGTGTGTAAAACGTTAAAACCATTCCAATCTTTTTTAATAACTCCAAAAACTTCTGCTAATTCTCTTAATTCATAGAGCAATGCTTGACTACTGTCATCTGTAAGTGCACCCATTCCAACAATTATCATTGGTCTTTCTGCGTCCATTAATGTTTTGTAGACTTTATTTTTTTTATCTCTCAATTTTTCTATATCAATTGATTTAGAGCCTAAATAATTTACCGAATAGGTTAAATTATTATTTTCTCCAATTAAAGATATTGGAAAATTTCCCTGCAAGTATCTTTTTCTTATTCTGGCATTCAAAACAGGGGCTTCAAGTCTGGGATTAGAACCAAAAATTAATAGAGCGTCGGCTTCATCTATACCATTAATTTGTGAATTAAAAATGTAACCTGCCCTTCCATGCTCACCAATTTCTGCACCATCAATTCTACAATCAATATTGTCCACATTAAGTTTTTGAAATAAAACTTTAGCAGCATAAGCTGCTTCAACGTCAACCAAATCACCAAGAAGGCAAGCAATTTCATTTGGCTTAATTTTATCTATATTGTCTTTAATTTTATTAAAGGCTGTATCCCAATCAGCCTCTTCTAAAGAACCATTTTCATTTCTTACATAAGGTTTATCTAGTCTCTGATTTTTTAAACCATCGATTGCGTATCGTGTTTTATCTGAAATCCACTCTTCATTAATATCTTCGTTTAATCTTGGAAGAACTCTTAAAACCTGATTACCCTTAGTATCAACTCTGATATTACTTCCAATAGCATCCATTACATCGACAGTTTCAGTATGACTTAATTCCCAAGGCCTAGCATTAAATGCATACGGCTTACTTGTAAGTGCGCCAACAGGACATAAATCTATAACACAAGCAGATAATTCTGAATCGATTGATTTTTCCAAATAAGTAGTTATTTCCATACTCTCCCCTCGACCAAGAGCTCCAAGATCATTTACACCGGCAACTTCAGTTGAAAATCTCACACATCTAGTGCAGTGAATGCACCTTGTCATATTTGTTTTAATTAATGGTCCCATTGATTTTTCTTCAACCGCTCTTTTATTTTCTAAAAAACGTGTTTTATCAGAACCAAATGACATAGCCTGATCTTGTAAGTCACACTCACCACCTTGATCACATATTGGACAATCTAAAGGATGATTAATTAAAAGAAATTCCATCACACCTTTACGCGCATCATGAACCATTTTTGAATTTGTGGAAATAATTTGTCCATTAGTAGCTGGCAATGCGCAGCTTGCTTGAGGCTTTGGTGGACCGGGTTTAACTTCCACTAAGCACATTCTACAATTTCCAGCTATAGAGAGCCTATCGTGATAACAAAACCTTGGAATTTCAACACCTGCGATCTCACATGCTTGGAGAACAGTACACCCTTCTTCAACTTCTATTTCCTTATCGTCAACTGTTAATTTAATCATTATTATTATTCTTTATTCAGCAGCTTTTGTGCTTTTTGAGTTAAAGTTATTAATACGTTCTTCTATTAATGGCCTAAAATTTTTTATTAATCCTTGAATTGGCCATGCTGCCGCATCACCTAAAGCACAAATTGTATGTCCTTCAACTTGCTTTGTTACTTCAAGCAGTACGTCAATTTCTTCAATTTCTGCATTTCCAGTTACAAGCCTCTCCATCATTCTCCACATCCAGCCGGTACCCTCACGACATGGAGTGCATTGGCCACAGCTCTCATGTTTATAAAAATGTGATAATTTAGTTATAGCATTTATAACATCTGTTGACTTATCCATGACAATTACACCTGCAGTCCCCAAACCTGAACCAGCATTTTTAAGAGAGTCAAAATCCATTAAAATAGTATCACAAACATTTTTTGTTAATAACGGAGTAGACGAACCACCTGGTATGACTGCTAAAAGGTTATTCCAACCACCCTTAACACCTCCAGCATGTTTTTCAATTAAATCTCTCAGAGAAATCCCCATTTCTTCTTCAACATTACACGGTTGATTTACATGGCCAGAGATACAAAATAATTTTGATCCAGTATTGTTTTCTCTACCAAGGCTTGCAAACCATTTAGCTCCACGTTTCAAAATTGTTGGTGACACGGCGATCGTCTCTACATTATTTACAGTTGTAGGACAACCATATAAACCTACACCAGCTGGAAAAGGGGGTTTTAAACGAGGTTGACCTTTTTTACCTTCTAAAGACTCTAAAAGGGCTGTTTCTTCACCACAAATATAAGCTCCAGCTCCTCTGTGAAGAAAAACATCAAATTTCCAACCACTTCCACATGCATTATTTCCTAAAAGTTTTTTATCGTAAGCTTCGTCTATTGCTTTTTGAAGAACAAATGCTTCATTATAAAATTCACCCCTTATGTAAATATATGCGCAGTGAGCTCTCATAGCAAAGCCAGCAAGTAAGCACCCTTCAATTAACTTATGTGGTTCGTGCCTTATAATATCCCTATCCTTGCAGGTTCCGGGTTCAGATTCATCTGCATTTACAACTAAATAGTGGGGCCTATCTTTAACTTCTTTAGGCATAAAAGACCATTTTAATCCTGATGGAAAACCTGCACCACCTCTTCCTCTAAGTCCTGAATCTTTAATTATTTCTATAATCTTGTCGTGGCCAAGCTTAATTACTTCTTTTGTTCCTTGCCAATCGCCTCTAGATTGTGCACTTTTTAAGTCTGATCCATGCCAACCATAAATATTTGTAAAAATTCTATCTTTATCTTTAAGCATTTTTTTTACCTTTAATGCTCAACAATACTGTAGCACCATTTTCAGGATCTGATTTTCTATTTTTTGCTGAACCAACTTTTCGTTTTGTTCCTTTTTTTAAACTTTCAATTAATTTTTTGGTAGTATCATAATTTAAATCTTCATAAAAATCATCATTAACTTGAAGTATAGGAGCATTTACACAAGCTCCTAAACATTCAACAGGTGTCAATGTAAAGTCACCATTTTTAGAAGTTTCATTTGGCTTAATTTGCAATGTATCATAAATTGCTTTTAAAATATCGTCAGAGCCTCTCAACCAGCATGGAGTTGTTCCACATATTTGCAGATGCCATTTGCCTACTGGATTTAAATTATACATTGTGTAAAAGCTAGCAATCTCTAGAACTCTCATATATGCCAATCCAACTTTTTGCGCAACTGCCTCTAAAGCAGTAATTGGCAACCAGCCACCTGCCTCTCTTTGCGCTAAATCCAGCAAAGGCATTACCGCACTTGCTTTTCTTTCAGGAGGATATTTTTTTAAAATTAATATAATTTCTTTTTCAGCTTCTTTAGAAAAAGTAAATTCAAATTGATCACTTGTATTAATTGTTAAATTACTCACCGATCAATTTCTCCAAATACAAGATCCATAGAACCAATTACCGCAACTGAGTCTGCAAGCATATGACCTTTACACATATGTTCAGTTGCAGCTAAAAATTGGAAACCAGGAGCTCTTAGTTTAGCTCTATATGGTTTGTTAGTCCCATCAGAAACTAGGAAAACTCCAAATTCACCCTTTGGTGCTTCAACTGCAGTATAAGTTTCAGCTTCAGGCACGTGAACACCTTCAGTATATAATTTAAAATGATGGATAAGTGCTTCCATAGAACCCTTCATCTCTTTTCTTGATGGTGGTGCCATTTTAGCGTCATTAGCTAAGACAATGCCTTTTGGCATATTATTAATGCACTGCTCTACAATTTTACAAGACTGACGCATTTCTTCGACTCTTACTAGATATCTCGCGTAGCAATCACCAGTATTACCAATAGGAATGTCAAAATCCATTTTGGAGTATACATCATATGGTTGATCTTTTCTTAAATCCCATGCATGTCCAGATGCTCTTAAAGGGGGGCCAGAAAATCCCAGATTAAGTGCATCTTCTTTGCTTACAACACCTATATCGACTGTTCTTTGTTTGAAAATTCTATTTTCCGTAAGTAAAGTTTCAAGATCGTTAATAAAATTAGGAAAGTTTTTTAACCACTTATGTATATCATCAAGTAATTCTTCAGGTATGTCTTGATGTACACCACCAGGCCTAAAGTAGGCAGCGTGAAATCTCGCACCTGAAGCTCTTTCATAAAAACTAAGTAGTATCTCTCTTTCCTCAAAACCCCATAAAAGAGGCGTCATGGCCCCTACATCAATAGCGAATGCAGTTAGGTTCAAAATATGATTTAAAATTCTGCCTAACTCACAAAATAGAACTCTTATATACTGCCCTCTTTCAGGCACATTTATGTTTAAAACTTTTTCAACAGCTAATGACCAGGCGTGCTCTTGGTTCATTGGAGATACGTAATCAAGTCTATCAAAATATGGAAGCGCCTGTAAGTATGTTTTATTCTCTATAAGTTTTTCAGTACCCCTGTGCAAAAGACCGATATGCGGATCAGCTCTTTTTATTATTTCACCATCCATCTCAAAAACAAGTCTTAACACACCATGCGCCGCGGGATGCTGAGGACCAAAATTCATTGTAATTGGCTTTATTTCAGTTTCACTCAATTTTTATCGCCTGTATCATTAATTTCTTTGTTGTAAGGTCTTTCCCAAGGACTCAAAAAATCAAAATCTCTGTATTCTTGAACCAAATTAACAGGTTCATAAATCACTTTATTTTGGTCAGTGTCGTATTTTACTTGAACTCTTCCAGTTAGAGGAAAATCTTTTCTCAAAGGATGTCCTTCAAAACCATAGTCAGTTAAAAGTCTTCTCAAATCTGGATGTCCGGAGAAAAATATGCCAAACATATCCCAAATTTCTCTTTCACTCCAATTAGCGGATTTAAATATACTAACAGAAGATTGAATCAACTCTCCTTCATTAACATAAATTTTTACAGTTAATCTATGGTTAGTAATGGTACTTAATAAAAGATAAACAACTTCAAATCTTGTTGACTTTTCAGGATAATCAATCGCAGTAATATCAATCAGCTGGTCGAAAGCAAAATAAGAATTACTATGTAACTTAGTTAAAACATCAAATATTTTTTTTGAGGGAACAATTATTTGATAATCATTAAAAAAAACTTTGGTTTCAATGATATCTTTACCAATTGTACTTTTAATCGTTTCAAGAAATTGATCATTTTCTTTATTTAAAGAATTATTCATGAGTGTTCCAAATTTTATCTTGCGATAGTAGCAGTTCTTCTAATTTTTTTCTGCAGTTGTAATAAACCATAAATTAATGCTTCAGCAGTTGGTGGACATCCTGGAACATATATATCAACAGGCACAATCCTGTCACAACCTCTTACAACTGAATAAGAATAATGATAATAACCACCTCCATTAGCACATGAGCCCATTGACACAACCCAACGAGGCTCTGCCATCTGATCATAAACTCTTCTTAATGCAGGAGCCATTTTATTAGTTAACGTACCTGCAACTATCATGACATCAGCCTGACGAGGACTAGGCCTGAATAACATTCCGTAACGATCCATATCATATCTTGATGCTGCCGCATGCATCATTTCAACTGCGCAACAAGCTAATCCAAAACTCATAGGCCACAGAGACCCACTTCTTGCCCAATTAAATATTTTATCGGCACTTGCAATAATAAAGCCTTTATTTCTTATATCGCTTGCTGCAGCATTTAATAAAGTATCTTGATCAGATGACAGGATGTTTTCATTTATATCTACTCCCATTCCAAGGCGCCCTTTTTCCATTCATAAATAAAACCAATAGTTAATACTCCAAGAAAAACCATCATTGACCAAAAGCCTAATAATCCAATTGATCCTAAAGACACAGCCCAAGGAAATAGAAATGCTACCTCCAAGTCAAATATTATAAATAGGATAGCAACTAAATAAAATCTAACATCGAATTGTGACCTGGTATCTTCAAAAGCGTCAAAGCCACATTCATAGGGTGACAACTTTTCATCATCTGGATTTTGTTTGGCTACAATCCAAGAGGCAATCATAATTAAAGATGCCATACCAATAGCAATTCCAAGAAAAATAATTATCGGAATATAATCTAATAAAAACGTGTTCATCTGAATATTTAATTAAGACAGTAAATGTTTAACATATAAATATACAAATTATAAAAAGAAACAAGTTGTTCTTTAAAAAAAATCATGAAAAATTAAAGTAATTTTCACACTTGCCTTCCCTAAAAACATCCGTAGTTGCGCAATGCAACCCTCCTCCAAAGGGGTAAGCGTCTCTGAATGGTATAGGAACAACTTCGAAGCCTAATTTATCAAGTTGTTCAATTTGATTAGTTTCACTCGCTTCAACACATACAGTTTTAGGATCAAGAACTAATACGTTCATCGAAAGCCAAACAGATGAGTAGCACAAAGGTGGTGGTGAATTATGTGCAGGCCTAGCAGCATCAATAATTTCCCAGTCATTTTTTTCAAAAAACTTTCTTTGATCTTCAGGAAGTCTTCTATCTGGATTGTTGATAATTAAACCGGGCCTTAAAGGAGAAAAAGTAGCATCTATATGTATTGGATATGGGTCACCAGGAAAATTTACAGCGTGAACGTTGTGACCTTTAAAGTGACGTCTTAACCAATCTATACCTTTCAAATTGGTTGTAAATCCATGCTGAACTACCAAGTCTTTACCAAATCTTAATACGTCTGCAGCATCAAATAGAGGCTCTTCCTCAGTTGTTACAAAATATTTTTCTGCTGTCCATTTAAGTCTTTTTTCAACGCCAATTTTTTCTGAAAGATAGTCTTTTCTATAATCTAAGTCTGTGAGTCTTGGTTTAGGGGCTGCTTCATGGATCATATTTTGGTCTTCATTAAAATACTTTTTAATTAATGGCCTATAGCATAAATATTCAAACCATCTGCATCTATAAGACATAGTAGCCTCAAGCATTTGGTTGCCTACTGTTAAAATTACATCTCTCGGAGGCATTGATCCAAACATAGAACCTGTTTCAAAATCAGGAGTTACTACTTTTTGTGAAAAGTCTATAGGAGTAGGTCTGTCTACTTTTATTCCTCTGTTTTCTAAAATTTTTACAAAATTATCTAATTGTTCATTAGCTTTAAAAACACTTTCCTCGGACCTTGGTCCCCATTCACCTTTCATATCAGAATCTTCAGGCACTTTAGCGTCAAGCGCAGGTTCAGCGGGCGGTATGTGTGTCCCGTCGGCCACCCCTACTATTACATGCTTCAAAGAATCCCATTCATTCCAAGAGTTAACAATTGTTTTATTTTGCTCAGACAATTAAACCTCCTTTATTTAATTAAATTCCAATGTATTACTGAAGATGAATAAATAGCTAAACAATTTAATATAAGAATAATTATTATTGATAAAGCAAAACTTTCATCTCCTCCGCAAGCAATAATAAAAGTTCCCAAAATTGCAGCAAAAGTCATTTGAGTAGCACCGGCAATTCCAGTTGCTGTTCCTGATAATTTTCCAGTTGCAGAAATACCTCCAATAATTGAATTGGCAACAGTTATTCCATTAAAAAGACCAAATATAAAAAGAGGTAAGGATATGAAAAATGGATACTTAAAATTTAATAAATGAAAAACAATCATCAAACTAAACGCAAATGAAGTTCCCAAGCAACCAATAAAACACATCTTAGATATACCAATTTTAGAAGCGTAATTTCCATTAATTAAATTTCCTGTAAAATAACCAAGACCAGTAAAAGCTAGCCAAATACTGAATTCTGTCGAAGAGACGCCCATCCGCTCGAATTCATAAGGCATAAAACTAAAAGTTGAAAAAAATATTGCTGTTTGGGTTGCTCCCAAAATTGTAAAATTTAAAAAGGTTTTATTAGAAATTACTTTATAATATGAATTTAATATTTCTGAGTTAGAAAATTTTTCAAAATTCAATGGTTTTGTTTCTGGTATAAGCTTCAGTGTACATAAAAAAAGAAAAAATCCAAAAACACTTAAAGTAAACATTGAGCCTCTCCAACCGATTGTGTCAGCAATAATTCCACCAGAAATTAGAGCAACATTTGGAAAAATAACCATAACAGCAGTTATGAAAGATAACTTTTGTGCTGCCTCTTCTCTTTGAAAACTGTCATTAACAATTACCCTAGCCATTGATAAACACGCTGCAGCGCCAAGACCTTGAATAACCCGCATAAAAATCAAAAACTCAATATATGGTGAAATTATAGCTAGCAAACCACCAATAGAATAGAGAAAGGCGCCAAAAATTATAATTGGCCTTCTTCCAATTTTATCCGATAAAGTACCGAAAAAAAGTTGTCCAATAGCAACAAAAAATATAAATGAAGTTAATATTAATTGTGTTTTATCCGCAGAAGCTGCAAAATTTGATTTAATCATAGTTAATGAGGGCGTAATTAATGTCATTCCTATAACTGAACCTGCATTAGCTAATGCTAAAATAATTATTGCAAAACGATTTAAAGACAAATTTTAACTTTCAGTAAAAATTAAAAGAAAATATTTAAAGTGCTACTTTTAAAGAGCTTTTTTAATTTAACAAGTTATTAATTTTAAAGAGCTTCACTTATAACTGAGACAAGACTTTGAGCTATTTCTACATGATTGTTTGAGTACCAAGATTCTTCATGAAGCAAATTCACAGATCCCTTAATATTACCCCCCGATTTTACTGGTATAATTAAAACTGAACTACATCCTAATTTTTTAATTAAGTCAAAATCTGAAAATGAGTTTTTAATATCTTGGGAATTATATCCTATGTATGCAATGCCCTTCTCAAGAACCTGAACTTGCCAAAAATTTCTAATAACATCTTTTTTGCCTTGTAATGGGTATTCTCTTGGATTACTTGTGTATATCCTCTCTAGTTTAGAATTAATTTTATCAAACTTCAAAATTGTAAAAAGTTTATGGCCAATAAAATCATTTAATATATTATCTAATGAATTAAATATTAAACTACTTTCTTTGTTTAATAATTTAAGCTTTTGTAAATATGCAATATTTTCATTTAATTTAATTGTATTAATTATTCTTGTCATACTTTAATTAGTATTACAAACATATCCATTTTTAATAACATTTCTTAAATATTTTTTTGGATCTGTTAATACATTAATATTATCTACAGGATTTTTATTTAATACTATGAGATCTGCAAAAAATCCTTCATTAACCTGGCCAATTTCTTTTTCCATATTGAAGAGTTTAGCCGCATTTATTGTAGCTTGCTGTATTAATTGAAGTGACGGAATTACTTTAGATCTGAGTGTAAATTCTTCAAGTTGATGAGGATGCATTATACCCAATAAATCAGTACCGTAAACAATTTGAACTTTATTTTTGTATGCTAACTCTAAAGCATCTATTCCTGCATCAAGAACTTCGTAGGTTTTATTAACCAGATCTTGAGTTAAGCCTGCTTCAACGCCCTGCTCAATCAGAGCTTTGTAGATTATTAAAGTAGGAACCAAATATGCGTCGTATTTAATTAATAAGTCTACACTCTCAGTATTCAGAAGATTGCCATGCTCAATTGACTTTACGCCACATTTAATTGCTCGATTTATTGCCCTAGCAGTGTAAGCGTGAGCCATTACAGTAATATTTGCAGCGTTTGCCTCATTAACAATAGCTTTAATTTCTTCTTCACTGAATTGTGTTGATGTTATTCTGTCTGTTGGAGAGGACACACCGCCTGAAGCCATGATTTTAATGTGAGTGGCGCCTCTACGTATTTCTTCTCTTGAAGCCCTTAAAACTTCTGGCAAGCCATCACATATATGGCCTAACCCAGCACAACAAAAACATTGATGTAAACTATTTTCACCAGGGCCTCGCATATCACCATGTCCTCCAGTTTGTGAAAGGGCATGTCCACAAAACAGAAGTCTCGGTCCACTAGTTGGATTTTCAGAAATATGTTTAGCTAATCCCCAATCAGCGCCACCTGCATCTCTCACGGTTGTAAATCCTCTGGACAGCATGCCCCTCAATATTTCCAATGCTTTAATTCCAACGTAAAATGGAGATGTATTTTTCAATCTAGCAAAATCAGCTGTAAATGCAGTAACGTGCACGTGCGCGTCACACAGACCTGGCATAACAAAATCACCTTTTAAATCAATTGATACTGCGGAGTTGTTTTTTATTACATTTTTTCCAATTTCTTGAATAATGCCATTCTCAATACGGATACTTTGAAGACTCATATTTCCTGTTGCAACATCAATTACGTTTGCATTTTTAAGAAAAAGTGAAGACATAAAGAAACCTATCATTAAATTTATTTTTATCACAAGAAATTTAATTTTATTTGACTTATTATGAATTTAATTTTTTAAATTTATAAAATTGAGGTTTTTATGAGTTGGATTATTGGAGTTGATGTAGGAGGTACATTTACAGATTTTTGTGCAAGAAACAATAATTCTGGTGAGACTTTAATTCATAAAAGACCATCTACCCCAAACGATCCAGCTATTGCAATTTTAAATGGTTTAGATGAAATAAAACTTAAATTCTATCAATCGAAAAAACTTCAAATTTCTAGATTGGCGCATGGCACTACGGTTGCGACTAATGCTTTATTACAAAGAAAAGGTGGAAAACTGGCATTAGTAACAACCAAAGGTTTTAGAGACTTACTTGAAATTGGAAGACAGGTTAGACCAAGTGTTTATGACCTTCAAGTTGACTCCCCCCAACCTCTTGTAGATAGAAGAAATAGAATTGAAGTTAATGAAAGAATTGATTTTACTGGCAAAATTATAAAACCAATCAATAAAAATGAATTAGTATTACTAGAAAAAAATATAAAAAAATTAAAAAATATCGATGGTATAGCAATTTGCCTACTCTTTTCATTTCTAAACTCTTCACATGAAATTTTAATAAAAGAAAAACTCTCAAAATCATTTCCAAATCTACCAATATCCATTTCGAGTGAAGTGCAACCTGAATTTCGTGAATATGAGAGGTTTTCCACTACGGCTATAAATGCTTATCTTCAACCTGAAGTTGGAATGTATATGAAGAACCTAAAACATGGCATTCATAAAATAAATCCAAATATTGAAGTTAATATCTTTCAATCAAGTGGAGGTCTTACAACGATTACAAGAGCATCAAATTTCCCAGTTAGAATGGCTCTTTCTGGACCTGCCGCAGGTGTAGTTGGAGCTTCAGAAACAACTGTAAAAACAAAATTTAGGGATTTAATTACATTGGATATGGGGGGAACAAGTACAGATGTATGCTTGATACAAAATGGAAAGGCTGAGCTATCAAATTTAAGAGACATATCTGGTTTTAGAATAAGATTACCAATGATTGACATTAATACAGTTGGAGCAGGTGGAGGCTCAATTGCTTATATTGAAAATGATGGTCTTCTCAAAGTGGGGCCAATTAGTGCAGGAGCAGTTCCTGGTCCAGCATGTTATAATCTAGGCGGTGTCCAGCCGACTGTTTCTGATGCTAATTTAATTCTTGGGCGTTTACCTGAAAATTTAGTAGGCGGGAGAATGAAACTTAATAAACAAAAAGCTATTAATTCAGTTAAACAAATTTCTAAAAAATTAAAAATTTCTATAGAACAAGCTGCTCTAGGCATTATTGGCATTGTCAATTCAAACATGACAAGAGCTATTAGAGCGGTATCAGTTGAGAGAGGCCATGATCCAAGACTTTTTTCATTAATGCCTTTTGGTGGTGCTGGAGGTCTTCATGCAGTTGATATTGCAAGAGAGTTATCAATTAAAAATATTATAGTGCCTCGTTCCCCAGGTATTTTATGTGCTGAAGGGCTTCTTCTTTCTAATTTACAAGAAACATTCGTCAAAACTTGCAGGACTTCTTTAGAAGGAAATTTTAGAGATATAGAAGCATCAATTAAAGAACTTAAAAATAGAGCTCAAAAATGGTTTCTAAATGAAGGTCAAAATGTTGGAAAAAAATCTTTATTGTTATTTATTGAAATGAGATATGTTGGCCAAAACTATGAATTATCTATTAGCCTAGGAGATATTATTAAAAAATACAAAATGCCACCTAAAAGAAATTTGAAAAATTTATTCTTTAATAACCATAAAAAAAGTTATGGCCATTTTGATCCTCAAGCTGAAATTGAAATTGTTAATATTAGACTTCAAGCAATCTCTGAGCTGAAATCTAAAAAGCCTAAAATAAAAATGTTCAAAAATAAACCAAAACCTATCTCAATAGAAGATGTTTGGTTTAATAGTAAAAAATCTCATAAAACTAATGTTTTTAAAAGATCAGACCTTCCCCCAGGTTTCAAATTTAAAGACACAGCAATTATTGTTCAAGAAGATGCCACAACACTTATACCAACAGATTGTGAGCTCTATGTTGATGATCAACTTAATTTAGTAATAAGGACAAATTAATGAATAATAAAATTGATCTTATTTCTCTAGAAATTACTTGGAATAGTTTAAAATCAATAGCAGATGAAAGCTATATAACTTTAATGAAAAGTGCTTTTTCAACAAATATTAAAGAAAGACACGATCACTCCACAGCAATTACAAATTCTGATGGAAAACTAATTGCTCAGGCTGAAAATGCTTTGCCAGCTCACTTGGCATCAATGGGTGGATTAATTCAGCATGTTTTGGATGAATATAAAGATAATTTAAATGACGGTGATATTTTTATAGCTAATGACCCCCATGTTGCTGGAGGAACCCATTTGCCAGATATTAATATGGCAATGCCAGTATTTAACAAGGGAACACTTCTAGGTTTTGTAGCCAATATAGTTCATCATGCAGATGTAGGTGGTGCAGCTGTTGGCTCTATGTCAGGTGGACTTAATGAAATTTATAAAGAAGGACTCAGAATTCCACTTGTTCGCTTATACAGCAAAGGAAAAATTGTAAAAGATATTCAAAGACTTCTTTTATTAAACATGAGATTGCCAGACGAAAGAAAAGGAGATCTTAACGCTCAAATTTCAGCTTGCAGGCTTGGTGTAAAAAGAATTCAAGAGCTTTTATCAAAACATGAGGCGAGTTATTTAAATACAGCATTTGAAGAAATTTTAAAAAGATCAAAGCTTAGAATGCAAAAGGCAATATCAAAACTTCCAGATGGAAATTATACTTTTACTGATTACATGGACGACGATGGTTTAAATACCAAAAATATTAAAATTTCAGTTGATATCAAGAAAAAAGGAAAAAAAATCTTATTTGATTTTTCTAAGACTGATGGTCAAGTTGATGGTAATTTTAATTTAACATTTAATGCCACTCAATCATCAGTTTGCTACTCTTTAAAAGCTCTTCTTGATCCAGAATTGCCAAATAACAGCGGGATTTTTGATGCAATTGATATTAAAATTCCTACGGGTTCATTACTTAATTGTGTAGCACCTGCAAGTGTCGCATTAAGATTAAACACATGCCAGCGTGTTGTTGATGTTGTATTAGGTGCTTTTATTTCTGTGTTGCCTGAAAAGGTAACTGGCGCTGCAAATGGAGCTAATACAAGCGCAGTTTTTGCTGGAACTAACCCAAACAATGGAAAAAGATATGTTTATTTAGAAACATTAGGTGGAGGTATGGGTGCTCGTTTTACAAAAGATGGGAAAGATGGCGTTCAAGTTCATCTTACAAATACTTCCAATTTGCCTGTGGAAGCAATAGAAATGGAATATCCACTTAGAGTTGAAGAATATTCATTTGTTGAAAATTCGGGCGGGGCTGGCAAATATAGAGGAGGCCTAGGTATTAGAAGAATAATTAGGCCAATCGCTCATAAATGTGAATTTTCAGGTGTTGGTGAAAGATTCAAACACTCACCTTGGGGGGTGTTTGGTGGTCAACCTGGAAAACCAGGGAAATTTTATCTCAAACATAAGAACGGGAAAATAACCAATCTATCTTCGAAGTCATCAAGCATTTATACAAATGAAAATGATGCAATAGTGATGGAAACTCCGGGCGCAGGTGGTTACGGCAATCCGAAAAAAAGATCTAAAAATAATATATTAAAAGATAAGATATCCGGAAAGTTTTCAAATTCGTTTCTTAAAAAATACTATTGACTTACTTACTTTATTTAACTCTATTAATTATAAAAATTTTTATTACAGGAGGAATAAATGATCAAAAAAACTTTATTTTGGCTTTCTTCTATTGTTACAATCCTTAGTTTTGCATTTCATGGCTTTGCTGCAGATGTTAAATGGGATATGGCAAATGAATATCAAGAAAGTTCAATTCATGGTGAAGGGCAAAAAGTCTTCTCATCCGTTCTAGCTGACAAATCTGGAGGTTCTATAGTAATTACCAATCATTTTGGTGGATCTATAGGTTATAAGTCTAAAGAACATTTTGATGCTGTTGGTGATGGCGCACTACCTATCGCAAATACAAGTATGGGTCAGGTAGCAGGAATTGAACCAATTTTTCTACTATCATCTTTACCATTTCTAGTTGGTTCTGCTGAAGAAGCAAAACTACTTTGGGAAGTCGCTAAGCCACACTATGAAAAGGTATTTGATAAGCATAATCAAGTTCTTTTATATGCATCACCTTGGCCACCAGCAGGTATTTGGTCAAAAAAGCCTGTTCTTTCTAGTGGCGATCTTAGTGGCTTAAAAATTAGAGCTTGGGATGCTAGTGGTACAAGCACACTTAAAACAGCTGGAGCTGCTGCGGTTCAAATGAGTTGGGCTGATGTGGTTCCTCAATTATCTGCAGGAGGCATTGAAGCAGTTTTAACCTCTGCTGAAGGTGGAGTTAATGCAAAATTTTGGGAAGTTGGATTAACGCATTTTAATGCTATAAATTATTCAATGTCACTTAATATGACACATGTTAATAAGGATGCCTATAATTCCCTATCATCTGATCAAAAAGCTGCTGTTCAAGCTGCATCTCAAGCTGCAAGTGATGCTGCATGGGGCGCACTTGCTACCAGAGTAAGTGGTAACTTTAAAGACATGAGGGCAAATGGTATTACAGTTGCAGAAACTGTCCCATCTAACTTTTTAGGTGATTTAAATTCAGCTGGAAGTAATGTGTATTCTGATTGGTTGGCAAAAGTTGGCTCAACTGGACAGGATATACTTGACGCTTATAACAGCAAAAAATAATCAAATTAAAAGGGGTAATTTTTTTTTGTTACCCCTTTTTTTAATCCATAATTATAAATGATTTTAAACTGGCTTGAAAAATTTGCTGAAAAATTAAGTTTATGTGGTGCATGGGTTTCTGCATTTTTACTTGTTTACATGGTTTGCCATATATTAGTAGAAATTTTTTTTCGCACAGTTTTAGACAGCTCAACGTACTCTTTAGACGAATTTGTAGGATACGCTGTAGGGGCAATGACTTTTTTAAGTCTTGGCCACACTTTTCAAAGAAAGGCTTTAATTAGAGTAAATATTTTAACAAATTCTATTAAAGGTTTAACAAGTCAAATTGTCGAGGTTTTATGTATTGTTTTTACCTTTTTTATAATTTCTTTTTTTGCAAGATATGTCTGGAGAAGCCTAACTAGAAATTTTGAGAGAGGAACTGTAAGCCCTACCCTAACAGAAACTCCAATTTGGATGGTAGAAACAGTTTTTTTTATTGGTCTAACTATATTTTTATTTCAAATGCTGGTTACAGCTTTGGTAGTCATACTAAGAAAGCCCGAAGAAAGTTAAATGGAATCTCTAACAACAGCTTTTTTTATTTTAGTACTACTTATTTTTTATCTAGGTCTAGGTGTTTGGGTATTTGCAGGATTATTGCTAGTTAGCTTTTCAGGTTTGATATTTTTACTTGATATGCCAATCCATAGAATTGGAACCATTATGGCTCCCTTGATCATAAGAAGTGCAACTTCATGGGAATTATCTGCAATTCCTATGTTTGTATGGATGGGAGAAATAATGTTTCGCACTGATATTTCTAATCGTTTATTTAGAGGATTATCACCTATAGTACATTATTTACCAGGCAGGCTACTTCATACTAATGTTATTGGGTCAGCCTTATTTGCAGCTGTAAGCGGATCTAGCGCTGCAACAACTGCAACCGTTGGAAAAATTACAACAACAGAATTATTGAAAAGAAACTACTCAAAATCTCTTGCTTTTGGGTCCTTAGCTGGTGCTGGTAGTCTTGGTTTGTTAATACCACCGTCAATTGTACTAATTGTTTACGGCGTGTTGGCTGAAGTATCTATTTCTCGTTTATTTGCTGCAGGAGTTTATCCTGGGATATTAATTGCTACTCTTTATTCAGGTTATATTATGATAAGGTGCCTAATTAATCCATCTCTCGCTCCAACTTTACAGGAAAAGCCCACATTTAAGGATATTGCTTTTGGGTTGATCAATCTTATTCCTATCACAATTTTAATAGTAATCGTTTTAGGGTCTATATATTCTGGAATAGCAACACCATCTGAAGCTGCTGCTGTAGGGGTATTGGCAACAATAATTTTAACAGTTCTTACAAGGCAACTATCTATGGAAGTATTTCTTGATAGTTTGATGGGTGCTGTAAGAACTTCATGTATGATCGCTTCAATTTTGCTAGCTGCTGCATTTTTATCTACAAGTATGGCTTTTTTGCATGTCCCACAAGAAGTAGCTGCTGGCATTGCAAAACTTAATTTATCTCCGTATGAAATGATTGCAACTTTAGCAGTATTTTACATATTACTTGGATTATTTTTAGAGGGTATATCAATAACTGTAATGAGCTTGCCAATTACACTACCATTAGTTTTAGCTGCAGGGTTTGATCCAATTTGGTTTGGTATTTTTCTAGTAATTATGGTTGAACTTGCTCAGATAACCCCACCAGTAGGATTTAATCTTTTTATAATTCAAGGATTGACTGGTACACCAATTATGAGAGTTGCTATTGCTTCCGCTCCATTCTTTATTCTTATGTGTTGTGCAGCTGCAATAATAACTGTCTTTCCTCAAATTGCTTTATGGCTTCCAGATACACTTTTTAATAAGTAATATTAATAATGAACAATATTCAATTGAAAGCAGGAATTGTTGGTTTAGGACGATGGGGACAAATTCTAGCTAAATCGATAAATGAGCAACATAATTCTTTATTAAGGTTTACGCATTGCTTTACCAGAACCATTGAAAAGGTTAAGACTTTTTGTAATAAATATGATTTAACCATCTGTAATTCATATGAAAACTTAATTAATAATAATGATATTGATATCATTGTTCTTGCAACTCCACATACTCAACATTGTGAGCAAATTATAAAAGCAGCTAATGCGAAAAAGCATGTTTTTGTAGAGAAGCCTTTTACATTAACTGTTAAAGATGCAGTTATAGCCTTCGATTGCGCAAAAAAAAATAGAATAAAAATTGGTGCCGGCTTTAATAGAAGATTTTTGCCATCGTTTAATTACTTTAAGGATTTATCAAATCAAACTTCATTTGGGAATAAACTCCATATAGAAGGTAATTTTTCAGGTCCGTTTGGATATGATTACAATAAAGATATGTGGCGTGGCAGTTTAATTGAAAATCCCTCTGGAGGGATGGCTGCAATGGGCATACATCTCATTGATGCAATGATATCAGTTTTAGGTCCAGTTAAAGCTGTTCAATGTATCAGCAAAAATAACGCACTTAAAAATCTCGATATTGATGATACTACGAGCGTCCAATTATGGTTTGTGTCTGGTGCAACAGGCTATATTTCAACCTTGATGGCAACTGCCTCCTTATGGCGACTTCATTTATTTGGCTCGAAAGCATGGGTGCAAATGAATGGACAGAATGAAATTATCACCTCATTTATTGATCAAAAACCTAAAACAAAACAATTCTCTGATGCAAACATTGAGAGACTTGAGTTAGAGAGCTTTGCTCAATCCATTCTAAATCCTATTTCTTATCCAGTTTCAGAGGAAGAAGTCTTAAATGGCGTTTCAACATTTGAGGCAATTTCAAAATCTATAAAAGAAAATGGAAGTAAAGTATTAACTAGCGAGATTAAATAAATTTATTTATTTTTTACTTTTTTCTGCTGTCCAAAGAAAGATGCCTCTTTTGGAAACTCAGGAAGCTCTAAAGTAAAAGAGGATGAACGGACAAGACCAGTTCGTTTACCTCTAACAATTTCACCTTCAAACTTATTAGGAAGAGGGTTTTTGTCCAAAGGCATAGCATCCTCTGCAACATAAGTAATAATAAATAAATTTCTATTTTTATTAGTTGAATTGGGCAACGAACCATGAAGAAGTCTTGAATGCATTAAACATGCATCTCCAGCTTTACCAGTACATTTTACAGAAAAATTTCTATATTTATTCTCAATTGCCTTATCGACTGCACCAGTAAATACTCCATCCTGCCATAAACTATAAATTTCCCCTTTATGGCTTTTGGGGACAACTTCCAAAGGACCATTTTCAAATGTAACATCATCCAGAAAAAATAAAACCGTCATAATGTCGTCATTTGAATGCGGTTCAAACGGAAAATCCTGATGATATTTAACCGCTGTTCCAGAACCAGGCAATTTAAGATTTATTTTAGTCGCAAGTAATTTTACATTAGGTGAAAAAATTTGAGTTATTAAATCTAATGCGAGGTTATCTCTTGTAAATGAAAGAAAAGTTTCAGAAATTTCAATAGGAGAGGCTATTCTTCTTAGTGCAGGGTTGTCTTTTGAATGAGTGTTAAGCTCAAGGTCAAAACGAGGTCTGCCATCAATTGTCACGCCAAAATTTTTATTATGACTTTTCGAATCCTTTATCCAGGCTCTGACTTCACTATTCATAATTTCTAAAGTTTTGTGATCGACAGCATTTTTAAATAAAACGTATCCGTTTTCATTAAAAAATTGTCTATAATCCTCAAAATCTTGTTTTTCCATTATTCAGCAAAACCCTAATTAAATTCAAATCTCTCAATCTGATCTCTCAAGAAAAAACCATCCTTATCCCCTTCTATTATAGAACGAGCAACAGTATGACCAGACAACACCGCAGCTTGTATCATGCCCGGAGCAACACAATCACCTGTTGAAAAAATATTTTTATTATTCATTTTTTCTTTTGCCTGATTGTACAACTCATCATTCTGTAACCGAGCACCCACAAAAATAATATTCTCAGTATTAAAATCTTCTATATCTCTGGAGAGAGTATTGATAAATTTACCATTCAAATTTAATTTACAGTTCACTTTAAATTGAATATTTAAGCTATTTAATTTATTAATTATTTTATCCTGTTCTAAAGTCAGGCCTGTCCAGGTGGCAACAGAGGCTAACGGCGTAGCATACGTCACTTTATATCCATCCAAAGCAAGCTTTTCGGCTATTACGCTCGCCATATAAAAATGGTCGTCATCATAAACAATTACAGGGGCTCTTGATTTAATCTCCAAGTTATTTTCAAAAATATCATCTGGTGTATAAAGATTGAAATGATCCAATGAAAAAGAATGAGGATTGGAAGAACCGACACCGTCTCTTCTCCAATATGAGCCTGTTGCAAATATAATGTTGTCTGCTTCAAAGTTTTTGATATCTGAAGAACTTAAGCGGCTTGAATAATAAATCTCAGAATTAGAGTTTTGATTAATTTCATTCATTCTGTAGTCCCTTACTCTAATCCATTCACCCAAGCCTGGGAGACTAGCTTCTTTGACAATTCTACCACCTGACTCTTTTTCAGCTTCCGCTATTGTTACTTTATGTCCTGCCTTAAGTAATACCCGCGCGCATTCTAAACCTGATGGACCAGATCCAATAATCAAGAAGCTATCCTGAGTTTTTTTTGTTTTTGATACTATTTCAGGATGCCATTTCCTTCGCCATTCCTCTGATATTGTAGGGTTCTGCGTGCATCTAATTGGCAAACCATACCCATCCATAGAAACGCAAATATTACAGCCTATACATTCGCGAATAAGATCAATTTTGTTTTCATATATTTTTTTTGGTAAGAATGGATCTGCAATTGAAGGCCTGGCGCCACCAATAAAATCAAGTTTATTTTTCTTGATCAATGAGGCCATAGTGTCTGGTGAAGTAAATCTTCCAACTCCAACAACTGGCTTTGAAGTAATGTTTTTTACAAAGTCAGTGAATTCAAGCTGAAAGCCTTCTTTTGAAAATCTTGATGTAGAACTATCCATTGGCCATCCAGAGATATTTACATCCCATAAATCAGGCAGTTCAGCTAAAGCTTCAATGACATCCCTGCCTTCCCCGTCATGACGTATACCAATTGACTTTTCGGGTTCTGAGACACTGAACCTTAGAGCAATAGCTTGTTTTCCTTCAACTATCTCAAGCGCGTCTTCTAAAACCTCTCTTAGTAATCGCAACCGATTTGAAAAAGATCCTCCATACTCGTCAGATCGCTGGTTTGTTCGAATAGACAGAAAATGGCTTAGTATTGATAAATCATGCGCTGCGTAAACATAAATTATATCGTATCCAGCTTTTACAGATCTTTTCACAGCATTTTTATGTTTTTCCCTGAAAATCTTTATGTCCGAGAGGTCCATCATCTTTGACTGCACTGGAACTTCAGGTTTCAGAATGGGTAATGCGCTAGGACCAATAACAGGCGAACCAGATAAAATATTACGTGCACGCATGCCTCCATGTCCTAATTCAATTGCTGACAGACTTCCATGCTTTTTTATCTGTTCAACACCCTTAGCGTGTCTTAAAATGTCTGTATCATCCCAAATTCGTTCCATAGGATGATTAGCAAAGTCAGAATCTGGTGAAATTTCTGTAATCTGAACTGCGACTGTTCCCCAACCACCTTCAGCTTTCATCGCCCTTATTGCAATAGCACCACTTGGCTGGTTCCATGCGTATCCAGTAGCATGAGGAACAGCAAAAAATCTGTTTGGTGCGGTAACAGGACCAATTTTGACTTCATCAAATAAAATTTTATATCTGTCGAGCATTATTTAGACACAATTCCCTTTTCTATCCAGTCGTCTAAGATTTCAAGAGCCTTATCAGCAAAGGCCTGATCATTAATATGAGCATTAATCTCGTGATATATAACATTGTTTTTATTTATTATTCTTACCTCATCTAAAAAAGATTCAAGTCCATCGGGGTCGTAGGCAGGTTCACCTGGCTTGTCCCATTCCTCAATGCCTAAATTTGGCATAATAAAGGAAACTTGGGCGCTAGATTGCTCCATTCTTTTAAATATTTCTCTCGCTGTTTCCCTTCTCTCTTCATTATTTAAGGCAGAACACTTTATTAATCGATTATGTGCATGAAAAGGCCTGTCTTGATATTTATCTGGAATGTCCTGCCATCCTGCAAAGTCTATTAAATCAATGCAACCTGGTGCAACTATTTGGGGTGTCTTTGACCTACCAGCGTTGAGCATGCGGTCATTACCAGCATTGACAACAGATCCTGCAAGCAAATTTCCTATCTCGCAGAGTGCAAAATCCATTACACAGGCAAAACCACCTTCTCCAGCAATTCTTTCAAAGGCCATGCCGCCCATACCTGTTGCATGAAATATTGCCACTTCAAAACCCCTTTTCTCTAGTTCAGGCTTTAAAAGTTTCATATATAACAAAGCGGAAGAACCAAGTGAAGTCATGCCAATAACAGGTTTGTCATATTTTTGAATTTCAACAGCCTTTGCCGATCCTAAAACTGCCCCTGCTGCTTGACTAAGAGAAGACTTACAAACTGAATTCAATCCATATAACCCTCCTGCCCATAAAATCATTTGTATGTCTGGCGAGAGACGGTCAGGAGAGATCAAAGGTGAAAAAGATACTGTTGATACTACGTATTTGGGAAAACCAATTGGAAGCGATTGACAAACGTCAAGAGCGAGGTCTGTTCCCATAGTGCCTCCGAGTATAATCACACCATGAATTTTATTTTTATTATAGAGTTCTTTGGCTAGATAAGAAGAACCCCTAGCCATAACTTGCATTGCTGAATTCTCATCACCGCTTTTAATTACCTCATCAATAGTAGAATTTGCTGCTTTTGCAACTTCATGCTTGGAAATGTCGCATTCTTTCTCTGGATCTCCTAAAACACTTACATCCATGGTCAAAACGTTGCCATTTTGCTTTTGAATACAATCTGATAAATAAAAAAGCTCATCATTTTTTGTATCAAAAGTTCCAATAACCAGTATTGTTTTACTAGAATTCTCACTCATATAAAAGCCTCTCAAAAAATTCGATTTACAAATACTAAAAAGCACTCATTATTGATTAAAACACTTTAACGAAAAGATTAAAACAGCAAAATGCGATTAGAACAAACAGGCTGGATGGAAGTCGGTGACAAGCTTAAAAACCCTCAGGGAATAATTATGGCAACAGGCTCAACAGAGCAACACGGTCCAATCGGCTTAATAGGGACTGATACGATTTGCTCTGAGACTATAGCGTCAGATGTAGCTTCAAAGGCAAATATGTACCTCGCACCTTCGATAGGCTTTGCACCTGCTGAATTTAACATGAAATTCCCAGGGACAATATCAATATCGGCACAAACATTTAAATCACTTTTAAGAGAGGTAACATCCTCTTTACTCAAGCATGGATTTAAATACGTACTTATTGTGAACGGACACGGAGCCAATATCGATCCAATAAAGGATGTTATGATCGATTTTAACAACAAACTATTTTTTAAAAGCTGGTGGGATTTTCCAACAGTCGATAACATTAGAAATAAAGAATTTGGAGACTGGGAGGGAATGCATGCAACTCCATCTGAAATATCAATAACACAAATAAATCATAGAGTTATTGAAAATACTAAATTTAAAAAAATAGCTGAAAATCCACCTCAAAAATTAACAAAGGACTTCATTATTGCTCATTCGGGGGATAAACACGGCACTGCTGAAGAACATCATAGAGCTTTTCCAGATGGGCGCGTTGGATCACACTCAGCAATGGCAAATCCCGAAATAGGAAAGAAAATTGTAAATGCTTCTGTTGAAGGTTTTTTAGAAGAAATTGAAAGACTTAACTCAACTCTTTTATAAACTCACGACTGCTTTCCTCAGCTTTTTTCCTTCTCATCTCTGGGCTTAACTGGCTATTTTCTTTAACATTTTTGATCAAGTTTCGGCTGAATTTTCGCTGGTCGACGTCATTTAATTTAGCTTTAATCACTGTATCCTGCGTGTAAGTTGAAATATGGCCAAATTCATTTTTCTGAGGATGAATGATTTCGCCGCCTTCTGCAAGATTACGGACATGCTTCCTTACTAGATTTCTTAATTTGGCAACGCCTGTATCAGATGATGCTAAATTCTCCATTTTATGGACAGCAATTGGCCTTTGCGATACTTGCGCTTCATAGTCACCAGGCTGTCTCTGACTATCTTCATATGACCTTTCATTTTTGGTTTGACCAATAAAGTCAATTTTTTCAACACCAACTGAAGATGCATCACCCTGTTCTCGAGGATCAAGCTCTTTTGAAAAGTAACGCCATCCAATTGTCTTGGTGTTAGTATTATCTAAGGGCACCATCCACCTAAGCATTGAAGTCCTCTGGAAGAATTTTTCACTTTCCGCTTCTTCCCATATGGCTCCTGTCTGATTGCCATTCGGCAGAATTGATTCAGTTGTACGTGTCCAAATATGTCCGTCTACCTGGCGTGTTTGAATATTGATCATACCTAAAGGCGTATCATCGTATTCAATAATTTGGTCAACACCAGAAGCAACTCCAAATTGAACACCGCTTGATCGTGCATGAAGATGCACAACATGGATTGGATCCTGTGTGTTTTCATAGACTTGCATCCAATTACAAGGCGTCTCTATTGTAAAAGGTATTTTTTTAACTGTTTTATCCAATTGAGTATCATAAATCGGAAATTCAGGTGTATGCTCTGGAGGCCCTAAATAGGCAAATATAATACCTTCCTGTTCGTGTGTCTGGTATGCGCCCTGCTTTACTCTTTTATGGACAGGGCTTTTACACGGCTCAGAACCAGCTTTTATAAGTGTTCCGTCAATATCGTATTGCCAGCCATGATAGCTGCATATTAGACCGCAATCGGCAATTATACCGTACTCTAATGAAGCACCTCTATGAGCACAATGCTTGTGTAAAAGTCCAATTTGACCTGATTTATCCCTGAAGAGTACAAGTTCCTCACCAAGGACTTTAATTAATTTAGGAAGTTCTCCAAGCTCCTCTGATAAAAGAACAGGATGCCAGTAACGTCTTAGTAATTCACCACAAGGTGTGCCTTTTTCAACAAAAGTAATTTCTTCGTCAAGATCACTTAAATCTGTAACTGTATTATACCCATCAAATTTATATTTTTTTAACATTAACCCTCTAAAACATAACAAATTGTATTATTTATAATATTTTATTATTTGTGAATTAAACAAGTAGTTTTAAAAATAATAATTATTATTTTTTCAAAAATTTTTTATTTCCTCTAATTCAAGCCATCTATTTTCAAAATACTCTAAATCCTCTTTTGATTTTTCTAATTTTTTTGTGATTTCAAAGAAAATATCAGGTTCATTTAAATATAAATTAGGATCAGAAAGTTTTTCATTAAAGTCATTGATATCATTTTCTAAGTTCTTGATTTTTGAAGGCAATGAATTTAATTCAAATTCAAGCTTATAAGTTAATTTTTTAATATTTTTATTTTCTCCAGATTTAGCAACAACTTTAAATTTACTACTCTTTTCTTCATTATAATTTTTTGAATTTTGAGTTAGTTTAGAATTTTTAAATGAAAGATAATCAGAATATCCACCAATAGTTTCCTCAACCACGCCATCACCCTCGAAAGACAAAATTTTAGTAACTGTCTGATCTAAAAAATCTCTATCATGAGAAACTAATAATAAAGTTCCTTTATAACTTATCAAAATTTCACCCAACATGTCTAAAGTTTCCATATCAAGATCATTAGTTGGCTCATCAAGGATTAAACATGACTTTGGATTTGCAAGAACCTTAGCGAGTTTAAGTCTATTTTTCTGTCCACCTGAAAGAGAGGAAACCCGCTCTAAAACTATGCTTGGATCAAACATGAAATCTTTCAGATAACCATATACATGACGCATTTTACCTCTAACTTCTATATAATCTCCTCCGTTTGGCACCATGACATCTTTTAGAGTATCTTTTTTCTTAAGGTCGCTTCTGTTTTGATCAAAATAAGAAAACTCAATATTTTTATTAATTTTAATACTTCCTTTGTCAGCCTTTAATTCATTCAGAATAAGTCTTAAAAATGTTGTTTTACCAGTTCCATTAGGACCAATAATACCAATCCTGTCTCCTCTTTTAATTCTAAGATTAAATCCATTTAATATACTTAGAGTTTTATTATTTTCTTTAAACTCTTTATAAACTTTAAAAAATTCAGCTATAACTTTTGAGTTTGTTTCAATATCTTTAATAGGTTCAAAAGAAATTTTTTTTGTTGCTTGGCGAAACATTGACTCGTCAGCTTTTAGCTTCTCTCGCATTTGCTTCACTTTATTTAGCCTATTGATGTTTCTTTTAACTCTTGCCTTAACACCTCTTGAAGCCCACATAATTTCTTCAGCTACTATTTGTTTTCGTCTCTGTAATTCTCTGGCTTCTTGGTCTAAAAGAATTTCCGACCACTCATCAAAATATTTAAATCCCTTTGGACTAACTCTGAGCTTACCCCTGTCCAGCCAAAAAACTTGATTAGTTATGTTTTCTAAAAACTTCTTGTCATGAGATATACAAAGCAATGAACCTTTATAATTATTTAAGTATTGCTCTAACCAATTAATAATATTTAAATCTAAATGATTGGTAGGTTCATCTAGTAACAAAATATCAGGCTCTTCCACTAAGGCTCTTGCAATACCAGCACGCCTGATTTGCCCACCAGAAAGCATTTTCATTTGTTTTTTTACGTCTAAACTAAGAGCCTCTGCTATTATATCAACTTTATATTTATGAAGTTCACGCTCTTCGCCTAAAATATTACTAAAAATAAAATCAAAAACTGTTTCAAAATTATTAAACTCAAATTCTTGACCCAGGTAACCTACTGAGACACCTGGTTCTTCCCATTTATCACCTTCATCCAAATCTTTTATGCCCGATATAATATTCATTATGGTCGATTTACCAGCACCATTTTTTCCTATTAAAGCAATTCTTTTTCCTTGGTGAATATTAAGAGATAAGTTTTGAAATACAGGTATTTCTTTGTATCTAACACTTGCGTCTTTTACTGAAAATAATAATTGAGAGCTCATATAGATATTTATTTAGGGTCTATACAGGATTTTATCCAATTTTCATATAATAGATAAATTATAATTAAAAATATTTTTGTACAATATCTTTTACAGCTTAAATATCATAAAATAGACAGAGAAAAAATATTAGATATACTTGAAAAAATTAAAAGTATATTAAATTAATATATAGGAAATTTAAATGTTAGTAGTTATTTCACCTGCAAAAAAAATTAACAGTACTTTATCCATTGATTCAGTTCCTACAAAACCAATTTTTTTAAAAAATGCAACTGAATTAGCTTTGGTTGCGAAAAGCTTAACATTAAATGAATTAAAAAACTTAATGGGATTAAGTGATAATTTAGCTGAATTAAATTCAGCGAGATTTGCTTCTTTTGGAAAACAAAGATCTTTACCAGCAGCTTTTACTTTTGCTGGTGACACTTATAAAGGACTAAATGTAAATACATTAAGAAAATCAGACATAGAATGGGCACAAAATCACTTAAGGATAATTTCTGGGTTATATGGATTATTAAGACCCTTGGATAATATTGAACCATATAGATTAGAAATGGGAAGTAAATTAAAAACAGAACAAGGGAATAATCTTTATGAATACTGGAATAAAAAAATTGCATTAGCGATAAATGAACTTTCTGATGAAACTAATTCTAAAATACTTGTAAACTGTGCTTCTCAAGAATATTTTCATGCAGTGGATATGGCTTCCTTAAAACCAAAAGTTATTACTCCTGTTTTTATGGAAAACAAGAATGGAGAAAATAAAATAATAAGTTTCTATGCTAAAAAAGCTCGTGGACTTATGGCACGTTATATAATTGAAAAAAGAGTTAGAAAAATTGATGATCTCAAAAAATTTAATTTTGAAAACTATAAATATCGAAGAGAGCTATCTACTGAAAAAAACCTTATTTTTTTAAGATAAAAACCAAAAAAAATACTTTCCAATGTTATCCAGAAAGTATGTAAAAAAATTGATTTTACAATCTAAAAAAGTGGCGAGAGTGACAAGACTTGAAGTCGTTACAGTAGTTAATAAAAACAATTACTTAGCACCTCTAGTCACATTTTAGTTGGCATATTGACCATTTTTGCAGTGACGACTTTTATACAAGAATTGTTACAAAACTGCTAAAAGTAAATCAAGCTTTTTTGCTTGTCTTATTTTTGAGTTTTTTGAAATCTGCACCTGTGATTTGGTTTTGGGTAGTGCTACCTTTGTAAGTTTTTTTTGTTAATGTAAAATAAAAATATAAAACATTAAATACGGATTTTCTTTAAAACCGTCATTTGCTTACTTTATAGAACATAAAAATTAAGAGCTCTTATAGATATTTATTTTAGGTTCTATAGGATTTTATCCAATTTTCATAAGATATACCTATTGATTTATGAAATAATTTAAAGTGAGAGAATTTATAGTTATTATTTTTTTTTAATATCTTTCGTTTTAAAATTGTTTCATTTTTATCTACTTTATTTTTTGAGATTATTACACCGTAAACTTGCTCAGCATAATCCTTATCAATTAAATCATTTAGAAAATCATTTAAAACCTTCTTTGGATTTCTTTGTAAAGGATTTCCAAAACCACCACCACCGGCTTGTATATGAATAAATTCATCATTTTGAACCATTTTTATTGCTGACATCGGACATACAGGAAGTAAGATTTTTTTATTACCAGATCTAATAATATTCCATGAAGGAGTTCCTGGAAGTCCACCTTTGAGCCCGTAGGGAGTTATTGACCGCCTATCTGATCTCATTACTAATTCTGCTTCTGTTTCTAAAAGACGATAGCCTCTTACTAAAGCCATTCCACCCCTATTTTTTCCGGGGCCACCTGAATTTTTTACAAAGGCATATTTAGTTATTTGCACAGGTTGTTGGCTTTCCAAAACTTCAATCGGTGTATTACTTAAATTAGCAGCAGGATTTGAAATTCCTTCAAATCCATCTGAGAATGAAGAGCCACCCCAGCAACCCATTAATCCACCAGATGCCAAAAAAGGTTTATTATTCTTATCTCTACCTGAAATATGTGGTGCAGAAGATCCACCTTCATTTGCAGCAGGAATTCTATCAGGTAATATTTTAGAAAATGCACCCAAAATAGTATCAAACATTCTAAAGCATATAATACCTCTAGCGCCACATGCTGCTGGTTCATTTGGATTAACAATACTTCCTTTTGGAGCTTTAACAGATATTGCCCTCATATACCCTTCACAATTTGGCATTTTTACAGCTAAAGCACATCTAACTCCTAAGTATGACATTGCATGTGTAGTTGGCAAAGGACCATTTATGGCAGCTTTTACTTGTGGTGAAGTACCAGTCCAATCAACAGTTATATTATCTTTTTTGATATTTAAATTAACTGCAAATTTGATTGGCTCTGGATTTTCTCCTAACCCGTCTAGATAATCTTCAAATTTATAGGTTCCATTAGGGAGTCTTGAAATATTATTTCTAATAATTCTTTCAGCATAATTATGAATTTCTTCACTAATCATTCTAAATTTTTTTCTTCCATACATTTCAAAAAGTTCTATAAAAGCTTTTTCTCCAGTATAACATGCTGCAACTTGAGATTTTATGTCACCCAAAACACTTTTTGGCATTCTTGTATTTTTTTGAATTATCTCAAAGATTGCTTTGTTAGGCTCATCATTTTCATATAATTTTAATATGGGAAGTCTAAGTCCTTCTTGATAAATTTCCTTTGAAAACACTCCCATACCTCCAGGTGCAATTCCACCAACGTCAGTTTGATGTGCCAAGGTAGCTGTATAACCTTCTATTGCACCATTTATAAATATTGGTTTTATTATATAAAAATCTGGTAAGTGCATTCCACCTGAACCATATGGATCATTAAAAATAAAAACATCACCTTTATTCATATTATCTCTTTGCTGATAAACTAAATTTTTCATTGCATGAGGAAATGATCCTAAATGAACAGGATTTGTTAGACCTTGTGCAATCGTTTTACCAGAAAAATCACACACTGCTGTTGAGTAATCCATGGAATCTCTGACAATATTAGAGTATGCGGCACGCATTATGACAAGAGCTAATTCATCTGCAATTGATGACAAAGCATTTTGGACAATTTCTAGAGTAATTGGATCAATAGATAATTTTGCCATATACTATATCTTCTTTAAAATGATATTCATATACTGATCTGTAAATGCATACCAATTTTTTGGAATAATAATTGTTGTATCATACTCTTCTATAATTGATGGTCCATATATTTTATGTCTACCAAGCTCATGTCTTCCAGTAAAAACTTTCCCTTTTTTTCTGCCATATGGTTTTGTAAAATAAATAAATCTTTTAGATTTTGGCTCAATAAATTTTGATTTTTTTTCTATATTAAATGTATTTTTACTTGGTAAACTTATAGAAACTCTTACATTCACAAGCTCAACAGTTTCATTAGGGGAAGAGTTACTATACAATTTTTGATGCTCGAAATGAAAAAGTTTTTTTATTTTTTCTATATTTGATAAATGCTTCCTATTTACATTTACTGAAATTTCATAAGCCTGGCCTAGATATCTTAGATCAAGGAATAAAGACTCATTAAATCTTTTATTATTTTTTTGAACTTTTGGAAATTCTGATTTTGCGGTTTCTATTAATTTATCAAAAACTTTAATTAATTTTGATGTAGTTAAATTATCTAATAATACTTGAAAAGATTGAACTTTTTCATATGTGGAATTTGCATAAAGCAGTCCTAAAGCACTAAGCACACCTGAATTATTTGGTATTAAAATTTTAGAAATATTTAAATCATCCGCAATTGAAGAAGCAAGTAATGATCCGTTACCTCCATAAACAACTAAAGTATAACTCCTTGGATCTTTCCCCTGATATGTTGTAACTGATTTAACAGCACGAACCATATTACCAATTGCAATTTTTAAAATTCCATTTGCTGTCTCATAAATGTTAAGATTTATTTTTTTTGAAATTTTTTCTTTTATGGCTGCCTCTGATAACTTTCCATCAATCGGCATTGAGCCACCAAGTAAAAATTTTGAATTAAGAAATCCTAAAACTATATTAGCATCTGTTAAAGTAATTTCTTTTCCACCTTTATTATATGCTATTGGACCTGGATATGAGCCTGCACTTTTGGGACCTACTTTTAATAGATGGCCTTCATCAAACCAAACTATACTACCTCCACCTGCACCTATTTCTGATATATCAATAAAGGGAAGTTTTACTGCATACCCAGCACCCCTTGTTAACTTGCTAGATAAATTTATACCAGAGCCTACTTCATATTCTGAAGTTCTTTTGGGTTCAAAATTTTCAATTAGAGCTGTTTTTGCAGTAGTTCCACCAATATCAAGAGTAATCACTTCTTTAATATTTTTTTTCATAGCTAACTCAACTGCTGCAATAACTCCAGCTGCTGGACCTGATTCAAGTAAATAGGCTGGACTTCTTATAGCAGATTTAAATAACATTTGACCGCCACTTGATTGCATTACATAACAAGGGGCACTAATGCCAACATCAAGAACTCTCTTGGAAAAGTTACCTAAGTAACTTTTTATTACAGGGCCTAAATACGCATTAACAACTGTTGTGCTAGTTCTCTCATATTCTCTTATTTCGGGAAGAATTTCATAAGATGTACATAAAAATATATCTGGGGAAAGAAGTTCCCCTAATATTTTTTTTGCTTCTTTCTCATGAATTGAATTTTTATATGAGTGCAAAAAACAAATTGCAACTGCTTCAATTTTTAGTTTATTAATTTTTTTTGCAATAGATGTTAATTCTCCTCTATCTAAATTAACATTTATCAAACCATTGGCATCTACTCTTTCATTAACCTCAAAACGATTTTTTCTTTCAACTAATGGTGGTGGCTTATTATATTGAAGGTTATATAATTCGGGAAATCTAACTCTTCTAAATTCAAGAATATCTCTAAAACCTTTTGTTGTGATAAGCGCTGTTCTTGCACCTTTCCCCTCTAGAATTGTATTTGTAGCTACTGTTGTTGCGTGAACAACATCTTTAGCATTATCAACATTTAATCCATGTTTAATTATTAATTCTTTAAGGCCTTTCACCGCTCCATATGAATATTCTTCTGGGGTTGAGTTTACCTTTTTTGTAAAAATTTTGCCATCTTCTAATAACAAAACAATATCTGTAAATGTTCCGCCTATATCAATTCCAACTCGATAGGATTTTTCAAAATTATTAGATTTTGTATTCATTTAATTTTATTATTTCAAAACTTTTCTAGATTTTTAAAAGTACTTTATTAATAAATTCTTTGGCTCTCTCAGATTTTGGATTTTCAAAAAAACTTTTACTTGAAGACCTCTCAATTATTTTCCCCTCATCCATAAAAACCACCTCATCAGCAACATCTTTTGCAAAACCCATTTCATGTGTAACAACTAACATAGACATCCCATTATCAGCTAAATCTCGCATTACTTTCAAAACTTCTGATATCATTTCTGGATCCAATGCTGATGTTGGTTCATCAAAAAGCATTAACTTTGGCTCTAAAGCTAAAGCTCGAGAAATTGCTGCTCGTTGTTGTTGACCTCCTGAGAGCTCGGCTGGATATTTATTTGCTTGATCATCGATGCCTACCCTTTCTAATAATTTCATTGCATTAAAATTAGCATCCTTTTTTGATAAGCCTTTAACTTGTATTGGTGCCAGAGTAATATTATTTAAAACTGATAAATGTGGATAAAGTTCAAAGTGCTGAAAAACCATCCCTATATTTGACCTAATTTGAGAAATATTTTTAGCACTTTTTAAGCTTTGGCCATCAAAGATTACGTCTCCATTATCAAATTCTTCTAATTTATTTACACACCTTAAAAGAGAACTTTTACCAGACCCACTTGGCCCACATATTACAACACACTTACCTGGAAAAAATGAAATATTGATGTTTTTTAAAGCTTTATAATTTCCATATTTTAGAGATAAGTTTTTAATTTCAACTAATGGTAGACTCATAATAATCCTTATTCCTTTTTTTCTAAAAGAGTAGCTATTCGTGTTCCAGTGAAACAAATAATCAAATAGACAAGTGCAGCAAACAAGTATAATTCGATAGGCCTAATTGTTCTTTCAGCAACTAAAGATGTACTATGAAGAAATTCACGCATGCCAATTATATAAGCAATAGTTGTTCCTTGAAAAACAATTACACATTCTGTAACTAATGCTGGAAGCATATTTTTAAGAGCTTGTGGTAGTATGATTAAGCGCATAGTTTGCGGATAAGTTAATCCGGTTGACTGAGCTGCTTTGATTTGCATGCTACCAACTGATTGAATACCCGATCTTACAATTTCTGCAAAGTAAGCTGAGAAAAAAACAACAAACGCTATTAAGACAGATCCAAATGCTGGTAAGGGCCTGCCAGTTATAAGTGGCACTAAGAAAAAAAACCAGAAAACAATTAAAATTAAAGGGTTGCTTCTTAGTAAATTTACAAATATTGCAGATGGATATCTTACATATTTTTTATTACTAATTCTTCCTATAGCAATCAAACAAGCTAATGACAAACTTAGAACAATTGTAAAAAAGGCTAATTGAAAGCTAGTAAATAATCCTTTCATTAAAAAAGGTAAATTATCAATTATTACATTAAAATCCATATTTTACCCTATTTTTTTCCTATCAAGCCTGGTATTCGAAGAAAATTTTCTAACCAAGTCATAAAAATTACAACCGAAGCTGTTGTAAACATATATGATAATGAGGCTACTGAGTAAGCTTCTATTCCACGAAATGTATCTGATTCAATATAAGTTGCTGCTGCAGTAATTTCAGCCACACCTATGGTTAGTGTAAGAGCTGAGTTTTTAAAAATTGTTAAAAACTCTGATGAAATTGCAGGTATCATTATCCTAAATGCATATGGTATTACAATAAAACGATAAGTTTGAAATGTATTGAGCCCTGTGGAAAAAGCTGCATTAAATTGCCCTTTTGGAATTGATGTTATTCCAGATCTAATTTGTTCTGCAACTCTTGCAGCAGTAAACAATGACAGACCTATTAACGCAGTAAGGAATGGAACCCCATCAAGACTATTCCAAGCTCGCATCAAATCATCAGGTAATAGAAGTGGAAAAACAAAAAACCAAATAAATAATTGAACAAGCAGAGGTATATTTCTAAAAATTTCTACATAAAAAGTGCCAATAAATCTTAAAACTGGTGATTTCATCATTCTAATAGAACCAATTAAAATACCAATCGTTAAAGCAATAAACCAAGCCATCAAAGATAGTTGTACTGTGTTTAATAAACCTTCCTTAATCCAGTCTATATATGGTTCTTCGAGAAGCATACTCCAATTGAATTCATAATTCATATTTAGACCTTACTAAACTTCTTTTGAAAAAATTCTAAGCCATTTTTCATTTGCAAAATTCCAGAATGAATAGCTTTGACATCACTCTTAAAAACAAGCCTTAAAAAACCTTCACCGCTTGGACCAAAAGCATTACCAGGCACTGTTGCAACTTTATAGTGATTTAATAAATAATTACTTATTTCAATAGAATTTGAACCATATGATGAAATATCAGGAAAAGCAAAAAAAGTGCCTTCGGGCAGGTGACACTCCACACCTGGAATAGATTGAAGAAGACTTACCATGATATCTCTTTGTTGTTGATATCTATCAACAATTTTATTAATTGCCTCACCTCCCTCTCCAATATTTTTTTCTAAAACAGGAATTACACCAGCTTGAGAAAATGACGTAGGAGATGTAACCACATGAGAATGTGCTAACAAAATCTTAGTTATTATTTCATCGTGTGAGATAGCCCAACCAATTCTCCAACCACTCATATTATAAATTTTACTTACAGTTTGAATGGTTATTGTTCTTTCAAACATTCCAGGAAAAGAAGCAATACTGAAATGTTTATTTTTATCAAATACAAAATGCTCGTAGGCCTCATCCGATAGAACAAAAATATCACGCTCAACGCATACCTTACTTATTTCAGCTAAATCATCATGTGAAAAGCATCTTCCAGTTGGATTATGCGGATTACATAGTAGAAGTAGTTTTGTTTTAGAGTTAATTTTTTTTCTAAGTTCATTAATCAAAAATTTAAAATTATTTTTTTTATTAAGTTGCAAATGAATTGGTTTAGCTCCAACTAGATTAATCAAAGGTTCAAAACTTAAGTACCCAGGATCTTCAACTATAACCTCATCATCATAGTCCAGAATAGCAAGAAATGTGGAGAGTATAGCCTCCTTAGCACCCACAGTTACAACAATATTTTTTTCAGGATCAATATCTAATGCATTGTAATTATATACTTTTTGAGCTATTGATTTTCTTAATTCTAAACTACCTCTTACATCAGTTGAAAGATTTCCATCAGAAGATTTCAAACTTTTTATGGCATTTTCGATAGCTTCGCTAGGCACATTTCTTTGTTTGGAAAAATCATGTATTTTTACACCTTTATTTTTTAAAAACTTTACTCGAGAGAGTAAGTTTTGAGAAACAGGTTCTGATATTTTTGAAATTCTTTTAGAATTTAATTTTATACTCATAATGCAAATTTAAAATAAAAGAATTATACAGAAGAAAAGATTTAACTTTTCTTCTGTATAGATTATTTTTAATTTAAAAATGTCTCACTTTTAAAAGGACATTGACCTTTAATGAGGTATCTTAAATTTTCAGATTGTGGCTTTTGAAAACCTGCTTTAGGATTGTTACCCGCAAACCACTCATTATAAGTTTTGTCATACTCACCAGTTGTAACAAGATAACAAAAAGCTCCGTTTACCATATCAGTCCATTTACTATCATTATTAGGTAGGATCATAGCTTGATTGATGCAGAAAAAATCTGGCCCAGTAACTTCCCATTTATCTGGGTTAGGCGATTTTCTTGCTATTCCAATTAACGTATCATCAAGAGTTACGTGTGCATCTGTCTTACCTTGCTCAAGCGCTATAAAACCTGAAGCATGCTTGTCAAACGTTTGTAGTTTTACAGGAGGATTAAACTCACCTGAGGCATTCATGTTATTTATTATTCGCTCTTCTACACTAGCTTTTGTAACACCAACTCTTTTACCAGAAAGATCTTGCATAGTCTTAATACCGCTTGATTTAGCTGTAAGTTTTTTTACGCATACAGCGTTTACAGCATAAGAAAAATCAACCGCTGCTTCTCTTTTTAAAGAATGGCCAGTAGCTCCCCAGTTCCAATGATTAGTTCCATTAAGAATAAGTGGAATACGAGTTTTTGGAGTCACTGGATTTAATTTCGCATTTAGTTCAACACCAACTTTTTTTGAAATAACATCAACAATAGCTTTGCTCATTTCAACAGAAAAACCTGTCCAATTTCCTTGAGCATCAATATAAGCATAAGGTGGTGCTGCCTCTCTTGTTCCTATATTAATTTCTTTATTTTCTATTACCTTATCTAAAATACTTTCAGCTAAAGATAAAGATGAGAAACCAATACTAGCTAAACAAATAGTTAAAATGAAAGCTATTCTATGTAAAAATTCTTTTATCATAAATCTCTCCTTATTATTAAATTTTAAAATTTTAAAATTAAAAATTGTATTAATTTATTTGTACTAATTACTTTCATTGCTTAAATTGCTTATGTCAAGTTTCGACAATAAGAAATAATGACTGATAATTTTTGATATTTAAAAAAAAGACACACAAAAGACACCCATAAAATTTCTTAATTTGAGACTTCAGCATCTATATTAGTGAAGAGTTGATGAAGCTTGAGATCTAAACTTTACTTAAAATATGTCAAGAGGGGTGCGAGTATTTAGTCATCAAAAGTCGCCACTTTTTAGTTGTAAAAGCGTTGTAAATGGCATGTAAAGTCTTTGCGTGATAGTTGTAGGAAAATTTTATTAAATATATTTCAAACCCTTGTCCTGCCTTTAAAAAATGGCAGAAACCATAGGGCCTGAAAATTATGAAATATGGCGAGAGTGACGAGACTTGAACTCGTGACTTCTGCCTGATTTTGATAATAATTACAGTAACTTAGCATTTTACAGTGTCCACTCAGTGACCAATTTCACTTCCAATAGTATAGCTACTAAATACCCATACTGTCAAAGTTGGTGGTCACTGACCACAAATGCTATTTCTTTTTCTTCTTTCTCTTATCCACTTTTTTTAGTTTTTTGAAATCTGCACCTGTAATTTTAGTTCTGGGTGGTGCTACCCTTGCAAGCTTTTTCTGTTTAGGTGAGTACTTACTAAAAGGCATTACTTCCCCACTTTTTTCATAGCTGCTTTGTGAGCCTGAGTAAATGTTTTACCTGCCCTCATCAGCTTACGCATCTCTGTCATGTGCTTAGATGTATGATGTACAGAGTGCCGCTTCAAGGCACTCTGCTGTCTTTTGGTCAAAGTTTTTTTCATTACTTCTTTTTCATCTTTTTCTTGGTCATGGTTTTCTTGCCCATCATCTTCTTACCATTTTTCTTTTTCTTCATGCCACCATAGTTCATGCCCTTCATGCTTTCTTCTCCTTCTTTTTTTTGTTTCTCTCTGAGATTTTTTTTGCCTTTGCTCTTGCATCAGCAGATGAACTAGCCCCCCATTTTCGAAGTGCTAGTAACTTCCTGGTTGGTTTGCCATCTTTGTAATCAGGGCCACGACTTGCACCCATCCTCGCTAAAAAATTTGCTCTGCGAGGGTTGTCACCGCTCTTTACAGGTCTTTTGAGGTTAGACCCTTGCGATCTAGCATAACGCCTTCCTGCCTCGTTTAAACCACCTGTAGGCGATTTGTGCTTTGAAGTGAGATTAATTCTTTTTCTTGCCATGTTATTTATTTTGAAATTTAGATATTGCTCTGTTGCCAAACCAGAAGGCTAATATAGCTGACCATAAACCTGCAACTTCATCACTCCATAAAAGGTTTACAGCTTCTGTCCATTCGCCACCAGTTTCCATAAACTTAACTATTATTGAAATTTCTACGGCAATAAATAAGCCCATAAAAATATAAGTGATAACAGGACGAACCGAACTTCGTAGAGCGTTAACGAACTTACCACCATCCAGACTTGCATCATGTTTGTATAATCCTTCTACTTCTTTTATCTCTGCTTGTTTGTCCAATTCCTGCAAACGTAATGCAGATTTTTTTTCAAGTAACTCACTTTGCATTTTCATCATTTCAAGCTTTTGTTTATGAACCTGTGCCTGCTTAAAATAGTCTAATATTGACGGCAGAAAACTTGTTCCAAATCCCAACAATGAGCCTAGTAAACTAATCATGTCTTTTTCTTCTTTTTCTTGCCTAGTAAATCTGCATCAGCTTTTCTTGCACCACCTTTACCACTTACAAAGCTTTTGACTCTGCCCATAGCCCATTGATGTTGTGATACCTTTGGTCTGCTCCCTGATGAAAAGTATGCACCGAGTCCACGCTTATAAACTTTATCAAGTGTAGATTTAGCAAACCTCCCTGCACCAGGTATTGATGAATATTTACCACTACTTTTTTTCTTAACTGCCATTAGCCTTTACTCCTTCTCTTTGAGATACGATCCATCATGGCAGGTGTCAGTTTACCTTGCCTGTAAAGTCTAGCTGTTCTTTTAATTTCTTCTTCTCTAGCCTTTGGGTTCTTAGCACCACGAACATATTTTTTAGGTACACCACCTTTTGTTTTAGGTACTTTTGCGAACTTCCTTTTCTTTTTGACTGCCATTGTTTGTCCTTAGTAAATGTGGGTTATCATCTAAAACCAATATGGCTTTATCTATGTCTGATTGCTTGAGAATGTGGTCAAAGTCTTTTCTGTATTTTTTGAGCCGCATCTTTAGCAGCAATACTTTTTCTTCTAATTCTGTCACTTATCTTGAGTTTTCTTAGGAACAGATTTAGGGATGCAATAAGCTTTGACCCAAATCCTGCTGTCTCCTGCGAGTGAGGGATCGAGGTTTTGCGATCTAATTTTTGCTGCAACTGTAAGGCACGTATCAAGTGAAGAGAAATATACTGACTCCTGCACTGTACCACTGAGAAACACAACTAGCAGCCATGTCACTATTTCCTAGCCATCCAAGCTGTTGTACCCATGTATGTGCCAACAATACCTGCACCAGATATATATAAAAGATTGCTGATATCAGATAATGCATTGATCTTTTCTATTGGCATAAAAAACATTGCAGCAGTAAATACACCCATACCAATAAGTGTGTATCTTGCCATTCTAAGCTGTGCTATCTGCTTTCTAAGTTTTGACTCTGTTTCTTTAATTTCTTTTACATGAGACAGTTCTTCATCAGATACAACGCCATCACCATCTTCATCATATTCATTGAACACAGATTTTTTCTGTAGCTTTTTCTGGGTCACGCTATTGCTTCCATTCTTTTAGCTAATCTTTCTGCCCTGTTAGTTACCTGCCTGTACCAACGGCTGTCACGCATCTCTTCAGCAGCTTTCGTATAGTTTTTGTTTATGATGTTGTTGATAGTTTTTCTAAACTTGCTAAATCTGGGCAGTCCTAAATTAAACATCATATTGGCACAGATTTGTTTTACTTCTTCTTCCATGTCATCCCAATCTTCAAAGACCTTTTTACAGTCTTTCATGACTGACTTAATATCTTCTTCAAACAGTTCTGTGCATCTATCTTCTGTAATTTGTGTGCCAACTTCTAAATCAAACTCTGGCTCATCCTGTCTTATGTAATGGCCTATTCCGCAACTTTTTAGGGAAAGATGATCCAAATATACCGAATATTTCACGCCCTCATCAATGATGAGTTGCTGTCTTAGTTTTTCCATGTCCATGATTATTGCCCTTGTTGATTTTCCTGTGGCTTTGGCAATGTAAGTGTCACAATCATATTGTTCATATATTCATTTATAGCAGGAGCAAGTTCGCTATCTCTCTCTGCAATCACTCCTAACCTTGCTAATTGAACTGCTAATTGATTTGGGTTTTTTGCAGTTGCTTGTGCTGTACCTTTCATCCATCTAATAAACTTAGGACTTGTAATTAATGTTGATATAGCTACAGGAGTCATTGCAATAGTTGCTGTTGCAGTTCCTGCCGCTGTAGCTGCAGGTTGCCCACTAAAAGCACCATAGGTTATCAAACCTCCTGCAGTCATTAAAGAACTCATTGTGCCTAAAGTTTGCAAAATTGTAGCAGTCTTAGATACGTTTTCTGCTTTGCCTTTTTCAACAGCTACATCTAATATTCTAACAAGAGAGTTAAGTTCTTTTGTCATTTCATTGTATTTATTTGCACCAAACAATGCTTTCTTTGCTTTTGGATTAAGTTTTTTCCAATTAGTCAAAAATGTTGCTGCTGAAAAGTCTTGTCCATTTTTATATCCCATCCTGCCTAAAACAGTAGCTGATAAAGCACCTCTTTGCTCTGGATTAAGATTTCGTAGAATTGAGGTTATTCTTGTTGCACCTGCATCGCTTCCTTGCATTGCAAAATCATAAACTTGTGATCCTAATTTTCTTTTGTCAACTTCATCAAAAACTTTTCTTACATTTAAATTATTATTTAGCTTTGTGTATCTATCTGCTTTTGTAAGCAAAGAAAGTGCTTCTGAATTATTAGATTTACTAACAGCACTATTCATGTCTTTTGTTAAAGCTGCATAAATAGATGATAAAAATTCATCCCCTTGCTTTGCAACTCTTACTTTACCTTTTATTGGCCCTAAATTTTTTCCTATCTGTGTCCTGATACCTCTTAATACATCTAGTGGCAGAGCGTTATTATTTGCACTAGCATCCCTCAATATTGCATTTATCTGATTGATTGCAGGTTTTATATTTTTTCCCAAAGTAGATGGTGCAAGTTTTACTTGTTCACTAAGCACATCTTTTAATTGTTTTAAATTTGTTAAATCACTAGAAACATCACCTGCCGCATCATAGGCTGCTCCATAAAGAACATTCTGCCTTTTTATAAAATTTTCTCTTGCATCTGCAACTGCACTTTGAATTAAAAAACCTGCTTCTTCTTTACTCTCAGCAGCAGAACCAAATTTTCTTGTTATTTTCTCTGAGGCATTTTTTAATGAATCTAAAACAGTGTTTCTTTGTTTTATTATTGCATCAGCAGCTAATGGATTACCAAGCAAAACCTCTTCTATGTTTGCCAAAGACCTTCTATTACTCAACAAACCGAATGTTGGTTCAATGCCAAGCGTATAAAAATCATTTAATAATTGACCAGGCTTGATACCAGAAACCATTTCACCACCATATCTAAAAACATTTCTTATGGCATCCATGCCTGCATCGCCAATTTTTCCTGCAACAAATTCAATGGCTATATTTTTTGCTGACCTTTTTGTTTCATCAACAAATCCTCTATTAGGAATATTTACACCTGAAGTTATGTCTACAGCTACATCATAGGCTCTTGCAAACATTTCAGAACCTAACGCTGCCCCTGCAGGTACAGTGTATATTTCTTCTGGAGTTAATGCTTGTGGCCCTGCTTGTCCTGCTACTGCGGCAGCTATTCCTCCTGCAATACCACCTGCAGCAGAAGTTACATCTCTACCACTTTCCATAATATCGCCTGTATCTACAAATGGAAACTCACCTCTAAAAAAACCAGGTTTATTAAATATTTCAAGTTTTCCATTATCAACGTAAAAGAAATTATCTCTGCCAACATCATCTAATGATACACCTAATGTTTCTTTTATCTTTGGATTCAAACCAAAAAAATCTTCTGCTGTTCTTGCATTTGGATAAAACTGTTTTAGAACTTCTAATCGTTTGTCTTGTGGTGCTTGCCCAACGGCTCTTCTGACAGCAAATGGTGAGCCTTGCATTGTTTTAAAATTAAGTTCCATAATTAAAACTCTACTTCCATAGTTTCAGATGCTTCTGCTTTTTTTGGTAGTTCAATTTTCTTTAAACCTTTTAATGCGTCTGGACTTCTGCCCTGACTAAATACATCTATGTTTGTGTTATAATCTGTAACAAGTCTTAAAATTTTATCTCTCATGGTATCACCTCTGGTTGTGACTCTTGGAAACAACATTTGCCTATAAGCTGCAATCTCCTCAGCATTAGCAGTAGCACCAGTTCTTTTTCTCAAAGTTAAATCAATTAAATTATCTAAAGCTGCTCTTAATATTTGTGCATCACCTGACAATGCTTGCCCTGCACCACTCGTAGCCGCAACTGAAACAAGTTTATTATACTGACCATTATACAAATCACCATCAAACATAATATCTATTACTGTCTCAATGTCTCTTACTGCTGATGCTGTATTACCCACAAAAGTTGCTTCTGCTGATGTCAGTTTTGCCTTTTTTGTGCCAAGAATTTCAGGGCCATCTTGTTCTTGTGTTTGATCAACAGTTGCAGTTTGACCATCTTGTTGCTGTGATCCATCTGTAGTTGCAGTTGTAGTTTGACCTGTTTGTCCACTTGTTAAAAATTTTAAAGCATCAAAGCCAGGATCTTTTACTTGTACAGTATTATTATTTTTGTCTACTGTTGTATAAACTCTTGGTGTTTTTAGTTGCTCATTAATATAATACATCTTCTGTGTTTGTAGTTCTGTTCTATTATCTCCTAAATTATATAATCTTAATACTTCTTGCCCTCCTAATGCTTGGAAAGTTGTACCTAACGGTTTTGGTCTTTGACCTTGATTAACAAGAACCAAATCACCATTTGCTTTTTGTTGATATACCTGACCTTGTGAAGTATCTAAATTTAAGGCATTTGCCATCTCTTTACTTAAGTTTATAGTTTTTTGCGATTCAGGTTGTTGTGTAAGTTGTAAATTAACACCTGCTGTTAGTGCTGCTTGAGGATCGAATTGTGCTAATGCCGCCAAAGCAGGATTATCTTGTACATTAAGATTTTGTAGGGCTGTCTGTAGATTTTGCTGTCTGGTTGTCTCCTGCCCTTCTAATCTATCCAATCCCCTTTTCTGAAGCATCGCTGCCACAAGCGATTGAGAAAGCCGTCCTATACCCTCTAATGGTGTTCTTACTGGGCCACCTCTCATGCCTTGTTGCATTAAGGTATTGGCAAGTGTATTTCTTGGGTCTAGCTGAAAAGCACGATTAAGGTCTTGAAACTGAAATGATGGCCCTTGCCCCTGTGCCATAGGTTGTGCCATTTGCTGTTGAGGTTGTTGCATAGAGATTATGTTTGCTGCATTTCTATTTGCAGCCATTGCACCACTAAAAGGTTGAACTTGTTGCATCAAAGCTTGTCCAAGATTTAGCTGTTGAATTGGTGTTCTTCTTTGTCCAAATGTTAATGCTGTTGTCATCCTTTACCTCAATATATATGCAGAACCGAGTGACCCTGCCAAATCAAATAATCCACCCTGAGAAGAGCCATAGTTTGCCATCTGCTGATTATATAAATTTGCTGCCCCACTTTGAGCCAACTGATTTGCACCTAATGTATTTACCGCACTTGGAGCAAAGAATGTTGGTTGCTGTATTTGTGGCCCACCTAACAAGGCTGCTAGTTCATTAAATTGTAGATTTCTTAATCCCATTCTTTCATTTAGCTGTGCCTGTCTTGCCATATTATTAAGTTCATTTGCTCTTAACTGATCAGCTATCTGTTGCTGTCTAGCTGCGTTCTGTTGTGCAACATTTGCTGCTTGTTGACCAAATTTCTGTGCCTGTCCTGCAAGACCAAATTCGCCTTGTGCTGCCACTTCTCTAAATAACTGACCTCTAGCTGTCGATGCTTGATTAAACAGCCTTTGTGCTTCTTGCCCACCTGCAAGGTCTGCCGATTGTGCCAACCTTTGTTGTTGTTCTCCCTGTTGTCTTTCTAATCTGTCTATTGCAGAGTTATATGCCTCACCACCAATCGGTAAACCTCTATCAGCTAGGTTCTGTTCAAGTGCTTCTCTCTGTCTTGTAAACTCAGGCTGTAACAATCCTAATTGTCTGTCAAAAACAGATTGTGTCACCTGCTTTCTAGTTTCTTCAAAGTCTGTTGGAAGTGTTGGTAGATTTTCAGGAACTTCTAAAGATGTAGGGCCAGTTCCTGCACCTGGTAAAGTTGATTGAAACTCAGACAGGTTGGGTGCATCCTGAAATGAATATGCAGGTAAATCAGATGTTGTTAATGGGCCTGTAAATGGATTAGTTGGGTCTGTCTCTTGAGGTGGGTTTATACCTACGTCAGACTGCAAATTCTGCATACCGCCAAGTGGTACTTCTCTTCCTTGCATAAACATAACTTCTTGTATAGGCCCTTGACCAGGTGCAATAGAAGTATCTGTTGGCAGTCCTAATCTTTGATTTGCAATATTACCTAAACCAAGACCAACATTTTCCTGTAACATCCTAAGCTGTGACTGAAATGGTGTTTCCTGTGTAAAGGCAGCAGCTTGTCCACCTTCTGGCACTTGCCCTTGCACAAACTGTCCTTGATCTCCTACACTGCCAAACAGCAGATTACCATAAGGCGTAAACTGTGTGATCCTGTTTTGTGCCGCATCGGCTGCGATCAAATCTGAGGGATTTGGAACTGGAGGGGGGCTCGGTCTTGATTTTCCCATTTTTTATTTTCCTTTACTTTCAACCATTTACATTCATTTCTTAACATACCAAGTAAAACAGCATCATCTGGTGGAAACATCTGTCTCAATGTACCTTCCTTCTGAAAGCCTAGCTTTTCTGCTAACTTGATAGATTGTTCGTTACCATCTTTGACAGTAACCAAAATTCTGTGGCAGTTGCATTGTACAAATGGATAAGCAAACAAGGCATAAAGTATTTTTCTGTTACACCAGTTCTTATCTGTTATTGCTATACTTGCCTCTATCTGACCATCTCTTAAATTATGATATGCAACTCCTGCTATAAGTTTCTGATTTTTAATAACTCCTATAGCTTTACAATCAAAAAAACTTATGTCAGGTATCTTTGATTGTAGCCATGCAGATACATAGTCATCTCTGTTTAATAATAATTGTATCATTGCTGTCCTTTAAGAAAGTAAGCAAACCATGCGACAACCAACAAACCTCCAACAATTACAATGACTAATATTGAAATCATTATGTTGCGTATCAGACGTTCAAAAGCTTTCTTCTGTTCTTCTTTAGCTTCCTGTCTTTTCTTTCTGGCTTCAGACTGATACTTGACCCAATCATTGTACATTCCAGGTCTGCCATAAAGCTGTAGTATTTCACGCAACTCTTCTTTCTTCTGTGCGATTTCTTCGAGGTGCATAAACTCTTCAAAGTCAGCAGTATCTTTGCCCAGAAGCTTACTGAACATACTGTTCTTTTTTGCGTTTGCTCTTTCCCTGATGTCCTCTTCAGCAGTTACAAACTTTGCAATAGAACTTGCTGCTTTGGATAGATCATGCCCATGTGCTATGGTTGTTTTGATTGTACCAATAGCTGCATTGATTGCTGCGAGTTCAACAAGCATTTGTTCATCTTTCTAACTAATTTTAGTTAAGATATAAAACAAACAAACTTGCAGCACTGCCTAATACAGTCACTGTGCTCGTTAATATTAATCCTTCCATTCTGAAGAGCCTTCGCTCAAATCGTTCTAATTGTGACAAGATAGACTGATAGCGTACCTCACATTCTCTTTCATGTGACTTCAAATCACTATCAACAGTTTGCACAGACTTTCTTGCCATTATTACTCAGCCGCTTGTGGTGCTTCCAGTTCCTGTTTAAGGGCATTGTAATATGTATTCTTTGCTGTAACTAATTGCTCTAAATCTTTTTGTGCATTGACAATTTTTCTCTGTAAATCATGACAATGTTCAGCGTATGACCTTGCTTTATCAGACAAATCATCAAGTTTATATTCTTCGTTGTCTATTGTAATTTTGCTCATGTTGTTTCGGCCTCTTTCCAAGTTTTATACGCAGTTTTAATTTCATTAGACCACGCTGCCTCACAGATTGATTTTGTTTTGGCATCATAACCACTTAAATCTGTGTCTGTATGTGTGTAAGTTCTTTTCCCATTACTATCTTCAGAATATGTAGTTACGAATGGAACTATTACTTCTCTATGAAAAGTTTTAGTTAACTCAACTTTTGAGCCATCATCTTGTTCTTCCATAATCTTTGTTGCTTGACGTAGTTGTATATTCCAATCGTTAACAACTTCTATTTTGTCATAAGATATATTTTTGGTTATATCACCTTTTGCCATATTTTTACTCCGTTTTAATTTTTTCTTTCATTCTACTCTTCAACTACATAAGTTATAGAGAAAACAAGTGTATCACCTGAACCTGCTGACCAATTTTGACCTTGAAGACCAAAATGTGAAGATGCTGTGTTATATATAACTGTTGCTTTTGCTTCATTTGCAACTGCTCTAACTCTAAATCCTCCCATCATACTTGACTGTGCATCTATTCCAACAGAATTAACAACTCCAACAAATAATCTTTTTGTATTATTTATTGCAGTAAAAGGTAGACTTACTCTTACTTCTCCATTTGGACTACTAGAACTGCCAAGACGTAAATCACCACCACAATGAACTATCTGACCAACTTTAACATATTGACCAGTATTATAAGAACTATCGACAGTATAACTACCACTACTTTCAGCAGTTACTGCAAATGTATACGTTCCCTCTTCGTAATCGTGAATTGTGTTTGCTGCAGTTGCCGAAGTTGCACCTAAACAAATCCCGTCTCCTGCTGAAGGAAAAATGATGTCTCCAGTTACTTGAATACCTCCGCTTACTGTTGCTAATTTTGCACTGTTATCGTAATATATATTCACAGCACCATTTTCAGCGGCAGTAAGCATATTTTCTGTATTCCCAGAATTTCTTAATTGTACTGCTGAACCACAAAGTCGTAACTTGCCAGTGCCAGTATCTGAAATTATTGAATTAGTACCACTATGATATATTTCTAAGTCAGCACTAGCACCGAATGTAGCTTTAGCGTTATCTGCAAACTCTAAAGCATCGTCACTTTTATCCCAAACCACATTATAACTAGCACCAGTAAATGTAACATCATCATTTAAAGTTGTTGTTCCACTTATATCAACAGCACCATTAATATCTACTGTTGTAGCATTTATCTCTATTTCTGTATCAGATACTAAATCTAAAACACCATCTGCTGATTGATGGATATATGTACCACTATCACCAAACTGTAATTGATTATCATTGTATAATTTTAAACCTTCATTGTGAACATGAGTTAATCTAACTTCACTGTCAGCACCGAAATATATAACAGCTCCATCAGATGTAAAAGCAAGATCATCTCCAATTTTTATATCATCACCAACAACAATATCTTTAACTACAGATAATCCACCATCTGTTTGTATAGAACCATCTGTTGTAGTTGTTGCATCTGTTGTGTCATCTACTATTATTCTACCAGATGCTGTTAATCCAGTTAACGTGCCAACACTTGTAATATTAGCTTGTGCCGCAGTTTGTAATGTTCCTGCTAACTGTGTTGCTGTTAATCTTCCTGTGCTTGGATTATATGTTAAATCTCCATCACTTTCTAGCCCTATATTACCACCATCTACATCACCACCTGCTGTAAATATGATTGCATTATCTTCATTTGTGCTTTCATTATCAGTGATAGTAACTGTTGTTGCTACTGCTGCTGTAGTTGCATTTGCAACAGTTACTCCTGCAATCACAGTGTTAAGTGCCGTACCACCAACAGTTATCGCATCAGCTTCCAGTGTGCCGTCAATATCTGCATCACCTGAAACATCCAGGCTACCTGCATCAAGTTCTCCAGTAAGGGTAATATTTCTAAATGATGCTGCATCTTTATTTGCATCCACAACAACTGCTTTACTAGCGGCAACTGTACCTGCTGTAATGCCATCAAGCATCTCTAATTCTGCTTCTGATAATTCTGCACCAGAGCCTAATGTTAGATTACCACCTACAGTAAGATTACCTGCAACCGCCAATGTGGAACTAGCAACTGTTGAATTTGGTGTATGTGTAAGGTAAGTGACAAAGCTTCCTGATATTTTGCTCGCTAGAGTAAGTGTACCACCATCAGCAATACTCAGCTTGTGTTGATCCGCATTATCGTCTCCTTGGTCACTTTTAAAAACGATTCCTAGAGCGGCCCCTTCTATTGCCGCAGCAATCTCAAGACTGTCATTTGTTGTTTCATCATATTGGATTGTAATATCGGAGTTTGTGCCAAGAGTTATGGCTTTGTTGTCAACAATGGATATACCAAAAGCAAAAGGTACAACGGCTGTAGTTGTCTGCGTACCATCTTTTAATATGGCTGTTGTTAATGCAGTAGCGATACCATCCATTTCTGCATCCATACGACTTGCCTGAATTTTTATCCCTGCATCTCTATCTGTCGTAAAGTCATGGACTCTTGAAAATGTACCTGAACTGTATGGCATTAGAATGGCCCTCCTGGTGTAAATGTAAAGTTAGCAGCAATAAAACTGACTGATTGTGTACTTGAAGCAACCTTTATCCTCAAAGCTGCACTCCTTCCTAATTTACTTGTTGATTTTCTTCTTTGTGTTATTCCTGCACCTGCGGTGTCTGCCCAATAGAAATCATCCCATGTGGCTACATCCCATGTAGCTAATTCAGATGCAAAACTTGTTGTACTTAGATTAAGTGCTGCAACAGGTTCTTGATCGACTGCAATACCAAAATCAAAACTAACTGTGGTGCTTGCCTCTAACATTGGTGCAACAGAGGTAAATCTTTTAATTGATGCTCTGTCACCAAAGTAATTAAATGCTGTGGCAACATCACCTGTGATAGCTGAACTGACATCAGCCGTACCTCCTACTTTAAAGACTACACCTGATGCACCGCCAAAATAAGTATCACCATTATACTGCCCCCACACTCTTGCAGGTATAGCTTCAAAGTTACACCAGGCATTTATAATAGGGTTAAAAACGTGCTGATTATATGGATCAGTACCATCACCTGTTGGATAATTAAAAAAAATCTTTGTGCCATCAGGAGAAACAAATGTCTGCCACCCTGTCGTTGTACCTGTCAAAGCTACCTGTGCAATGACTGTACCTCTAATCTTTTCTGACAAGGCTGCCGCTCTTTGTCCTATGATATCGTTTTTGATAACCTGTGATAATGCTATGTAACCTTCTTTGGTTGATACAGCTATATCACCACCAAACTTTGCTATACATCTTGGTTCATTGATTGGTTCTGCAATTCTAAATGTACCAATCAGACTAAAACCGCTACTAGGGTTCGAGCCACTATATATAAGCACCTGACCTGATTGCAATATAATTGCTAGTAGATCATCAACACCTTCACCCCCATCTATAGTTATTGTACCCATAGAAACAATGTTACCGCCTTTGTCAGCTACTACAGATAAATCAAAGAGTGTAAAGTTACCCTGAAAGGTGTCAACTGTCGCAGAATAATAAAACTTCTGATCTGTGCCTCTAAAATAGTAAACTCTGTTTTTATGTGCATGAACACCTTTAAAACTGTCTGCACTAGAGCTATCAGACAATGTAATTGAAAGATTTGCTGCTGATGAACCATCCCATGAAAAAGGTGTATCAGTTCCATTAACAAACAATGTCCTACCATTAAATGCAGTTGTCTGAAATCTGCCATTTGACAAACCTGTTTTTTTGCTGACTGCACTGCCTGTATCTATCTGATACAGAACACCATCTGCACCAACAGCCAATAGTTGTCTGTTACTACCTGCATTATGTTCAACCAATGTTTCTACATCACCAGAACCAATGCCAGTACAGAAGCTTGTATAGCCTTCTCTGAGTGTAATCTTTTCCACAGTTGGAAAAAAGTTGTTCATAACAATCGCATCTGTTGGTTTCATCAAGTCTATAGAATCACGACTGTTTAGACCTCCAAAAGGTGCAGGTACAGATGAAGATTTTACTTTTAATCTGTTTGCTGATCTAAGTGGTTGCAGCATTAACTAAGTCCATAATTACCATCTGTCTGATATGGCCCTACTATTAGTTTTCTTGCATCATCAAGTTGCAATATTGGTGCAGAGCCATTACGAGCAATAGCCTGTCGAACCTCTAACTGGTATTGCCTGTAATCCTCTGCATAATCTAGCCCATGACTGCTCTTAAAACGCCATGTAATACCCATTTCCATAGTTGTTTCATCAAGTATGCCTGTGTCTGTATCTGCTGCCCACGCAGCCTGCCCACTCCCACCTGAAGATTGACAGAACTGATTTGATACATACTCAAAGCCAATAGTCTGTGTTGATGATGGAGTTGGGTCAAGTTCAAACTTCAAAGCATTAGATGCAGCCTTCAATCTAAACTTTTCTGTTGTACCTGTGGTAGCCATACCATGATTGACTAACTGATATTCTGCACTGCTTATAGGGCCTGTCAGTATATCATTATCTGATCTGTTATATGACGTTTCTAAAACCAATCTGTCAAAGTCACTTGGCAATGCATAAGCTGCTGTGCCACTTGATGTAGAAAATGTATGTTCTTTCTTTAACACAGCCCAATCAGATACTCGCATCAACTGCTTACCTTCTCTCTGTGCAAGTGCTAGTAACTGCCTTGCTATTGGGTCTGTATTGTCAATAACTGTTACAGGTCTTTCAAAGCCTGTGAAATCAGCAACATTCTGACAGATCGATAGTAATGTCATTTTTTACTTGTCTTTCTTTTCTTGTGTTTTTTTGGTGCTGCTTTTGCTGTTGGCTTTGACATGAAGTTGTGCAATTTTTTGGAGTGAAACATAGACATCACCCATGCTTTGCAAGATTGCACTTTTTGCCTTATCCAACTGCTCAATTGTCTGAATACCTTTAAGTTCAAGTTCAATTTTCTTATCCTCTGAAATGCCTGGTAATGTATCAAGTAAAGTACCAGTGATTTTTTTGTTTTCATTCTTCTTAAATTCTGCCCACTCTTTTGGGAAGCGTTGTACATCTGTTGCTCTTACAGGTGTCTCTAAAATATCTTTTGTATCTGTTACTGGTATTCTGGCAAAATCTCTCATTTCACCATTAAACATTTTTTTAAAAAACTGGACTCTCATAGTTCCCCCATAAAGTTAAAAAGGGGCAAGTTGCCCTGCCCCTAGTTGATTTGCGTATGCTATAAAGGAAATGTGCAAATAATTTCCTTGTCTGATATATCACCTGCAATCGCACAGATATGATCTGTTGATGCAGTAGTCACATCTAATGTACCATCAGCAGAACCTGTTGGTGTTAGATTGCTACCATCACTACCTGCGGTTAATGCAATGGTCAAAGTGGCAGGGCCAGCAATCTGAATCCAACCAAATTGTCCATCAGTCATTACAGCTTGTAGAACACCTGCTCCAATCTCAACTGAGTCAGAGAGATCACTCGTCACAACATTATTTTTAAAGCCATCTAATGTGTAATAGTAGGCGACTTCACCTGCTACGGCTGCTGCTCCTGCTGAACCTGTGTCATACTGTACATACTTATAAAGCTTAGTCGGAGAACCAACCACCGCTCCATGTTGACCTAATAAAAACTCAGCCGTATCACTGACTGAAGTTACGTCAATACCTAATACTGGTGCGAAACTCATTCTTACCTCCTAAGTATGTAAAACGCCTTGTAACGCTCTGTTTGAGCAGGTTAAATTACCTGACCAGAACATTGGCACTACAGTGGCATCTTGGTTAATTGATTCCTTGGCCTCTCCTGGGACAAAATCTCTATTTGCCGCAGTTTCCAATCTTAAATAATTAGTATTAAGAAAGTACATTCTGCTTGCAGCACAGTTGCTGTCATAGACAACATCTGAGTTAAGATATTTGACCGCAGTAAAACCAAGATCGGCTAATCTACTATCTGCAACTCTTTGCAGAGTCTGTAGAGTGGCTAGGAAAGTTGTGTAAGGTGTTGAACCTGCTACAACTAAGTCAGGTGCATCTGTGCCTCTAACAAGCTGAATATAAAGACTATTCATATCAGACTGAATGTTAGTTGTACTAAACGCACTACTAGTTGCTGTTGCCTGTTTGTTTTGCCAGAACGTAAAGGTAGAACTGTTAATCCCACCACAAGTCCCAGTGCCTGCATCAGCAACAACGAGTTGTAAGCCCCCAATCTCTTTTGAACTTGTACCTGTTCCATCACTGAAAAGAGAACTTGCAAGAGAGTTTTCCATTGATCGCTCAAGGTTTCCTATTCTTGCTTCTAAAAGATTGATGATGGCTTGCTCGCCACTGTTCTTTATTTGCTCTAAGCCTGAAACTGTTACGTTTCCTGCTAACTGTTTATATTCGAAAACGGCTGCACTTAATACGTCAGCAGGTGAAGTATCTAATACCTCATAGCCGTTGTAAAAAGAAACAGTACCATTATCTGCATACTCCAACTCACGAACAATGTCTCGCCCTGTGATAAGTGTCATATTACCACGCTCTCTCATTCTGTTAAGAAGAGGATTGTGATTAGAAACGTTATCAGCCAGGCTTCTTGACCTGTTACGCACATTTTTGTTCAACTGAAGTCGTTAGTTTCAGTCCGCTTATTAAGCTGCTATATGTTTCCATATAGATCAGACTATATCTTCATCTCATTGCTGAGAGCCATGCACTTCCACTCACTTGAGTGTACTCCATATAGGATAGTCGTTGCACCTTACCATTTCTGGTCTTGGATCAGGATTACCATATCTTTTGACTTAGGCTTCCCCTGAGTTCACATGGTTTGAAATATATATCGCTATATATTGACCCTACGAGTTAAGGTCGTAGTAATAATTTCTGACAAATTCGGACTTGCCATAATTTACCCCTTTTGTAGTTGTTTCATTGAATATTTGATTGTTTCGTTCAACGTCATACCACTGGGAACTGCTGAATTACTTGGAGTGCCACTACCTTTGACATTTACCCTTTGCTGCTTTTTAGCCTTCTGGACTGCTTCGGCTTTCACCTCTTGCTGAGTCTCTTTCTTAGCCTGTTCTTCTTTTTGTTTAGCCTGCTCTTCAAGAACTTTTGCTCTTGTTGAAGGGTTTGCAAAGACTGCCATATCATAAGCCTCTGCAATATCTTTCGCCTGTCCAGAGCCAACTAATGCTGCCATCTGGTTCTGTACAGCTTCAAAATGCGGATGCTTTAAATTACCATCTTCATCTTTTGCTGTCTGAAAGTTGTCAATCAGTGTCTGCACTTCCTGCTTCTGCATATTCTGTGCTTGTTGCTGTTGATTTTGTATTGTGCCTTGCAACTGAGCAATCTGCTGTTGCATTGCTTTCATCTGAGGATCAGCGTATTCATCTTCTATAGCTGTGTCATCATTGACTGCTGTAAGATCAACACCATAATTTTTAGCTAACCATTTTAAGGCTTGCTGTGGTTGTGTCCTCAAATAATCGTGTGCCGCCAGTAACTGTCTCGTTGCTGCGACTTCATCCATACCTGCCCTTTTCCATTCTTCTTTAAAAGGGCCATAAATCTCATCTAACGCTTCATTGCGTTTTTTGTACTTTGATAATGCCTGTGTCTTTTTTGTATAATCACCTTCCATCGCTTTGTAACGATCCATGACCTGGTGCTGTACGTTTGCATCCCATGCATTAAAAATCTCTTGTTCTTTTTTAGGCCAGTGTTTCGGTGCAGTCAGTGCTTCTAATACAGGTGCTTCTTTTTCTTCTACCTGCTCTTCATTTGTCTCTTCTGGTTGCTCTGCTGTCTCTTCTTCCCTTTGCACCTCTTCCATTTTTTCAGCAGGTGGTTCTGGTAAGACATCCTCTCCCTTTACCGCTGCTTCCAATGTTTCTTTTAATGTTGGTGTCTTTGGCTCATCTGCTGTCTGAACTTCCTGTTCAGTGCTATCAATTACCTGTTGTTCCATCTTTTATTTGGCCTCCATCTGTTCCAAGTTCTACTAAGTTATGTTGTTTTAAAAATTCTCTGTGTTGCCGTCTGCCAGTAATCCAACCTCTATTGACCATGTTTTGATAAGGCTCAATATCGCTGATTAACTGCAAGCGTTTTTCCATAATGGTTTTCTTTTCTACAAGTTCACCATTTTGCATAACGTATGTTTTTCGCATTAGAAATACTTTCTCCCACTGCTATCTCTAGTAAAGTCTCTGTCAAATTTAGTTCCCTGCCTTGCTTCTTTTTCCTGCTGTCTATTTTCTTCTTCTTTTTTCTTTTTGGCAGCAGCTACAGCAGCTTCTATTGATTTTCTAAGTTCATCAGTTTTTTGTTTTTGTGTTTTTGGTGCAGGTTTAGGTGGTTCTTTTGCTTTTACAGTACCACCTTCTTTGGCTGTGACAGTGCCACCACGCTTTGCAGTTACACCTAACACTTTGTTTGCCTCTTCTACCTGTGCTGCTTTTACAGGATCATTTTTGACATCACTTGCAGTTGTGTTTTTAAGTATTGTTTCTGCTTCTTTGACAGTAGGTTTTTCAACAGTTGGCTCTGCTATAACATCACCACCTAGACCACCTGGCCCACCAAATGCAACGTCAGGATTTTCAACAAGAACTTCTTGCAGGTTCTTCTGAAAGACCTCATCTGGTTTAAATGTGCCTGTTGCTGCACCTGCTATTGATGCAAACAATCCAATAGGCTGTCCACCATACTTGCCGCCTGATGTTATACTGTCAGCCAGTGACATTGTGCCTGGCTCACCGAATGGAGTACCATCTAACTCTTTTGCAAATACATACCAATCATTGCCTGTCCATTTTGCCTGTGGTTTTAGACCTGCTGCGACTAAGGCATCGAACTCTCTTTGGTGCTGTGTATTCCATCCTTTTGGTGCGTTATCACTAACTGTGATCCCCCCAAACAAACCATCAGTAAGAGATAAATCAGACAGATCGTCAAAAGAAAGATTATCGCCCTCATTAACATCCATACCATTGAAAAAACTTTGCGTTCCACTGTCTTTAACCTCCTCAAATGTCGGTTGGTTTAA
>CACBIM010000002.1 GCA_902539295.1 uncultured SAR116 cluster alpha proteobacterium
CATAACAGTTTTATATCTTTTTAATGCGTCAAATTGTTCATTATGTATTTCTTCATCTGTCAAAATATCGAATTTTATATTTTCAAAATTTAACCAACTTATCAAATGACTATCAGCTTGAAAATGTCTTAATCCAGAACAGGTTGAAGCACCAAAAGTTAAGTATCCAACTTTAAGATTCAAAAGAGGTCTTAAATAAGACGCATGGCATATACCACTTCCATCAGAATGAAAATTGTAAGTTGAAAGTCCATAATGTTTAAAATTTGCAGGATTGTGTGGATATGCATTCCACTTATTTATTTTTTCTTCCCATGAATTCTTATAATCTGGTCGGGCATGATTTCCATAAACTGTGTAAGTAAATGTTGGTATTATAACACACAAGTCTGAGTGAGTTACATTCTTTGGGGGGCATACGAAAAATGGAATATTATAACGCTTTTGATGGAAGCTATGGCGGTCTATGGAGACGCAATGGCATTCCTCCACAAAAATTAACTGGAGTTGGCTTTAGCGCCCAAGGTCAATTTACTGGTTCTTACTTTATAAGAAAAAACTATGATAAAAATCTTGAATGGATTTTTCATGGAATAAAAGAAAATAAGATAGGTAATTTTGGTTTTAGTGGTGGTGGTGCTGCAGGTTTTGAATTAGATAGAGCTGATAAATTTCTTGGTACACCTGAAAACTGTACAATTTTAGCTTCATCAGAAGGTCATGATAATGATTATGTTTTAGTACCTGAAGAACATCTTACACATATTACCACTTTACCAGGAGACCCATTAGAAACATTATTACGAGCAGATATGGTTTATTTTCAAAATGATAAAGGAGGTAAAGTGTTTAGTGTGGGATCTATAACTTTCTGTGGTAGTTTGCCATACAACAATTTTAAAAATAATATTTCTACTTTACTTAAAAATATTTTAAAAAACTTTCTAAATTAATTATAGTTTAGATTATATGAGAGTAGCATTTACAGGTGGTTCAGGAAAAGCTGGAAAGCACGCAATTAATTATCTGATTAATTCTGGACATAAAGTTTTAAATATTGACCTTAAGCCCTTGGATATTGAGGGCATAAATAATTTAATTGTAGATATTACAGACTCAGGTCAAGTATTTAATTGTTTGACCAGTTATCTTAATATAAATGAACTTAAAGATAGCCCCAATGAAAATAAATTTGATGCTGTAGTTCATTTTGCCGCCATTCCAAGAATACTCATAAAATCTGACGAGGAAACTTTTCGTGTAAATGTTATAGGCACCTATAATGTTATTGAAGCAGCTGTTAAACTTGGCATAAAAAAAATAATTATCGCATCGTCAGAAACAACCTATGGAGTTTGTTTTGCAAATGGAAATATTGACCCAAAGTGGCTTCCTGTAGATGAAACTCACCCCACCAACCCTATGGATAGTTATGGATTATCAAAAGTTATTAATGAACAAACAGCTGCATCTTTTCAATTAAGATCAGGGTTTGATATTTATTCTTTAAGAATAGGAAATGTGATAGAGCCAGATGAGTATCATAGATTTCAAAAATTTTTTGAAGAACCTAGCCAAAGGCTACGAAATATTTTCAATTATATTGATGCTAGAGATTTAGGACAAGTTGTTGATCTTTGTCTTAATAAAGATGGACTGGGCTATGAAGTGTTTAATGTTGGTAATGACAATAATTCAGTAAATATATCTAATGACGAGATAATAAATAGATTTTATAAAAATATTAAAATAAAAAAAGAATTAAATGATGATGAAGCTTTATTTTCAAATCAAAAAATAAAAGATGTTTTAGGATTCAAAGAACAACATAACTGGAAAAAATATTTATAACATAAAATAAACAATTTAAATCTAAGTTTTGGAATTTTATTCAATAAATTTGCCTGACCAAAATTTACTTCTTCTTACAATTTTGGTTATAATTGTAGGTGGAATTTTAAGAGGGTTTATGGGTTTTGGACCAGCTCTTTTAACTATTCCTATCTTAGCATTTATTTACTCTCCAATAGAGGCATTGGTTATTCATATAATAATGGAGATACCTAGCACATTATTTTTAATGCCAAATGCTTTGAAACATAGTCAAAAAAATGAAATGCTACCAATGTTTATTGCAATGGCAATAACTATTCCATTAGGAATGTATTTAGTAGTATTACTCGATCCTCAAATCATCAGAAGGACCATTTCAATAATAGTTTTACTTTTAATTGGGATGCTTTCCTATGGATGGAGTTTTAAACAAAAAATTGGCTTAAAAACAATGATTGCAAGTGGATCAGTTGGGGGACTTGTTCAAGGGGTAGCTGGAATGGGTGGTCCACCCATTGTTACCATTTTACTTGCTCGAGGTGATAGCCCAGACATATCAAGATCTAATATTTTATTATTGATGGCTGGTATTGTATTGTTTTCAATAGCTTCCCAATTATTTTACAGTTTAATGACAGTAGAGCTAGTCATCATAGGTTTCTTAGCATCTCCTATTTACATTCTGACGACTTTTGTTGGATCTAAATTTTATAATTCAAGAGGAAAAAGAATGTTCAAAAGAATAGCCTTGTTACTTTTAGCTTTAATAGCGATATCAACTTTTATTGCATCATTTAATTAAATTAATTTGTAAAAGTTAATAATACTTTTATTATAGGAAATCATTAAAGATGGAGAAAATTTGATGGATACCTCATACCCTAATACTCAGCTATTTATTAATGGTCATTGGAAAGATGCAGTTGCTAAAAAAACAATAGACGTTATTAATCCAGCAACAGAGAGCGTCATTGGTCAGATGGCACATGCAAGAAAAGAAGATTTGGATGAAGCACTGGAAGCAGCAAACTTATCATTTCAAAAATGGAAAAATGTTAACAGTTTTGACCGTTATAAAATTTTAAGAAAAGCAGCCGAGATTATTAGGCAAAGATCCAATGAAATTGCTAGGATAATGACTATTGAACATGGAAAACCAATAGGTGAATCTCTTGCAGAGGTTAATTTAGGGGCGGACATAACAGATTGGTTAGCTGAAGAGGCAAGAAGAGCATACGGACGATTAATACCATCAAGAGCAACTGATGTTTACCAAATGGTTGTAAAAGAGCCTGTTGGTCCAGTAGCAGGATTTTCGCCATGGAACTTTCCAATTAATCAAGCTGTAAGAAAAATTGGAGGAGCTGTTGCTGCGGGGTGTTCTATAATTATCAAAGGACCAGAGGAAACTCCCGCTAGCTGTGCAGAACTTGTTAGAGCCTATGCTGATGCAGGTGTGCCTGAAGGTGTTATTAATCTTGTTTTTGGAATACCTTCTGAAATTTCTGAATACTTAATTCCACACCCTGTAATTAGAAAAATTTCTTTTACTGGGTCGACAGCTGTTGGCAAATTATTAGCGTCAATGGCAGGTTTGCATATGAAGTTGGTTACAATGGAATTGGGAGGGCATGCACCAGCAATTATATTTGATGATGCAAATGTAGAAAATGCAGTTCAAATGATAGCTAATAATAAATATAGAAATGCAGGACAAGTATGCGTTTCACCAACTAGGTTTCTGGTTCATGAAAGTTTATATGAAAAATTTGTCGAAGGCTTTGTAAAAGTTTCTGAGTCTCAAGTTGTCGGTGATGGACTAGATCCAAAAACAACAATGGGACCATTAGCACATGATCGAAGATTGGATGCTATGGAAAGATTTGTTTCAGATGCTGTTGATAAGGGTGCAAAAATTAAAACTGGTGGCAAAAGAAAAGGAAATAAAGGTTACTTTTTTGAACCAACAGTATTAACTGATGTTCCAATTGATGCAAAAATGATGAATGAAGAGCCTTTTGGACCAGTAGCACCAATTGCACCATTTAGAAGTTTTGATGAAGTTGTAGAAGAGGCTAATAGATTGCCTTATGGATTAGCTGCCTTTGCTTTTACTAATTCTGCAAAAACTGCAGAAAAAATTAGTGCTTCTATTGAAAGTGGTATTGTTTCAGTGAATCAACCATGGATGCCGGTTGTAGAAGTGCCCTTCGGTGGCATTAAGGATTCAGGTTACGGTAAAGAGCTTGGAACGGAGGGCTTGGAAGCCTATATGCAATCAAAATTTATTACACAAAAATCGAGTATTTAGGTTTTGTCTAAATAATTACAAAATCTCTCTACAAATTCTTCTGTAACTTCTACCTCAAACTTATTTGAGGGAAAAGTATTTGTATTGACCTCATCAATGAAGTCCTTAAAAGCGTTAACTCTAATTTTTTGAATTCGTTGAGCTTCTCTAAAAAGATTGCAGTATTGTTTTGAATGTCTTGGAAATGGACCTTCGGAAGCTCCCAAAATATCATCTGCAAATAAAAACTGCACATCACATCCATTACCAGATCCAATAGAGATGGTAACTAATGACGTTCTGCTTGATAATTCTCTCATTAACCTTGATGGAATAACTTCACATTCAACAGCCCAAGCTCCAGCACTTTCCAAATCTTTTAAATTTTGAAAAAGAGCTTTTGCCTCATCTAATGTTTTACCTACTGCTCTTATACCTCCAGTCCATGTACTTTTCCTAGGTACCAAACCAATATGACCCTGAACAGGAATTCCAGCATTTGACAAAGCTTCTATATGATTAAGGCTACCTTGAAAAATTATTCCGTCAGCTCCTAGTTCCATTGCTTTATATGAATGCTTAAGAGCATCATCTTTTGTTGGAACACTCAATAAAGGAATTACAAAACTCATGAAGGTTTTTGAAGCAGACTTTCTTATTTCAATAGCTGTTTCTTGTTTTAAATAATTAAACCTAGTATTAATTAGGTCAATCCCAGCATCCTCAGCAGCTTTTGCTTCATTTGGAGTAAAGGGTAATGTTTGAGTTAATTGTCTATCACCTTTTATATCAATTATATCTTTTACAGTATAGTTTCTAAGACCCAATTCTCCAGTCATAGAAAAAACTTTTTTATATTTTGTTTTTTTCATTTTATAGACCAGATTTTATGAAGAATTTATTTTTTAATACTATCTGGAAGTGATAGCCCTGCCCTATTTTGAAGACTTAGAAATATCGAAGTCCAGTCCTGTTCTTCTCGGCCCTCTTTCATAGCATGTTTATAAGTTTCAATTGATGCTCTTCCAAGATCTAAGTCAGTATTTACTTTTTTACCAAGATCAACTGCAATACCAAGATCTTTTAGTGCCAATTTTACCATAAAGGCCGGCGTAACGTCATTATTTAAGACCTTAGTTGGATAGGTAGTTGTTAAGTGGCTTTTCACAGCCGCTGTTCCACTCAAAACATCTATACAAGTCTCTTGATCTAATCCTACTGCACGTGCAAGTGTAAGAGCCTCACCACTCAAAACATTTAAAACAGTGGTCATATAATTATTCACAATCTTCATTCTAGACCCCATTCCTGGGCCACCACAATCTTTTAAAGTATCACCAATTAAATTCAAAATAGGTGTAGCCTTAATGATATCATTTTTTTCACCACCTAACATTAAAAGCGACTTTCCCAATCTAGCCTCGACAGATGTTCGGCCTATTGGGCAATCTATCATTGAAACATTATTATCATTTAATTTTGACCTTATATCATCTGTTTCTAGAGGGTGAATTGTTGACATATCAATGACTATTGCACTATTTTTTAGAGTTTCGACTGCGCCATTTTTGTCAAATAAAACTTGTTTTACATGTTCTGAGTTCGGCAACATCGTAAAGAGAAAGTCACAATCATTAGCTGCATCAGAGGGAGAATTAGCTGCAATACCATCATTGGCTACATGAGCATTTATAAGTTTTTCACTAATATCAAAACCTTTTACTTTATGCCCTCCTTTTATTATATTTGCTGCCATTGGACCTCCCATAGTGCCTAGTCCAATAAAACCTATTTTTGTCATTTTATCCCTCTCAAATTATTGAAGTTTTTTTATCGAAACATATTTACAAAAAGTCATCAAGCTTATCCTAAATTAAAATTTTATCCTATAATATGTATTTTATCCTATATTTTATTATTGAAGTTTTAATTTTGACTTGTAATCACTCTTTTCATCTGTTTAACTAATGCAAACAAATAATAGAATCATCAAGGAGGAGACACTAGATGAAATTATCAATTAGAAATATTTTTGTAATAGCTTTAGCTTCAGTCTCATTATTGTTTGCTGGGCAAGCTATGGCAAAAAAACAAACTATGAATATTGGATATTCTGTTTCTGAGGGGCATCCTTATGGAACATTTATGTTTACTTTTGCTGATAGAATGGAAAAGTTCTCTGCTAATCTAGAAAGTGGCGCAGTTAAGGTTAAGGTCCATTGCTGTCATAAAATGGGTAGTGAGCAAGAGCAGTTTAAAAAGTTGCAATTAGGCACATTAGACGGCACTATGATTGCCCAGAATAATGCTGGTCCATTTTATCCAAAAATAGACTTATTAGTATTGCCTTACATGCTTCAAAATTATGATCACGCTGTTGCTGTTGCAGATGGTCCAATTGGTCAGGAAATTTGGGGGAATATGGCTGAAGAAATTGGTGTTCACTTAGTAACAATACCACTTTTTTCTTTTAGACATATTTATAATACTAAAATGCCAATTAACAACTTAGCCGACTTTGCAAAAATGAAATACAGAGTACCTAAAAATGTTGTTATGATAGACACTTATAAAGCATTTGGATCAGATCCTGTTCCTATTGCTTGGTCAGAAGCTCTAACTGCAACTCAAACTGGTACTGTTGATGGTGGAGACTTACCTATTGACGTTATGTATTCACAAAAATTTCACGATGTAGCAAAACATGTTGCTGAAACAGGCCACTTTACACTAGCACCTCCATTCTTTGTTAGCGATAAGTTCATGAAGAAATTAACTGATGAACAAAGAGATGCTTTAGATATGGCTGCAAAGGTTGCAACTGCTGCTTCTCGTTTCCATACAAACTATGGCATGAGTATCGTTAAAGAGAAAATGATTGCTGCTGGAGTAACTTTTACTTCACCAGACACTGGTCCATGGGTCGAAAAAGCTAAAGCAGTTCATAAAGCTTTTGGTGATGAGCGTGGTGCTGAGTACGTTGCTATTATGGATAAAATTTACGCAGCTGCTCCTTAAATAAATATATATATAAATTCCACCACAGATTGTTTTCTGTGGTGGGTATCTTAATTTTTTTTCGAGGAAAATTATGAGTTTATTAACTTTTTTAGAAAAGAGACTTGAAGAAGTTATAGCTGGAATTGGTGTAGTTATAATGTGTATTATGGTCTTTTTTCAGGTTGTGATGAGATATGTATTTAGCCTTCCAACGTCCTGGTCAGATGAGATTGCTCAATACTGTATGCTATGGTCTGTATATTTATCTGTATCTTGGGCTGTCAGAGAGAGAGCTCACATCCGAGTTATGAATTTCATCAATCTTTTTCCTCTAGCTTTTAAAAATGGTCTTGTAGTTTTTAGTGATTTTATATGGTTCATCTTTGGCATATTTTTAACATGGCATAGTATCACTTTAAATATAAGTTATTGGAAAGATCCTTATTTTTCCCCAGCTTTAAATATAGATCAAAAATGGCCATATCTTTGTTTGGTTTTCGGCTTTGGTTTAATGACATTACGCATTGTTCAAATATATTACCGTTGGTGGTTCCACGGGGTATCGATTTTAGAAGGAACTTCAAAAGAGGATGCTCCTCATGCTTGATTTTTTAAGAGATTATGCTTACGAAATGTCAGAGCTTTCACAAGCTCTAACTGTTTTTGGAGCAATGGTAATAGCTATTGCACTTGCTGTTCCTATACCAATAGCTGTATCAATTGGAACAGTCATCGGTTATTTTATGCTAGATCTTGATTTTGCTGGTATTGCAAACTCTATGTATACAGGTGTTGAGCCTTTCCCATTAATTACTGTTCCTTTATTTGTCTTTGCTGGTTCATTGATGGAACAGGGTGGTATGGCAAGAAGAATTGTTAATATGGCTGAATCACTTATCGGAAATGTTACTGGAAGTTTAGGCCTTGTTGCTGTTTTAGGTTGTGCATTTTTTGCTGCATTATCTGGATCTGGCCCTGCAACAACTGCTGCTATTGGAGCAGTGATGATACCTTCAATGATAAAAATGAGGTATGATCCTGCTTTCGGAGGAGCAATTGCGGCAGCAGGAGGCGCATTGGGGAGCCTTATACCACCAAGCAATTTAATGATCATTTATGGTATTGTAGCTGAACAGTCTATTCCGAGACTATTTCTTGCTGGTTTCATACCTGGAATATTAGCTACAATGGTTCTTATGATTACCACCTACATAATCGCAAAAAGAAGAAATTATGTTGGCGATGGAATACCGTTTTCATGGCCGCGTGTAGGTGATGCATTTTATCATGGGATTTGGGCATTAATTGCACCTATAATAATATTAGGCGGTATATATTCTGGAATATTTACACCAACAGAAGCTGCTTCAGTTGCTGTTGTATATGCGTTTATTATAGGCTGGTTTGCTTATAAAGAACTAACATTTGAGGGCATTGTTCATTGCTTGAAAGTAACTGCAATGATATCTGGCGCTGTATTAATTATACTTGGTCCAGCAAAATCTTTTGGTGAATTAATGAGTTTAATGTCAGTGCCTGATCTCATTGAAGAGGGTTTAACAGGTATTACTGAAAATGCTTTTTTGATGCTAATGATTATAGCGGTTATATTAATTATTACGGGCATGTTTATGGAGTCCATTGCTCAAATTATACTTCTAACTCCATTATTACTTCCGCTAGTCCAAAATCTTGGTGTGCATCCTATTGCTTTTGGAATAATTATGGTTATAGCCTGTGAAGTTGGATTTTTAACACCACCTGTTGGAGCAAACCTTTTTGTTGCTGCCCGAATAACCAATTTAGGTATTGATAGAATTTCTATTGCAGTTTTACCATTTGTATTTGCATATTTAGTAATACTAACTTTAATTGCAGCATTTCCAGATATCACAACAATTGTTCCAAATTTCTTTTATGGTAAGTTTGGCTAGTAAATATCTAGATTGAAGATAGCATGAAAGATCTGCCAACTGGTAAAGAGGATTACACTAAAGATAACTTGTCAGGTGGTTTAGTAAGTTACCCCCTTAAAAATCCAATTAGTCCCCAAGACTTAGGGTCAGCATCGATAGAACCCAAAGGAGAATTTGAGGCTGGAAGTTACCAAACCTTTAAATGGGTCTATACAGCAGGTAAATTTGGCATAGATGACTCTGGTTCAATTAGAATATGTTTTAGGTTTGCCAGTGATTTAGGAAAACCCCAATTTGCAGACCCACAAGCACCAAACTACACAACAATAAAAGCATCAAATAATGCAATTTTGAAGTATGATTTTGATCCTAAGGGCAATGTTAGACCATGGGATAAAACTATCTATATTCGAATTGTTCAAGGATATTTGACTGAAGGGGAAACAATAACAGTAATATTCGGAGATAAGTCAAAAGGCTCTCCAGGAATAAGAGTACAAACATTTTGTGAAGAAAGCTTTGAGTTCCATTCCTTAATTGATCCTATCGCGACAAGATGTTACCAGCCTGTTGAAAATCAACCTATAATTAAGATTGTACCTGGTAAACCATATAAATTTGTTGCTGTTGCACCAACATTAAAAAAAGTAAATGAAAATTTTTCAATTTATATAAAAGGTGAAGATATTTGGGGAAACCCATCAAATAAGTGTAATGAAATTTTTAATTTGAGTTCTAATATAAATGTGGAAGGCATGCCTAAACAATTAGAACTTTCTGAGGGACAATTCTTTATAAAAATTGATAATCTGAAAATTAATAAAAAAACCGAATGTGTGATCAACTTTATTAGCAAAGATAAAAAAATATCTTTTCAAACAAACCCAATAAAAGTAATGGACACCGAAATACTTCATTATTGGGGTGATTTGCATGGTCAATCAGAGGAAACTATCGGAACAGGAAGTGCTGAAGAGTATTTTAATTTTGCAAAAAATCGTGCATTTTTAGATGTTTCAGGGCATCAGGGAAACGATTTCCAGATAACAAAGAAGTTTTGGAAAGAGTTGAATGAAATTACCAAAAAATATAATAAAAATAATGTTTTCATTACAATTCCAGGATATGAGTGGTCTGGAAATACTAGCCTAGGCGGTGACAGAAATGTTTTTTTTCCTGAAGAAGATAGAATAATAAGAAGATCTTCACATGCAATGATTGAAGATAGATCTGATATTGAAACAGATTGTACAACTGCAAATGAGCTTTTTGAATCTTTAGAGAAAAATAATGAATTTGATACCTTGGTTTATGCTCATTGTGGAGGCAGGTATGCAGATATTAAATATGCACATGACGGTAGATTTGAAAAGTCAGTAGAAGTCCACTCAAGTTGGGGTACTTTTGAGTGGATAGTTCATGATGCATTTGAGGAAGGTTACAGAATAGGAATAGTAGGTAACTCCGATGGCCATAAAGGAAGGCCTGGCGCAAGTTATCCAGGCTCTTCAATGTTTGGTGCGATTGGTGGCTTAACTTGTTTTCTCTCAAAAGAATTAACTAGAGAGGGCATTATTGATGCAATAAAAAAACGACACCATTATGCTACAACTGGTGGGCCTAATGGCAGGATGTATATCAACTTGAAAGCAAATTTTAGTAGTGATGCTACTATTTTTCATAATGATCCAAAGTTATATAAAGGGAGTGGAAAAGTTTCAAAAGAGGCTATGATGGGAGATATTGTCCATCTTCCAAATGGTGATCTAAGCATTAGCATAAATATTGAAGCAGCAGCAGCAATTGAAAGATTAGATATATTTAATGGAAAAGATTTAGTTGAAACTTATAAACCATATTCTGAGAGTGAATTAGGAAATAGAATACGTATTATTTGGGAGGGTGCAGAGTATAGAGGTAGATTCAGGCAAGTAATTTGGGATGGTTATGCTAAGATTAAAAATAATAAAGTATTGTCAGCACAACCTATAAATTTTTTTAACCCTGATAAATCTCTCAATTTTTCTGCTAATGATGTTAGTTGGAAAGCCCTTACAACAGGAAACTTTGGAGGGTTTGATCTAATCATAGAAAATAATAATGAAGGTGAATTAGAGATTAATACCCCACTAATTCAAGAAAAATTAAATATTAAGGACATAGGTTATCAAGACTGTATTTTTGAAAACAACGGGGTCCTTCCAAGATTTTTAAAAGTTTTTAGATTACCTCAAACAAATAAAAATACTACACTGAACATTAAAAGAAATATACGTTTAAAGAATACAGATGATAATCCAATTTTTATTCGTCTTACACAAGAAGATGGAACGCTTGCTTGGACAAGCCCAATTTATATTTATAGAAATTGAATATATTAAGTTATGAGCAATGAATTTGACTATATAATTGTTGGTACTGGCTCAGCAGGATCGATTGTTGCGAACCGTTTGAGTGAAAACAAAAATACAAAAGTTTTGGCTCTAGAGGCTGGTGGAAGTGACAATAACTTTTGGTTGAAAATACCTATTGGATATTACAGAGCTATTTTCGATGAGAGGTTTGCACGACAATTTAAAACAGAGCCAAGCGAGGGCTCAGGTGGCAGAAGTATAATTTGGCCAAGAGGACGTGTGTTAGGCGGCTCTAGTTCAATTAATGGACTTAATTTTATAAGAGGGCAAAAGGAAGACTTTGACGACTGGGAAAAGCTAGGAGCAAAAGGCTGGAATTATGATAATGTCCTCTCTTACTTTCGAAAACTAGAAAATTATCAAGGCAAAGAAAGCCAGTATCATGGAAGCCTTGGAAACATGATTGTATCAGAGCTTAATAATAATAATCCTTCATGTCGTGCATGGGTAGAAGCTGCAAAAGAATTTGGTCTTCCAGCTAATGAAGATTTTAACGGTGAAACAACTTACGGTGTTGGATCCTATCAATTCTCATCAACTGGCAGAATGAGGTATAGTTCAGCCACAGCTTTTTTAAAGCCCGCAATGAAAAGGTCAAACTTAACAGTTAGAACAAATGCACTAGTCAGCAAAGTTTTGTTTAATAAAAATAAAGCTACCGGTGTTGAATGGATCGAAAATAATGAAGTAAAAAAAGCATACGCAAATTGCGAAGTTATACTATCAGGTGGCTCTCTTCAGTCACCACAAATTCTCCAACTATCAGGCATTGGTCCTGCTGAATTGTTAAAAAAACATGATATACCAATTATTTTTGATTCACCTGAAGTGGGCCAGAATCTGCAGGATCATTATCAAGTAAGAGGTATAGTTAAATTGAAAAATAATAATGGGTCTGTAAATAATCAATCACGAAACCCTTTTAAAATTGCAGAGTGGGGCCTTCGTTGGCTTTTATTTGGATCTGGTCCTTTGACATGTGGAGCTGGACAAGTTGGAGGCGCAGCATATAGCAAATTTTCAAAGAAAGGACGGCCTGATTTACAATTTAATGTAATGCCATTATCTGTTGATAAGCCTGGTGAACCTCTGCATAATTACCCTGGTTTTACTGCCTCAGTTTGGCAATGCCATCCTGAGTCGCGTGGCTCATTAAAAATTAAAAGTACTGACCCAAAAGAGCAAGCGGAGATAAGACCTGAATATCTCTCAACAAAACTTGATCAGAATGTAATAGTTGATGGAATAAAAATGATAAGAAGTATATTTAATCAGCCATCTTTTAGAGACCTGTGGGACAAAGAAATGCTTCCAGGAGACAGTGTTAAATCAGATGAAGAAATTCTTCATTGGGCCAAGCACAATGGGGGTACTGTTTTTCATGCTGTTGGAACTTGCCGAATGGGAAATGATAGAAAATCCGTTGTTGATGAAGAACTAAATGTTAGAGGTGTAGAAAATTTAAGAGTTATAGATGCTTCTGTAATGCCTCAAGTTACATCAGCTAATACCAATGCGCCTTCTTTAATGATTGGTGAAAAAGGTGTTTCATTTATAACTAAAAATTAGATTTTATATATGCAACTTTATAGTCAATTAAATGTTTAATAATCAAACTATTGTTATTACAGGTGGAGCTAGTGGTATAGGATTAGAAGTTGCAAATGCTGTTGTCCAAAATAATGGGACAGCTCTTATTATAGACAATAATAATGAAACACTTGGGAAACTAAAAAGGGAAGATAATTTTCATACTTTTCAAGCAGATGTAACTGATGAAAATCAATTAGAAAAAGTACTCTTGAAGTATGAAGATGAATTACCCAAAATATCAGGTTTAGTTTGTTCTGCAGGCAAGGCACCTATTCCAAAAAAAATTGAGGATACTTCTATTATTGAATGGAATGATATAATTCAAAGTCATTTAACTGGAACATTTATTTCTTGTAAAGTATTTGGCAGTTATATGGCTGTTAACTCTTATGGAGCAATTGTAAATATTTCTTCAGTAGTTGGATATAATTCTGGACCTGTTTTAGCATATGGTGCAGCAAAGGCTGGGGTTATTAATCTTACCTCAGCTTTATCAACTCAATGGGCCAAAGACAACGTTCGTGTAAATGCTGTTGCCCCGGGCTGGACTGATACACCCTTGTTGAGACCTAAGGAAAGAAAAAATAAAAGAGACCTAACCCCAATATTAAATTCTGTTCCTCAAAATCGTCTTATGACAACAAAAGAAATTTCTGATGTAATATGTTTTCTACTTTCATCTAATTCTTCATCAATAACTGGAACAACAATAAAGTGTGATGGAGGAACTTTATCTGGTGCAGGTTGGTTTCCTTATGGTGGCTTCCCAAATAAAGAAAAAAATAGCACACCATACAACTTAGAGGAATAGATGCCAAATATTGCTTTCATAGGACTTGGAACAATGGGAAGCCCAATGGCCAAACGTCTAATTAATTCGGGATTTAAGTTAAGTATTTTTGACATCTCAAAAAACGCTTTATCAAAATTTGAAAAAGATAATGTTAAAATATCTTCATCTCCAAAAGAAGCGGCTATTGATGCGGATTTTTTAATAACAATGCTTCCTAAATCAAATGATGTTAAGGAGGCAATATTAGGACTTAATGGAGCTGTTCAATCTTTGAAAGAAAATTCTTTGGTGATTGAGATGAGTACAATTTACCCTTCAGTTACAAACAATATATTTGAAAAATTAAAATCAAAAAATATTCATTTTATTGACGCTCCTGTGGGTAGAACACCTCGTGATGCGGCTTCTGGTGATTTATTGATAATTGCAGGTGGAGAAAAGAAAGATATTGATCATGCTAGACCTGTTTTGAAAGTTTTGGGTAATGAAATTATTCATGTTGGAGATGTGTGTTCAGGTATAAAAATGAAATTAATTAATAATTACATGTCAATGGTTGGCATGGTTATGACTGCTGAAACAATTCATTTTGCAAAAAGTTTGGGAATAGACCAATCAAAAGCCGTAAAAATACTGCAGGGCACTGCAGCAGGTAAAGGGCAAATAAATATTAACTTTCCTCAAAAAGTTTTATCAGGAGATATTACACCTGATTTTCCACTTAAGATGGGCTTGAAGGATATAAGCTTAGCTATACAACTTGGGGAAGAGAATAATTTGTCTTTGAACCTTGGAAGAATATCAAAAGAATATTACGCACTAGCAGAAAAATTTGGTCGACAGGATCACGATTGTACTGCTATGTTACATCTAATTGAAGAAGTAACAAATTTAAAAAAATAATATTTCTTTTTTTATTCAAAAATAAACATTGCTTAGTTGAATACTGTTTAACTTATAATAGTATTAATTTTAGCAAATTTGTAATTTAAAAGATCTAAATTGGGGGGAAAATGTCTGAAGTTTATCTTAAAAAAGCAAAGAAAACACCTGAAACAGGCACATCTGAAACAAGAAAAATTGTTGAAAGAATGTTAAGTGAAATTGAAATAGGTAAAGAAACAATAGCTAAAAAATATGCTTCAGATTTAGACGGATTTAATGGAGATATTATTGTGTCTCAAGAGAGTATAGACAATGCCAGTAAAATGGTGCCTGAAAAATTAAAAGATGATATTAAATTTGCACATGAAAGAATTAAAAAATTTGCTGAAGCTCAAAAGCAATCTATTAATGAATTTGAAACTGAACTCTCGCCAGGCCTTTGGGCAGGACAGAAATTAATTCCAATACAAACAGCTGGATGCTATGTGCCAGGAGGAAGATATGCCCATGTAGCATCTGCTATCATGAGCATTACAACTGCGCGTGTAGCAGGCGTTGAGAATATAATTGCTTGTTCAGCCCCTAAAGGTGAAGATGGTCCTAATCCGGCAATACTATATACAATGAATTATTGCGGGGCTGATAAAATACTCGCTTTAGGTGGTGTACAAGCAATTGCCTCTATGGCATTTGGTTTGTTTACTGATTTACCAGCTAAAATACTCGTAGGGCCTGGTAATAGATTTGTTGCTGAAGCCAAAAGAACTTTATTTGGAAAGGTTGGAATAGATCTTTTTGCAGGGCCAACAGAGATTGCAATTATTGCTGATGAAAGTGCTGATGCAGATATCGTTGCCGAAGATTTAGTAAGCCAAGCAGAACATGGCCCAGACTCACCTGCATGGTTGATTTCAACAAGTGAAAAATTAGCAAATGATGTAATATCAATTATGGATAAAAAAATTCAAAACTTACCTGAAACAAGCAAAAAAGCAGCAGAATTAGCTTGGAAAGATTACGGTGAGATTATTCTTTGTAATTCTGATGAGGAGGCAGCAAGGGTTTCTGACATTTATGCTGCAGAACATTTAGAAGTTCATACCAGTAATAATGATTGGTTTTCCAAAAGATTAAAAAATTACGGCTCTCTTTTTGTTGGAGAAGAAACAACTGTAACTTTTGGTGACAAGTGCTCTGGCACTAATCATATTTTACCTACAAAAGGAGCCGCGCATTACACTGGAGGATTATCAGTTCACAAATTTATGAAAATAGTTACAACTCAAAGAATGACGCGTGAAGCTAATAAATCAGTTGCACAAGTTGCTGCAAGAATTTCAAGATTAGAAGGGATGGAAGCCCACGCACGATCTGGAGATATTAGATTAAAAAAATACTTTCCTGATGAAAACTTTGATGTAAGTCCTGTAGAGTAATCACTAATGAAAAATGAAAATTTATTTGATGTAAGTAAAAAGATTGTTTTCATAACTGGTGCCAGCAGTGGGATAGGACAGTCTGCGGCTACATGCTTAGCTAAAAATGGTGCTAAAGTGGTTGGAATTGCAAGAAGGGAAGATAAACTCAAACATTGGTGTGAAACTTGTGAAGGTGAAACTTCATATTATTTAGCAGATGTTTCTAAAAGAAAAAATATTAAAAATATAGTTTTGGATATTATCGATAAAGAAGGAGAGCCAGATATTTTAGTTAATGCTGCAGGAATAAATACAAGAGAGCATGCTGACGATGTTACCTTAGAAGGTTGGGACAAAACTTTAGATTTAAATCTATCAACTCCCTTTTTCATGGCTCAATCTGTAATTGAAGGTATGAAGAAAAAAAATTGGGGACGAATAATAAATTATGCATCATTGGCTAGCAGAAGAGCACTTCCATCGAGCATCTCTTACGGTGCCTCTAAAGGCGGGATAGAGCAATTAACAAGAGCAATGGCAGAAGCATGGTCAAAATATGGGATAAATACAAACGCAATAGCTCCTGGTTTTTTTCCCACTGAACTTACAGTTCCTGTATTTAACGATACAGAAAGAACCAAAAGAAATGCACAGCAAACCTGCATAGGAAGAAATGGTAAACTAGAGGATTTAGATGGGCCTTTATTATTTTTGTGTTCAAGATCTTCAGATTATGTAACAGGGCAACTTTTATTTGTAGACGGAGGCTTTACAGCAAAATGAAGGCTTTAGTTTATACAGGGGAAAAAAATTTAATTTATCAGAATTATAGTGACCCCATTAAAAACAAAGATGAAGAAATTATTAAAATTAATTCAGTGGGAATTTGTGGTTCTGATATGCATGCATTTTTAGGTCATGATGAAAGAAGGCCCTCACCCTTGATTTTAGGCCATGAGCCATCAGGTATTATAGTCGGCGGCGAAAATGATGGGAAAAAAGTGACTATTAATCCTTTAGTAACATGTGGTCACTGTAGGTTTTGTGTCTCCTCAAGAGATAACTTATGTCTAACACGTCAGATAATATCTATGCCTCCTAGAGAAGGTGCATTCGCTGAGTATGTATCTATTCCAAAGCAAAATTTAATCTTGGTTCCTGATGACGTTAGTTTGGAAAATGCATGCCTTACAGAACCCCTTGCTTGTGGATGGCATGCATCAAAAGTTGCTAAAAAAATTATGAATTTGAACTTAAAGGAATTAAATTGTCTTGTAATTGGAGGAGGGGCTATTGGTATAGGCGCGGCATTATCTCTTCTATTGCATGGAGCAGAAAATATTTTTCTAGCTGAAACTAACGAAATTCGGCACAATAAAATTAAAAAAACCTGTAATGTCCAAGTTTTCAACCCAGAGAAAAAAATTCCTTTTGAGGAAGGAAGTATAGATCTAGTTATTGATGGTGTAGGCATAGTAAAAACACGTGAAATGAGTTCAAAATATATTTCACCTGGTGGATTGATTGTTCATATTGGATTAGGACAACCTAAAGAGGGACTTGATATAAGAAGGATGACACTACAAGAAATTACATTTGTAGGAACATATACCTATACATCTTCTGATTTTAAAGAAACGGCTGATAAAATTTTTAATAATGAATTTGGAAATTTAGATTGGGTAGATATTCGCCCTTTAAAAGATGGTCAGGCTTGTTTTGAAGAAATTTTAGAGGGAAAAACTTTATTTCCTAAAATTATACTTAAACCATAGAAAGGATAAAAAATGATAGGCATACCTCACTTATTAGTTCATGAACACAATGACAATGTTGGCGTTGTAGTTGTAGAGGGATTGAAATCTGGGACAAAAATGCTTTGCTGTATTACAGCAGATAATTCGACTTTTGAATTAGAAGCAATGGCAGATGTTCCGATAGGGCATAAAGTTGCATTAGATGATCTAAAAAAAGGTGATACCGCTACTAAGTACGGAGAGGATATTGGAAAATTTATATCTGATGTTATCAAAGGTGGTCACGTTCACGTTCACAATTTAAAAACTAAACGCTGGTAAGGAGAAAATACATGGCATCAAAATATTCAAATAGAACTTTCATGGGTTACAGAAGAGATAATGGAAGAGCAGGTGTTCGAAATCATGTGCTAATTTTACCAGTAGATGATATTTCAAATGCAGCTGTAGAGGCTGTGGGTAATAACATAAAAGGAACTCTAGCAGTACCTCATGCATATGGAAGACTTCAATTTGGAGAAGACCTAGATCTTCATTTTAGAACAATGATTGGAACAGGTTCTAATCCTAATGTGGCTGCATGCATTGTAATTGGAATTGAGCCAGGATGGACTAAAATAATTGTAGATGGAATTGCTAAAACCGGCAAACCGGTTGAAGGTTTTTCAATTGAACAAAATGGTGATCTTAAAACAATTATGGATGCCTCAAGAAAAGCAAAAGAATTTGTTCACTATGCATCTGAACTGCAAAAAGAAGAAATTTCAATCTCTGAATTATGGGTTTCTACAAAATGCGGTGAAAGCGATACTACAACTGGCCTGGGCTCATGCCCTACTGTTGGTAATATGTTTGATAAGCTATTGCCTGAAGGAATTTATGGTTGTTTTGGTGAAACATCAGAAATAACAGGAGCAGAACATATTTGTAAAAAGAGAGCTATTAGTGAAGAAGTTGGTAATAAATGGTACAAGATGTGGGAGGCCTACCAAAATGAAGTTATTGAGCAATTTAAAACAGATGACCTTTCAGATAGCCAGCCCACAAAAGGAAATATTGAAGGCGGACTATCTACAATTGAAGAAAAAGCTCTTGGAAATTTAGAAAAGATAGGGAGAACTTCAAAATATATAGATATTTTAGAACCTGCTGAAATACCAGATTCTGGAAACGGATTATATTTTATGGACAGTTCATCAGCTGCTGCAGAATGTGTAACATTGATGGCTGCTGGTGGATATGTGGTTCATACTTTTCCTACTGGTCAGGGAAATGTTGTAGGAAACCCAATTGTCCCAGTAGTAAAAATAACAGCAAATCCAAGAACGATTAGAACCATGTCTGAACATATTGACGTAGATGTTTCAGGGATATTAAAACGTGAAATGACTATTGATGAAGCTGGAGACAATCTAATTGATATGATAGTTCGTACTGCAAATGGAAGAAATACTGCAGCTGAAGCATTAGGCCATAGAGAATTTTCAATGACTAAATTATACAGAAGCGCATAATTGATGGGAGGGTTTTATGGATAATTTTTTTGATAAAGGTTTAGAAAAAAGAAAGGCTACTTTAGGGAAAGAGTACGTTGAAAATAACTTGGCAAATGCTGATGACTTTACTCTTCCATTTCAGGAAGCAATGACATCTTGGTGCTGGGGTTTCGGTTGGGGTGATGAGACTATTGACCCAAAGACTAGGTCAATGATGAACTTATCTATGATTGGAGCTCTTGGAAAAATGCATGAATGGGAAATTCATTGTAGAGGAGCCATCACTAATGGTGTCACAAAAGATGAAATAAGAGCTATAATTCATGTTGTAGGAATATATTGTGGCGTTCCACAAGCTTTAGAATGCTTTAGAGTTGCAAGAAAAGTCTTAGAAGAAAAGAAAATGCTTTAATATATAAATCAACGAGGATTTATAAAATGATTGAAAAAGTATCTTCATTTTTAAATGAATTTAAATTTGAGGATATTCCTAAAGTTGCTATTGATAATTCTTTAAGAAGTTTTGTGGACTTAATTGGTGTTGCTGCCTCAGCGACACAAACAGATTTATCAAAGATAATTAGGAAGCATTGTAAAAATTTTTATGCACCTAACCCCAATCAAGGAATATCATCATCAATATGGTTTGATGGTAGCAATGTTAATGTGTTGGGCGCAACACTTGCAAATTCAATGACTATAGATTCACTAGATGCTCATGATGGACAAAAACTTACAAAAGGGCATGTTGGTTGTGGTTTAATTCCCTCGATAATTGCTTGCATGGAGGCTGAAAAAAATTATTGCTCTAAGGACTTACTAAGAAACTTAGTCATAGGCTATGAAATAGGAACACGCGCTGGGATTTCACTTCATGAAAGTTCCAAAGATTACCATACATCTGGTGCTTGGATATCCATTGCATGTGCAGGAATAGTTAGCAGAATTTTAGAACTCAATAAAAATCAAATTCGAGAGGCATTCGGAATAGCTGAGTTTTATGGTCCTAGAAGTCAAATGATGCGGTGCATAGATTACCCAACAATGGTCAAAGATGGATCTGGATGGGGGGCTATGTCCGGTGTAAATGCTGCTTATCTTGCAAAAGAGGGATTTTCAGGATCACCAGCAATTACAGTTGAAGATGAAAGCCTATCTTACATTTGGTCAGACCTTGGAAGCAAATGGTATACTAATGAACAGTATTTAAAACTATATCCTGTTTGCAGGTGGGCTCAACCAGCATTGGAGGCCTGTTTATTCCTTAAAAGAAAACATAATATAGATGTTAATAATATTGAAAGTATTACTATTAATACTTTTCACGAAGCAAAAAGACTAGATAATAAATACCCAGAAAATACTGAGCAAGCTCAATACTCATTACCTTACCCAGTTGCAATTGCGCTAATTTTTGAAAGGCTAAGTGCTCAAGAAGTCTCTGAAAAATTTTTTAAGAATAAGGAAGTTATCAATCTTACTGAAAAAATCTTAGTATGTGAAAGTGATAAGTACAATAAAGCATTTCCTAAAAATAGATACGCAGATGCAGTTATTAAATTAAAAAATGGAAATGAATTTAAATCAAAGCCAACCGAAGCAAAAGGCGATCCTGAAAATCCATTACTAATGAGAGATATAAAAAATAAATTTGAAGATTTAACATTTAATCTTTTAGGTAAAGATAGATCTGAAAGACTTTTTAAAAAAATAATTGAACTTGATTATTCTAGTGATTTTAAAGAAGTCTTAGAATTAATTATTGGCTCAGTAGATAAGAAGAGTTTTTAACAGTTATAGAACTCATCAAATGAGTTCAATATGTATGTTAAATCATTATCAGTAATGTCAAGATGCATTACCATTCTTGTAGATGGTAAAGGTTGATTTAAAATTATACCTTTGTTGTTCATAAATGAACATAAGCGCTGCCCGTCTTTTTGTTGAGGTGTAAAAAAAACCATATTAGTGTTTTGTACTATGTTTTCTGAACTAGTATTGATATATTTCTTTAATTCTTTAGCTAAATAAATTGCTTTATCCTGGTCCTCTTTTAATCTCTTAACATTATTATTCAGGGCATAAATTCCAGCAGCTGCAAATATCCCAGCTTGCCTCATTCCACCTCCTAGCATCTTTCGCCACCTTCTTGCTTTTGACTCTAATTCTTTTGGTAATAGTAATACTGAACCTGCTGGTGTACCTAAACCTTTTGAAAGGCAAATTGAAACTGTGTCTGCAGATTTAGCCAAATCAATCTCTGAACATCCTAAATATGAAATTGCATTAAAAAATCTTGCACCATCCAAGTGCGTTGATAATTTAAATTTATCAGCCTCAGATTTAGCTTTATACATTTTATCAAGATCAATAGCTTTACCCCATACTGTGTTTTCCAAACACAAAAGCTTTGAAATTGGGCAATGTGGATCATCAGGTTTTACAGCATTTGAAATATTTTCAGGTAACATTTCATTATCTTCACCAGTTTTTATTGGTGCCATTGCAACGCCCCCTAGTACAGATGCTCCAGCAGCCTCATCAATAAAGATATGATACTTGTCTCCTATAATGACTTCTTCACCTCGAGCACAATGTGTTAAAACAGCACATAGGTTGCTTTGAGTTCCACTAGTCATGAGGATACCACTCTCTTTACCAAGCATTTCTGATAACATTTTTTCTAATTTATTAATTGAAGGATCTTCACCATAAACATCATCACCTACTTCCGCATCTGCCATAATTTTACGCATCTCAATACTAGGTTTTGTAACCGTATCAGATCTAAGATCAATAATATGATTAGTTTTTGGTTGAGAATTTTTTTTAGATAGATCATATGACATAAGTTTTTTTACATATTTATTTCAAAATTATCTATAAATTTTTTTGTTTCATCAATAATTGACATGGCAGCTAAAGATGATGATTTTGGATTATCAGGCAATGGTTTTCCTAATATTTTGAATTGAGATTCGCCAAATTTTCCTGATATAACAAGTTCATGTATATTCTCACTAATTGTATCATCAGCTATTAATTTAACTTTAGTTTTTTCAAAACCAATACCCATTAAAGCAATTGTAGCTGCTACATTTGCATTTTTTGGATACAATTTTGAAGCTTCTCTTGCGTTGCCTGTAAAATGAACTTCTGATTTTTTTTGTAGATAATCTAGATTTATTATTTTTTCTGCTCTTGAACCTTTCCAAGCTTTTGGGGGCTTCCTTCCAATATACTCTACCTTACTTATCCCGCTCTCTTTAGCAGCCTCTAAAATATCAAGTGAACCAACAGCTCCTTTAGCAATTATAAATTTAGATTTTCCTATTTTTTGGGAACGCTGAATATCTTTTAGTATTGGCTCATCTGAAAGAGCTCCACTTGACAGAGTAATAAAATTTATGCCTTTAATAAGAGCTTTTGCGGCAAACATTTTCAAAGCATCATGACCTGCACAATCTAAAATTAAATCAGGAAGATTATCGAGCTCATCAATATCATTTTTTATTTCTATTCCAGAACCAAAAGCTTTCTTTGCAATTTCTTCTCTTCCTGGTTTACATATTAAGCTTTGGATCTTTATGTTTTTTTCAGAGAGTTTTTTAAAAACAAATTTTCCTATAGAACCGAAGCCAATAATTGAAATTTTAATCATTAAAAGAAATTATAACCAATTAGGTATAGGTAGATTTTTTTCTTTTAAAAAATTAGGGTTCCACAACTTTGAAAAATATCGAGCTCCTGAGTCACATAGAATAGTCACGATAGTTTTTCCAGGCCCTAATTCCTTTGCTAATCTTATAGCTCCTGCAACATTAATTGCACTTGAACCACCCAAAAGAAGTCCCTCTTGAGAATGTAAATCAAAAACTATTGGAAGCGCCTCTTCATCAGAGACCTGAAATGCATTATCAATTTTTGCAAGTTCTAAATTTGCAGTAATTCTTCCTTGACCAATACCCTCACTAATTGAGTTACCAACTGCTTTTAACTCGCCATGTTTATAATAATTGTATAACGCTGAGCCTAAAGGGTCACTTAAACCGATTATAACATTTGAATTTTGTTCTTTTAGATAACGACTAATTCCAGCTATTGTCCCTCCAGATCCAACCGAACAAATAAATCCGTCAATTTTACCTTTTGTTTGTTTCCATATTTCAGGTCCAGTTGAAACGTAATGGCCTTCTTGGTTAGAAATATTATCAAATTGATTTGCCCATATTACCCCTTGGCTGTTTTCTTTTGATAAATCATTGGATAACTTTTCAGAGTATCTAACGTAATTATTAGGATCTTTATAGGGCACTGCAGGAACAAGTCTTAAATCTGCTCCACATATTCTTAACATATCTTTTTTTTCTTGGCTCTGTGTTTCTGGAAGAACAATTACTGTTTTATAGCCTCTAGCATTAGCACACATAGCTAAGCTTATTCCTGTATTACCAGCAGTGCCCTCCACAATAGTACCACCATCTTTTAATTCTCCAGATCGTTCAGCATGTTCTATAATGGCTTTTGCAGCTCTATCTTTAACTGAACCTCCTGGGTTCATAAATTCAGCCTTACCAAAGATTTCACAACCAGTTATTTCACTTGCTTTTTTTAAGCGTATAAGTGGTGTATTACCTATAGACTCCATAAAGCCTGAGTAAATATTTTCCATGTCTATATTAACCTTTTAAAAAAAGTATACTTTAATTTAACAAATACAATAAACTAGCTAAATCTGGTAGATTAATTATTAAATAGATATAAATATTTTATTTAATTTTTTGGGCCTGTTTCCAAGCATCTTTTAATTTTTTTATATCAAAGTCATTTTTCCTTGCAGCTTTTAGGATAGGCTCCTCTTTCGTAATAACTAATTTCAGGGCTTCTGGCATTGCCTCAATGTATTTTTTTTCTATAACCATTGCTCCATGAAGGTCAGCGTGGATTAAATCACCTGGTCTTACCTCTAATCCTAAAATATTTACAGATGTATTTAATTGAGTAACATGGACAAAGGCGTGACTTGGACCTATTCCACTAGCTAAAACTTGGTAATCTTTATCAAGCATTCCTACATCTCTTAACAAACCATTAGTTAATGTACCTTTAATTTTTAGGCCTTTATGAATAGCTACATTTAATTCACCCCAAAATGCTCCTATGCAATTTGGGTAGTCTGTATCTTCTATAACAATAATTGTTGGATCTTTTGCTGATGCTACATATTCATAATAAGACAGTCTATTTTCTTGAACTTTTTCAGGAGTTATTACTGGTGGTGACGCTGCTCTAATTTTGGCAGTTGCAGCAAATCCAACAATACATGGAAGTAGCGGGTCAGCAGGCACAACAGGTTTTTTTGTAAATCCAACAGCACTTCTGGTTCCCATTACCGCTTCAACAGCATTACACATTGTTGGAGTATCATACTTTGCTAGCTCAATTAAAATATTATCTAAGTTCATATCAGCCCTCTTGAATTCGCATTTCTTTTAGCCTGCCAAAAACATCAAAACCCATTTGATACAAAATATGTATAATATCAATGGGAACCCAATTCTCAGCAATTCTATTATTTTCAAGCCTGTAGAAATCCATAACCCTCATTTTTATCCGTTTATTAGTTGCGGGGATGCCTAACCACTCTCCGCCGTGGGTAGCTTCAACAGAGGGCCAGCCTCCTGTAACAACATAATTACCATCTTCAATTCTTATATAATGTGAAGCACCCTTTCGATCAGGAAAGCCCCTAAGAAAAGGAACTTGGTGAAAGTTTCGAAAATTTTTCATACCTTTGGATGTTCCTATACCCGCAGGACCATACCATAAAAAATTTTTAGACCAGTATTGTGAGTGTTTCATGCTTTCAATATTTTGCCCGTCATATTCGCCCAGTGCTTTATGCATTTTCATTACAGTGTCATAATTTTCACCATTTGAGGTAGATATGTTTTCACTAATTCTTACACCGTCACATGTTGCTGGAATTGGCCAAAAAAAGTCTGTTCCTAGAGAAGGTGAAATTGGCCATAAGCCAACTTGGTTCATTAAATTCAAAAAATCTAATAACATATATGATTTTATAATTCTATCATCTAAAAATTGATGAACCTCACATGATCTTAAATAAACTACTTTTTTTGAAGCTGGTATACCAAGGAACTCTTTATCAAAAGTTCCCTGATAATGAGAAATTGATGCAACTAATTGTGTGCCCTCAATATCAATCAACGACCTTTCATCTGAAAAGTTGTCACCCATTACAAAAATAGAATCTCGTCTCTCAATATCTGGTAAAGTATGAAAAAGTTTTTCCCAAAAATTTTTAATTTCTTCATGCCCATTTAGCTTATTAAATGGATGAGAAATAAGAATTTCAGCATTTTCATTATAAATTTCTGATATATTTTTTTTTAAACAAATGGAATTAATTTGATTATAAAAAACGTTTCGTATGTCTTTGCCTTTTAACATTTCTTAATTATTTCATAAAATATATCTTTAGGATATTTTTTTTTGCATTCGTATGCAAAAAATACTTGTTAATTTAATATTACATCATTAATGATTGAAATTAGTGATTAAAAACATTTTTTGTAGGAGAAACCAATGAAAATTAAATTATTTTTATTAGGAATTGCCTTCGCCTTAGTATCAAATATTTCCTGGGCAGGATGCGGTTTCACAAATGTGACAGAGGTCAGATCTTTGTCAAATAGCTTTGATGCTTGGAAAGCTGTTACAGAAGCTATGAGTGAATGCGGTAATGTAACTGCTACACTTGATAGTGAATTTAAAGACAAGCAACCAGATGCATTTGCAGCCAATCCATCATTATATGAAATTGGTGGTGTTTCTGGTTCAACCATTACACCTCTGTTAAATGCAGGTACTATTAGACCATTAGATGATCTCGTGGCAAAATATGGTCAAAATCTTAATCCAAATCAATTAATAAAAATTGATGGCAAGATTATGGGTATTGCTATGTCTGTAAACAATCAGCATCTAATGTACAGAAAGGATATTTTTGATAATTTAGGTATTGCAGAGCCAAAGACACATGATGATGTTCTTGCTGCTGCTGAAAAAATTAAAGCTGCAAATGTTGTAGATTATCCGTTTGGTGCAGCATATAAATCTGGTTGGAATTTAGCTGAAGAATTTGTAAATATGTACTTAGGTAATGGCGGAGAATTTTTTGGTGATGGTAATGCACCAGCAATAAATAATGCAGCTGGAGTAAAGTCTTTAGAAACAATGAAGAAATTGACTGCCTACATGGACCCAGAATACTTAACTTCAGATTCAACTTACGCTCAAAAGCAAATGCAACAAGAAAAAATTGCAATGGCTTACTTATGGGCAACACGAGCTGGAGCTATGGACAATGCAGAAGAGAGTAAAGTAGTTGGAAAGATCGTTATGGCGAGTGCTCCAATGGGTGATGTTCGTCCTGCTTCAACATTATGGTGGGATGGAATTGTGATTGCTAAAAATATTTCAGATGCAAAAGCTGATGCTGCTTTTAAAGTTGCTATGGAAGGCTTGGATACTGAAATGGTAACAGCCAACAACGACGATGCAGTATGGCTAATAACTGGTTTTAACCCAGGTCCAAGTGCAGCTGGAGCTTCAGCAACAGCAGCAAACGGAGCCGCACCTTACCCATCAGGAAGTAGAATGGGTGTTATGCACACTGCCCTTGGTAATGGTATAGCTGATTTTTTAACTGGTAAGAAGGATGCAACTTCAGCATTAGCAGATATTGAAGCAGCTTATACTTCTGCGGCTAAAGAAAAAGGCCTAATGTAAATATTTATTTAAAAGAAGAGAGTTTTCAAAATTCTCTTCTTTTTAAAAACAATGAAAAAAAGAGACTTTTATTTTTTTGTAGTTCCATCACTTTTAATGATGTTTTTATTTATTGCAGTTCCACTTGCAATAGTGTTTAAGCAAAGTTTTTTTATTACACAAAACGTTTTTGAGAAAGTAGAAGTTGAAACGTGTACGCCTGGGTTTTTAAAACAAATCTGTGAAACAAAAATAGAAACTAAACCAAAACTTGATGAAAATGGAAATGTCATTGAGGTTAGTGTTTTTGTAGGTTTTGAAAATTATAAAAACTTACTTCAAATTAATAAATTTAAAAATGCAGTATACAATTTATCACTTAATGAGATTGAAAAAATAAACTTTTGGAAAGCCTTTAGATTTACAATTTCATTTTGTTTAATAACTTTGCCATTAGTAATATTTTTAGGATTGCTAATTGCTTTAACAGTAAATAATTTAACACGATCAATAAAAGGTCCTGTAATATTCATTTCGTTATTGCCATTTATCATAACTCCAATTATTGGGGCATTAGCAATTAGATGGTTATTTGTTGGGGAAGGAATATTAACAGCTATTTTAGAATATTTAATGCAAAAAGACATTGCAATGTTCGCAAATGCTTGGACTTTGGAATTGCTGATGATTATTTACCGTGTTTGGCATGTAGCTCCTTTTGCATTTATCGTATTTTATGCAGGTCTACAAACAGTTAATAAAGAAATCCTCGAAAGTGCTGTAATTGATGGAGCAAATAGATTTGAAAGACTAAGATATATCATTATCCCACATCTAATGCCTTTAATAATTTTTGTTTCCCTTATCCATCTCATGGATAGCTATAGAGTTTTTGAGGAAATAGTCGCTTTCTCATCACAAGCTTATGTAATTTCACTTCAATGGCTCACATATGATTTTTTAATACCAGATGAAACTGGCAACAGGCTAATAAATAGAGCGTCAACAAGTGCAATGCTTACAATGGTTGGGGTATCGATAATAATCACACCACTTTTGAAAAGGACTTGGGAAGACTATAGAGAGGGTAAGCTATGATTGAAACCAAGTCATTAAAACAATCATTAAGCTTACAATTAACTTCTTCATTTTTTGTTTTTTTATGGTGTCTTATTGCATCTTTTCCAATTTTCTGGATTACAATTATGAGCATTAAACTACCTGTTGATGCTTTTTCATCAAATCCTATAACTGTAATTTTTGGACCTCTTACTTCTCAAGAGAGGTCCAGTGTATCTTTGAATGATTTAATAATATTATCTCTATTGATATTTGCATTTTATAAATTAAGATTAAAAATTTTAAGTATATTTAATCAAGTTTTACATTTTGATTTTATATTAAAAGTTCCTCTCTTTTATCTATGTTTATCAATATTATTCCTTTTTTTATTTAGAACTTTAAATTCTTTTTCAGAGCAACTTAACTTTGCTGATTTTGAAATTTTAGGTTTCACTTTTGAACATTATAATACTGTTTGGTTCGAAAGAGATTTTCTTAAATATTTTTGGAATTCTGTAATAGTTACCTCAGGTGTTGTTGTTGTATCACTTACTTTTGGAACATTGGCAGGGTTCGCTCTTGCGAGATATAAGTCTTCTTTAGCATTTTGGATCTTGGTTATTGCATTAGTTTTTAGAGCATTGCCTCATTCTATTTTAGTTGCAGGATATTTACCTTTTTTTATGAACTCATCTGAAATTTTGAGACCTCTTATGGGTGATTTAGCGCCTACTTTATTTGGAAAACCATTTGCAGTTATTGCTGTTTTAGTAGCAATAAATCAGCCTTTTACTATTTGGTTAATGCGCTCTTTTTTCCAAAACATACCATCTGAATTAGATGAAGCAGCAAGAATAGATGGATGTTCACATTTTCAAGCTTTCATAAAAGTTATAATGCCGATTATGTGGCCGGGTGTTATCACAACAGGTTTATTTAGTTTCATGTTAGGTTACAATGATTATCTTGTAACATCTTTGCTATTAGATGCACAAAACCAAACTATGGTTCCTGCAATAAGTGGGTTATTTAATAGAGACACATCAACTACAGATCAAGTGGTGGCAGTTGCAGCAGCCGTTTCAATTACTGCACCTTTATTTCTTTTAGTTCTTTTTTTTCAAAAACAAATTGTAAGCGGTCTTACCGCTGGTGCCGTGAAAGGTTAAAGGAGGAAATATGAAAGGATCCAGACCCAACCAAGCTGAACTTACAAAAGATAATGATTTATCTAAAACAAAAAAAACACAAGAAGTTATAGAAAGTATGGTTGATGGTTTAAATGACCATAGAATTGAAGATATTGGTGAATTTTTTTCTAAAAACTTCAGGTGGATGGGTAACTTTGGCTGTGGCACTAAATCTGGATTGGAAGAATTTCAAGATAATTGGCAAAAACCTTTTCAAAAAGCTTTCTCAGATAAAGTCTGTATTGATGAAGCTCGCTTGTTTATGGGTGAGTGGGCTGCTGCATTTGGAAGGCAAGAAGCAATTCATTCTGGAGAATTCATGGGAATTCAACCAACTGGGAAAAAAGTTGAAATAAGATATATGGATTTTTGGAAAGTATCAGAGGGAAAAATTCAAGATAATTGGGTCATGGTGGATTTCCCATTTGTGTTGAAACAACTTGGTGTTGATGTCTTTGATGGAATGGGCTGGGAAAAATTTGACAACAAATAAAAGAGATTGGGTGTAATTTAAATGATTAAATACATAAAAGAAAGTAAACCAGAATTAGAAAAAAATGAAGACGATAGAAAGGTACGGAACTCTGTAGAAGAAATACTTTCTACCATCAAAAAAGATGGAGATAAAGCAATAAGATTGTACTCAGAAAAGTTTGATAACTATTCTCCAGCGGTTTTCAAATTGTCAGATAAAGAAATCCAGGAATGTTTAACTAAAGTACCTGATAAAGATTTAAACGATATTAAATTTGCTCAAGAGCAAATAAAGAAATTTGCAAAAATACAATTAAATTCAATGAAAGAAGTAGAGGAGGAAACACTTCCTGGGGTTATTCTTGGTCATAAAAATATTCCTGTACAATCTGTTGGATGTTATGTGCCAGGTGGAAAGTTTCCGATGATAGCTTCAGCGCATATGTCGGTTATAACTGCAAGTGTTGCAGGGGTTAAAAGAATAGTGGCTTCAGCACCACCTCAAAATGGAGCCCCTCACCCAGCAATTGTTGCTGCAATGTATTTAGGAGGAGCGCATGAAATTTATTGTCTAGGAGGTATTCAGGCTGTAGGAGCTATGGCTTTAGGAACTGAAACAATAAATCCTGTACATATGCTTGTAGGTCCAGGCAATGCATACGTAGCTGAAGCTAAAAGGCAACTTTTTGGAACTGTTGGAATAGATTTATTTGCAGGCCCCACAGAAACAATGGTTATAGCTGATGAAACTGTTGATGCAGAAATTTGCGCTACAGATTTACTTGGACAAGCTGAGCATGGATATAATTCACCAGCAGTTTTAGTCACAAACTCTCTAAAACTGGCTACAGAAACTCAAAAAGAAATAGATCGAATTCTTGATATTCTTCCAACATCTGAGACAGCAAGAAAAAGTTGGGAAGATTATGGTGAAGTAATTTTATGCGACACATATGAAGAAATGCTTGAAATCTCAGATGAGATTGCATCAGAGCATGTTCAAGTTATGACCAATAGAGACGATTGGTTTCTTGAAAATATGAAGTCATATGGAGCTTTATTTCTGGGTCCAAGAACAAATGTTGCTAATGGTGATAAAGTTATAGGAACGAACCACACTCTTCCTACAAAAAAAGCAGGTAGATATACAGGAGGCTTATGGGTTGGAAAATTTCTTAAAACACACAGTTATCAGAAAATATTAACAGATGAAGCAGCGACAATGATAGGAGAAAAATGCTCCAGACTTTGTATGCTAGAAGGATTTGTAGGACATGCTGAGCAAGCTAATGTTCGAGTAAGAAGATATGGAAAAAAGAATGTTGGTTACGGTAAAGCTGCAGAATAATGACACCTGAGGAAAACTATAAAAAACTATTTAAGCCTTTGCGTTTATCAATGTATGATTTTAACGAAAATTCTGTTCGCAAAGAGCTAGAAACCTTAGTTGATAGTAATGCAATAATTCATCTTTCTTTTCCATTAAATGACACTGTTGGACCAGATGCTTTTTATGATTTAAGTTATAAAAAACTTTTTCACTCTTTTCCAGATTTAGAGAGGAGAGATTATATTGTGATTTCAGGTAGAACTGAAAAGAATTTTTATTGGGTTGGAACCTGTGGAATTTATTGTGGTACTTTTATAAATCCCTTCCTTGACATTCCTCCAACAGGACATTTATCACATATGAGATTCCATGAATTTTTTAAATTTGAAAATAATAAGATTACAGAAGTTCAAGCGATTTGGGATATACCTGAGCTTATGATGCAAGCCAAGGCATGGCCAATGGCCCCAAGCCTTGGAAGAGAATGGTGTGTTCCTGGTCCATCAACTTTAGATGGCATTAATGAAGGTAAAATTTTTACTGAAAAGAGTAGTTCATCTCTTGAACACATAGTCAGCATGGCAAGTGCGATGAAACGTCATCCTTCTGAAGGTGGTCCTGAACTAATGGAACTAGAAAAATACTGGCATAAGAACATGAATTGGTATGGACCGTCAGGAATTGGTTCAAGTAGAGGAATTGATGGTTTTCGAAATTGGCATCAAATTCCCTTTCTAAATGCTATGCCTGATAGAGGTAAATTGACATCATATGATAAAAAAGATGGATGGGGAGAGGATATTTTTTATCATTTTTTCTCTGAAAATGAGTATGTAGCAGTTACAGGATGGCCAAACATGAAACAAACTATTTCACATGATGGTTGGCTTGGTATTGCTCCTGTAAATAAAGTTATTACCTTACGTTCACTTGATTTTTGGCGTTTAGAACACGGTAAAATTAGAGAAAACTGGGTCTTAGTAGACCTGTTGGATATATATAATCAAATTGGTGTAAATGTTTTCTCAAGATTAAAAGAGTTTAATAAAGCCAATACAAAGGGAGTTTATCAATGAAGTTACCAAAAATGCCTTCTTTTCGTTTAGACAATAAAAGAGCTTTAATAGTCGGCTCTTCTTCTGGGATTGGCATTGGGTGTGCAACAGCGCTAGCTGATGCTGGTGCATCTGTTGTACTGGCTGCACGAAGAAAGGATTTATTGGATGACTTAAAAAATTCACTTGAGGAAAAAGGTCATAATGCTGAGACAATAAAATTAGATATCTCAGAAGTTGAGGATGTAAAAAAAACAATCGATTCACAAGAGTGCTTTGATATTCTGGTTAATAGCTCTGGTCTTGCGCGTCATACTCCAGCAGTTGATACTAATGAGCAGGATTTTGATAGTGTTATAGATGTCAATTTAAAAGGAGCATATTTTTTAACTAAAGAAATTGCTAATAAGCTGATCCAAAACAAACGAATAGGTTCATTGATTAACATCTCATCTCAAATGGCCTATGTAGGAGGAATTGAAAGAGCTGTTTATTGTGCCTCTAAACATGCAGTTGAGGGTTTTACAAAATCTATGGCTATAGAATTTGGTCCACATGGCATAAGAGTAAACACAATTTGTCCAACTTTTATTTCAACACCTTTAACAGCTCCAACGTTTGATGATCCAAAAAAAATTAAATGGATTGAAAGTAAAATTAAATTAGGAAGAGTAGGTGAAGTTGAGGATATTATGGGTGCTGTGGTTTATCTAGCGTCTGATGCTTCCTCACTTGTAACTGGATCTTCTCTAATGATTGATGGTGGATGGACCATAGGTTAATGAGTAAGGAAAGCATTACATCAATTGACGTTGCAAAAGCAGCTGGGGTAAGCCAGTCAGCAGTTTCAAGATATTATACACCTGGTGCAAGTGTGTCCAAGAAAACTGCAGAAAAGGTAAAGGTTGCTTCTGATCTTTTGGGATACAGACCTAATGTTTTAGCTCGATCTTTGATAACAGGAAAATCAAAAATAATCGGTTTGGTGGTTGCATATTTAGATAATTATTTTTACCCAGAAGCTGTAGAAAAAATCTCTAACACTCTTCAGCTGGAGGGCTATCATGTACTCGTTTTCATGGCATCTAAAACAGCGGGTGATATAGATAAAGTTCTTTCTGAAATACTGGATTATCAGGTTGATGGAATTATTGTAGCCTCTGTAGCAATGTCATCAAGCCTCGCAACTAGGTGCCAAGAAGCAGGTATTCCTATAGTATTGTTTAATCGAGATCAGGATGATTCATCATTGTCATCTGTTACATCTGATAATATTGAGGGTGGGGAGAAAGTGGCTGATCTATTAATCAGCTTAGGACATAAAAGGATATCTTACATAGCTGGTTGGGAAGGTGCCTCAACACAAAGAGATAGAGAGTTTGGTTTTGTCACAAAATTAAATGAAAATGGAATTTCACTTTTTTCACGTGAAGTTGGAAATTTCAAATTTGATGAAGCTCAAAGTGCAACTTATAAATTATTTAAAAACAAATCTATCCCTGATGCATTATTTGTTGCGAATGATTATATGGCGTTCGCTGCTATGGATGTAATTAGATATGAATTTAACCTTAAAATACCAGAAGACGTGTCTGTTGTTGGTTATGACGATGTACCTTTATCAAACTGGCCCTCTTATAATCTTACAACAGTTAAGCAAGATGCTGATCAAATGGTTAAAGAAACTGTTAAAATTCTTATTGAAAGAATTGAAAACAAAGATCAATCTCCAATTAAATTAAAACTAGATAGTCCAATTATAGTTAGAGGTTCCACGAGAAAAAAATAATATGCAAGGGTTCGATAATAAATTTAAAGATTTTCCTGATTATATATTAGGCATTACTAATGAGATATGGGAACAAAGAGGAATTGAAACTCTTAATCATTATTATAGTGTCGATATAATTGTGCGTTCACCAGAAGGTATAGTAATTGGAAACAGAAAGGTTATAAACGCGACAAAAAATACTCTGAAAGAATTTCCAGATAGAGAATTACTGGGAGAGGATGTAATTTGGTCAGGCAACCCCAATGATGGCATGCTAAGTTCACATCGAATACTTTCAACAGCAACCCATAATGGAACAGGCGTATTTGGCGATGCCACTGGAAAGAAACTTGTTTATAGAGTTATTGCAGACTGCCATGCAATTAATAATCAAATAAACGATGAGTGGTTAGTACGAGATCAAGGAGCAATTGTTAGACAACTTGGATGGAAACCAGAAGAATATGCCAAGGATTTAATAAAAAAAGAAAAGCAAAACAATAATCAAATAATCCCTTTTTCAGACAAAATTGATATAGAGGGCCCTTACATAGGTATGGGAAATGACAATCAATGGGGCTTAGAATATGAAAAAATCTTAAATATGATCATGTGTAGTGAATATGCTGAAATCGAAAAACATTATGATAGAGCAGTGCAAACTGAATACCCAGGAGGTGTAACAGGGCATTCATATGTTTCAGTAAAAACTTTTTGGGGAAACTTAAGAAATGCATTTTCTGATTCAGTTTTTAGGATAGAGCATCGTATTGGCAGAGTGGACGAATATTTATCACCAAGAGCAGCCATCCGATGGAGTTTGAAGGGTAGACATAATGGAAAAGGTATATTTGGTGAGCCAACAAATAATGAAGTTTATATAATGGGGATTTCCCATGTGGAATTTGGCCCACGTGGGATAAGGAGAGAGTATTGTCTATATGATGAAGTAGCTATTTGGAAGCAAATTTTAGCAGATTAAACTTTAGTGAATGAAATGAGGAAAAGATGGAATTGAGTGAAATAAAAAAAAGATTAGTAAGATATGGCGAATTAAAACCTTGCAAGACAGCATTTATTGATGCACACACACCAGGTTCAAACCAAAAAGAAAATTTTACAATTATAGGTAGTGGGGTATCAGAGAGTGCAGACCAGCATGTACATATTAATATTCCACATGGCTTTAATATAGGTGCCGCAGGCCAACCTCCCAAATGCCGGAATTCTCTTCACAGTCATAGAACTGCTGAAGTATTTTTTGTTTTGTCAGGAAGATGGAGATTTTTCTGGGGAAGATGGGGCACGGCAGGAGAAGTCGTGTTAGAAAAAGGAGATATAATAAACATTCCAACTGGTATATTTAGAGGTTTTGAAAATGTTGGTGTTGATTATGGTATGATAATGGCTGTCTTGGGTGGGGATGATGCCGGAGGTGGAGTTATATGGGCGCCTCAAGTAATTGAAGAGGCAAAAGAACATGGTTTAATTTTATCCAACAAAGGAAAATTGTATGATACAAAAAAAGGTGAAAATCTCCCTAGTGGTTCAGCACCTATGCCAGTTCTTACAGAGGAAGAGATTAAAATGTTCGATGAACCTAAAACATCAATTATAATAAATAATCATGTAGCTAGATATTTAGACTTGAGGTCATTATCATATAATAGAACTGCTCAAGTAATTGGTGAGAATGGCAAGTTAAGAGATAAGCCAGGTTTTGAAGTTGATTTTATAACTGAAAAATCAAAAAAAGAGATTTGTTTATATAAAAAGCCAGCTGTGTATATGCCAGTTAAAGGCAGCTGGAAAATTACTTGGAATGAAAATACTTTAATTTTAAATTCTGGAGATACGATCACCTTTCCTGAAAGCTTAGAACACAATTTAGAAAGCTCAATGACTGGTGAAGCTGCATTATACCGAATAATTGCTACTAATGACCCTGCTGGACCTACTTGGAGACAATAATGGCTATTCAAACTTCACATGTAGGATCACTTCCACGCAGCCAAAAAGTAGTTGACTATATTTTTGCAAGAGAAAAAGGCGAAGATTATAACGAAATTGAATTCGATCAAGTAATGACCGAGGCTGTTAATGATACTGTCAGAAAGCAAAAAAAAGCAGGAATTACAATTGTTTCTGATGGGGAAACATCAAAAATTTCTTACGCAACTTATGTCAAAGATAGATATCATGGTTTTGCAGGAGACAGCCCAAGAAACGCACCAGCAGATTTGAAAAAATTTCCTAATTATTTACAAAAACTTGCTAATGATGGTGGTACGCCTAAATACGCAAGACCAATGTGTGTGAGTAAATTAGAACCTAAGAAAAATGATGATTTGATAAAAGATATAGATAACTTAAAAAAGGCTTTAAAAGGCAATGATATAAAAAAAGGTTTCATGAATGCAGCATCACCAGGTGTAATATCTTTGTTTTTGCAAAATGACTATTATCCATCAAGAGAGGATTATTTAGAAGCTCTCTCTAATTTAATGCAATCTGAATATGAAATGATTGTTAAATCTGGTTTAGACTTGCAAATAGATTGTCCTGACCTTGCATTGTCAAGACATATGCTTTTTAATGACATGACTGATAATGAATTTGTTAAAGTTGCATCTATAAATATAGAATCTCTCAATAACGCTCTAAGAAATATACCAAAAGATAAAATAAGAATTCATATTTGTTGGGGAAATTATGAAGGACCTCATGTATGTGATATTTCAATCTCTAAAATGTTTGAAACTTTAATGACTGTTAAAACAGGGCATATTCTTTTTGAAGCAGCCAATCCGAGGCATGCGCATGAGTGGGAAGTGTTTGAAGAAAAAAAGAATTTAATACCTGATGATTTAATTCTTCTGCCAGGTGTGATTGATACAACAACAAATTTTGTGGAGCATCAAAATCTAGTTGTGCAAAGACTTAAAAACTTTACCAATATTGTAGGTAATGAAAGAGTTATAGGAAGCAGTGATTGTGGTTTTGGTACATTTGCAGGTTTCGGAACCATTGATCCAGATATAGCATATGAAAAATTGAAAGTTTTAGCAGAAGGTGCTGCTAAAGTTTAATTTTTTTTATGCAAAAACAGCAATTCAGAAATTACTAAAACGTAGTTCAAGAAAATTATTAATTTGATATAAACCACTCATCGTTCATCCCTTCTTTGGGACGGAAGTAGACAAATGTCGAAGGAACGCATGCAAGGTTAAAAATCGTTCAATCCTTTTTAGGGGTCGGAAGTAGGTATCATACTGAAGGAACGCGGATCTTATTAATATCCTAACTAAGCATGATTAAATTAAATTAATGCATTTAATAATGCAATTATTATGGAGTTTATATGTCTAAACTAAAATTATTATTTATAACTGCTTTTTTAGGTACAGTTTTTTTCTCGTTTATGGCTAAAGCTGATGTTTCGGAAGAGACAGCATATATCTTGAATAGCTTACTTTTCTTAATGTGTGGCTTTTTAGTTATGTGGATGGCAGCTGGTTTTTGTATGCTTGAATCAGGTTTGGTTACCTCAAAAAGTGTTTCAACAATAGCTGCAAAAAATATTGGTTTATATTCAATTGCTGGAATTATGTTTTGGTTATGTGGTTACAATTTAGCTTACGGAATATCTGAAGGTGGTTTTATTGGAACCTTTACGCCATGGAGTGATGCAAGTGATATATCTACAGGTTATTCTGATACATCTGACTGGTTTTTCCAGATGGTTTTTTGTGCAGCTACAATTTCCATAGTATCAGGAACTTTAGCCGAAAGAATTAAAATATGGCCATTTTTCATTTTTGCTGCGATTTTAACAGGTATTATTTACCCAATTGAAATGGGCTGGCAATGGGGCGGTGGTTATTTAGCCGCTTTAGGGTTTTCTGATTTTGCTGGATCAACACTAGTTCATAGTGCGGGAGGTGCGGCTGCACTTGCTGGAGCTATTATACTTGGTCCAAGATTAAACCGGTTTAAAAATGGACAAGTTGAACCATTAGAGCCTTATGCAGCATCTTCGATACCTCTTGCAACTTTAGGAACATTTATATTATGGCTCGGTTGGTTTGGGTTTAATGGTGGATCACAATTAGCAATGGGTTCATTTGATGATGTTAACTCTGTAGCAAGAATTTTTATGAATACTAACCTAGCAGCAGCCGCCGGTGTAGTTGTAGCAGCTGGTCTTACAAGAGTAGTTTATGGTAAAACTGATGTTGTGCAAATGCTTAACGGTGCTTTAGGTGGTCTTGTTGCGATTACTGCAGAGCCACTAATGCCTTCACCAATTATAGCGATTATTGTAGGTGGAATTGGAGGTGCTATAGTTGTATTCGGTTCTCAATTATTGATAAGAATGCAAATTGATGATGTTGTAGGAGCTATTCCAGTCCACATGTTTGCTGGTATTTGGGGCACATTAGCAGTTGTTATTTCAAATACTGAAGTTTCTTTAGGTGCACAAGTTATTGGAATTTTAGCTGTAAATATATTTGTTTTCGTAACTTCGTTTATTGTATGGTCAATTCTCAAAAGTACAATTGGCATAAGAATAAGTGAAGAAGCTGAGAAAGAAGGCACTGATAAAGTCGAAATTGGTGTTACTGCCTACATGATTAGAGACTAAATATCGTTATAATAAAATAAAATTCTAATCATATAAAAGCCTGCTTTTCAGCAGGCTTTTTTTTTATTATGAATAAAGATCTATATGTATTATTGATTAGATTAACAAACTGAAAATTAAATAATATGAAAAAAATTAATACCCAAGAAGATTGGATTAATAGGGCTAAAGAAGTACTTCCAGCGGCAGGTTTTGGTAATTTTGAAAATGACATAATAATTAAACGCGGCAAAGGTAGCAAAGTCTGGGATGAAAATAATAATGAATATATTGATTATCTCATTGGTTCTGGCCCAATGCTTCTTGGACATGGGCATCCAGAGGTTATGGAAGCAATTTTTGAACAATTGCCTAATGGTTTAACCTTTTTTGCAAATAATTCAAAGGGTATAGAATTAGCTGAAGAAATTTGTAAAGCAGTTAAATCCTCTGAGCAAGTTCGCTTTGTCAGCTCTGGTGGTGAAGCAGATATGTATGCTATGAGATTAGCAAGAGCTTTTACAGGAAAAGATAAAATTATAAAATTTGAGGGTGGTTACCACGGAATGAGTGCTGAAGCACAAATGAGTTTATCTCCCTCAAACTTAGTTAATTTTCCTCAACCTGTTCCTGATAGTGCTGGAATACCTAAAAATATTGAAAAAGACATATTAATTGCTCCTTTTAACGATATTGATTTTATAAATTCCATAATTACAGAATTCAAAGATGAAATTGCTGGAATAATAGTAGAGCCTCTTCAAAGGATCATACCTCCAGAGCCTGGATTTCTTGAGGGACTAAGAAGCTTATGTGATAAAAATAATATTCTTTTAATATTTGATGAGATTGTTACAGGCTTCAGATTAGCTTATGGAGGAGCACAAGAGAAATATAATGTTACTCCAGATTTGTGTACACTTGGGAAAATCATAGGAGGTGGTTTTCCACTTGCTGCAATTGCAGGTTCGAATGAAATAATGTCACATTTCGATCAAAATAAAGTAAGCAAGGATAAATGGTTAATGCAAATTGGAACACTTTCAGGAAATCCAATTGCTTCAGCGGCTGGGTTAAAAACAATGGAAGTTCTAAGACGAGAAAATATGTTTGATAAACTTCGCAAATGCGGCAATGAAATTATGAATTGTTTAAATGAAAATTTAAAAAATGCAAATATTGGACATAGAATTGTAGGTGATCCAACTTTATTTGATGTTCTTTTTTTGGATCAAGATGTTAAAAATTACAGAGATACAAAAAAAGCAGACATAAAACTTAACGCATTATTCAATAAAGGTCTTAGGATGAGAGGAATTTTTAAATCATCTGCAAAAATATATCCAAGCTTAGCTTTATCTGATGAAGACCTTTTTAATACAAAAAAAGCAATACACGATACAGTCTTAAATCTTGTTTAATTCAATTATCGAGCCCTGTTCTTCCATATAACCATTCGATATCATTATACCAATCATCTTGAGTTTTTGATTTCATGATTTGGTTTCTTAATAAAGCATGTACTCCATCTGCATGGTACACATGTTTTCCAATCTCTCTTGAATGCAACTGGACTCTTGCTGTTCTAAGTATCCGTTTATTTTGATAATTAATTAATGCTTGCTCTATATTTTCTTTTTCATTTTTAACTTCTTCAGATAAGCATACAGCATCCTCAATCGCCATGCATGCGCCTTGGGCTAAATATTGGAGCATTGGATGAGCAGCATCTCCTAACACTGCTACTTTTCTATCAACCCATTTTGTGACAGGATCTCGATCACATAGAACCCAAAGTTTCCAATCTTTTCCCTTTTCAATAATTTGTTTAGCTATTGAATTTACATGTTCAAAGCCTTTTCTGACCACATCCTTTGAAACTTGTTTTCCAGCCACTGGTTCTAATGCATCATTATGATAGGTAACAACGAGATTAAAAGATTTTCCACCGTGAATAGGGTAGTGAACAATATGGCATTTTGGACCTGCCCAAAGTGTTGCAGCATTCCATCTTAATTCTCCCGGCATTTGATCGATTGGTATCACCGATCTATATGTTGTATGACCTGAAACTTTTGGAGGTCCATCACCAACTAGCTGTGCTCTAATTTTTGACCAGAGACCTTCAGCTCCTATCAATGCAATCCCATTAATTTTGTTTCCATCATCTGAAATTGCAAAAACACCATCAGAGGTTTGCTCATAAGAAATAATATTTGTACTTGTACTCATTTCAATTAAATTATTTTCTTTACATGCATTTAAAAAAACACCGTGCAAATCACCTCTATGAACAACTGCATAAGGGTTTTTAAATCTATTCCTAAATTCATCACCTAATTCAATGCGGGTAATTTCATCACCATTTATTGCATCCATTAAAATCAGATCATCAATATAAACCGACATTTTGCGCGCTTTATCACCCACTCCTAAATAATCAAACCCATGGAAAGCATTAGGTCCTAATTGAATACCTGCGCCAATTTCTCCTAACTTAGGAGCTTTTTCTAAAACAATTGATCTAACGCCATGCTTGGCAAGTCCAAGTGCAGTAGCTAAACCACCAATTCCTCCTCCAACAATGATAAATCTATTTTGTAAAGTGCTCATTATTATTCGCTATCAGGTTGATTTGAAGGATGTGCATTTTTAAATGCTTCTAATTGGCTACAATTTTCAAAGACTTTTTTTAAATTAGAAAGCTTTGAAATATCGATATTAAACCTGTTAGCAGAAAATATTTGAGGAACAAGAAATATATCAGCAATACTTGGTTTGTTTCCAAAGCAAAATTTATATTGAGAATTTAAATTAGATAATATTTCTTCGCATTCAGTTAGTCCACCAGCCATCCAACGCGTTAACCATTTTTGAATTTTTTCATCATTTTGATTGAATTCTTCTCTAATAAATTCTTGTACCCTTAAATTTTGAAATGGATGAATTTCACATGCAATTGTAAGACAAAAAGCTCGTGCTTTAGCTCTCAAGTTAATGTCTTCAGGTAATAAATTAGGATCTGGATATTTTTCCTCCAACCATTCAATAATTGCTAAAGATTGAGACAAAGAAAAATCATTTTCTTTTAATGAAGGAACTAAAGATTGGGGATTGATTTTCTTATATTCTGGACTGAATTGCTGTCCGCCATCCTTCCTAAGATGAATGGGGATAAATTTGTAATCAATATTTTTAAGGTTGAACGCAATTCTACATCTATAAGCCGCTGAACTTCTAAAATAACCATAAAACTCAAACATCAAAAATTACCTAATTTTTAAATTGATCTTTCTTCAAAGTATCCAAGTTTTTCTTGAAGCGGTTTATCATGAATATGTATTAAGAATGTGTTTTCTTCTATGGAGTGTTCAATTTGTGAAAAAACAGGAGCTGTAAAAGTGTCTTTTGCAGACCAAGTTATTTTTTTTCCATTAACCGTAGTTTCTCCTTTACCTTTTATTATATGAAATGCTGAAGAAATTGATGAAATTTTATCAATTTTAATTTTTCCTTTTTTAAGCATGGTTCCAGTGAAACCCATTGTTGGGAGAACACTTTGACCATTTTCCGGATTTACATAATCAACAGAAAGTATTTTATCACTTGAGTTATTAGATAATTTTTCTAAAACTTCTTTCGTTTTTGCCCACGGAAATCTCATCATAGGATATTTAATTGAAGATCTTTTTCCTGCAGTAACAGGAACCAAGCCTGAGGATAAATATTCAAGCTGGCTAGTATCAGGTTTATTTTTTGGTATTTGCAACTCAGTTTCTTCAGAGTACGAACCCTCTAAATAAACAAATAGTGGCAAATCCAGAGCATCTAACCATATAACTGGTTTATCACCCTCATGCCCATGGTCATGCCATTCACCCCCAGGTGTAAGAACCAAATCACCTTCTTCCATTGGAAGTTTTTCCCCATTAACAACTGTATATCCACCCTCTCCTTCGATAATAATTCTTGCTGCAGAAGGAGTATGCCGGTGTGCAGGAGCTGTTTCACCAGGTAAAAGAAGTTGCATGCCTAAATAAATTGATGACGTTGCTTGCATTGAACCAACACCACGACCAGGATCTGATAGAACAAGTACCCGTCTCTCTGCTTTTTCTACTGGCGTTAATTCACCAGCTCTTAATAAGAGTTCTCTTACTTTACCATAATTCCAAAAACCTGATTTTGTAACTGGCTTGGGTAAATTATGAGGTAAAACATTTCTCATCATTGGCCACAATGGAGCCACACCAGCTTCTTCTAATTTATCAAGATACTCTTTTGGTAATTCGTCAATTGTTCCAAGCTTTGGCGACATACAATTAATCTCCAATGAAATTATTTTAGTTTATTAAATAAACTAACAGAATAATCAAAAAAAGTAATCACCTAGAAAGAGAAATAAAAATCAACCCAATTGTGACTGCTATTGCTGCTACAATCCTTAAATGCCATGGTTTTTCTCTAAATATAATTAAGCCAATTAATGATGCGAATATTACAGATGTTTCTCTTAAGGAGGAAACTAAACCTAATGGAGAGGTAACTTTCACATAAATAACAATTGCATAAGCAATAGAAGATAATAAGCCGCCAAAACTTCCTATAAAAAGTGTCTTTTTATCAATAGAAAAAAAATCTTTTTTTGATAAAATCCAAAACATTGATAAGCCAAAGACACCTTCAAGAATAAATAACCAACCTGCATAGCCTAACGCTGTCTTTGCCTCTCTTGCGCCTATTCCATCAAGCAAACTATAAGATGCAATACATAACCCAGTAAGGATAGCAAAGTATAATGATTTATACGTAACTGCATTAAATAACCCATATACTGAAAGTATAATTATTCCCACAGAAATAAAAATTATCCCGATTAGACCTTTTCCAACTGGAAGCTCTCCAATAAACAAGAAGGCTCCCAAAGTTACTAATAATGGTGCGATACCCCTCATTAAAGGGTATACCTCACTTAAGTCTCCCCAATTATAGCTTTGAAACAAAAAGTAAAAATATAAAACGTGAACAAAAACTGACACAATTAGAAATGGCCATGCTTCAACAGATGGGAAACTCGAAAATAAACTTAAAGCCACTCCGAATAGAAAATGCAACAAAACGATCAAAATCATTACTGTTGCTTTTCTTTTATTACCCTTGACAAAAGAATTCCAAAGAGCATGTAAAAATGCTGCAATCAAAACTAAGAAAAAAGCATTTAGACTTATCATGATTAACTTTCTTAGGTGAAATTAATTAGTAGACAGTAATTCTTGAGCAACCCACTTATTAAAATGATGAGTTGGATTATCCATAACAGGAGAAAAATTCCCTCCATTAAAAGCTGGAGATTGCCTTCCGTCTTGCATACCTTCAATTATTCTTAGATCTTCTGATTGAATACTATGCCACTGTTCATAATTTTGTTTCCTAAGAGACATATATTCATCTGATTTCGCTGCTCTTTCCCCAACATAGTAAATATCCATATGCTCTTTTGTATAGTTATAACTTACAGGTTCTAGCCAATAAACATAGTAGTGATCTTTATGAATACCCAACATTACATTCGGGAAAAGAGCTACATATTCCGCAATCTCTTCTTTGTCACTTGGCCAGTTTGGAAAATTTGGAAATATTTTTCCTCCCTCAAATCTTGGATTGTAAACCAGCGTGCCCTGACCAGCAAATCTATTTGGCAAACCTTGTATGTGATAGTGATCTTCAAGTTTTGAATAAGAGTTCAGTCCAGGATGAACCCACGGCAGATGATAACTTTCACAGTAATTTTCTATCGCAAATTTCCAGTTGCATTTTGCTTCTAAAAGGAAATATCCGTTATCTTGTGCATGCGTTATAAGATTTTGATCCTCTTTAGTCCAAAACTTTGACCACCTCTTTTCTAGAGGTTCAATATATTTATCAAATGGGATTTGATTTCCCGAAATATTGATAAATATCATATCAAGCCAAACGTATGAACGTACTTCAATTAAATCACTTCTGCTTTTTACAAATCCATCTGCATCATTTTTGTCCATACCACCGATATGTGGAGTGGATACTAATTTCCCGTTTAAATCATAAGCCCATGAATGGTAGGGACATCTTAAAGCATTTTTTATTTTGCATGGCTCATTAAGTAATTTATAGCCTCTATGACTACATACATTATGAAACACTCTAATTTTATCATTTTTATCTTTTAAAATAATAAGAGGTATACCCAGTAAATTGAACGGTATTGCTTCACCTTTTTGTTTAAGATTGCTAGCTACACCAATTACAACCCATTTGTCCTCAAACAGTAATTTCCGTTCAAATTTTGTATAACCCCCTTCAAGATAGCATTCATTTGGAAGCCCATGAGCTTCTTCTATAGAGTTGCAAACAACTTCAAGCTTTTCTAAGGATATATAATTTTCTAACTTTTCCATTTTATAATTTAAAAATCAGTTTTTACTCCACCCTCAGATTTTCTTCTATCTACAAATGACTTTAGCTCATCTTTTACAGCAATATCTATTTTAGGAGCTTCAAATTCTTTTAGTATATCTTTCCATATTTTGTTTGCACGTTGATGTGTCCATTCAGCGCCGTCTTGCTCCCAAGCCTCATAATTTCGCCAATCTGACAAAAATGGAGAATAAAAAGCGTTAGTATACCGTTCTTGTGTATGATCACATCCAAAAAAATGTCCGTTTGGCCCAACTTCTTTTATTGCATTTACAGCTAAGGAATCTTGACCAACATCAGAAATTACTGGATCAAAATATCTTTGAAATTGCTGCAATACTTCACAGTCCATAACAAATTTTTCATAACTTGCTATTAAGCCACCCTCTAACCAACCAGCGGAATGATATACAACGTTTACTCCACCGGTACTTGCAGCCCAGAGACTATTTAAACTTTCCCATATAGCTTGACCATCTGGGGCATTAGCAGCACAAGCATTGGAAGCCCTTAAAGGTAATCCATAGTATCTTGCCATTTGGCCTGTTATTTGGGTGGCTCTGATATACTCAGGTGTCCCAAAAGCAGGTGCTCCACTTTTCATATCAACATTTGAGGTAAAAGTTCCAAAAACACATGGTGTGCCAGGGTTAATGTATTGAAGCAAAGCAATTGCTGCAAGACCCTCAGCTAAAGATTGAACAACTGCTCCAGTCATAGTCACAGGAGCCATTGCTCCCGCGAGTGTAAATGGAGTTACAAATACAGGCTGGCCTTTTCTAGCAAACCTCATTGCTCCATCTAGCATTGGATGATCATGCTTTAGTGGAGATGATGAGTTAATATTGGTATAAATTCTTGGCTTAGAAAAAAACTCATCTTCATTTAATCCAGATGCTATCTTAGCCATTTCAATCGCATCCTCTACACGTTGGCTCCCTAATGAATAAGCATGACAAACCTTGTCAGTTAAAGTTAATTTTTCGTATAAGCAATCTAAATGCCTGACTGAAGCATGAATATCAACTGGCTCAACAGGGTAGCCTCCTGCTAAATGAATACAATTAAAATATTGAGTAAGCTTTATAAGATCTTTAAAGCTTTCAAAATCTCCTACTCGCCTACCTCGATCTAAATCCATTACATTTGGTGGAGAAGAAACATTTACAAAGGCCATATTTCTACCACCAATTTTTACTGATCTATTTATATTTCTCGGAAAAATTTCAAATTCTGAAGGAGCCTTAGAAATCATTTCCTTAACCCAAGATCTATCCATCTTGACATTGTCTGAGTTCCTATCAACTTTACAACCAGCCTCAGAGAGTACTTTCTTTGCCTCTTCATTAAGAAACTCAATACCAATTTCTTCAAGAACCTGCATAGTCGCATTATGCACTTTGTTTACACCTTCCTCACTGAGAGGCTCTACAAAGTTGTCTGTATTATATGGAATACCCCATTCCAATTGATCTATTGATTTTTTGCTTTGTCGAACAGATTTTCTTGATCTTCCACCTGATCGTCTAGCAGTTTTCAGTTCCATTTTTTCCTCAATTAAAAATCCAGAATTTTTTTAATTTTTTTGATTTTATAAACTCTTCTAATTCTACAGCAGTCGTTTCAATATCATTCTCTATTGGACGGTCAATAAGAATTTTGTCAATTGTTTTTCTAATAATTTTAAACATTAGTTTTGTTGGTGATGAGATTAATTTTGAATTGCTAATATTATCATGCCTTAAGTCTAATGCCTGGCAAGATACTAAGGTTTCAATTCCAGATAAAAGTTTCATTAATTCAGATTGTCTAATTAATTTTTTAGCACTTGAGGGTGTCATTGTAGACATGTCCTCAACAGTATCTGAAACAGGACTAGTATCAAATGAAATAGGAAAAGCACATTGCCTAATCTCAGACAAAATAGAAGCTGCTGTTTTTTGTAAAGGCATTAATCCAGCAGATTTACCACCTATTGGAGATAGATAGCCAGGCAAATCTGAAATTTCATTATTCATCAATTTTTGTATTCTCTGAAAAGATCCATTTGCAATCATAGCATTAGAGAGTGTTACACTTTCCATAATTTGTGCTAGTGCAGGATTATGGAAATTAGGTGTAGACACTAAATCTTTATTATTTAAAACTACAGGACTATCAGAAATCCCATTTAACTCATTTTCCCAATATTCGATTAGCCGAGTAATATTTGTCATACCCAAACCGTGACAAACTGATATAGTTCTAAATGATAAAGGATCTTGCAGTCTTCTTGGTTTTTGTAAAATATTTTTGAATATATTATCATACCAACGTGCACATTCATTTTGCCCAGGTGAAACTCTTAGTTCATTAACTTCAGGGGAGAATATTTGCTTGTTTCCAATAAATGCCTCAAATGAAAACAGTGCTGAAAACTGCATCATCATAAATGCAGTTAAAGTATCACTTAAGGCTTTGCCAGATAAAGCAATTGAAAGGCATGAGTGGTTTATCAATGCCATTGCATCCTTTCCTTCAAGTTTTGGAAGTTTTATTTTGTTTGAGACTAGTTTATTTTTTGAGTTTATAATTTTGCCATTATTCCAAAACTTTCCTTTTCCTAATAGAGCAAGTCCAAAAGTAGCATTTTGTGTTAAATCTCCTGCCCCGATAGATCCAAATTCTGGAATTGCAGGACTAAAACCTTTTTCTAAACACTTCATCAGATGTTTAAAAAGTTTAGGTGATATACCTGTATTTCCTTTTGATAGTTGGATACAACGTGCATAAAGAAGTAGTAAACCTATATCCTCATCCAAAAATTTTCCTACACTTGAAGATCTTCCTTCAATAATAAGCTGCTGAAAATTTTCAATCTCTTTTTTGTTTAATTTATAATTTACATTACTACCTAGCCCTGTATTCATTCCATATACAGATTGACCGGAATTGAGGCTTTGTCTTACACAAGCAAAATCTTTCTTAATTTTAGTTAAAATATTTTTATTTATTTGAAATTTAATTTTATTTTCTTTGATTAATTGCAGTGTTTCAAAGAAATGATTTAATTTAATTCTCTTGTTATTAAAATTATAGATCATTAAGCAAATCTGAGTTTTTGCCCCACTCCTATTTCTTTGGCTTTAGATAAAATTTTATGCCCCAAAGCAATATCTGATAATGAAAGTCCTCTATGCCAGAATAGTATAGTCTCATCATTTGCTTCTCGCCCTTTTTTGAGACCACATACAATCTCTCCTAATTCTGCGTGAAGAGTTTCAAAGGTTATTTTACCTTTATCTATATGTTCTCTCAATGCTCCAAAAATACCATGAGCCTGACCCCAATCATCCATAACAAATTTATCCATTATATCAGGCAATGAGAATTCAAGAGCTGACATTGTCCCATATGGAATAACTAATGCACCTTTTTTAATCCAGTCAGTTTTTAAAAGTGGCTCAGGTTTAGACAATCTAGAAGCCTCAACAACTATATCAGCATCAAGTATGCAGCTTTCCCAGTCGTCAGTTACTTTAATTGGTCTTTTTAAATCCTCGGTGAGTTTATTTGCAAATTTTTCTCTGCTTTCTACTCTTTTTGAATGAATTCGAACTTCTTCAAAATCAAATAAATGACACAAAAGACGAACATTCCAGTAAGCTGTTCCTCTTGCACCAATATGAGCGAGAATTTTGGGTTTTTTATTGGAAAGATATTTTGCGCCAATAGCAGTGACAGCTCCGGTTCTCATGTCAGTTATACCTGTAGCGTCAACAATTGCTTTTGGTGCTCCATTCCTAGGGTCAAACAAAGTAAGCACTCCATATTCGGATGGTCTGTCTTCAAGATAATTGTTTACAAAATCTCCAACAACCTTTGTGCCCGCACTATCAATTTCACCTCCAATCCAGCCTCTCAAAACATTGAAATGTCCTTCAACACCAGCTCTTGGACGAATATGTGTTCTCGGTTCAATTTCAGTTTCACCTCTTCCCTGCATCTTGAGACTATCTTCAATAGCATTTAGGATTTCATCATTTGTAAGAGCGACTTTATCTACATCAAATTTATTTATAAAATCTATATAAACTTCGGGTGTCATGAAGACTTTCCCTCAAGACCATCAGATGCTTTTGAAGAAGCTCCAGGTATACGCATTTCAAATACATCTGTAACTGATGTATAGTCATAGTACCCCAATCTAGCTAATGGTCTTATTTTCTTTATATCCATTTTACCATTTGCATCTATATATTGATCATTAACATGAATTCTCATTACCTGACCGTAAACGACATCCACGTAACCATGATTTGAGTTTCCAGCAAGACGATGTGTTGACAAATATTTACACTCAAAATGTGCGGGAGATTCTTTTACTCTTGGCACTTTAGTATCAATACATTCTTGTTTTGAGACGCCCGCATGTACAAATTCATCTTCAGAAGATGCTAACTCCATTGCAGAAATATTTACAGCTTCACGCAATTCATATGTAGCCATATTCCAAACAAACCACCCTGTTTTTTCTACATTTATTACAGTGTCTTTTCTTTTTCCTGATGAAAGTTGATTAGCTGCAAACATTACAAGTGGAGGATCAAAAGTTAAGTTTTGCCATTGGCTATATGGGGCAAGATTTGCTATTCCATCTTCAGAAAGAGTTGAAAGCCAACCGATAGGCCTGGGAACGGTACAAGATTTAAATGGTGAATAAGGAAGCGGACACTTTTCATTGGTTGGTGAATAATGCATTTTTTATCCTTTATTTAATACTCGGCAAATTAAGTTTGTGATATTTAGCACTTTCAATAGCAATATCATATCCTGCATCAGCATGACGCATTACGCCAGTTGCAGGGTCATTCCATAAAACTCTTTTAATTCTTTCTGAGGCTTTTTTTGTTCCATCACAACAAATAACCATTCCTGAGTGCTGGCTGTAACCCATACCAACACCGCCACCATGATGCAACGAAACCCAAGTTGCCCCACTTGCAGTATTTAACAAAGCATTTAAAAGTGGCCAATCACTTACAGCATCTGATCCATCCTTCATTGCTTCTGTTTCGCGATTTGGACTAGCAACTGAACCACTGTCTAGGTGATCTCTTCCAATAACAATCGGTGCTGAAAGTTCTCCTTTAGCTACCATTTCGTTAAATGCCAGACCTAATTTATCTCTCTGGCCTAAACCGACCCAGCAAATTCTAGCTGGCAGACCTTGAAATTTTATTCTCTCTCTGGCCATGTCTAGCCATTTGTGAAGATGTTTATCATCTGGAATAAGCTCTTTTACTTTAGCATCTGTTTTATAAATGTCTTCCGGATCCCCCGACAACGCACACCATCTAAAGGGACCAATACCTTTACAAAATAATGGTCGGATGTATGCCGGAACAAAACCTGGAAATGAGAATGCTGTCTCCAGTCCTTCGTCTAAAGCGACTTGCCTTATATTATTACCGTAATCAAGTGTTGGCACTCCCTTATTCCAAAAAGACACCATGGCTTGCACATGTTTTTTCATTGATTTTCTTGCTTCTGCTTCGACTAATTTTGGATTGGTTTCTCTTTTATCTTTCCATTCACTTATAGACCAGTTTTCAGGAAGATAACCATTAGTTGGATCATGGGCACTTGTTTGATCAGTTACGATATCAGGCTTAATCCCCATTTCTGCAATTTCTGTAAAAATAGTTGCAGCATTACCAAGTAGCCCAACAGACTTTGATACTCCAGAGGATGTCCATGCTTTTATCATTTCAAGAGCTTCTTTTAGACTTTCAGCTTTTTCATCCAGGTAACCTGTTCTCAAACGAAAGTCTATACTTTCAGGATTGCATTCAACGGCTAGACAACATGCTCCTGCCATTACGGCAGCTAAAGGCTGAGCACCACCCATCCCACCAAGCCCTGCTGTCAAAATCCATTTTCCTTTCAAATCTCCATTGTAATGCTGTCTTCCAGCCTCAACAAAAGTTTCGTAAGTACCCTGAACAATTCCTTGGGTCCCTATATATATCCATGAACCTGCGGTCATTTGCCCGTACATTGCTAAACCTTTTTTATCAAGTTCATTAAAATGATCCCAATTAGCCCAATTTGGGACTAAGTTTGAATTAGCTATCAGTACTCTTGGAGCATCTTCATGAGTTTTGAAAATGCCAACAGGCTTACCAGATTGAACCAAAAGGGTTTCATCTTCATCAAGAGATTTTAAGCTTGAAACAATTTTATCAAAATCTTGCCAACTTCTTGCTGCTCTACCAATACCCCCATAAACAACAAGTTCATTAGGGTTTTCAGCAACATCTGGATGTAAGTTATTCATCAACATTCTCATAGGTGCTTCTGTTGACCACGACTTTGCTGTTATTATATCTCCTGTTGGGGGTTTAACTATTCTTGAATTTTTAATTAAGTCAGACATCTTTTACCTTTGATTTTATAAATTGAAAAAAGTTGAAATTGGAAGATCAAGCTTTGAACTCTTAAGTATATTTTTTTTATCTAATAGATTAGAAACGTTGTTAATATCATTAGATACAAACCTATCCTCATTCAAACGCGGCACATGTTTTCTTAGTTCATCAACTACATTCTGAAGCAATGGAGAAGTTTTTAGAGGTTGACGGCTCTCTACCCCTTGCGCTGCACATAATAATTCAATTCCAAAAATTGAATTTAAGTTTTTATTCATTTTAAATAATCTGTATGCACCATGAGCAGACATTGAAACATGGTCTTCCTGGTTTGCTGAAGTAGGTGTTGAGTCTGTAACACAAGGATTTGCAAGGTGCTTATTTTCACTCATTAAAGCTGCAGACGTTACTTCAGCAATCATAAAACCTGAATTTAAACCTGCGTCATCTGTCAAAAAAGGGGGTAGGTCATAGCTTAAGGTTGGATCAACCATTAAGGCTATTCTCCTTTGAGAAATTGATCCAATTTCTGCTAACGCTAATGCTATTTGATCCGCTGCAAAACCGATAGGCTCTGCATGAAAGTTACCGCCTGAAACAATCTTATTTTCATCGACTAAAACAAGAGGGTTATCTGTTACAGCTTTTGTTTCGATATCAATAGTAACTGAAGCATTCTTTAATATATCTAAACTTGCTCCCAAAACTTGTGGCTGACATCTTATACAGTATGGATCTTGAACTCTTTGGTCATTTTCTCTGTGACTTTCCCGAATAACACTTCCATCCATCAACTCTCTCATTTTACTGGCAACAAAAATTTGACCCTTATGCCCTCTTAATTCATGTATTTGTGGTAAGAGTGGGCTTGTAGAACCCATTATTGCGTCTGTCGAAAGTGAAGAAATGACAATAGAGTTTAGTACAGACCTCCAAGCATCTAATAAACTTGCAAGTGCGCAGGCTGTCGAAAATTGGGTACCATTTAACAGAGCTAGACCCTCTTTTGGACCAAGAGTAATAGGTTCAATTCCAGCCCTTTTTAGGGCCTCAAAACCAGAAAGCTTTTCACCATTGTAAAAAGCGAAACCCTCGCCAATCATTATAGCAGCCATATGGGCTAATGGAGCTAGATCACCTGACGCACCAACAGAACCCTGATGAGGTATTTCTGGGACTATCCCAGAATTTATAATTCGTTCAATTTGCTTTATGGTTGACCATTTTACACCTGAAGCTCCTAATGATAATGATACAATTTTTAATACCATCATTAATCTCGTAACGTCTTCGGGCAAAGGCTCTCCAATTCCAGCACAGTGGCTAAGAACAAGATTTTTCTGGAGTTGTTCCCTATCTTCTGAAGGAATAATTTTGTTTGCTAACTTTCCAAACCCTGTATTAACTCCATAAACAGGCAAATCTCCCTCAGCTGATTTTTGAACAATTTCATAAGATTTTGCGACATTTGTCTCTAATTCTGGATCAACAGCTATCTTTAATTTATTCCTTAATATTTTCTCTAGAAAATCTAAGTTAATAGAATGAGGTGATATAATCTCAGTCAAATGATCCTCCAAAAATTCTTTTATATATTGGATTAAATCCAATTCGATATGAAAACTCAGCTGGGTGCTCTAAATCCCATATTACGAAATCTGAGATCATGCCTTCCTTAATCTGACCTCTGTCATTAAGAGCTAAAGCTTTCGCGGCATTTTTTGTCACACCAGATAAAGCCTCTAGTGGTGTTACTTTAAAAAGTGTGGATGACATATTCATTGTAAGTAGAATTGATGTAAGAGGTGATGATCCTGGATTACAGTCTGTTGCAATTGCCATAGGCACATTATACTTTCTAAATAATTCGATTGGAGGCTTTTGTTTTTCATTTAGAGTATAATAAGCCCCTGGAAGGATTACAGCTATACTTCCAGCACCAGACATTAACTTAACATCATCCTTATTTGCGTACTCAAGATGATCCACTGAAATTGCATTATAAGAAGTCGCTAACTTAACTCCGCCTGAATGACTAAGTTGCTCGGCATGCAATTTTACAGGGAGGTCTAACTTCTTGGCTAATTCAAAAACTAATTTTAATTGTTCTGTATTTAATGCAACTGTCTCACAAAATCCATCAACAGCATCAACCAGTCCCTCTTCATGAGCTTTAGTTAAAGCTGGAAGGCAAATATCTTCTATATATTTATTGGGGTTACTCTTATATTCGGGAGAGATGCCATGTGAACCTAGAAAACTCGTTTTCACTCTTATCGGCCGTATTGTTTCCAACCTTCTTGCAACACGAAGCATCAAACATTCAGTTTCAATATCTAAACCGTATCCAGATTTAATTTCTACTGTTGTAACGCCATTTCTTATCATATCATCTAAACGCGTTAGGGATGATTCCAGCAGTTCATCAAAAGTAGCGCTTCTTGTGGATTTCATTGTTGAGGCTATACCACCCCCTGCTTTAGCAATCTCTTCATAAGATTTTCCGTTCAATCTCATATTAAACTCTGTGGATCTGTTGCCACCAAAAACCAGATGGGTATGGCAATCAATAAACCCTGGGGTTATTAACTTTCCTTTTACATTGAATTCTTCAAAGTTTTTAAATTTTTGGGGTATATTTTTTTCTGGTCCAACCCAAGCAATGATATCGCCATCAGATACTATTACAGCATCTTCAATTATTTCAAAGTCATCACTATTACCCGACATTGGAACAATTTTAGCGTTAGTAAAAATTGTTTGATTGGTTTTTGAATGTCCCATTATATAAATTTTTATTATTATAATTGCATTGATATGATATGACGTAAAGTCATAAGTTCTGTCAACAAAAGACGAAAATGGATATTATTAATAAACATATATTCGCAAAAAAAGCCCTGCTTCCAAATGGCTGGTCTAATAATGTAATTATAGAAATTGACCAATCAGGTTTAATTTCAAATGTAACTGAAAATAACAACCACAAAGTCGATGCAGATCTTAATGAAGAAATTATTCTACCAGCTATGAATAATTTACACAGCCATTCTTTTCAAAGAGCAATGGCAGGATTAACTGAAGCAAGAAGCCCTCAGGGTAATGATAATTTTTGGTCATGGCGGAATTTAATGTATCAGTTTCTTGATGTATTAACCCCAGAAGAAATCTACTCAATAACTTTATTTAGCCAAATGGAAATGCTGCAATCGGGGTATGTCGGTGTTGGTGAGTTTCACTATTTACATAATCAAATTGGGGGAACTAAATATGACAATATTGCTGAATTATCTGAAAAAGTTTTAGAGGCTTCAGAAGAAAGTGGAATTAGTATTTGTTTATTGCCAGTTGTTTATGAAAGAGGTGGCTGCGACAATAGAGAATTAGAAGGAGGCCAACTAAGGTTTCATAACAATATTGATACTTTTGAAGAATTATATAATCAAATTAAAGTATTCTTATCAAAAAATGAAAATTTTTCACTTGGTGTTGCAGCACACTCTTTAAGAGCTGTTAAGAATGAAACTCTGAATAAAATAATTGATCTAACAAATGGCCCTATACATATTCACGCTGCAGAACAGGTCAAAGAAGTAGAAGAAATAAAGTCATTTTATAAAATGCCACCTGTAGAATTTTTATTTGAAAATTTTGATATTAATAAAAGATGGTGTCTTGTCCATTGCACTCAAATGTCTGAATTAGAAACAGAGCTTTTATCAAAATCAGGAGCTGTAGCTGGACTTTGTCCTGTAACAGAAGCAAATCTGGGTGACGGTATTTTCAATGGATTTCAATATAATGAGCAAAAAGGGTTATACGGTATAGGAACTGATTCAAACATCAATATCAGCCTCACTGAAGAGTTAAAAACTTTTGAATACTCCCAGAGACTTTTAAATAAAAAAAGAGCTGTTATTTCTAATCAAAAACAATCAACTGGTAGAAAATTATTTGATGATTGTCTTGAGGGGGGAGCTCGCGCTTTACAAATTAATAATGGTAAAATTCAAAAAGGTTTTAATGCAGATTTAATATCTTTACCAAATAAGAATAATGAACTCGATGGATTAAAGGATGATAAAATTTTAGACTACTGGATTTTTGCATCTCGTGAAAATGATGTTTTAAAACTCTGGAATAAAGGCAAATGCCTTGTTGAAAATGGCAAGCATTTGAACTTTGATGATATTCAGTCAAATTACAGAAAAACTATAAAAAATTTACAAGAAAAACTCTAAACTTATTATAAATTTTATAATTCTATTATCAGTTCTCTTTCTAGATAATTTGAGAGGATATTAAGTTTTTCATACACATGATCCACTAGTAATGACTTAGTATTTTTATTAAAACTCACCTTTAACTGCTTTTCAGTTAAGTCCATTTTTAAATTGTCTAATAGATCAGGTAAGCCAGCACATGCTGCCATAGCAAATCTCAATGACAAACCAATAATTAATGAAGTGAATTTATCTTCAATTGATAGAATCGATTTGAATTTGAAAGGAAATTTAACGAGCTCCACAGGCCTGTTGTATCTATGGAAAAGGGTTTTCGCTAACCAAGCTCGTTCTCGATGAGTAAGTGAGTTAGTAGGCAACATTAGTATCTTCTCGGCAGCTATTACATTTCTAAAACTAGTATGCTCATTCCATGCTATATCCGCCATTAAGCATGATGCTTTTAATAGTCTGCTTAATTCATCTTTATTACCTATACTTAAAATTGGTAAGAGTAACTTTTCTAAAGAATTAGCAAGCCCTTGAAACCTGACTGACTGCTTAGCTATTTCTTCACAAGTTGAGATAAGAGGATCATGTTTGATACTCCGGATTGATAAATTTTCTAAAACAACGCCTTCTCTGACACTTGTCCCACAAACAAAAATATTTTTTGATTTTGTTCCTTTTAGAACTACTCTCATTATTTTTGCTGCATTGCTCATTGTGGCTTTTCTTGATTGAGGAAGCCCCTTCACATCTCCATTTAATTTAATTATCTTGCTTAAAATTCTATTAGCTTTTTTCGATGAAATATTTAGACCGTGTAGAATATCCAAAGGATATTTATTTTTATGTTTAAACACTAAACCCAGGGCCCGGAAACTACCACCAACACCGTAAAAGAATTGATCATCCAATCCATTTTCCCAATTTAATTTTTTGATGATTTGTTTGAATTTTTTTTCATCTATTTCAATTAAATGCCCGTAGTTTAAACTAATGGTTTCTATTTTCTTACCATTTTGAACTTTAATAAGCTCAAGGCTGCCGCCTCCTAAATCTGCGATAATGCCATTTGCAAGCGGAATATTAGACACCAAACCTCTTGCAACTAAATCAGCTTCCTCTACACCACTTAAAATTCGAATTTTAGTATTTAAAATTTCTTCTGCAGGCTTTATGAATGCATCTGAGTTTTCTGCTTGTCTCAAAGCAGCAGTTCCAATTACTAAAACTTTTTCTAAACCAGCTTCATTAATAATATTTGAAAAACGCATAATTGTTTCGAGAGACTGTTCAATCCTCTCTTTTTTAAGTTTTTTCGTTTTTTGAACACCATCGCCCAACCTGCACGTAATTCTTTCATTGAACAGTGGGTAAGGATAACGACCATAGCGGTCAAAAATCACAAATCTTAAAGAGTTTGACCCAATATCGATGACAGCAACTTTACCGTGATCTTCAATTAAATTTAACAAGATTTACTTTCATGGGGTATTAATAAAATTTTGGGACGTAAAGCTCATCTGGAAGAGTTTTTCTCTCATAGTCTGGATTGAAAACTCGTTCTGGAAGTTCTACTTTTTCATGTTCAACATCTGTATATGGAATTTTTGATAAAATGTGAGTTATGCAATTTAACCGTTCTCTTTTTTTATCATTCCCTTCAACAATATACCAAGGCGCCTCTTTAGTATTAGTCCTTTTGAACATTGCTTCTTTAGCTTTAGTATATTTTTCCCAGTGGATGCGAGCCATTAAGTCTACGTCAGATAATTTCCATTGCTTTAAAGGATCGTTTGCACGCATTAAAAATCTTAACTGCTGTTCCTCATCAGAAATAGAAAACCAGTACTTTAATAAAATTATGCCTGAACGGATCAGCATCCTCTCAAAGTCAGGAACATCTCGATAAAATTGTTCAACCTGGTCTTTTGTTGCAAACTCCATCACTTTTTCAACGCCTGCCCTGTTATACCAAGATCTATCAAATAGAACTATTTCACCACCTGCCGGTAAGTGAGGAACGTATCTTTGAAAGTACCATTGGGTCTGTTCTCTTTCTGATGGTGGAGGCAGTGCTACAACTCTTGCAACTCTCGGATTTAACCTTTGGGTAATTCTTTTAATTACTCCACCTTTTCCAGCACTATCCCTACCTTCACAGATTATAAGAATTTTCGCACCGGTATTTTCAACCCAATTTTGTAACTTAATTAGTTCACCTTGAAGTTTAAGTAGGTTCTTAAAATAAACTCTGTTTTCAAGGGTTTTAGGTTTTTTACCGCGGTAGATTTTCTTTATGTATTCCCGCGTTTCTTGACTTAAGATTGGCTCATTAAACTCTGCTTCAAACATTTCATCCAAAGTTTCATTGAGTTCAGCTTCTATCCATTCATCGGCATTTTCAAATTTGCCCATTTTGCTTCCCTAATTTTATAATCACATCAATCTTAATTTCACTTTAGCAAAATATCTTTTGGTTTAGTAGTCGTAACTATCTTTAAATCAGAAAAGTTTATAAATGACTTAGTATTTTTTTGTAAAATCAAATGGCATAATCCTGCCGTTGGAAATAAAAAAGAATTTAAATGATCTACAGAATTCACAAAATCATAAAGACCTGGATTATGCCCAATTAAAATAATATTATTATTTTTGCTTAAAAAATTATTTAATATCTTCAAAATATTTTCACTTGAGGATAAATAAAGTTCATCTAAAATTTCTGTTTGACGATTGCCATTAATATGCTGCATGCATAAGTTTAAAGTATCTATTGTTCTCTTTGAACTAGAGCACAAAACAAGATCTATATCAGAACATTTATCATTTATAATTTTTGATATAAGAGGTACGTCCCTAATACCGCGATCAGCCAACGGTCTTTCATGATCATCAAAAATTGGATCTGACCAGCTTGATTTACCGTGCCTAAATAAAAAAATATTTTTCATAAAATAATTAATTCAAATAAATCCATTAATATTAGTCGTTTATTACAAGTAAATCAAATCCCACATCAATTGTAACAAAAGTTTAATTTGAAAAAATCATTACAATTATATTAAGTAATTTTAATATAATTGGAGAATATTATGCGTGCTTATACTCATTTACATATTGCTTCTAAAATCTTTAACCTGACTTTAGAAGAAGTTAATAACCTTATTCAAAAATTTCCAAATTCTTGTGTAAAATTTGAAGGCGAGATACTCATAGAAATTGATAGACTAGAAAAGTACTTACTTGCAGATGAAATTTACTTAAGTATTTAATTAATTGTTTTAAAACTTAATTTTGGAACATCACAATGAACATTGGCATTAATGGGCTAGGTCGAATAGGAAGACTTGTCATAAGAGATTTTTTTGGTGGTACCAATAGAAAATTTAATACCTCTAACCTTAGTATTTTCCATTTGAATGACCCTCATTGCAATGCTGATAATCTTTGCCACCTTTTAAAGTATGATAGTGTTCACGGTATTTGGGATGCTTTAATTAAGACTTTAGGTCATGATAGAATTTCAATTAATGGAAGTGAAATAAAGCTGACAAATTTTATCAACCCATCTGATGTAAATTGGAGTGACAGTAATTGCAATGTAGTTTTAGATTGTACTGGTAAATTTTTATCTAAGGAAAAACTTCAAGGTTATTTTAATAGCGACATAAAGAAAGTTATAGTTTCAGCACCAATAAATGATCCAGAAATTTTAAATATAGTTTTTGGTGTTAATGACCATCTTTATGATCCATCAAAATATAATATTATAACAGCTGCTTCCTGCACAACTAACTGTCTGGCGCCTATAGTTAGCGTAGTTCATAAAAACTTGGAAATCTTAAAAGGTCAAATAACAACTATACATAATCCAACAAATACAAATGTTCTTTTAGATAAGCCCCACAAGGATCTTAGAAGAGCAAGATCTACAATGCTTTCTATGCACCCTACATCGACAGGGAGTGCTAAAGCTATTGGCCTAATTTTCCCAGAATTAAAAGGAAAACTAGATGGTCACGCAGTCAGGGTACCAGTGATAAATTCAAGTTTAACTGACTGTGTCTTTCAACTTAATAAAAAAACTACCATTAATGAAGTTAATGAGCTTTTTGAACAGGCATCTAAAAGTGATCTAAAAGGTATTTTAGGAATAGAGTTTAATCCCCTAGTTTCAATCGACTTTTTAAATGATACAAGAAGTTCAATTGTTGATGCCAATAGTACTTTAATCACAGATAACAATTTACTAAAAGTTTATTCTTGGTATGACAATGAAACAGGTTACGCGTGTAGAATGAATGATTTAGCTGAAATGGTCTGTAAATCACTAAATGTTTAATTTAAAAAACTTCTTAATAATTACAAATTCATATTTAATCTTTACTCTAACCGATGGTGCTATCAGGATGATCGTTTTGCTTCATTTTTTCCATCTAGGTTTCTCTCCTTTTCTTCTTGCTATTTTATTCCTTCTTTATGAGTTCATGGGAATAATAACAAACTTCTTTGGTGGATGGGTAGCTTCATTTCTCGGTATAAAAAGAATGCTCAATGTCGGTATTTTGCTTCAAATTTTAGGTATATATCTTTTATCCTTCTATTCACCTTCATGGGATCTGTATCTTTCTGTTATTTGGATTATGTTTGCACAAGGGTTATGTGGTGTTGCAAAGGATATAACTAAAACATCTTCGAAATCAGCAATAAAAATTGTATCCGGAAAAGGAGAAGGTATTTTATTTAAATGGGTTTCGTGGTTTACAGGGTTAAAAAATACTACAAAAGGATTAGGTTTTTTTATAGGTGGTATTCTAGTTGAGACAATTGGGTTTAAATTTTCTATTTTTACTTTAATTGTATTTTTAACAATCTGTTTCATATTATTATTTTTTTTACAGAAAGACCTTGGTAATTTGACGCCTTCTAAAAATTTAAAAGATCTGTTTAGCAAATCCAGAAATATAAATATTTTATCTATAGCGAGAGTATTTTTGTTTGGATCAAGGGATATCTGGTTTGTTGTTGGTTTACCTGTTTTCCTTTATTCAAGTGGTTGGTCTTTTTGGCAGGTAGGGTCTTTTTTAGCTCTTTGGACTATTGGTTATGGAATAGTGCAGTCATCTATTCCTGCTTTCATCAAAAGAAGTAAGGATGGTCTTAGTCTGGAAATTTTATCTTCAAAATACTGGGTTATTTTACTAGCTTTTATTCAATTGATAATATTAATCATTAGTATAATTTTTGATTTTAAAACATTAGGTTTAGACACTTTCATTGTTATTGGTTTATTAGTATTCGGAGTATTATTCGCAATTAATTCAGCTCTTCATTCCTATTTAATATTAGCTTATAGTAGTGAAAATAATATTACTGAAGATGTTGGATTTTATTACTCAGCAAATGCATTAGGAAGATTTTTTGGGACGCTTTTATCTGGATTGCTATTCCAAATATTTGGTATTTCTGGATGTATTGCTGGGTCGTTTGTTTTTTTAATCTTCTGTCTAGTATCTACACTAAACTTGAGCATTAAAAATAAATAGATATTAAAGACCAGTTTGTGATCTTAAATATTGAGTTAAATCTCTGTCGCCTAGCTTTGGAAGAGATTCATTTGGTATTATGTCTAAAAAATCAATCTTGAAACGATTATCAAGTGTTTTACAAATTTCTCTTATATAAAGGCTATATCTTAGAGTTAATCCTAGACTAACGCCTTCCTTATTATTCCAAAGTCTGGAAGCAAGTTGAAATAAATAAGAGTTTTGTCCATAGAACTTTATTGGTAAAACATCACATCCTGATGATTTAATTAATCGAGCTACTAAAGGCTTCCAATCATCATCTGTCGCTGGAACACCAATCTTTTTTGCCCAAGAAACCTGACCAGCAGGAAAAATAGCTACAACTCCTCCAGACTTTAAGTAACTTATCGCTTCTTTCCTTGTTTGAATATTTACAACCATGCTTTCCCTAGATAAACCAAAATCTATAGGTAAAATATTTCTATTTAGTGAGGGTTCTTGCCTTAATACACCATTAGCAATAATCTTAAAGTTTGGATCTATTTTTGAAGCAATCCAACCAAGCGATAAGCCATCTGCCACTCCAAATGGATGATTAGCAATTAAAAGTAAACCTTTGTCATTATTCCTTTTTGGTAGATTTCCCAATTCACTATAATCAAATCCCATTACATTTATTGCTTCATCCCAAGCATTAATAGTTTTGATTTTTTTTATTCTTTTCTGAAATTCAATATATCTTTTTTTAAGTGCAAATCTTCCTGTTAAAATTTCAATAATATTTATGAAAATTCTATGAGAATAAGGTAACCAGTATTCTGCATATGAAATTACTTTAGCTCTATTTTCGTCACAATATTTTTTCATTTTTTTGAAATACAAAATTTTTATTACACATTTGTGACGGATTTATATTTTATTTTTAATTTTCCAAATTGAAAATTTTCAAAAGAATATACTTTTAGTATTAAAAGTAATTTAAATTAGTAAAGTAAGTTAATAGTAATAAATTCTAAAAAAATTATATATGTCAAAAATTTTAAAAGCTTTTTATTTATACGCATTTTTCTCTCTTGGGTTAATAGCAAGTTTAATAATACTTATTCTTATTGGAAAAATAACTCTAATAGAAAGTTTTTTAATTTGGGGGTTTAGTATATCCATTACTCTAATAATTACTCGGAATGATTTATCTTTCATATATAATTTAGAGAAAAATTTGTCCCATAAGATAAAATTATTTGAAAAAAATCAACTCCCATCAACTGTATTTAATAACTTCTTAAATACAAACGTTTTAAATAATTTAGGTAGTAAGTTTTCTGCTGTTGAAGAAAATTATCAATCTAAACTAAATGAGTTTTTGAAAGAAATTAATCAAAGTTCTGTTTTAATCGATAGCCTGCCCATAGCTATCATCTCCTTTTCTAAAGATTATAAAATTTCAAAAGCTAATAAAGTAGCATTAGATATTTTTGGAAAAGAAATAATTAATTTTGATATCCGTCATATATTCAGGCAACCTGATGTTGAAGACTTAATTGAAAATGTTTTGGTTGGCAGATCTAAAAATAAAAATATTACAATTGAAATATTTGGTCTTCCTCCACAAACCTGGTCTGTTCAAGTTTTAATTTTTTCAGATACTAAAGAAAAAATTGATAAAATGAAAAATTATCACAATGATGAGCCAATTGGTGTAATCTTGATGGCAAATCAAACTCTAGAAAAACAACTTGAAAAAACAAGAGCCGATTTTATTGCAAATGTTAGTCATGAATTAAGAACACCATTATCATCAATTTTGGGCTATACAGAAACTTTGATGTCAAAAGCAGGAGAAGAAAAAACATTAAGAAAAAAATTTCTTAAAGTAATCGAAAAACAATCTAAGAGAATGAACAGGTTAGTTAGTGATCAGCTCTCACTTGCGAGAATTGAAACTAAAGAGCACGAAGTCCCAAAAAAAAGTGTAAATTTAAAAAAAATTGTTTTTGAAGTTTTAAGAACTTTTAATAATGAAATCAAGAATGACAAAATTAAAATTGGCTTACAAATAAAAAATAGAACTAAAAACGTACAAGGAGACAAAGATGAATTATTTCAAGTTTTGCAAAATTTATTGGAAAATGCGATTCGCTACGGTGGAAAAAAATGTGAAGTAATTATTTCATTAAGACAAGCTGAAACTAGACCAGCCAATCTTCCAAAAAATAGCTGGCCAGCCGTTTGCATTGAAGTATCAGATAATGGGCCCGGGATAGATAAGATTCATTTGGGAAGATTGACAGAGAGGTTTTACAGAGTAGATACTTCTCGATCAAAAGAAAGAGGCGGAACAGGTCTTGGATTAGCAATTGTTAAACATATAGTTAATAGACATAGGGGGTGTTTAGTAATTGATTCTGAGCCAAGTATTGGTAGTAAATTTTCTGTATATCTAAAAGAAAATAATCCAAAGTAAAAACATTTAATGTCTGTAATAAAAGTTTAATATTTCTGTAACATAAGTGAAGTCTACACCAATTAAAAAGTGATTCTTTTTAAATAATTAAATAAATTGGAGAAATATAAATGTTAAAATTTAAGTCTACATTGGGCTTGGTTACTGCTGCTGCACTTGCTTTGACTGTTTCATCTGCAAATGCACGCGAAGGTAATCAAATCAGTATAGTTGGATCATCAACTGTGTATCCTTTTGCTACAATTGTAGCTGAAAAATTTGGTCAATCGAGTGGAAACCCAACACCTGTAATTGAATCAACAGGAACAGGTGGTGGTATGAAATTGTTTTGTGCTGGCATTGGTCTGGAACATCCAGATGTAACGAATGCATCACGTGCGATGAAGTCCAGTGAAGCTGAAGTTTGTAATTCTAATGGAATTGAGTTCCAAGAATTTGTTGTAGGAAATGATGGACTAGCATTTTCAAATTCAAATGCAGCAATGCAATATAAAATTTCAATTGCACATATATATGCCGCACTAGTTAATGAACTTCCTGGCGGTGGTACAAATGGAAATATTTCTAACCTTCAAACTAATAATCTAACAACTTGGGACCAAGTAGATACTTTTGTTTCCTCAACAATGGGTACTGCTAAGATAGGTCTTCCTGCACAACCTATTTCTATCATGGTACCTCCTCCTACTTCTGGAACAAGAGATGCTATGGGATCGCTTTTCATGAAAGCTGGAGCAAAAAAACTTGGTCTAGATTCTTACAAAAAATTGCGTGAAGATGGTTTAGCTATTGAAATGGGTGAAAATGATAATCTTATCATTGAAAAGCTTGTTGCTGATGCAGATATGTTTGGTATTTTTGGCTATTCATTTTTTGATACCAATCGTGACAAGGTACAAGCTTCTGTGGTTGACGGTGTCGAATTAAATTTTGAAAATATTTCATCATATGCTTACCCAGGAGCAAGGCCTCTTTTCTTCTATGTTAAGAAAGCACACGTAGGAGTTGTACCAGGCTTAAAAGAATTTGTTTCTGAATTTATTTCAGAAAAGGCAATGAGCATGGACGGATATTTATATCCAGCCGGTTTAGTTCCATTATCAGATGCAGATTTTGCCACTCAAAAAGCAAATCTTAATAATCTTTAATTAACTCTAAAGTTGCCGGTAATATTTGCCGGCAACTTTTTTTTGTTTTATAAGTTTTTGTAAATTCAAAATTCAAAATAAGATTAAATAATGACCTTTATAAATTTCTTTTTGTCGTTTTATGGTATTATTACAATTATACTTTTACTATCAATTTTAGGTTATTATTATTCAATAAAAATAGTTAGAAATCAAAGCTTAAAGCAAGATCTTTTACCTCATTCTCTTTTAAGCTATTATGGCTTTTATTCATTCATATGGATATTTTTCCCTTCAGCCATACTCTTAATATTATGGTCTTTATTCTCAAATCAGTTTATAGATAACCAATTTTTTAGCATTTTGGTAAATACTTACCCAAAACTTCCTGAAAGCTTTATATATTTAAAATTAGCTCAAATACAAAATATTTCATCTGGACTTCTTGATTCAAATGATGAAATCATGATTGGATTGGCTGATAGATATCTTGCTACTAAAAGTTTATCATTGAAGTTAAGATTTTTGTTTATTTTAATTTTTGTATTAATAGGGATTATTTATTCTTATTTTAGATTATCTCCGCTTCTGAAAGCTAGAATTCATATAGAAAATACTCTTAGAAAAACGTTTTTTGTAGCGGCTTTAGTGGCAATACTAACCACAATAGGCATTATTTCAGCTTTATTATTTCAAGCAGTTATTTTCTTTTCAGAGTATCCTATGCAGGATTTCTTTTTTGGTACACATTGGTCTCCAATGGTAGCCTTAAGAGAGGGTGCATCTGAAAAGTTTGCTGATGAAGATGTTGCTGGATCAACAGGATCCTTTGGAATGATACCTGTCATTTTAGGTACACTTTTAGTAGCATTCCTAGCAATGTGTGTTGCTATTCCTATTGGTCTATTTTCTGCAATTTATATGGCTGAATTTGCATCAGATAAAATAAGAAATATTATTAAGCCTACCCTAGAAGTATTAGCTGGAATTCCAACCGTTGTTTATGGTTTTTTTGCAGCTTTAACTGCGGCACCATTTTTTAAAAATTTAGGTTTGTTTGTAGGATTAGATATTTCTTCGCAAAGTGCACTTGCTGCTGGTGTTGTAATGGGTATAATGATTATTCCTTTTATATCTTCACTGTCAGATGACGTTATTAGATCAGTTCCTCAATCTCTAAGGGACGGTGCTTACGGTTTAGGAAGTACAAAAGGAGAAACAATCACACAGGTTGTATTGCCAGCTGCTTTTCCTGGTCTGGTTGGCGCATTCCTTCTTGCTGTAAGCAGGGCAATTGGAGAAACCATGATTGTTGTTATGGCTGTTGGTGTTGCTGCTAAACTTACAATTAATCCACTCGATAGTGTTACTACAGTGACAGTCCAAATAGTTATGCTATTAACCGGTGATAATGAATTTGATTCGGTAAAAACCATGTCAGCTTTTGCATTAGGCATAACGCTTTTTGTTATTACACTAATTTTAAATGTTGGTGCTTTAAGTGTTTCTCGAAAAGTTGGAGAAAGATATGAATAGTCAGAACTATGAAAATGCTATAAGAACCAGTTTAAAGAAAAGATATGCAAAAGAAACAAGATTAAAATTTTATGGAATTATATCAATTTCCTTTGCACTGTCTTTTTTAGCCATTTTTTTATACACAATATTTATTAATGGATATACAGCATTACAACAAACTCAAACTTTAGTTTCTATTCAAATTCCTTCTGATAAGATTATGAATGAAAATGGAAAATTAGATATTAAAAAATCAAGAAATTTCAATTGGGGCGGTTTGGTTAAAGAGGCATTTAGAACATCTTTCCCAGAAGTTAACAAACAGACAGATAAAAGAAATTTGAATAGTTTGGTATCTGAGAATGCTGGATACCAACTAAGGTTAAAAGTTGAAAATGGATCACTTAAGATTGGAAATAAAATAGATGTTTGGATAAAAACTTCTGATGATGTCGATATGCTTATGAAAGGTCATATGGATCGGAATGTAGCTGAAAAAAACCGCAGGTTAAGTGATCAACAAATTGAATGGGTGGATAAACTAAAAAAAGAAGGTAAGTTAGATTTATTTTTTAACTCAACATTTTTTACAAAAGCTGATTCCAGAGAGCCAGAAAGTGCTGGCATTCTTGGAGCTGCTGTAGGTTCAACTTTTGCATTATTTATAACTTTAATATTAGCTTTACCTTTAGCTGTTATGTCAGCCATATATTTAGAGTATTTTGCTAAACCTGGAAAAATTACAGATTTTATTGAAGTTAATATAAATAACTTAGCTGCTGTGCCATCAATAGTTTTTGGGCTACTTGGACTAGCTGTATTTTTAGGTTTTTTTGGTATGCCCAGATCAGTGCCTTTAGTAGGAGGTATGGTATTAGCTTTAATGACTCTGCCAACTATAATTATTGCAACCAGAGCTTCAATAAGAGCTGTACCCACTTCAATTCGTGATGCAGCACTTGGACTTGGAGCATCTAAAATGCAGGCTGCAACTGATCATGTTTTACCTTTAGCAGCTCCTGGCATTTTAACTGGGACAATTATAGGAATGGCGCAAGCTCTAGGTGAATCAGCACCTCTTCTTATGATTGGAATGGTTGCATTTATTGTTGATGTTCCTAATTCCATAACATCACCAGCAACTGCATTACCAGTTCAAATATTTATGTGGTCTGACAGTGCTGAACGAGCTTTTAGCGAACGAGCTTCTTTAGCAATTATGGTTCTGCTGATTTTTTTAATATCAATGAATATTACAGCCGTATTCTTAAGAAGAAAATATGAAACCAAATGGTAAAGTGAGATAAAGAATGTCAGATAAAAATAATATTAAAATTGATGCTCAAAATGTAAATGTTTTTTATGCAGATAAGCAAGCCATTGATAACGTTTCGTTGAAAGTAGAAAAGTCTAAAATTACAGCTTTAATCGGCCCTTCTGGTTGTGGTAAATCCACTTTTCTAAGATGTATTAATCGTATGAATGACGTAATTCCATCTTGTCGTGTTGAGGGAAAAATATTAGTCGATGAAACCAATGTGAATAATCCTGAACTAGACCCTGTATTTCTTAGGGCAAGAGTTGGAATGGTTTTCCAAAAACCCAATCCATTTCCAAAATCAATATTTGATAACATTGCTTATGGACCAAAGATTCATGGGTTAACCAATAACAAGAGTGAGTTAGATGATATCGTTAAAGAAAGTTTAGTAAGGGCAGGATTATGGGCAGAGGTTTCTGATAGATTGTTTGATCAAGGTACAGGATTATCTGGAGGTCAGCAACAAAGACTTTGTATTGCAAGAGCGATAGCAGTTAATCCTGAAGTAATTCTAATGGATGAACCATGTTCTGCATTGGATCCTATTGCTACAGCAAAAATTGAAGAATTGATGATGAGTTTATCTCAAAATTATACTATAGTAATTGTAACTCATTCGATGCAACAAGCTGCACGAATTTCTCAAAAAACTGCTTTTTTTCATCTTGGTAAATTAATTGAGATGGATACTACAGATAAAATATTTACAAATCCAAATAAATCAAAAACTCAAGATTATATAACTGGTAGATTTGGGTGAAGGAGAACTAATAAATGATAAAACATACTTTAAGTAACTTTGATGATGCACTCACAGAATTAAAATTAAGTGTATCTAGAATGGGTGGGCAAGCTGAAAAATTATGTTCTGACGGCTTGTCAGCTTTTGTAAACTCAAATACCAGTATGATTGTTAATTGTCTAAACCAAGATAAAGTAATTGACGAAGCTGAAAGATCTATTAATGAGCAAACTTTAAAACTTCTAGCTTTGCAAGCACCAATGGCTATAGATTTGCGAATGATAATTTCTTCACTTCAAATCGCAACATGTTTGGAAAGATGTGGTGATTATGGAAGGAATCTGGCTAAACGTTCAGATCTTGGTTTATCTAAAATACCAGAATTAATGAGCGGAATGCAAAGACTTGGTGAAGCTGCCATATTAAGTTTACATAATTGCCTTGATGCACATGCTACAGGCAATGTTGAACTTGCAAAACAAATTTGTAATTCAGATACTGAAATAGATAAAATTTATCTTTCAATTTTTAGCAAACTCACCAATGAAATTAAAGATGCTGATGATGAAAAAGCTACAAGAATTGCTCAAATGTTTCTAGCTGCAAAAAATATTGAAAGAATAGGAGATCAGTCTACTAATATTGCTGAACTGATCATTTTTGCTCAGACTGGTGAAGTTATTGAGGACTCTAGAGTTAAAATAGACGAAAGCGCACTTTAATTATCAAATACAATTATGAATGAAAAAATACTAATTATTGAAGACGATAAAGATTTAATTTCTTTAATTGAATATAATTTAAAATTAGAGGGATTTATAGTATTAAAGTCAAATAACGGGGAAGATGGTTTAATCTTAGCTAAAGAGGAAAAACCTGACCTTATTTTACTAGATTGGATGCTGCCGATATTGTCTGGAATAGAAGTACTTCAAAGTATTAAACAAAATAAAGACACAAAATATATTCCTATAATTTTTATTACGGCCAAAGGTGAAGAAAGTGATAGAATTCGAGGCTTAGATACAGGAGCTGATGATTATATTGTAAAGCCTTTTAGTCCTAAAGAGCTTGTTGCAAGAATTAAAGCTAATCTAAGAAGAGGTAAGTTATTACCTGATGAAATCATAAAATGTAGTGACATTGAAATTGATTTAGTAAGCAAGAGGGTAAAAAGATCAAACAAAACTGTTCACTTAGGACCAACTGAATTTCGTTTGCTTCTTTACCTTTCTAAAAATCAAGGAAGGGTTTTTAGTCGAAATCAACTGTTAGATAGTGTATGGGGCAATGACGTATATGTTGAACAAAGAACTGTAGATGTACATATCAGGAGACTTAGAAAAGCTCTCAATAAAGGTAATTTACCCAACCTAATAAGAACTGTTCGATCTGAAGGATACTCAATAGAAGAACCTGAAAATATGAATTATCAATTTGGCGGATGATTTTCAGTAACGAATCTTTTTAATGCAGCCAAAGCTTGATCTGCTTCTTCCAACAATATCATGTGACCACAATTTTTAATAATTTGAACTTCTGAATTATCAATTGCATCAGCAAGTCTCTTGCCCTCTTTTAATGGACACATTTTATCTTTATCACCAAGAATATTCAGTGTTGGGCATTTAACATTTTTTGCAGCCTCGAAACCATTTTTGTAATTATCACAGGCCCTGAAATCAACTCCTAAAACTTTTACAGATCCATTTTTTACTATTGTTGCTCCTAAATTAATGTGATGAAGACCAGGTACAGGGTGACCACCAAAATGACCACCTGGACCATGTGCCCAATCCATCATTAACTCTACAGCTTTTGGATTTCCATCTTCTGCAAGTGATAATAATTCCGGGTTCATTGGTATAGCCCCTGCACCACCCATTAAGCTTAGTGATTTAATTTTTTCAGGATACCTAGAAGCACACTCTAAAAGAACCAAGCAACCTTGCGAATGTCCAATCAATGATGCTTCATTGTAGCCTACTGAAGATATAACATCAGAAATCCAATCCGCCATATCCTCAATTGATTTAAGTGGCGGACCTTCTGAGTCGCCATGGCCAGGAAGATCTATTGCTAATACACTGTACCCATGAAAAGCAAAATAACGTGTTTGCAGAACCCATGTTATGTGACTTAAACCACTTCCATGAACAAAAATTAGAAGTGGTTTATTTTTATCAAAAGGCTGGCCACCAGTTGATGCAAAGACTTCCTTGTTATTTACTTGAAATCTCATTCAGCTGCCTTTAACTGCAATCTTTTTGCAGCCCTAAAGCCATTGTCAAAGTCATTCATTATGTCTTGAACATCTTCAATACCAACTGAAAATCTAATCATATCCTCAGTAAGGCCAGCATGCTTCATAGTCTCACCATCCATCTGAGCATGTGTTGTTGATGCTGGATGAATTACAAGTGTTTTAGAATCTCCAACATTTGCGAGATTAGAAGCAAGTTTAACAGCATTTATGAATGCTTCACCTGCTTTTCTTCCACCTTTTACTCCAAAAGCAATCATTGAACCTGCACCTTTTGGGAGCATTTTCTTTGCTATTTCATGATCAGGATGATCAGGTAAATCTGGATGAGAAACCCAAGCAACTCCATCATGATTTGATAAGTATTCAAGCATGGACTTAGCATTTGATAAATGCTTATCCATTCTTACTGATAAAGTTTCTATACCCTGAATTATATTGAAAGCGTTAGTAGGGCTCATACATGGTCCCATATCTCTCATTCCCTCAGCTCTTGCTCTCATGGTAAATGCAACTGGACCAAATTCCTCAGAAAAAGAAAGGCCATGGTATCCTGGATAAGGCTCTGTCATGGTCGGAAATTTATCATTTTGTTGCCAATCAAATTTTCCACCTTCAACAATTATTCCACCCATAGAGGTACCATGTCCACACATCCATTTTGTTAATGAATGGACAACGATATCTGCACCAAAATCTAAAGCTCTACACAAGTATGGTGTATTAAATGTACAGTCTACCATCAATGGAATACCAGCTTTATGAGCTATATCTGCAACTTTAGGAACATCCATAACTTCAAGACCAGGATTTCCTATAATTTCTCCGAATATCATTTTTGTATTTGGTTTAATTGCTTTTTTAAAACCTTCTGTGTCACCTGGCTTTACGAAGGTTGTAGTAATTCCAAATCTAGGAAGGGTTAACCTTAATAAATTGACTGTACCACCATACAATTGTGATGAAGCAACAATATGATCACCAGCATTAGCCAAAGTCATAATTGCTAAATAAACTGCGCTTTGACCTGAAGCCGTGGCAATGGCAGCTGTACCACCCTCTAAGGCACAGACTCTCTCTTCTAAAACGCCAACAGTTGGATTAGAAATCCTGCTGTAGATGTGGCCACCCTGCTCTAAATTAAATAATGCGGCAGCATGATCAGTATCTTGGAAAACATATGATGTAGTTTGGTAGATAGGGACAGCCCTAGAGCCATAATTTTTATCAGGCTGGTGGCCACCGTGTAAACTAAGAGTATCAAATTTATAAGTGCTTGGATCCATGTAAATCTCCTTAGATTGGCAAGAAAAGAAAGAATACATTTTTTTTACAAATTTGAAATCTTAATGTCTATAAAAAGTTTTTATTTTTAATTTCCTTAGACAAGACTTTTTCTTCTTCTAGTTTTTTTTCTTGTCGACTTTAATTCTTCTGATGCAATTTGTCCCCAAGGTAGTCCTATTTCACAGCTAATCAATTTTGAGAAGTCATGTTCATTTTGAAGTTTTACCATCATTGAATTTAATTTTAATCGGTTACTTGCATTATCTCTTAAAGAATTTTTTATTGATAAAATATGCTCAGGTGTAGTACCGCAGCATCCACCGATAATATCGATGCCAATAAGTTTACATAGTAATGCGTATTTAGACATCACTTTCGGATTGCCATTGTATGTAACTTTACCATTTTTATATTCTGGAATGCCGCAATTACCTTTGGCAACGAGAAGTATTTCATTGCTTAAGTGGTCTTTAATTTCCTTCATTGAAATAAGCAATTCTGGAGGTCCAATTCCACAGTTTGCTCCAATAGCTAAAGGTTTATTTCTTCTATTATTTATAAATTTCACAAACTCATATGGAGAAACACCCATCATTGTCTTCTTTGCTGTATCAAATGACATCGTAATAACAGCTTTCATACCAGATTTATCAGAAGCTGTAAGTGCAGCGTCAACTTCCTCTAGTGAGGACAAGGTTTCGATCCACAAAAAATCAACACCACCTTTTTTTAAAGCAATGGACTGATTGTAAAACACGTCTATTGCCTCGCTGTAAGAGAATGTACCTCCATTAGCTTGAAAGATTTCACCTGTTGGACCAATTGAGCCACCAATCATTACATTTGATTTATTTAAATCACTTACTGCTGCCTTAGCTAGTTTAACTGCATTGATATTAATCTCATTGAGTTTGCTATCAATACCATGAAATTTCAGTCTTAGCTCATTTGCTCCAAATGTATTTGTAAGTATAATATTTGCGCCTACCTGAATAAATTTTCTATGCAGCTCAATTACACTTTGTGATTTTTCAATATTCCATAATTCAGGTGGGTCACCTGCTTGTAGTCCATCATCAAAATAATTAGTACCAGTTGCACCATCTGCTATCAATATTTCGTTTTTAAAATTAATTTCATTTATAATATTTTTCATAAATTCCCCGCTTTAGTGCTTAATTCCTAATAGGCGCACAAGTTGAAGATTAAATGCCCACTTTTAAATTAAATTTTAATAAAAAACCCAGCTAAAAGCTGGGCTAGAAGACTTTTAGCTGAATTTTTTAAGCGCCCGCAAGCTGTTAACAAATCGGCGCATATTTATGATAACATAGATAGTATGTGGGATCAATCCCACTATTAATAAATTTTTAATTTTGTAATTTAAATAAAATTACTGGATACAACAAATAGTATCTTGATAAATAATTTACACAATATGTTGTAATATATTTTTTTATATATTAATAATTAATTAAGGGCTTATTATTTATGGAGAAATAGGTTGTCTTCAGAGAAAGAATTTGAAAAAAATACAAATATTTTACCTTTTCAGCAAAGAAAAGAAGAAAAGTTTAAAAGTTCAGCTATGCTTGTGGCTATAGACTTACAGAGTAATGCCCTGGGTTTATCAGAGGACGCTCTTACAAAACTGCTAGAAGATAAATTAGACGCATCTATTCTGCATGTAGAGTATCTGGATGTAGATCTACCAATGCCAAAAGACGAAATTATTCCACCCTCAGCGAATGATAACAGCCCAAAACTTCAAACAGATATTTAATTAATTTGTAATAAAATATACACAAGGTTGTAACATATCTTTTGTTTTTTTAAGGTGTGGGGCGCTTATGTTAAAGTATATTTTTCATTTTAAAAATAAAATTAATTTTTCTAATTATTATTTCCAAAGAATTTCAAAAAAACTTCTTTTCAACAAAAAAAAGGGCATAAAAGAAAGTTTTTTTGATTTTAGCAAAATTTATAAAATTTATTAGTTTTAAAGGGCAATAAATTGGACAAAATTCTTGACCAATTAATTTTTGAAAGAGCTCCTTGGTTATTTAAAAAAGATCCTATTACACTATCCCTTAAGCTAATTATATATAAATTACTAAATTATAAAGAAACTCTCAAGGTTGCTAAAAAAATTCAATACTTATCAAGTGAAAAATTATTGAAATTTTTGTGTAAATTGCTTGCAAGGAGAGTGACTATTTCTGGTATTAAAAATATACCATCTAGTGGATCTGCAATAGTTATATGCAATCATCCCACTGGTATAGCTGATGGTATAATGATATATCATGCAATAAATTTTGTAAGGCCTGATTTGTTTTTTTATGCAAATGCAGATGCAATAAGAATATTTCCTCAGTTATCAAAATTTATTGCACCAATACAATGGATGTCAGATAAACGAAGTCTTTCTTCAAGTAGAGAAACCTTAAAATTTACAAAAGCGGCTTTTGATGTGGAAAGATTGGCTGTAATTTTTCCTTCTGGACGGCTTGCCTCAAGGGAAGGATTTCATTTAGTTGAACGACAATGGATGACTTCAGCTGTTTCTTTAGCAAAAAAATATAATCTTCCAGTAATTCCTATACATATTAAGGCAAGAAACTCCTTCCTTTTTTATTTATTTGATCAAATCAGCAATTCTCTTAAAGACATAATGCTCTTTTATGAAGTTTTGAATAAGAAAAAAGTCAAATATACGATAAATATTGGAAGATCAATAAATATCAACAGCTTGCCAAATGATAATAATGAAGCAATAAAAATTTTGAAGAGTAAGGTCTTATCTCTAAATTTAAAAAATAAAAAGAAAATTTTAGATCCAATAAGAAAAATTATAAATCCTATATCTCTTAAAAAGAAAAATATTTAATTTCCTTCATAGAAAATAATATTTTATCAATAAAAGTAATTATTTTAAGAGGGATTGCAAATATGAAAGTTGGTTTTATCGGTCTTGGAAATGTTGGAAGCAAACTAGCTAAAAATTTAATAAATAATAATTTTAGCCTTTGTGTTTTAGATTTAAATACCAGCCTATCATCTTCCTATTTGAAAATGGGCGCTGAATGGGCAAAAAATCCAAAGGAATTGTCAATTAGTTGTGATGTAATTATAACTTGCCTCCCTTCCCCTCAGGCATGCTCAGCAGTAATGGAAGGTAGTGACGGTGTAATTGAAGGCCTCTCAGAAAGAAAAATTTGGCTTGAAATGTCAACAACAGACTTTGAGGAAGTAAGAAGAATTGGTGAACTTGTAACTATCGCTAATGGCCAACCTATGGACTGCCCTGTATCTGGTGGGTGCCATAGGGCTGCCACAGGCAATATTTCAATCTTTGCCGGAGGTGAAAGAAAAACTTTTGAAAAAGCTTTACCAGTTTTAAAAACATTAGGCAGGCAAATCTTACATACAGGTGAATTAGGAAGTGCGTCTATTCTTAAAGTGGCAACAAATTACTTGGCCACCACTAATCTTATATCAGTTTGTGAAGCACTTATTACATGTAAATCTGCAGGGCTAGACTTAAATACAACCTTTGAAGCCTTTAAAATATCATCTGGAAACTCATTTGTACATGAAACAGAAGGACAAGTAATTTTAAACGGATCAAGAGACATTAATTTCACTATGGATCTCGTTCTAAAAGACATTGGATTATTTGATGAAATAGCAAAAAAGAATAAAATTCCATTGGAAATTTCTCCTTTAATTAATCAAATTTTCAAGGATGGACAAAGTAAATATGGCCCTAGGGAGTGGTCCCCAAATATTATAAAAAGATTAGAAGACGCTACAGGTATATCTGTTTTAGCTCCTGGTTTTCCATCTGAAATTGTTGACGATGAAGAACCCCAAGAGGGCTTTGAAGTTTTACCCACGGGCCTTGAAAAGAGTAATTAAAAAAAGGGTGACTAAAAAAAGCCACCCTTCAAATTTATCAACAACAAATTCTAATTAGTTATCTGTTGCATCTTTCAAGATTTCATTTGCATCTTTGTTTAGTTGGTTAAGAGTAGACATAATATCTTCTCCATTAATAATCGCAGCGTAAGCTTTTTCAACTTCGCCTCTAACGGAATAGTAACCAGGAACTGCAGGCTCACCTTTTCCATACTTAACCATAGATAATGATTTGTCGTACTGAGCTAAAGCATCCCTTTTTTCTTTAATCAAAGGATGATTTGCAGATGAAGTTCTAACAAAACCGTAACCACTCTCAGTTGACCATACAGCTGAATTTTCAGTATTTGAAATATACTTCATCCACTGATATGCAGCTACCATTCTATTTGCGTCACCTGTGTTACCCATAATTAAACCACCACCGTATAGGTTAAGCACTGGCTCACCAGTAGTGTAAGACATTGGCGCAACATCCCAGTTACCATTGTAGCCTTCTTCAATAGCTTTTTGGAAATATGTAATTCCTGATGTAGATCCAGCGGAGAACAATACAGAACCTTGCCCCAAATATTGCTGGTCTGTGTATTTGCCTCTTGCAGCAATTGCACACCCTTTACTAGACATGCCTTGAATAAATTCCATAGCCTCAACTGATTTTGGTCCATTGAAAATGTATTTACCTGATTGATAATCAAATACATCACCGCCATGAGCAAAAACCCATGCAGCAAAATTACTAGCATCAGTATCTATTTCATACCCGTAACTTGGCTCCTCACCCATTTTACCGCTAAAGTCTTGGTTAGTAGCAGCACAAGCTGCTTTAGCAAAATCAGCAGGTGTCTTTGGCTCATTCAGACCAAGTTCATTCAACCAATCTTTGTTGTAATATAGAATTTCGATTGATTTACCAACTTCATGAAGTAATTTTGGATTTCCATCAAAATAAGGTGAGTAACCAACTGTCCAATTTGCACCCCAGTCATCTTTATCAGCTTGAGTGACACCCCATTTTTTACTATTTGCCAGCATTGTTTGGTCTATAGAAGCTTTAACAATATACATATCTGCAGCAGCATTACCATAACCTCTAGCTACATCAGCAATGTCTTTAGTTCCCGCAGATGACATCATCGCAGACTGAACTTTTCCATAGTGACCTTTGTAAACAACATTTACTTTGATTCCTGTTTCTGCCTCAAATCTTTCAGCCCTTGCTTTCATCGCATCAAGTCTTTCATCAGAATATTGAACCCAAAATTCTACTGTTTGACCAGTTGGGTCAGCATTTTCAATATCATCAGCTGTTACCGCGAAAGCTTTGCCTGAAATCAAGATTAAAGAAGCAAAAAATAATTTTATTATAATTTTTGAAAGTTTCATAACCTACCCCAGTTTTATTTAGTTAATTGATAAAGTACTAATACAAGATTTAGATTACATATTTATGTCAAATATTCTATTTCAAATATGCATTTATTTTATTCTTTTATACCAAAATTGGATATGCTTTCAATGAATAATCTTTGAGTGAAAAAATACAAAATTAGTATTGGCGCTATAGCGATTAAACAAGCTGCCATAAGTAAGTGAAAGTTAGGACCTACTTCTCTCACAAAGCTATATACAGAGACGGTTACAGGATACCAATCCTCCTTTGTTAATATCAAAAGAGGCCACGCAAAACTGTTCCACGCAATGATAAAAGTGAAAAGGCCAACAGTAACAATAATTGGCATACTCATTGGAATTACAATACGCGTTAAGAAATAAAAGTGAGACGCGCCGTCGAGTCGTGCAGCTTCCCAAAGTTCATTTGGAATTTTTTTAAAGTATTGTCTTAAAAGAAAAATAACAAAAATATTGCCCATAAAAGGGACTGTTAATCCTTGTAAGGTATTCATCCATGTAGGACCAAATGGCAACGGAATAATTTCACCTCTAATTATCAGCAAATGAGGAAGCAAAGTGATTATCTCAGGTATCATTAAGGATAAAAGAAGCAAATAAAAAATTAGGTTTTTAAAAGGAAATTCTATTCGAGCAAAGGAATAAGCAGCGGGAATACTTGTTAACAAAACACCAAGCACTGTAATAGTACTTATAATAATACTGTTAATTGTATATCTCTGGAAATTATTAGACGTCCAAACCTCAACATAATTTTCAAACATAGGACTTCTAGGGAAAACATATTGATTTATTGCCTCACCTGCCGTCATTAGGGAGGTCATTATCATATAAAAGAAAGGATATATTGATATGATGAATACCAATGACAAAATGATATATGGCGCTCTAGTTTCAGAATTAAAAATTTTAGTCATAATTAATTCTTTTCCTAAAAATAACATATTGAGAAATCGCTAGAACATTTAAAAGTACAAATAATATTACACCTTCAGCTGCTGCATAGCCGTATTTTACCCTTCCCCAAAAGTGATCAAAAATTTCAATAGTAACAACATCCATAGTGTCTCCTGCTGAGGATGTTTGCATAACAAATATACTATTGAATGCTTGGAAAGTATTAATAAAGCCTGTTAACATTAAAAAGAAAATTATTGGCATCAAAAGTGGTATTGTTATTTTTACAAACGTCTGCCATCTAGAAGCGCCTTCTACTTTTGCAGCTTCATATAGATCACTTGGAATAATTGAAAGTCCGGCTAACAAGATAATCGCGTAATAGCCAGTATAAGACCAAATACCGTAAAAGATTGACGATGTTAATGCGAGGCTTGGCCCTGCAAAAAGGCCGTCGATTTTAACACCAAACAAGACTTCTGTTATAGGGCGCTTGTCGAAAAGCCATAGCTGCGGTTCTATACCAAACAATCCTACAAATTGATTTAAAAAAGAAGTTTCTGCTTTTCCAAAAATTAGAAAAAATACTGCAGCTCCCATTACAGCAGGGGTGATGTAAGGAAATAAAAGAATCATTTGGAAAAACTGTTTGCCTGCTAATTTTTGATAGAGTGCAAACGCAATAACCAAGCCCAACCCAACTTCAAAGATTATGGTAAAAAGAGAATAGTATAATGTATAAATTAATGAATATAAATAATCATCATCTCCTTCAGATATCATTATACCCCAGTTAATATTGATTAAATAAATTCCAATAATGAGAATTAATACAGAAGATATCAAAACATAAAGTTTGTTTTTAAATTTGTCTTTGAATTCAGACCAAACCCAGTAACTTAAAATAAGAAAAAGTAGACCAATAACAAAAAACCAAAACGCCGATATACTTCCCAAGATACGTTCATAATTTTCAAAACCTAAAAATCTTCCTTTAAATACTTTCCATTTATGAACACTCATGTACATTCCAAAAAAAACTGGAAAAACACCAAAAAGACTTATTATTAATACTGCTGGAGTTATAAAAGTATATCCAATTAATTTTTCTGAATGCTTCTTATAGAAATTCATCATTTGTTAACTGTACTTTAAAAATTGTTATTTATAATTAAACTTAAATAAAAATAATATTAAAGTTTTAATTTCAAATTTTACTTTGATATTGATTTATCTTTTGAAAATTCAATTAATTCTAAAGTACTATTTACACATTTTTCAAGATCAAACCAAAGCTCAGGATTAAGTTCAATATTAAAGACAGTATCAGATTTAATTTTTGTATTCGATATTATTTGTTTCCAAGGGATGCTTCCATCACCAACAGCCAGATGAAGGTCTCCATTACCTAAGGAAAGTGCTTCAGATTTTGTGGCTTTAAGGTAATCATAATTTAATTTACCAAAACTATCATGTACATGCCAATGATCGGAAATACCTCCTAAATTCATAGAATTCTCTAAAAAATCAGCTTGGTAAATATTACAGCAAATGTAAGCATGACTTACATCAAAACAAGCACTAACATTTTCATGATTAATAGTATTTATCTCTTCAGATAACTTTGAGGGAAGCGCTGTATGATACGAATGAGAAAAAGGGAAAATATTTTCTACACAGATAATAACATTTCTTTCTGCAGCATAGTCCCCAATACTTTTCAAGTAATCACGTTGTATAGAGTATTTTTGCTTTAGGCTTTCGTCACTGTCGTTATCGCAGAAACCAGTATGAATAATAATTTTTTCTGCATTTAGTTTATGTGTAAGATCGATATAAGACTGAGTTAATTTTTTATAATCTTTTAAATTATCTTTCTTATCTAAGAAGTTAACTACCATGGGACCATGAAAAGTTTTTTTCCCTGAAAACCTCTCAAGCTCTTGATTTAAAATATCTATTCTTTGTTGGTTTAAATTTCCATTAAAAATCAAATCTTGTGCAAAACCCATTAACTCAATACTAAAAGGATTATAATTGGAAACTTCGTTAACCCTTTCAGAAAAATCACTGCCATCTCTTTTAAGACTTCTTAATGATATTCCTAGTTTGGGAAATTGCATTTTAAAATTAAAACTGAAACTATTTGTCTTCTAGGTATTCATAGGCTAGTTGAGCTATTTGCTCCGACCTCAAACCAGACAAACAATAAGCAAAGATGGGCTTTTTATCACTTTTCAATAAATCTGCAAAATTCTTAATATCATCCATTGAAAGTCTCAATGGTACAAAAGGAATATATTCAACAGATAGGCCATGATTATTTGCCTCATTTCTAATTGCATCAATATTTGTTTGCCCTTGACCTTCATTATCAGGCCTATTGCAAACAATTGTTTTAATTCCATGTTCTTTTAAGAGTTGAACATCGCTTTTACTAATTTGTGAGCCAACATAAAGCTCTTCATTGATTTTTTTCATTTTTTCCTTCTTAAAAAATTTTGTTAGATAATTTTTAATACTCATAAATTATCTATAGGTATTTTTAGATACTTAACACCGTTATTTTCTTCTTCTGGCAAATCGCCTGCACGCATATTTACTTGCGTAGCTGGAATTATTAATTTTGGCATGCTCAAAGTAGAATCTCTTGCTTCACGCAACTCAACATATTTATCTTCTGTGATACCGTCTTTAACATGTATATTATTCTTTCTTTGTTCTGAAACAGTTGTCTCCCATGAGATTTCTCTTCCTCCTGGGCCGTAATCATGACAAATAAACAGTCTAGTCTCTCCTGGTAAGTTAAGGACCTTCTTAATAGACCTATATAAAGTTCTTGCATCGCCCCCTGGAAAATCAGCTCTCGCAGTACCTCCATCTGGCATAAACAAAGTATCACCTACAAAAGCTGTATCTTCAATTATATGAACCATACAAGCTGGAGTATGTCCTGGAGTATGCATTGTTTGAGCATTTAGCTCACCAATTTTGTATGTGTCATTATCTTTAAATAATTTATCGAACTGACTTCCATCTCTTTCAAATTCAGTTCCAGCATTAAATATCTTACCAAAAGTATCTTGGACCAATATAATAGCCTCACCAATACCAATTTTTCCACCAATTTTATCCTGAATATATGGAGCTGCTGACAAGTGATCAGCATGAACATGTGTCTCTATTATCCATTCAAGATTTAATTTATTACTTTTAATAAACTCAATTATTTCATCAGCATTTTTTGTAGATGTTCTTCCAGATGAAATATCAAAATCTAAAACAGAATCAATAACTGCACAATTTTTAGTTTTTGGGTCTTCAACAACATAACTTATTGTGCCTGTCGAACTATCGTGAAAAGCTTTTATAATGGGTTTATTCATATTTATATCCTATTAATAAAATCTTTATTAACAAATTAAGTTAGTATAGTTTACATAATTATAAGTATTACAGGAAATTTCAATTAAATCTTTTATTCTAAATTAACTATTAATTCTGATGTAATAAGATTTTATGAAAAAGGGAGAGGAATATGGGTAATATTGGTCATTATATAAATGGAAATAATGTTGAAGGTAAATCAGGTTTAAATAAACCAGTATTTAACCCAGCCACAGGAACTTCAGAAAAAAATGTTGATTTAGCATCAGTTGCGGAAGTCAATCAAGCTGTTGAAAATTCAAAATCAGCTTGGAAAGATTGGTCTAACCAGCCACCACTGAGGAGAGCAAGAGTTCTAGATAAATTTAAATATATTTTAGACCAAAGACGCGAGGAATTAGCAAAATGTATAAGCAGTGAACATGGCAAAACTCACGAAGATGCACTTGGTGAAGTCACAAGAGGGCTGGAAGTTGTAGAATTTGCAGTTGGTGCACCGCATTTACTCAAAGGTGACTATACAGAGAATGTAGGTTCTGAAGTTGATAGTTTTAATGTTAGGCAGTCGCTAGGTGTGGTAGCAGGAATTACTCCCTTCAACTTTCCAGCAATGGTTCCTATGTGGATGTTTCCTGTAGCATTGGTTTGTGGAAATTGTTTTATTTTAAAACCATCTGAGAGAGATCCTTCTCCATCTTTATTAATTGCAAAATGGCTTTCTGAAGCGGGATTGCCAGATGGTGTATTTAATGTTGTCCAAGGAGACAAAGTAGCAGTTGATGCAATACTCCACCATAAAGATGTTAAAGCTGTAAGTTTCGTAGGCTCAACTCCAATAGCAAGGTATATTTATACTACAGGAACATCTACTGGCAAAAGAGTTCAAGCACTCGGCGGTGCCAAAAACCACATGGTAATTATGCCAGATGCAGATTTAGATATGGCTACAAACGCATTGATGGGTGCTGCGTTTGGTTCTGCTGGCGAAAGATGCATGGCAATTTCAGTTGCTGTTCCTGTTACAGATAAAGTTGCAGATGCGCTTGTAAAAAAATTAGTGCCAAAAATTGAAGCATTGAAGATTGGGCCTTCAGTTGATCCAAGTGCAGAAATGGGGCCACTTATAACAAGTGAGCATTTAAACAAAGTCACAGGTTACATAAATGAGGGCGTTAATGAAGGCGCTAAACTAGTCGTTGATGGACGGAATACTAAACCTTCAATGCAAGGATATGAGAATGGATATTTTATTGGCGGATCTCTTTTTGATAATGTCACAAAAGATATGTCGATATATAAAAATGAAATTTTTGGTCCAGTTTTATCAGTTGTAAGAGCACAAGACTATAATTCTGCTGTTGACCTTATTCATGGTCATGAATATGCAAATGGAGTTGCCGTCTTTACTAGAGACGGAGATGTAGCCAGAGGGTTTTCAAATGAAATTGAAGTGGGAATGGTTGGCGTTAATGTTCCAATTCCAGTTCCAATGGCTTTCCATAGTTTTGGAGGGTGGAAGTCTTCACTTTTTGGAGACCATCATATGCATGGCATGGAAGGTGTTAGATTTTACACAAGACTGAAAACAACAACAGTAAGATGGCCTCGTGGACAAAGATCAGACCCTCAATTTACTATGCCTACACTAGGCTAATTTATTCAAATTCGGCTTTACCTACAAATTTGGGATCAAATGGCGTTCTTGAAAAAATCTCATTCACTAAAGGCTTAAAATAATCTAGAGATTTAGTTGGGTAATCTGGATCAAATGACATCTGATCCCAGTCACGGCAAAATTTATCACAGGACGAAAACCATTTGTGATCCTTATATCTCTCTCTCAATGACTTATCTATTCCAATTTCATTCCCAATATATTCTTTTGGACCAAAATAGAACATCTGGAATAGACCATGCATCGAAATAATCCAAGTCACCTCTTCTCTTACATAAGGCCTTATTATTGTTGACGCTAATTGAGAATGATTAGCAGGTGCTAAATCATCACCAAGGTCATGGATTAAAGCACCAACAATTAATTCCTTGTCTGCTCCATCTTCCTCAGCCCGTGTCGCAGATTGGAGAGAGTGTTGAAGCCTTGTAATACGATATCCAGATAAAGTGTTATCTAAGTTTATCAAAGCTCCTATAATTCTATCTGGCAAACCTTTTGTGAATTCTACCTCTCCCTTATGAAGAAATGCATACTCTTCTGGGGTGCCCTCATCCATTCTTGTAAAACTTACTTTTTCCATTTCTAAAGCCCTCTTAAAACCTTTAATAGAGTTATTTTACACAAAAATTTATTTAAATCTAAAATAATCAATTTTTTTTAAATTTTAATGATTTTTTGACTTTGCAAAATAAATAAAATGTTCAATATAAAAATTATAACAACTTTAAAGGTTTCAAATGCCAGAAGATATATCAAGTTCAAAAGCGAAAGAAGAAAACAGTAAATTACCCTCGCATGCTAGAGTGGTTGTAATTGGAGGTGGAGTAGTCGGCTGTTCCATTTTATATCATCTGACTTTACATGGATGGAAGGACGTTGTTCTCCTGGAAAAAAATGAACTTACATCGGGGTCAACTTGGCATGCTGCAGGGAACTGTCCAAATTTTGTCGGCTCTTGGACAATGATGAAAATGCAGTCCTATTCAACCCAGCTTTATAGAAAACTAGGTGATCTTGTAGACTACCCAATTAATTATCATGTGACAGGTGCAATTCGACTAGCTCATTCAAGACAAAGAATGGAAGAATTCAGGCATGTCTGTTCAATGGGAAAACAGATGGGCGTTGAATTTGAAATGCTTACAAACAGTGAAATTCAAGAATTACATCCATACATAGAGACACATGATTTAGAAGGCGGTCAATGGGATCCACTCGATGGTGACATTGATCCAGCTCAATTGACCCAAGCTCTTGCCAGAGGAGCAAAAAATAATGGTGGTAAAATTATAAGATTTTGCCCAGCAACAAATGCAAAGCGTGTTAATGACGAATGGCTTATAACAACTCCTGAAGGAAATATTACATGTGAGTATGTTGTAAATGCTGCTGGATATAGAGCTGCTGAAGTTGGAAAAATGTTTGGAAGAAATGTCCCTTGTGTTTCATTAGCACATCAGTATTTAATAACGGAACCTATTCCAGAATTAGAAGCTAATAAGTATAAAGTCCCATTATTAAGAGACCCAGACTCTTCATATTATTTAAGACAAGAAAAAGATGGTTTGTTACTTGGTCCATATGAAAAAAATTGTAGGGCGCATTGGACTACATCTGACGATCCTATGCCTGAGGACTTTTCATTTCAATTATATAATGATGATCTAGAAAGATTGGAATGGTATATTGAAGATGCTTGTAAAAGAGTGCCTTTGCTTGGCAGTGTAGGAATTACACGCGTTGTTAATGGGCCAATTCCATATGCTCCAGATGGCTTGCCATTGATAGGTCAAATGCCAGGTGTAAAGAATGCTTTTGAAGCATGTGTATTTACATTTGGAATTGTTCAAGGAGGGGGTGCTGGAAAACTACTAGCTGATATAATTGTTGAAGGTGAACCTGAAACTGACTCATGGGCAGTAGATCCAAGACGATATACTAATCATGTTGACCTTGAGTACACCAAAGCTAAGGCCATTGAAACTTATAGCCATGAATATGCTATGCACTTTCCTCAAATACAATGGCCGGCCGGAAGACCTGCTAAAGTCTCTCCTATTTATGATAGTTTGCTAAAAGCTGGAGCAGTAATGGGTTCTTATGGTGGATGGGAAAGAGCTGATTGGTTCACAAATAATGAAAGTTTAAAAAAACCTGCTAATTCCTATGACAGACAACATTGGTTTGATGATGTATCAAAAGAGTGTAACCATGTTGCAGAACACTGTGGTGTAATTGATCTAACTGGTTTCTCACGATTTGAAATTTCGGGTGAAAGAACATCTCAATGGCTAGAAACACTTATAACCGGACGTTTACCAAAAATAGGTAAAGTAGGTCTTGTATATTTTTCATCCCATAAAGGAAAAGTGCTTACCGAAATGACAGCAACCAGAATTTCTGAAGACCACATATGGTTGCTTACTGGTGCTGGTGCTTATTGGCATGATAGAGACTGGTTGCATTTTAATCTCCCTGAAAGCAGCAACATAAAAATTGTTGATACAACTCATGATCTAGGAACTATGTTATTAACAGGACCAAAATCAGATTTATTAATTGCTAAACTTACTGACGAAAAAACAGACAATGAGAGTTTTCCCTGGTTAAGTCATAAATCTATAAAATTATGTGGTGAAGACACACGTGTTTTAAAGGTTTCTTATGCAGGTGAAAAGGGCTTCGAAATTCATGTTCATAATGGCAGAATGAAAAAAATATATGATGAGCTTGTTCAACATGGAAAGAACTTTAACTTAATCCATTTTGGAATGCTCGCATTAGACTCAATGCGGTTAGAAAAAAATTATCGCTCATGGAAGAGTGATTTAACTTCAGACTACACAATGCTTCAAAGCGGGTTAGAAAAGTGGATAAAATTTGACAAAGGTAATTTTATTGGCAAGGAAGCACTAAAGAATGAGTTTGATTTAGGAACCTCTAAAAAGTTCGTAACCCTTGTTGTAGATGATCCAGAAGATAATAAACCATTTGGAGAACCAGTATATTTGTCACCAGTTTTTGCTGGAGATGATTATCTTGGGCCAATTGTCTCTTCAGGTTACGGTCATAGAGTGAAAAAGTCTATTTCTATGGCCATTCTGGATGACAGAAACCTTAATGGATTAAATGATCAATTGTATATTGATGTTCTAGGCAGAAAAAGAAAAGCATATATAGTTAATGAAGCCTTGTATGATCCTGAAAATCTTAAACTAAGGAGTTAATTTTGAATATTCCAGAAGAAGCTAATGTTGTTATAATTGGTGGTGGCGTAATTGGATGCTCAATAGCTTATCACTTGGGAAAACTTGGCTGGAAAGATATTTTACTCTTAGAAAGAAAAAAACTTACATGCGGAACAACTTGGCATGCTGCTGGTCTTATAGCGCAGCTCAGAGCAACCCAAAACATGACCAGATTAGCTAAATATAGTCAGGAATTATATTGGGATCTAGAAAAGGAAACGGGTGTTGTAACTGGTTTTAAGAGAAATGGTTCCATGACAGTAGCTCTTACAGAAGAAAGACTGGAAGAACTCAACAGGCAAGCTGACATGGCAAGAGCTTATGATGTTGAAATTGAAAATATTGATAAGGCAGAAATTAAATCAAGGTATCCACATTTAAACACCGAAGATGTTCTTGGTGGTTTATGGCTGCCAAAAGATGGGCAAGCTGATCCAGTAAACATTACCCAAGCACTTGCAAAAGGAGCAAGGAATTTTGGAGTTAAAATCTTAGAAGATGTTAAAGTTCTAGATATCGAAACTAAAGATAATAAAATATCTGGTGTTAAAACTGAAAAAGGTTATATAAAGTCAAAATTTGTTGTCAATGCTGGCGGTATGTGGGGGCAAGAAATAGGTAAAATGGCTGGAGCATCTGTTCCACTACACGCTTGTGAGCATTTCTATATTGTCACTGAACCAATAGAAGGATTGAAAGAAGAATTACCTGTTCTGAGAGTCCCTGATGAATGCGCTTACTATAAAGAGGATGCAGGAAAAATCTTGCTTGGCGCTTTTGAGCCAAATTCAAAACCATGGGGTGGAGATGGCATACCAGAAGATTTTGAATTTGATAGTTTACCTGAAGATTTTGATCATTTTGAACCAATCCTTGAAAGAGCAATTAATAGATTTCCTCATCTTGGAAGTGCTGGAATAAAAACATTTTTTAATGGACCAGAAAGTTTTACTGTAGACAATAGATACCTACTGGGTGAAACACCTGAAATTAAAAACTTTTTTGTGGCGGCAGGGTTTAACTCTGTTGGCATTCAATCTGCTGGTGGTGCTGGAAAGGTGCTTGCTGATTGGATTAAAAATGGTAGACCAAATATTGACCTTTGGGAAGTTGATATCAGGCGTATGATGCCCTTTCAGAGAAATAAACAATATCTTAAAAAACGTGTATCTGAAACTCTTGGTCTTTTGTACGCTGATCATTTTCCATATAGACAATTTGAGACTGGAAGAAATATTAAAAGAAGTCCTATACATTCTTATCTTAAAAATTATGGAGCTTGTTTTGGTGAAACTTCTGGCTGGGAAAGACCTAACTGGTTTCTCAACAAACAACAATTAGAGCAGAAAATTACTCCTGAATATAAATATTCATGGAAGAGGCAGAATTGGTTTGAAAATAGTGCTGATGAACATAATGCAGTTAGAAAATCCGTTGGCTTATATGATCTTTCTAGTTTTGGCAAGATTAGAATTGTTGGCAGAGATGCCGAAGACTTACTGCAAAAAATATGTGGGAATAATATAGCCGTCTCTCCAGGGAAAATTGTTTATACACAATTTTTAAATGATGATGGAGGCATAGAATCAGATATCACAATTACACGTTTATCTTCAGATGAATTTATAGTCGTAACGCCTGCTGCAACAATACAGAAAGACATTAATTGGATAAAAGGCCATATTCCAGATAATGCTCATTGTCATGCTTACGATGCAACATGCTCAGAAGCTGTCATATCAATCATGGGACCTGATGCGCGTAAATTTCTTCAACCACTCATTTTAGAATCTTTAGATAATGAAAAATTTCCCTTTGGAACTGCTAAAGAAATTGAAATAGGTATGGGAATAGCAAGGGCACACAGAATTAGTTATGTAGGAGAGCTCGGTTGGGAAATTTATATTTCATCAGATATGTCTTCTTATGTCTTTGAGGAAATTATGAGAAGGAATTCCGAAATGCCAATCAAACTTTGTGGCCTCCATAGTCTTGATAGTTGCAGGATAGAAAAAGCTTACAGGCATTATGGACATGATATTTCTTCAGAAGACAATATTATAGAAGCAGGCCTTGGTTTTGCTGTTAAGACACATAAACCTAAAAGTAAATTTGGTGATTTTATTGGGAAAAATGCTGTAGAAATTAAAAAACAGGAAGGCGTTCAAAAAAGAATGATACAGTTTGTCTTAGAAAACCCTGAACCACTTCTTTTCCATAATGAACCTATAATAAAAAATGATAAAATTGTTGGTTATCTAACCAGTGGAAATTATGGGCATCATCTTGGATCAGCTGTTGGAATGGGATATGTTGAATGCGATAAAAAAGGCGAAAGTCCAGAAGAACAATTAAAGGGTGAGTATATGATTGATGTTGCAGGCAAGAGATATACTGCTACTCCATATTTGAAACCAGCCTACGATCCATCGAATGTTAATATCAAAATTTAATCCAGATTTAGGAGTTCTTATAAATGGATGATATTCCAATGAAAAGAAATAGACGTTCTGGTGGAAGATCAGCTAGAAAGCTTAAAAGAGCTGCACCATTACCAGACAACATAAAACCAATTGGTCCTGGCATGATTGGTGGGACCTATAAACCTCTTTCTCAAAGCGACATATCAGCAATTGAACATACTATCTTTCAACTTCTTAATGAAGTTGGTCTCTCACAAGCCCCTGATACTGGCATTGCTTCAATGTTAAATTATGGTGCTTTTTTAGGAGACGATCAAAGACTCAAGTTTCCAGAAAATGTTGTTCGAAAAGCTATTGGTGACACTCATAAAAATATTACGCTTTTTGGGCAGATAGAAAAATTTGATATGCATTTAAAGAAAAATCATGTTCATTATGGAACCGCTGGCGCGGCTGTAAATGTAGTAGACTCTCATAATAAAAACTACAGACCATCTGAAGCACAGGATATTTATAATGCAGCATGCCTAGCTGAAAAAATGGATAATATACATTTCTTTCAAAGACCTATGGTTGCAACAGATATCGAAGACCCCAAAGAAATGGATTTGAATACTTTATATGCTTGTATTTCTGGCACACAAAAACATATTGGGGTTAGCTTTACAGAAGCTGAATTTATAAAGCCAGTTTCTGAAATGCTCCATATTATTTCTGGTGGAGAAGACAAGTGGAGAGAACGCCCATTTATTTCTAATTCAAATGCTTTTGTAGTACCCCCAATGCGTTTTGCAACTGAAAGTTGTTTAGTTATGGAAGAGTGCATCAAGGCTGGAATTCCAGTTTTACTTCTGTCAGCTGGCCAGGCTGGAGCAACAGCACCAGCATCAATAGCTGGAACAATAGCACAAGCTACAGCTGAAGTTTTAGCAGGATTAGTTTATGTTAACTCTATTAAACCTGGTCATCCATGCATTGCTGGGACTTGGCCTTTTGTCTCAGATCTTAGAACGGGAGCCATGTCAGGTGGTTCAGGAGAGCAAGGTTTGCTCTCTGCAGCATGCGCTCAAATGCTATGCCATTTTGACTTGCCTTCAGGTGCAGCTGCAGGAATGTGCGATTCTAAATTGCCAGACTCTCAATCTGGTTATGAAAAGGGTTCTACAGCTGTAATGGCAGGTTTAGCAGGTTTAAATTTAGTTTATGAATCAGCGGGAATGCATGCTTCTCTTTTAGGTTTTAGTTTAGAGAGTATGATTATCGATAACGATATGCTTGGGCAATGTTTAAGATGTGTTAGAGGAATTGAAGTTAACGATGATACTCTCTCTTTTGAGGCTATTAAAGATGTTTGTTTAAATGGTCCAGGTCATTATTTAGGCCATGATAGAACACTTGCCGTTATGGAATCTGAATATGTTTATCCTATAATCTCTGATCGATCGACCCCAAAAGAATGGAATGAAAATAACAAACCTGAAATCATCAACTCAGCTCATGATGAAGTCAAAGATATACTGGAAAATCATAAGCCAACTCATATTAGTAGTGAAACTGACAAATTAATCAGAGAAAAGTTTAAAATTTATTTTACTAAATAAAATTATTGTTATTTAATGTTTACATTAAATTAATTTTTGAAAATCCTTGAAAATGAACAAAACAGGAAAAAGAGGCAGGCCCAAAAAAGAGAATGTGATGGAAACTATCGCAGTTAGACTTCCTTATGAAATCATTTTAGAAATCGATAATTATGTGAATAGACTAAAAAAACAATTTCAGGGTATGAATGTTACGAGAGCTGACGCAATTAGGCAGCTAATTAATAATGGTCTAAATGCAAATCCCAAAGAAAGTAAAAACCCAGATATTGAAGAAGAAAAGAGACGTTTCTGGGACTAATTTTTTTTCTCTTTTCATTTGTATAAAATTATGCAATGTTAAATAGTCTATTAATTTTAGTGGGAGAGTCTAAGTATTTACTTAGCGCCGAAGGAGTAACCGCCTCGGAACCTCTCAGGCAAACGGACCGCTAAAATTTGACACTCTGGAAAGTGGCAATAGCCCACCCAAGGTGAAAGTTAGATATTTTATCTAATTAATCTCTCAGGTACCAAGACAGAGGGGGCACACAGTAATTTAATTACTGAGTAAACTTTGTTTTGGATTGATAAAAAATGCTTGAGAATGAAATAAAATCATCACCAATAGAAGAAATTCATTCTTTAAATGATGCTAAATTTGTGAATTTTGCCGGCTGGTCAATGCCGATACAATTCCCTAATGGAATAATTAATGAACATATTTCAACACGATCCTCTTGTGGCCTTTTTGATATTTCACATATGGGACAAATACTTATAGACGGTGATGAAAGCAGATTATTACTTGAAAAAATAACACCTACAGATATTAGCAAAATTCAAACTGGTAAAGTTAGATATAGCTTTCTCTTAAATAATGAAGGCGGAATTATTGATGACTTAATGATAACAAATGAAGGTGATTGTTTTTATCTTGTTGTTAACGCAAGCCGAATAAATGAAGATTTAGAAGAAATAAATAATGCATCAAAATCTTTTTCAAAAATAAATATCAAACATCTTAAGCAAAATGGAATGATTGCTTTACAGGGTCCAAAAGCGAAAGATGTAGTATCAAGTTTTTTTAGAGAAATAGACGATTCTTTCTTCTTTATGAGTTTTAAGAAATTTACATTAAACGAAGATGAGGTCAGAGTTTCCCGTATTGGTTACACTGGAGAAGATGGGTTTGAGATATCTTCAACAAAAAAAACAATTTTAGAATTAACTAAATTCTTTCTTGATGATGAAAGAGTAACTCTATGTGGCCTTGGTGCAAGAGATACTCTGAGACTAGAAGCCGGTTTGCCCCTATATGGCAATGAACTCAATGAAAAAATGACACCTGTCGAAGCTGATTTAGCTTTTGCTATCTCTCCATCAAGAATAAAGGATGGTAATTTTAGAGGAGCTGACAAAATCCTAAACGAAATTGAAAATGGATCTCAATTTGTAAGAGTTGGTCTACTGCCTGAAGGCAGAAGACCAGTGAGAAAAGGAACACCTATATTCAATAATGATGAGAAAATTGGTGAAATAAGCAGTGGTGGATACGGACCTACAATTAAATCACCCATTGCGATGGGAATAATTAAAAGTGAGTTTAATAAACCAAATCATAAGCTTACTGCAAAATTAGGAGAAAATTCAATTCCAATGACAATTACTTCGTTGCCATTTGTTGAACATAGATACTTTAAGAAAGGTAATAAAAAATGAAAAAATTTGCTAAAACACATGAGTGGATAAATACAGAGAATGGTGAAGTTGGTATAACTGAAAATGCAATTGAGCAATTAGGTGATATTGTATTCTTAGAGCTACCAGAGGCTGGAAAAGAAGTTACAAAAGACAGTCCAATAGCGGTAGTAGAATCTGTTAAGGCTGCCAGTGATATCTACAGTCCTGTTTCAGGAAAGATTTTAGAAAAAAATGAAGACTTAGAGAATGCTCCTGAAGAACTTAATGAGAAGCCAACCTCATGGCTGTTTAAAATTGAACTAGCACAAGATACAGAGCTAGAAGATCTTCTTGATGAAGAACAATATTTACAAGAAATAGAAAACTAAGAGGGATTTATGGAATACGGTCATTTTAAGGAAGAAAATTTTTCAAAAAGACATATTGGTCTTAACGAAGAAGATAAAAGAAACCTTTTAAAAAAACTTGGTTATGAAACAATGGACAAGTTCATTAATGATGTTGTGCCTCAAAATATAAAAAGAAGTGCGCCTATGAAAATTGAAAAAGAGCTTTCAGAAAAGCAACTTCTTTCAAAAATCAAAGAGTATGCATCATTAAACAAAACTATGATCTCAATGATTGGGCAAGGTTTTTATAGTACGCATACACCTTCAGTACTTTTAAGGAATATTCTAGAAAACCCATCTTGGTATACTGCTTACACACCCTATCAACCTGAAATTAGTCAAGGCAGGTTGGAAGCATTATTAAATTTTCAAACAATGATATCAGAAATTACTTCATTACCAATCGCAAACGCTTCGATGTTAGATGAATCGACAGCTGCTGCCGAAGCGATGACCATGTCATTTAAACTTTCTAACAACAAGAATACTGTAATTTTAGATAAATATCTTCATCCGCAAACTATTAATGTTATTAAGACTAGGGCAGAACCACTTGGCATAAATTTAATAATTTCAGAAAATCCAGAAAAAGAAAAACTCGACAATTGTTCTTGTGTTATCTTTCAATATCCTAATACCGAGGGAAAAATTAAGAACCTCGATGATGATATTAAAATAATTCAAAATGCTGGAAGTATGGTAATTCTTGTTGCGGATTTATTATCTTTAGCACTTATAAAATCCCCTGGTGAAATGGGAGCAGATATTGCTGTTGGATCTACACAAAGATTTGGTGTTCCAATGGCATTTGGTGGTCCTCATGCTGGATATTTTGCAACAAAAGAAAAGTTTAGTAGAAAAATGCCAGGGAGATTAGTAGGCGTTTCTCAAGATAAAACAGGTCTCAAAGCATACAGACTTGCACTTCAAACAAGGGAACAGCATATCAGAAGAGAAAAGGCCACTTCTAATATTTGCACAGCTCAAGCATTATTGGCCATAATGGCTGGATTCTATGGGGTCTGGCATGGACCAAATGGCCTTAAAAATATTGCCATGAAAGTCAATCAATATGCATCAAAATTTGCTAACTTAGCTTTAGAGGCAGGTTTTAATATAAGACATGACAATTTTTTTGACACAGTGGTTGTGGAAACTAAAGATAAAACCGATGAATATGTAAAAAGAGCCTTAAAAGAAAACATAAATATCCGCAAACTTGAAAATGCAGTTTCGTTAAGTTTTGATGAATTATCTAATGATGAAATCATTGATAAATTAAAAATTGCATTTAAAATAAATGATAAAATAAAAGTAAAAAATAATTTTCATATAAACCCCTCATTACATAGAAAAGAAGGATTTTTAGAGCATCCTATTTTTTCATCAATATCGTCTGAAACCGAAATGCTTAGATACATAAGACATCTATCAGATCGAGATTTAGCTTTAGACAGAACAATGATACCTTTGGGCTCTTGCACTATGAAATTAAATGCATCAACTGAAATGATGCCAATAACATGGCCAGAGTTTTCAAATATTCACCCTTTTGCACCTAAGGATCAAACTCTTGGCTATAAAAAGTTAATTGATGAACTTGAAATTTCGCTTTGCACACTTACTGGCTATGACGGTATTTCATTACAACCTAATGCTGGATCACAAGGTGAATTTGCTGGTTTATTGGCAATTAGAAAATTCCATCAGTCAAATGGGGAAATTAATCGAAACATTTGTTTAATCCCCTCCTCTGCGCATGGAACAAATCCTGCGTCTGCCGTAATGGCAGGAATGACAGTTGTTGTTGTTTCATGTGACAAAAATGGCAATATTGATGTTAATGATCTAGAAGAAAAAGCCAGAGAACATAAAGAAAATCTTGCCGCTATGATGGTAACTTATCCATCTACACATGGTGTCTTTGAAAAAGATATTAAAAAAGTTTGTGAAACAATTCATAAATATGGAGGACAAGTATACGTTGATGGAGCAAATTTAAATGCGTTAATAGGACTAGTCTCTCTTACTGAGATTGGTGCAGACGTTAGTCATTTAAATCTTCATAAGACATTTTGTATACCACACGGTGGTGGTGGACCAGGTGTAGGTCCAGTAGCAGTTAAAAAACATTTGATCCCATTCCTACCTGGAAATGTATTTGATGAGACTAGCGCTATATCATCAACAACTTATGGAAGTGCTGGTATCTTACCGATTTCTTGGTCTTATATATCCATGATGGGAGAAGAAGGTTTGAGAGATGCCACAAAAACAGCAATTCTTTCAGCTAATTACATTGCAAATAAGTTACGTCCTTATTACCCAATTCTTTTCACTGATGAAAAAGGTATGGTAGCTCATGAATGTATTTTAGATATTAATGAAATCACTTCTAACACAAATATAACTAACGAAGATATTTCAAAAAGACTAATTGATTACGGCTTCCATGCTCCTACAATGTCTTGGCCAGTTCCTAATACTTTGATGGTTGAACCCACTGAGTCAGAACCAATGTCAGAGGTTGATAGGTTTTGCGACGCAATGATTTCAATTGCTAAGGAAATTGATGAAGTAAAAAATGGGAATTGGTCTAAAGAAGACAATCCAGTAATTAATGCGCCTCATACTGTTGAGACATTAACTCAAGAAAATTGGTCACATCCTTATTCAAGACAAATTGCATTAGCCAATCTATCTGAAAAAAGTAATAAATATTTTCCACCAGTAGGCAGAATAGATAATGTATTCGGTGATAGAAATTTAGTTTGTAGTTGTCCTCCAATTGAAGCATATGAGCATGAACAAACTTAGTCCCTAGAGACTCAATAAAAGAAGTGTCTCATATTCATAGACTGAAATTTGTACGGAAACGAATTTTGATCTGTTTTTAGAATTGTTGATTGACCTTTAAAACTCGAAATCTACCACCTCGGTTTTTATTTTGTTTATTATCAATCACTTCAATTGAAGTAAAACTCAAATGAGATATTTCTATTCCAATTGATTTATCAGGCGCTATATTCAATATATGAGACAAAATAGCTTTTATAGTTCCTGAATGGGTAATATAAACAACAGACTTTTTATTATCAAAATCGAAGTTATCTATAAAATTAGCAACACGATTGCACTGGTCTAAATAACTATCACCATTTGGTGGACTAATTTCTGGACAAATAAAAGAGAAATTATGTTGGCTTTTATTATTTTTTAATTCTTCCCAAACATCAGATATTTTTTTTCCTGCCCAATCACCAAAATTCTGCTCAACCAAGTCTTTCTCTACTAAAATATCTTTAAATTTTACAAATTTTGATAATGCTTTTGCAGTTTGAATTGTTCTTTTTAATGGGCTTGTGTAACAAAAACTTTTATTAGGAATATAAGATGAAAGTTTTTTAATATGATCTAAATTAACTACAGCATTAGGATTATTTTGAGGTATAAAGCCTTTTATTTTTTCAACTGGCGCATGTCTAACTAATATTAATTTTGTACTTTTAATCAAATTAAACCACTTAAATATATTACTAAACCAAATAAAAAAGCTAATTCTGATATGAATGCAGTAGCTCCTAAAACATCACCTGTAATTCCACCTAATTTTTGATTAGACAGTTTTCCTATATAGAACACTACTATTATTATAAAAATAATTCCCAATAACAGCGCAAAAAAAGGCAAATAAAGAAGTGCTGGAACAAACCAAAGCAAACTTGCCAACATCATATTTTTTGGAGAAACAATCTCTATGATACTTCCTATTTTGGCTAAGCTAGAATTATTATTAAAATTTCTCATAAAAATAATAGCTAATTTACCTGAAGCAAAACCAATACTCAGAATAATCAATAGAGAATATCCTAGATTAACAAGAGAAATTACCAAACCTAAACGAATTAAAAGCCCCAAAGTTAAAGCTGATGTTCCATAAGTACCAAGACGACTATCATGCATAATCTTATTTATTTTATCAGGCTTTCCTCCAGCTCCAAACCCATCAGCCATATCTGCTAACCCATCTTCATGGAAAGCCCCAGTAAGAAGAACACTAATTGTTATTGCTGTAACACAAGATATAAATACAGGAACATTTATAAGGATTAAAAGTTCACCAAAACCACCTGAAAGAAACCCAACCAAAAATCCTACCAAAGGGAAAGACCATGCCGCCCTCGTTAAATCAGGCGCTTTATCAGAAAAATAAGGCCAATTAATAGGGATCCTAGTAAAGAACATAATTGAAGCAAAAATATCTACTAAATACTTATTTTGGAAAAAAGTTTTCACGAAGCATTTTTATTAGTTACAAGGGCATCAGAAAATGTTGACATTCCGTTATGTGTAACAATTGCAGATTTTAATATAAGAGATGCTATTGCAGCACCACTACCTTCCCCAAGTCTTAAATTTAGATCTAAAATTGGATCTTTTTTCAAATAAGATAATATTTTTAAATGGCCAGGCTCTTTTGATAAATGTGATATTAAACAATGATCTAAAAAATTTTCATCATAAAGAGTTAAAGTTGAAGCCGCGGCTGTGCATATAAATCCATCCAAGAGCACAGGAATAGACTTTAGTCTTGCAGCAATTACTGACCCCGCAATTGCTGAAATTTCTCTACCACCAAAACATGATAGTATTTTTATAGTGCTTGTAAATTTTGTACCGTGAAGTTTAAGAGCACTTTTTATAACAGACATTTTGTTTTCTAACTGTTTATTATTTAAACCGGTTCCAGTACCAGTCATGTTCTCAACTTTCTCATTAAAAAGAGCACATGATAAAGCTGAAGCAGATGTAGTGTTTGATATGCCCATTTCACCCAAAACTAATAAGTCACAATTAGATGGAACAGAGTCAAAACCAGTTTGCATTGCAGATATTACTTCTTCTTTGTCCATAGCAAAATTTTCTGAAAAATCTTTTGTTGGTTCATCTAAATCTAATGGGAGCACATTTAATTTCAGACCAGCTAATTTACATAACTGATTAATTGCTGCTCCACCTTTTTTAAAGTTTTCAACCATCTGCTCAGTAACCTCAGAAGGAAAGGCTGAGACCCCTTTTCTAGCAACACCATGGTTGCCTGCAAAAATCAAACAATGCGCATTTTCTATTGAGGGATTTATTTTCTTTTGCCAGCCAGCCATCCAAATCGCATACTCTTCTAATTTACCTAAACTACCTTTAGGCTTTAAGAGTTCATTTTGTAATTCTTTAGCTTTGCTTGCCTTTAATTGGTCAAACTCGGGTATTTTTATAAGGCCATTAAAAAAATCTTTAATATAATTTTTTTTACACATTTTTTATTTTATAAATTTTTCTCTAAATAAATATTAAAATATATATATACCTAAATTATCACAAAAAATTATGAGATTATTTAATTCTATAGGTGATTATTCCTAAAATTTACTTACTAATTAGGAATTAAAAATACTAACAACTTCTTTTGCTGTACTGTCATTAGCCATTGCAAAAGGTGGTCTACAAATTTTCCATTGATCGTCATTTTTTAGAGATGACATTATGATTTTTAGACCACTTGAAAAGCCAACAGAACTACATGCTTTTTGAAGTAATGCTCTTTCATTACTAAGCTCATGCTGTAATTTTTCGACAATATCAGAATTTTCATTGAAAGCTTTATAAACTTCAACACATTTTTTGGCAGTTATATTTGCAGTAGCTGTAATAGTGCCAGCTCCACCTGCCTTCAAAACAGGTAAAAAATAAGTTTCTGACCCAGCATAAACATCAAAATCATCAAAATTTTCACACATAGAAAGCATATTATTTTCGTCACCACTACTGTCTTTGATTCCTGTAATATTTTCAGGATACTCCTTTAAAAGCATTTCTATAAGTTTGTGACTTATTGGAATTTGAGAGACAGCAGGAAAATGGTATATTTGAATTTTCAATTTTTCATTAGCAACTTTTTGAATAATCTCTGAAAAGTAAGCAAACAAACCTTCATCTTTAGGGTTTTTGTAGTAAAAAGGTGGTAAAATTAAACAGTCATAAATACCTGCTTCAACACTATAACGTGTTAAATCTATTGCATCAGGAAGTGCACAAGAACCCGTCCCAATCATGACTTTGTCATTTTCAAATTTTTCATTTACAAGAGTGTCAATAAATTGCTTTTTCTCTTGAATATTAATCGAATTTCCTTCTCCAGTTGTGCCAAAAAAGACAACACCATCCAGACCCTGATCAAGCAAATCTTGTCCATGCTTTATAGTAAGTTTAATATCTAAACTAAGATCTTTTTTAAAAGCTGTTAAAGAAGCAGCTAGTGCGCCTTTGATTTTATATTTTGATGATGATGACATTTGAATATTACCTTTATTATTTTGATCAGAATACTAGTTGAAATAAATGTTTATTGATAAAAAAGCAAATTTTGTTCATTATAATTCAATATAATTTAATTATAATGCTAAATATATGAAACTTGAATACATGACTGGATTTGGTAATGATTTTCAAACCGAAGCTTTGCCAAATGCTTTACCTGAGGGCAGAAACTCTCCTCAAAAATGTGCTTATGGTTTGTATGCAGAACAATTAAGTGGTTCTCCATTTACTGCACCAAGAAGCATAAATGAAAGATCATGGCTTTATCGTATCAGACCCTCAGTAAAACACACTGGGAAGTATATTAAAACTGAATATCCATTTTGGAAAACTGCACCAAATATAAATGTAAATAGTTTTCCTTTAGGACAATATAGATGGGATCCATTCCCATTACCAAAGAATGAAACTGGTTTTATTGATGGCATTCGAACTATAACAACATCAGGTGACGTAAACACACATGCAGGCATGGCTGCATCTATTTATGCCTTTAATAAGTCTATTGATAACATTATTTTTACAAATGCTGACGCAGAAATGCTTTTTGTACCTGAAAAAGAAAGCATATTACTTTTTACTGAGATGGGCAAAATGTTTGTTAGCCCTGGTGAAATTGCAGTCTTGCCAAGAGGAATGATGGTTAAAGTCTCCTGTGAAAAACCATCACGTGGTTATATTTGTGAAAATTATGGAGCAAAATTTACCTTACCAGATAGAGGGCCAATAGGTGCAAATTGCCTTGCAAATCCAAGAGACTTTAAAACTCCTGTAGCCAGTTTTGAAGACATTGATAAAAAGCATATATCAATTATTAAATGGTGTGGTTCATTTTATAAAACCGAACTTGATCACAGTCCCCTTGATGTTGTTGCATGGCATGGTAATTACATTCCATATTGTTACAATCTTAAATATTTCTCACCTGTTGGAGCAATAAGTTTTGATCATCCAGACCCATCTATATATACAGTTCTCACTGCACCAACCGAAACTGATGGTACCGCTAATGTAGATTTAGTTATTTTCCCTGAAAGATGGGCAGTTGCCGAGAATACTTTTAGACCTCCATGGTATCATAGAAATATCATGTCGGAATTTATGGGCTTGGTATATGGACAGTATGACGCAAAACCTGAAGGGTTTGTCCCTGGAGGAATTAGTTTACATAATATGATGCTCCCTCATGGCCCAGATGCAGAAGCATTTGAAAAAGCAAGTAATGCTGAACTAGAGCCTGTAAAAATTACTAATACACTTGCTTTTATGTTTGAAACGAAATATCCGCAACACTTGACTAAATTTGCATCAGAAGCAAAAGAGCTTCAAGATGATTATATTGAGTGCTGGAGTGATATAAAGAAAAATTTTACAGGAAAAATATAAATAATAAAAAATGAAATTAGCAACCCTTAATGATGGAACTAAGGACGGTCAACTTATAATCGTATCAAAGGATCTTAAGACATTTGTAAAAGCCCAAGATGTAGTAACAACTATGCAAAATGCTATGGATAATTGGGACAGTGTGAAAACTTTACTTGAAGATATTTCAATCGAGCTAAATGCAGGGAAGTTAAAATCTAATACTTTTGATGCCACTCTTGTTCACTCACCATTTCCACGTTCTTTTCAGTGGGCAGATGGGTCAGCATATGTCAATCACGTTCATCTTGTAAGGAAGGCTAGAGGCGCTGAAATGCCAGAAAGTTTTTGGACTGATCCTTTAATGTATCAAGGAGGATCAGATGATTTCTATCCACCTATGTCTCCAATATTACTACCTAACGAAAGTTGGGGAATTGATATGGAAGGTGAAATAGCTATTGTAACAGGTGAAGTTAAAATGGGAACCTCTTCTGAAGATGCATTGTCTAAAATTCGACTGATAATGTTAGTCAATGATGTTTCACTAAGAAACCTTATACCAAATGAGTTAGCAAAAGGATTTGGGTTTTTTCAGTCAAAACCATCTACAGCATTTTCACCAGTTGCAGTTACACCCGATGAATTAGGTCCAATATGGCAAGGTGGGAAAGTTAACCAAGTTTTAGAAGTTGACTTAAATGGTGAACCACTTGGACGCGTTAATGCTGGAATAGATATGACATTTAATTTTGGTGAGTTAATATCTCATGCTTGTAAAAGTCGTAATCTCGGTGCTGGAACAATTATAGGATCAGGAACTGTTTCAAATAGAGATAAAAATGGTGGACCAGGAAAATCAATTAAAGACGGAGGTCTTGGTTATTCATGTATTGCCGAAATTAGAATGGTTGAAACAATCTTGGAGGGAAAACCTAAAACTCCATTTATGAAGTTTGGGGACACTACAAGAATTGAGATGAAAGACAAACAAAATAACTCAATTTTTGGGAAAATTGAACAGCAAGTAAAAAAGGCTTAATTACCTAACAATTCTATTTGACAATTGTAATTCTATAACACAAAGATATGATTATAGGGTTTTCAGATTTATCTGAAATTAAAACGGGAATCTGGTGCAATATTTTTTAAAGCCAGAACTGCCCCCGCAACTGTAATTGGCGAGCCTTATTTCGAATGCCACTGGAATTATATTCTGGGAAGGTGAAATAAAGTGTTAACCCTTAAGTCAGGAGACCTGCCCTGTATTTCACCCACTTAGTGCGCGTGGGGCGTATTGGGGCAATTTAAAGCAGCGGTGATAAAAATTTATAAGCAACATCGCTGTGGAAATTTTTCCACTCGATATTAAAATATGAGAGGAAAAAATGAAAAAAACTTCAATAAAAAATCTTAAATATTCAATTCCTTTAATAATTAGCTTTTCATTAGCTGCATTTGCAAATGAATTAGAAATACAAAAGTTTGTTAATGAGTATGATAAAAGCAACTCTATCATACTAGAAGAGATTACAGTTACAGCTAGCAAAATACCTATGGAAATAAGTAAAACAGGATCTTCTGTAGAAATCATTTCAAGAAATGATATAGAAGACTCTGATGAAATATTTTTGATTGATTATCTTAATTCCTTATCTGGGGTAAGTATAGATCAAAATGGACCTCCTGGTATGCTTTCAGGCATTAAAATTAGAGGAAGTTCAGCGCAATATGCGAAGGTTTTGCTGGATGGAATAGATATTACTAATACATCAACTCCACAAGCAGCCCCATATCTTGCAAAATTTCTTTTGAATAATATTGAAAGAATAGAGATTTTAAAAGGAAATCAGTCTTCTCTTTATGGAAGTCAGGCTATTGGGGGTGTTATCAATCTAACCTCAAAAAAACCAACAAAAGATGGAGTGTCGAATAATTTTTCTGCCGAATATGGTAGCTATTCTACAAGTAATTTAAGTTATACAGTTAACAAAAGAACTGAAAATAACGACTTGTCGCTCAATATTCAAAGATTTGAAACAGATGGTTTTTCAGCAACAGATAAAACTTCTGAGGATGATGGATACCAAAACTCAAATATCACTTTTAATACAACACAATATATAGATGAAAATTTGTCAATAAATTTTGGTGGATTTAATCTTGTTGAAAAAGGTGAGTTTGATGCGTTTGGCCCATCTGATAGCTCAGAATATTTGTTTAAAGAAAATGCGAATGGTGTTAAAATTGGTGGAAGTTTAATATCAAATTTTAATCATTCTCTTAATTATAGTTATTATAATTCAGATAGAGATAATTATGGCCCAAATTCATGGGACAACTATAAATCTAAAGGAAAAAGAAAATCTTATATTTATAAGGCTTCAAGAAAGCTGACGGATAATTATAATTTTGTTGGCGGAATTGATTTCACTGAAGATGAAGCTGTAATTAGTAGTAATAAAAAGTCATCAGATTTAACAGGATTGTTTATTGAAAATATTTTTGATGTAAATAATAATTTAACAGTTACTGTGGGAGCTAGACAAGATAGTCATTCCAAATTTGGAGATCTTTCAGTATATAGAGGCACCTTTGCTTTAAGAAGAAATAATATAATTTATAGAGGTTCATTAGGAACTGGTTATAGAGCGCCATCACTTTATGAATTGTTCGCAAATTCTTTCGGAAATGAAAATTTAAAGCCTGAAAAAAGCCAAAATATTGACCTTGGGATTGCAACAAGTTTCCTTGAAGATAAAATGAAAATTGCAGGAAGCATTTTTACTAATACTATCAAAGATAGAATTGCATTTTCTGGAGGTGGATATAACCAGATTACTACTGAAGAAAAGAGGCAAGGCATAGAAATTGATATAGATTACAATATTTCAGATAGATATGATTCAAAGATTTCGTATTCAAATATAACGGATGATGATGGAGAACACGTTAGAAAAATACCAAAAAATAAATTAACTTATACTTTAAATTCAAAAATTTCTGAAAAATTGAAAAATGTTTCTACCTTAACTTATGTGTCAGATCTAAAAGATATAGTAATGTTACCAGACTATAATTTAATAAATACTAAATTTACCTATAGACTAGATAATGACTACTATATTAATTTTAGAGTTGATAATATATTAAATGAACAATATCAACTAGTTAACAATTATGCTACAGCAGATAGATCTTTTTATATTGGTATTGATGGTGAATTTTAAAAATTTAATTTTTAATACTAAATTATGAAAATATTTAAAAAAGCCTGGATAAGTTATATTTTTTTTATCCAGGTTTTTTTTACAAATTTTTTATATAGCGAAGAAATTGCCCATCCAACGTATTCCCAATTTTTAAATAAATTTCCAGACGGATATCCTCAATTTAGTGGAATAGGAAATCCAAAAAGTGTTGGTGCTTTTAAAATGTACTTAGAAGAACTTGGGTACATGACATTTGACCATAAAGGGAATTCCATAGGTTTTAAATATTTTGTTTCGGAAGGGGAAAATAGTGTTTCAGACAAAAAAAACATATCCTCTGGAAGTCAAACAAATGCCCAAGATAGTACTGAATTTCAAATAAATAATTATCAAACTAATTCAGAAGTCTTAACAGAAAACTATTCTAAAAATATTTTAATTTCAAAATGGGTTGAAGAAATAAACAGTAAAATTAAAGATTTTATTATTTATCCAAAAATTTCTAAAGATAGAAATCAATCAGGCAGAGTATTAATAAGTATCTCATTACAGGCAAATGGTAATATATTAGACGTTAAATTAGAAAATTCTTCAGGTTTTTTATCTCTAGATAAAGCTACAGTTAATACAATAAAAAGAATTCAAAGTTTTAACCCATCACCTTTTAAAAGTGACAATAAAATTCATACTTTTATATTGCCTGTAAATTATGTTTTAGAGGATTAAACTTAAATTTTTTGAAGTTTTAAGCCAAAAGGTGTATTTTTTAAAAAATCAATAAAAACAACAAAAAGCCCAGTATAAATTAAGGTACTAAGCATTGTATTTTTAAAAAATGGTAATCCCATTGTGTAACAAAGTAAAAGCCCCTCAAAAGTCTTAGGGTAGTAATCATATAAAAACCAAACTGAAAAATTTGTAATTATAAAAAATAAAATTGGAGACATAATGGCCATAATACCTAATTGCAATTTATAGTTTCCAAACCTTTTTAGATTCTCACTTAGGATGCCACACAACAAAATAGATCCATAAACCCAAATTATTCCTGAATAAAAACCTATAAATAAATCTGCAATAACCATTGCTGATAGTGGAACTAATAAGGCAAGTATTTTATTATTCATAATGTATGGAGCTACTATAGCTGCAGCCAAAATAGGAGTAAAATTTGGTGGATGTGGTATTAACCTACCAATTGCCAATAGAAGAGAAATATACAAAAACGATAAAATATTTTCTTTTGTAAAGATGCTAATTTTTTTCATAAATAAAACCTTTATTCCACTACATCCTATTTGCCATAATCTAGAATTTTTGCAACTACATTTGTAATAAATTTAAAAATTATTTAGTGTTTTATAATGTCTAATGCACCAATATTTGAAATAAACATAAATAAATTTTGGGAAAACCCATATCCACAACTAAAATATATGAGGGAAAACCATCCTATTTGTTATGTACCTCAACTAAAATCGACACTCTTTACAAAAAGAGACTCAATAGCAGAAAATGAAAAAAAAATTGACATATTTTCATCTGTTCAGCCTGGAGGTCTGATGACTACACTCATGGGTGAAAATATGATGAGAAAAGATGGTGAAAGCCATCAATTAGAGAGAAAAGCTATTTTACCATCTATTTCCCCAAAGACAGTTAAAAATATCTGGAAAAAGGATTTCATTAAAAATACTGAAAATATTTTATATCAAATGAAAAGAAAAGAGGAAGGTGATTTGATTAAAGACTTTGCTTTACCTGTTTCAGCTGAAGCTCTCAAAACTGTTACTGGTTTATCTAATATGGCTTTTACTGAAATGGATAGAGTTAGCCAAGGAATGATAGATGGTATTGCAAATATATCTGGTGATCCGCTCATAGAGGCTAATTGCCATAATTGTACTCAATCAATAGATAACCATATAGATGAAATGTTACCAATTATAAAAAAATCTCCAAATCATTCTTTATTATCGGTTCAACATGAAGCTGGGTTATCAGAAACTCAAAATCGTGCCAATATTAAACTTGCAATTTCAGGAGGCCAAAATGAACCAAGAGATGCAATCGCAGGTACGGTTTGGGCTTTATTAAAAAACAAAAATCAATTGAATTTAATACTAGAGGGCAAAAGCACTTGGCTAAATGCATTTGAAGAATACTCCCGATGGATATCGCCCATTGGAATGTCTCCAAGGAGAGTAGCAAAGAATGCTATTATAGAAAGTATAGAGTTTACAAAAAATGAGAGAATATTCTTTATGTTTGGTTCAGGTAACAGGGACGAAGATGTGTTTGATAATCCAGAAGTATTTAACATTACGAGGAAATTAAGTGCATCATTAGCTTTTGGTGCAGGCCCTCATTTTTGTGCAGGGGCATGGATTTCAAGATGCTTGATTGGTGAAGTAGCACTTCCACTTCTATTTAAATGTTTTCCGAAAATAAAATTAAACCAAAATTATAGTGAAGTTAAATTTACTGGTTGGGCTTTTAGAGGGCCTTTAGAAGTAAATTGTATATATTAAATACTAAAGATATGATTTTTAATATTGTGCATTTAAATATTAAAAATTATATATAATTTATATATTAGGGGACAATTTTATGAGCACTGTAAATAGAAAATTAACATCAATACTTGCAACTGATTGTGTTGGTTTTAGTGGTCATATGGAAAAGGATGAAGAAAAAACACTTGAGAATTTAAAGGCTTGTAGGTCTATAATTGATCCCTACATTGAAGAATTTGGCGGCAAAATATTTTACACAGCCGGAGATTCAGTAATTGCAGATTTTCCTAGCCCTGTATCATGTGTTAATGCGGCAACAAACTTCCAAAAGGCAATCAATGAAAGAAATAAAAACACTGACAAAGAATCACAATTGGTTTGGCGTGTTGGGATCCATATGGATGATGTAATTATTGAAGGGGATAATATATATGGTTCCGGTGTTAACATTGCAGCAAGACTTGAGGCTGCCTGTGCCCCTGAACAAATATTACTTTCATCAGCGGTAAAAGACCAAGTAAACAATAAAATAGAGGGTGTTATAGAAGATGCAGGAACAAAAGCACTAAAAAATATTTCTGATGACTTTCAAACATTTGGCATCTCTCCAACAGGAACCAAAATTGAAAAGACTGATGGTGAGAAATATGCAGAAAAAATAAAAAAAGAAGGCTATAAACCCAAACTCGCTGTGATGCCATTTTCAAATATGAACAATGACGAAGACAGTGGTTTTTTAGTCGATGGTATTGTTGAAGATTTAATAACCGAGTTTTCAAGGATACGAGAATTAGAGATTGTCTCAAGACAGACCTGCTTTGATTTTAGAGATAGCGATGAAGAACTTGATAAATTTTGTGAAAACTTTGCAGTTGATTATGTAGTAACCGGGAATATCAGATCATCTGGTAAAAGAGTCCGAATTTCAATTGAATTATCAGATATTAAAGAAGGAAAAACTGTTTGGAGTAATAAATATGATAAAATACTAGAGGACATTTTTGAAATTCAAGATGAAATTGTAAGAAAAATATCATTTACATTACTTGGTGAAATTGAATTATCTAGCTTAGAACGAGCACAGAGGAAACCAACCGACACACTCTCATCATATGAATTATTATTAAAGGGTAAAGCTCTTCACCATAAGGTTCAAAAAGATGCATTACTTAATGCACTAACTACATTTGATGATGCAATTAAAGCTGACGAAAAAAATGGCCAAGCCTATGCTTGGAAAGCTTGCGCCTTAGGCCAAGGTTTATTTAGAGGATACCTTGAAGAGGATTTTAATACAGTTTGGAAACAAGCAGAAGATAATTTGAAGAAAGCACGTGAACTTAATGAAAATGATTTTGAAGTTCATCGCCTAATGTCAGAAGTTTCTCTCGCGATGAAAGACTTCCGAGCCGCTCAGAGACATTCTAAAATATGCTATGAACAAGTTCCTAACGATCCTAGAGTTTTATCTGTTTATGGTGAAGTCTGCCTTAGGACAGGCAAAGTCGATGAAGGATTAGATGCCGTAAAGCTTGCTCTTGAGATTGATCCCGTGGCTCAAGGCAAGACAAATGCTGATCCTAGACATGCAGCTGTTATTTTTGGGTATTACATGGCAAGAGATAAAGAGGGGTGCTTGGAGCAAATTAATAATCTAGAAGAAATTGATTTTAAATCTTGGCTTTTAACAACAAAGATTTGCCGTGACGAAGAACATGAATTTTCAAATCTTGACTGGTTTCAAGAAGGTAAAAAACTATTCTCAGATAAAGATTTTGAAAAAGAAGTTCAAGATTTTCGTTTAAATAATGATAGCGCTACAGAAACTCTAATAAGTTTTGCTAAGGAATTATTTAGCTAGTTTTCTTTCTGTTCTCCATTAGAGCTAATAACAGTATTCCTGGAGTTATAAATATAATTCCAAACCAACCAAACATACCTAGATACTCACCTAATATAAATAAACTAAGTATAGAAGCTGTTGCTGGGACACCAGCGAGGAATGCAGATGTTGAAGCAGAACCTATTGTTTTTACAGCTGTTGTAACTAGTAATAGGCCTATTAGGTTTGGAACTACTCCTTGAAAAACTAACTGTAATACTAGATCAAAATCTGAGATCTCAGAAAAATCTTTAGGCAAAAATAATAACCAAAAAGGGATATAGATTAAGAAATTTAAAAATGCAGTACAAAAAATTAATTCTGGTATTGTTATATTCCATGCTCGACTTACAACAAGATAAATTGCAAACAAACATCCAGCAATTAGGAAAAATAAGTCTCCAAGCCAGCTTAATTCTATATTAAGCTTTGCTCCATCAGTGAGAATTAAAAATGCTCCTAGTAAAATTAAAATAACTGATAAAGCCTGTAATTTAGATATTTTTTCTTTAAGCCAAATCAAAGAAATTAATAGTGTTAAAAATGGCAGAAATCCATTAAAGAAAACTGCACTATGTGCAGCTGGAGCATATATAAAACCACTGAAAACAAATAGCATATAAATTGGTCCTAGTAATACGCTATAAACAATTGCCCTTAATACAGTAAGTGTTTTCCATGGTTTATAGTAAAAAATAAATGGTATAACAATTAAACCTGAAACACCAAATCTGATTGCAATCATGTCTAGTATTGATAAATTTGTAAGAACGCCATACCTGCTAGCTACTATCCAACTTGACCAAATAAATAGAACTGTAGTTGCACAAGTAAAACCAACAAATTTGTCATTTAAAATTTTAGTTCTAATATTATTTACTTTCGAAAATCAAAATTAAGATAATTCTCATATTTTGTTAAAATTCATAAATAGAGTTTATTTGATTGGCAATATAAATTGTTCTAATTTAATTTTATTAATCACTAATTAGGGGGAAAGTCTCATGAAAAATATACTTATAATCGGGACTGTAGACACAAAATCAGATGAAATAGAATTTATGCGAGAATGTATTAAAAATCTTGAGTGTAATCCTGTCCTCATGGATGTAAGTGTCCTCGGAGACCCCCCAATTAAAGTTGATTATTCAAAGCATGACGTAGCTGAACATGCGAATATGACAAATAAAGAAATTATTGGTTTAGGCAATGAAAACGATGCAATGATAGCATCTGCAAAAGGAGCAAAATCTCTTACTTTAAAATTATGTAAAGAAAAAAAAATAGATGGTGCAATAGCATTAGGAGGTACAATGGGAACTGATTTAGCTTTAGATGTATTTTCCGAGCTTCCTCTTGGTTTTCCAAAATGTTTACTATCAACAGTTGCAGGTTCGCCCTTGATAGAACCTCAAAGATTACCATCTGACATAATTACAGTTTTATGGGCAGGTGGTTTGTATGGATTAAATACTATATGCAAATCTTCACTGAGCCAGGCATGTGGGGCTGTTGTGGGGGCTACATTAGCCAAGCATGAAATGCCTGAACCTAAGCCTATTGTAGCTATTACCTCACTTGGAACATCAGCTTTGAAATATATAATTACACTATTGCCTGAACTTGAAAAAAGAGGGTTCGAAGGAGCTGTTTTTCACACAACTGGAATGGGTGGATCTGCAATGGAGTCCCTTATAAAGCTGGGAAGAATTGTAGCTGTAATGGATTTTTCTCTTGTAGAAATAAGTAATTATTATTTTGGATCTGAAGTAAATGCGGGTAAAGATCGACTTGAAGTAGCAGGAAAATTTAAAATTCCTCAAATTGTAGCTCCTGGTGGGTTAACAGTTGTAGACGCGAAAACATGGTCACAACCCCCAAAAGGCTTTGAGGGAAGAGAGTTTAGACCCCACAATCGTTTGATAACATGCGCTGCATTGAATGCCTCTGAAAGAAAAAAAGCAGCTTCAATAATAGGTGAAAAATTAATGAAGTCTAAGGGCCCTACTGCATTTATTATGACACATGGCGGTTTTGATGACTGGGACAGAGAGGGTGAATGGGCTTTTGATCAGAATGCAATAAATACTTTTCATGAAGAGATGAAAAATATTTTAAAAGAACCTGTTAAATATTACGAAATAAAACAGAACATAAATGAGCCAGAATTTACAAGTTTAGCACTTCAAATTTTTGATGAATGGCTTGATGAGGGCTTAATAAAAATTAATTAGTTAGTTAATTCATCAATAGTCTTTTGAGGGTTAATAATTTCTGGGTCAGTATTCATATTCAAAAGTATTGGACCATCAAAATTATTTCTAAGTTTGGTATAATTTTTAAATAAATGCTGAGGATCTTTGATGTTAATTGCTCTAATCCCAAAGGACTTTGAAAGTGAAACAAATTCTGGATTGTTGAGAGACGTAGCAATTGTTTTACCAGGATATTTGAATTCCTGATGCATTCTTATAGAACCAAAAATACCATTATTAAAAATTATAAATGTAATTTTTAGATTTCTTTTAAATGCAATAACCATTTCCTGAAAATTCATCATGAAACAACCATCGCCTGCATAACAAATGATCTCTTTATTTTTATTAAGTAAAGCTGCTGTAATAGATGCTGGTACTGAGTACCCCATTGGCGCATTAATCGGCGCTAATAAAGTATTTAATTCCCTAAATTTGTGGTGCCTTAAAATAAAATGAGTATAATTACCAGCACCTGCAGTTATAATTGTATTTGCACTGGTGTTGTCTGAAATGTCCTTTACAGCTAGACCAGGATTAATTTTATTTTTGAAACTTTTTGGCTTTATATAATTTTCATAGCTATTTCTTAAGGATTTAGAATTAGATGCCCACAAGGCATTTTTTGAAAATTTTGTTTCGCATAATAATTCACAAAAATAGTTTGTATCTGAAACAAGTAAGTCATAAGAACTTTTATTAATAAGGGATTTATTATCTGTTACGTGAAAAATTTTTTGATCTTTTTTTGACTTTACTAATCTTGAAAATTTATTTGTTTCTATTTCACCTAATCCCCCACCGATTAATAAAATATGATCTGACTTATTTATGAATGAAACTAAATTTGTATCTGGACCTACCCCAAGAGAGCCTACAAATTTCTTATTTTGATTATCAAAAAGATTATTTTTTCTGAATGTTACAGCAAACGGAATGTCATTATTTTTAGCAAAAGTTTCTAATTTCTTTTTAGTTTCCTTTTTCCATTTGCTTCCACTCAATACAATTATTGGCCTTTTTGAATGATTTAATTCTTTAATATACGCACGGAATGTTTTTGATTTTATCTTGTGAGTTTTGTTTTCTAACACTTCACTTATTTTATCACTCACCATTGCAAATTGTATATCCTCTGGAATTCCTAAAACGACTGGTCCTGGCTTTCCATAAGTGCTGATATAAATTGCTTTTTCTAAAATTTTTCGAATGTTTTTAGGATTTTTTATAGTTTCAGTATACTTTGCCATTGAATTGAAAAACTTTTCTGTATCTATGGATTGAAAAGCATTTTTCTTAAGAGACTTCACTGGAACTTGACCAACAAATAATATTAGAGGAGTTCCTTCTTGGTGAGCAGTATGAACTCCTATACTAGCGTTACATGCTCCAGGCCCTCTTGTTACAAAACAAATGCCAGGCTTTTGAGTAAGTCTACCATATGCTTCAGCCATGTAAGCAGCACCACCCTCATGACGACAAACAACTAAATCAAATTTGTTTTTGCTTTCTCTGATAGCCTCTAAAACACCAAGGTAGCTTTCGCCAGGAACACAAAAGGCTTTATTTATTCCATTTTGGATTAATATTTTTGTAATTAAAGCTCCGCCAGATATTTCTTTCAATTAAGTCACTCTAGATTTTGGTTTCGTTATATTTGATATATACCATATTAGAATTCATAAAAATATATTACTTAAGTCCTTGACGCGATGAAAAGATTAATTCAGGATTTTTGAAACAAAGAAGGAGGAAAGTTTATGAAATTAATTAAAATATTGTTAACTTTGATTTTGATAACTGGACTAAATTTTAGTGCATCTGGTCAGAGCTACAAAGGAGAAACAGCTGTAGCAGGTGGGCCTCCAGGAACAATTTTTATTGCATTTGCTGCACAAGCCTCAAAAGCTGGTGTTGATATCGAAGTAAACGCAGGAAAGACATTAACAAAATCAATGTTATCTGCTGGTAAAGGGGATATCTCTTTCTATTCTGGTGTTCCAAACCTTTATGTTTTGATGAAAAACAAAAAAGCTATGTATTCAAAGATTGAGGAGGCACCAAATTATGCTGAAAACTTAAGATCTATTTTAGGATTTAAAGCAGGTGTCTTTCATGTATTGACAAAAGAAAACTCAGGCATTGTTGATTGGAAAGACATTAAAGGAAAGAAAGTTTTTCTTGGACCTCCTTCAGGTGCTGCAAGTGTTGGTTCAAAAGGTATCATGAAAGGGGTAACAGGATTTGATCACGATAAAGATTACGAGGGTGTGATACTTCCTTGGGGTGAAGGTCTAAATGCTTTTAGAGATAATAAAGTTGATGTAATGGTAAGACCATGTGATGTTGGATGTGCTTTAGTTCAACAATTTGGTCTAAATTCAAATTTTAGACTTTTATCAATTCCTGAAAGTGCTTTAGATGCACCTGCACTAAAAAAGCAAAGCTCATCTCCTGGTAGAGGAATTACCACTTTTGATGGCAGCGTTTATAAAGGACAATTGACAAAAGGAACTATAAGGGCCCTTGGCTTTAACCAATTTATAGGCACTACAAGCATGGTAGATGAAGACGTTGTTTATAATGTGACAAAAGCTTTTTGGGAAAACCTAGATGATATCCATAAGACTGCTGTTTTTCTTAAAGAGGTTACTAAAGAAACTGCCTTCACATCAGTAAACCTACCTTTACACAAAGGTGCTTATCGATATTACAAAGAACAAGGATTTAATGTTCCACAGAATATTATTCCAACAGATTAAAAAATAATGATTTCCTCAGGCCTAGAGCCTGAGGAAATATTTTTATGAAAAAATTAATAATACAATCTTTTTCTTTTATAAGTATATCAGCTGCTTTAGCCTTATCAATTATTGCAATTTATGCATCTGGTTTTGCTTTAATTGATCCAAAATTTCACAGAGCTTTATGTTGTGCTTTAGCTCTTATTACAATTGTTTTGTTACCTTATAGAAAAATTGAAAATAGTATCAAATTCTTGATATCTAGAATCACACTCGATTTTTTAATTATAGTTTTTGGTATACTCACAGTTCTGAAGTTTTATGATGTCCAATATATTTTAGAAAATGAATTATACGACGTTACTTATTTCGATGGTCTATATTCAATAGTTGGTTTAGGAATTTTTATTGAGGTTTGCCGACGCTCGTGGGGGTATGCTCTATTCTTTGTCGGTGTTTTTGCAGTAATATATTTATACTTTGGTTCTCATTTTCCTAGTTTTTTACAGCATAGTGGCTTCAATGAAAGATTAATAGGTGAGAACCTTTGGTATAATATGAATAAAGGTGTATTCGGCACTATCACTAATATTGCAGTAAACACTGTATTTATTTTTATTCTTTTTGGTGTTCTTTTAGAAGGTACGGGTGCTGGCCATACTCTCTTGAAATTTGCATTTATTTTGACAAGAAGGACTAGAGGTGGCCCTGCTCAGGCTGCAATTTTAGCAAGTTCAATGTTTGGAACAATGTCTGGAAGTGTAGTTGCGAATATTGTAGGAACAGGTACTTTCACAATTCCAATGATCAAGAAACGAGGGTTTACCTCAACTTTTGCTGGTGGGATTGAAGCAACTGCTTCCTCGGGAGGACAGATAATGCCTCCAATTATGGGAGCTGCAGCTTTAGTAATGGCTGATTTAACTGGAATAAATTATTTATCAATTGCTCTCGCAGCACTAATCCCTGCACTTTTATATTATTTTAGCCTGTTTTCAAGCGTTACAATGGAAGCGCGAAAACAAAACATAGAAATTAAAGAATTAGACATTGATAGTAGAATAACTGTCAGAGATTGGATTAATTCAATTTTATTTGTTGTTCCAATTTTTTTAGTAATTTTTTCTCTTTTGTTTGGTTCTTCTACATCAAGAGCAGGATTTTATGCTGTAATTTCAATACTTGTTTTGAGTTTTATAAATCCTGAAATTAGAAAAAACCCTGTTAAACTATTAAACTCTGTTATTAAAGGGGGTACGCAAGGTGCAAAACTTTTAATAGCTATAGTTGTAATTTCAATGTTAGTTGGAGCTATAGACTCAACAGGAATAGGAATAAAATTAGCATCTTTTATGAATGAATTAAGAGGAGACAGTTTATTTCTTTCTCTTACCTTGGCTATGATTGGAGCGCTTGTTTTAGGCATGGGAATGCCTACTCTGCCAGCTTATCTAATAATAATTGTTGTTATGGGACCAGCACTTCAAAATCTAGGTGTTTCCGTACTAATTGCACATCTATTTGTTTTTTACTATGGTGTTGCATCTAGTTTGACTCCTCCTGTAGCGCTAGCCGCTTATGCAGCTGCACCAATTGCTGGATCAAATCCTATAATTACTTCTTTAATGGCATTTAGACTTGGAATTGCAAAATTTATAATTCCATTTGCTTTTGCATATTACCCATGTCTTCTCATTATTGAGAATTTTTCTTGGTTGGAGTTTATTTCAATTGTCCCACGTCTATTAATTTCAATCTGGTTTATAAATAGTGCACTTGCCAAATTTGATTTCACAAAACTATCTTGGATTGAAGTAATTCTTCGTTTGTCTGTTGGATTTGGAATTTTATTTATGGATGTTAGAATTCAGATTATTTGTCTTATCTTGGGTTCATTTTTATTAGCTTGGGATTTTCTTAGACATAAAAGAAGTATCTAATGGTAAAAAAATGGAACTGATTCTTGAAAAATTGATACCTATAGTTGGATCAAAAGGATGGAAAACTCCAAACATTAAAAATGCTAAATATGTCCATGATATTACTAATTTCAAAAATGGGAAACCATCAATCATACTTCTCCCCAAATCAACTCAGGAAGTTATAAAAATTATGCAAATATGTAATGACTTCTGTTGGCCAGTCTCGGTACAAGGAGGAATGACAGGATTAGTTCAAGGATCTGTTCCTTTTCACAATGAAGTCATTTTATCTCTGGAGAGGATGAACTCGATTTCAAATTTTGATAGAGTATCACAAAGTGCAACTGTAGAAACCGGCGTAACTCTTGAAAAGTTTCAAAAGTTTCTTGAAGAGAAAGGCTTTTTCTTTCCTCTTGATTTAGGTTCTAAAGGTAGTTGTTTTTTAGGTGGCAATTTAGCAACGAATGCTGGAGGAACGAGGGTAATTAAATATGGCATGATGAGAGACCTTACTTTAGGGATTGAAGTTGTGTTGGCAGATGGAACTTTAATAAGCAATTTAAATAATTTAGTTAAAGATAATTCAGGCTATGATCTCAAACAAATTTTTATTGGCTCAGAGGGAACTCTTGGAGTGATTACAAAAGCAACTCTGAAATTCTATCATGAACCAAGGACCCAAAATGTTGCTTTTTGTGGTGTAGATAGTTTAGATGAACTTCTCAATTTACTAATTAGTTGCAAAAAAGAGTTAGGTAGTGACTTATCAGCTTTTGAAGTTTTATGGAAATCAACGTACGAATTTATAATAAGTTCAACTAGTATCAAGGCCCCACTTCCAACAAAATACAATTACTATGTTCTTATTGAAACTTTAGGAAATAAGCCTGCAATTGATGATAAATGGTTTTCTGAAATGTTAAGTAAATTTCTTTCTAAAAAAATTATTAAGGATGCCATTATCTCTTCATCACAAAAAGATATAAAAAATTTATGGAATGTAAGAAATAATACATCAACGGCATTTAAAACAATACCGCTACGAATGAACTTTGACATATCTGTTAATTTAAATTTGATTCAAAAATTTGTTGCTCAATTAGAAAAAGAGATCCTTGCATTTAAAGAAGTAAAAGATATTTTATTTTTTGGGCATCTAGGTGATAATAATTTACACGCCGTAGTAGTATGTCATGAACTAAAAGAAAAAATCAAAAAAATCTTCTATAAAATTGTAGGTGAGTATAATGGGTCAATTTCTGCAGAGCATGGAATAGGTTTAGAAAAAAAAGCTTATTTACATTTAAGTCGATCAAAACAAGAAATTAAGCTAATGAAGGATTTAAAAGGAAGGTTTGACCCACAAAATATACTAAACCGTAATAGGATTTTTAACTCTGATTTGGGTTATCAAAAAGGTTTAATTAAAAATAACACAAATGATGAATTGAAAGAAAAATTCAGACCCGAGTTTTTAAGCTATTTAGCTAAATAGAAGGTATTTCAGAAATATATTTCGTTTTCAAAAATGATTCTAATCCTTCTATACCATTTTCTTTTCCATATCCAGACTCATCTACACCACCAAAAGGTGCTTCTGGAACTGAGACTATAGTATGATTCACGCATACAATTCCTACATTAAGATTACTACCTAAAAAATGTGCGTTTTTTTGGTTCTCAGTGAAAACATATGATGCCAAACCAACAGACAATGAATTTGATTTTTCAGTGGCCTCCTCAATATCTTTAAATGGCAATATTGGAACTAAAGGTCCAAAAGGTTCTTCATTTAACACTCTAGATTTGGAGGATAAATTAGTTAAAACGGTAGGTTCATAAAAATAACCTTTATTACCAATTTTTTTTCCACCTAAATTAATACTTGATCCCTTTGATTTTGCATCTTCAACAAAAATTTCCATTTTTCTTAATTGTTTCTCAAATATCAAAGGACCCATATCAGTACTATCTTCTAACCCATTACCCAGTTTTATTTGTCTCGAAATATTTACAAAACCATCTACAAATTTTTTGTATATTTCATCTTGAACAAAAAATCTTGAAGGAGAAATGCAAACTTGGCCAGAATTTCTAAACTTCCATGGAGCAATTTTTGCAAGAACTTTATCAACATCCACATCATCACAAATAATTACTGGTGCATGACCTCCCAATTCTAGGGTGCATTTTTTTAAAGTGTTCGAAGATAACGATTGAAGATGCTTTCCAACTTCAACTGAGCCTGTAAAGGTGACGGCTTTTGGAATTGGTGATGCAAGCAAATAGCGTGAAATTTTGTCTGGTATTCCAAAGACAATATTTAAAACACCAAATGGCAAACCAGCTTCCATAAAACATTCGCCAAGAGCAACTGCAGTAGCTGGGGTTTCTTCACTTGGTTTTATGATTATTGTGCAACCTGCAGCTAAAGCAGATGCAACCTTTCTTATAAAATTTCCACCTGGAAAGTTCCAAGCAACAAATGCAACAACTGGACCTATTGGCTCTTTAAAAACCATTTGCCTTGCTTGACTATCTCTTGAAGGTATAATTCTACCATAAGTTCTTTTACCCTCTTCAGCACACCAGATTGTAGTTTCAATAACCTGATTGATTTCTTGTCTTGACTCTCTAAGAGTTTTCCCCATTTCCATAGTAAGAGTTTTCGCAATTTCCTCTTGTCTGGCTTTAATTATCTCTACAGCTTTAAGCATGATCGATTGTCTTTTAAGTGGTGGAAATTTACTCCATATTTTAAAAGCTTTATGTGAAGATATTAGTGAATTATCCAAATCTTTATCATTTGCAATTGGTACATTTGATAAAATTTCTTCTGTTGCTGGATTAATTAAAGGCAATGTATCTCTCTCTGAAGATTGTATCCATTTTCCATCAATGAGTAACTTAATATCTTGATTAAATTCCATGCTTTACAGTAACAAATAGTTAAATAGATTAAAGATATATTTTCAAAAGAAACTAAAATTATAATCTTCTAAATTAGAATTAATTATGAATTAGTTATTTACTTCTTAAAAACAGATAATAAAAATTAATAGTATGGATATTAATAAATTTGATTTATACAACCCACCTGAAGATTTGGTTGAAAAAGCCTATTTATATTATTCACAGTTAAGAGAAAATAATCCTATCCATGAGAATTCAGATGGTTCCTTTATAGTAACATCTTATGAAACATTAGTTGATATCTACAAGAACCACCAATTATGGAGCTCAGATAAAAAGGAAGAGTTTAAGCCTAAATTTGGTAATTCGCTTTTATATGAACACCATACAACTAGTGTAGTATTTACTGATCAACCAGATCACACTAGAATTCGAAAAATTTTTCAACACGCTTTTACTCCCAGGGCCTTAGCACATATTGAGAACAATGTTGAACAACTAGTGCAAAGCTATATCGACGAAATGAAAGAGAAAAAGGACATAGAGTTTGTTAGAGATTTTTCATTCAGATTACCCGTCGATGTTGTATGTGATATTTTAGGTGTTCCAAAAGAAGATAGAAAACTTATCCGAGATTGGGCAAGACTAATATTAGGGGCTCTAGAACCAACTCTATCGGAAGAACAATTTAAGAGTGGTTGCTCAGCTGTTTTAAATTTCAAAAACTATTTAAAAGATCAAGTGAATTTAAGGAAAAAAAATCCTCATCTCAGTCGTGATGGTGAGATTATTTCAACCTTAATAGACGCTCAATCATCAGGAATTGAATTATCTGAAGTTGAGCTTTTACATCAATGTATTTTCATGCTTAACGCAGGCCATGAAACTTCAACAAATATGCTTTCACATGGTATGTGTGAGTTTATTAATAATAAAGATCAATTAGATTTATTAAGAAATGATGAGACATTAATCAGTTCTGCCATTGAGGAAATTCTTCGCTACCACCCACCTATACAAGTGAATAATAGAAGAAATAAAAAAGATACAATCTTGGAGAATAAGAAAATCCCTAAAGGAACGTCAGTTCATATGATAATTGCTGCTGCAAACAGAGATCCAAAACAATTTAATAATCCAGACAAATTTATAGTTTCAAGAAAACCTAATAAACACTTATCTTTTGGTTTGGGAATTCATATTTGTGCTGGTAATACATTAGCAAGAATTGAAGGCAGAGTAGCATTCTTAAAATTAGTACGTTCATTCAAAGATTTTAATTTACAAGCTAAACCCAAGATAGCTAATAGGATACGCTTTAGAGAGATAGAACAACTCAATATTGAGGTTTCCTAAAAGGATTAATATTTCACAATTTATTTAAAACAGACAACAATTTGTCTATGTCTGTTTGATCATTATAATGAGCAAGTGATATTCTTATAAATCCATTTCTTAAGCTACATATAATCCCATTATCAAAGAGAATTTTTGTTATTTTTGTTGAATCTATTTCATTATTAGAAATAGAAATTATATGTGAAGACAAAAGTTTCTCATTTCCATTAAGAGTTTTGAACTTGTCTTTATTTAATGAAGAAAGTAGATATTTTTTTAAATTTTCTGAATGAGAAGCAATATTCTGAATTCCAAGATTTAATATCTCTTTAATTGAAACATTTAGACTTTTAAGGGAAATATAAGACATTGTTGACTGAGTATATCTTTTTGCACCAAATGCGAGATCTAATTTATCATTATTGATATTAAAAGGGTTTTTTGCACCCATCCATCCAGGCATTAATGGAGTTTTATTTATTAAGTTATCAGAAAGATATGCTATAGCTACACCCCCATGACCACCAAGCCATTTATACCCACTGCAAACCATTGCATCACATTCTATCTTACTAATATCTAATGGAATTGCTCCTGCAGCTTGAGTAATATCGATAACAAAAGGTATATTAAGTTTTTTTGTTATTTTTTGTAAACGTTGTAAATCAATTCTACTTCCAGTTGCATACTGAATATAGCTCACTACTACAGCAACTGTTTCGTTATCTATTATTTCAATAATTGAAGAAGTCAAATCAACATTTAAATTCTCATCAACGAAATGCGTTTTTAATTTATTTTTTTCGGAGAAGGCTTGCCATGGTCTAAATAAAGCAGGAAAGTCGCTTTTCACTAAAACAACCTTAGAGCCTTTTTTCAAATCTAATAAATAAGGTAATTGGTTAAGTAATTCACTAGCACTAGACAGAATTGCTAGATTTCTAGAGTTACAATTAAATAACCTACAACATGTATTTCTTAAAGTTTGAAAAAAATTAACCTCGTCTTGATCTGACATATGAGCATTTCCATGTTTTGCAATTTCATTTAGAAATTCAATCATAGATGTTGCTGTTTTTTCTGAGACTAAACCTAATGACGCCTGATTTAAATATGTGAATTTTTTAAGTGTTTTATAATTTGATCTTAAAGAAAGTGAATTAATCATTAATCAGTTTAAATTAGTTAAACTTGCATTCAACAAAACCAAAATCTCCAAAATCTGCGTAAAATTCATCACCTTTTCTAGCCTCTATTGGCCTTATAAAAGAGCCTGAGAGGATTATTTCTCCTGGACTGATTTTCTGATTATATTCAGATAATCTTTTCACTAGCCAAATAATGCCTGTAATAGGATCATTTAAAACACCTGCGCCAAGACCAGTCTCTTCAACTTCATTATTCCGCATAACTATAGAACCAACACGTCGAAGATCAAATTTTTGTGGATCATTTTTTTGGACTCCAGAAATTACACCTGCATTTGCAGCATTATCAGAAATAGTGTCAAAAACTGTTCTCATTTTGCCTGTATTTTCATCCTTCCTAAAAATACGAGTATCTAAAATTTCTAAAGATGGAAATACATAATCAGTTGCCTGCAAAACTTCCTCACGCGAAACTTCTCCTGCCAATGGCCCCTTCATGCAAAATGCAATCTCAGCTTCAATTCTTGTTTGTATAAACCTTTCAGTAGGAATTTCGTCTCCACTTTCAAAAAACATATTATCAAATAATATTCCGCTATCTGGTATATCAATTTTAAGCGCATCTTGCATTGCCTTTGAGGTAAGACCAATTTTCCAGCCTTCTAATTTCAATCCCGAGTTAATTTTTTTCTTAACTAAAGCTGCTTGTATTTTATAAGCATCCTCCATATCAATTTCTGGAAATTGAACAGATAAAAGACCTATCCTCTTTCTTGATATTTCAGCTTGAAATAAACTCTCTGCGGCTACCTCTATCTGGTTTTCTGTAAGAGGCATTACTCGTCTTCCACTGTGTTAATTAAAGTACCAATTCCTTCAACAGAAACTTCTATTCTATCTCCAGGCTTCAAAAACTTTGGTGGGTCAAACCTTGCTCCCGCACCTGTTGGAGTACCTGTAATTATAATATCTCCAGGCATTAAAGTAGTGAAAGTTGATATATAGTTAATTTGCTTTGGAATATTAAATAGCATCCTACTAGTACGATCATTTTGTCGAACCTCATCATTAACTCTTGTTTCAATTTCAATATCTTCAAGTTGTTTTTTATTTTTAAACGGAATTAGAAATGGACCAATAGAGCCAGATTTTTCAAAATTTTTACCCTGGGTGACATTAAATTTAGCATGTCTTACCCAATCTCTAATTGTTCCCTCATTACAAATTGTTATAGCAGAGATATATTTATAAGCATCATCTTCTGGTATATGCCTACCCTCCTTGCTAACGACAATTGCAACCTCACCTTCATAATCAAGTTGTTTAGATACCTTGGGTCTGATGATAGGGCAACCATGTCCAACAAAAGATCTTGGAAACCTAACAAATAGTGACATATTTTGAGGGGTATTTTGACCATCTTTATACTCCTCATTTCTATCTGGATAATTTATACCAACACAAATAATTTTTTCAGGATTTGAAATTGGTATACTATATTCATAAGATCCCTTAGCTATAATTGTTTCACTATCGTCAATTGAAGATATTAGTTTATCAAACCCATTGTTTTTAACAACGTCGAATAAAGACTTCAACTCAGAATTTTTGTTGGTTAAATCAATTACTCCCTTATCAGTTTCAATACCAAAAATATTTTGATCTTCAACTTTGATTGATACAAATTTATTTAACATATTCCCCTCTAAATTACGGTGCCACTATAGGCTGTGCTTTAAGAGCAGGCTCTTTTGGTTCTGTTTTATCGAAGTGGCTTCCCTCTTCAAACCATGATTTTGGAGCTGGAGCACCCCATAGCGTTTGTCTTTGCGGATCTTTCAAATCCCATTTTATAGGCTCATGGTCAGTGTCTACTGTCTGATAATCTGAACAATAAATTTCTGTTCGGTGACCATCAGGATCCCTTATATACAAAAAGAATGCATTAGAAATTCCATGCCTTCCCGGTCCTCTTTCAATATTTTCTATATATCCTGTTGTTGACATTACATCAAGCAAGTCAATTATATTCATAGGTGTTGGAACCCAAAATGCTACATGATGTAGCCTTGGACCAACTCCATTTGTGAATGCAATATCATGAACTGTTCCCTTTCTATGCATCCAGGCAGCCCAAAGTTTTTTTGATTTTTCATCCTCAGTATACTCAGTTACTCTAAAACCTAAATCAGAATAAAATTTCACACTCTCATCAACATTAATTGAAAAAACATTAAAATGATCTATTCTCAAAGGTTTAACACCCGTATAAAGCTTGTACTTTTGGTGAATTGTCGGGAGTCTATCCATCTGATAATAAAATTCTATTGGTATTCCGTGGATATCATGAGTTAATAATGTTTTGCCTTGAAAAGGCCTTTCAATCCATTTTGTTTTTATATTTTTAGAATTAAAATAATTCTCAGCTTTGTATAATTGCTCTTCATCAAAAACTTTATACCCTAAAACGTTGCAAGTAGGCTCTTCAGATTTCTTTAATATTACACTATGATGACCTCTTTCTTCCATACCCCTCAGATAGATATAATCACTCTCTTTTTCAGTAACCTGCAGTCCAAGAGTTTCGACATAAAAAGCAAAGCTTGCTTCTAGATCTTTAACACCAAGTTCTATATGACTTAGACGTGAAATATTAAAATCTGGGTATAAATTATTTCTTGGAAGTGGCATTTAATTCTCTCTTTATATTTATTTACCTAATTTAGGTATTTGATGATTTCCAGTTGCAAAACCTATATGTTTTTGTTCCATATAAAATTCAAATGACCAATCTCCGCCATCTCTTCCTATTCCACTTGATTTAATTCCACCAAAGGGTGTTGGTAAGTGTCTAACATTCTCTGAGTTAACCCAAATCATACCAGCTTCAAGCTCATCTGAAAATCTTAATGCTCTAGTTACATTATTTGTCCAAATATAACCTGTCAGACCGTATTCTACATCATTTGATATTTTTAATGCTTCTTCTTCATCTTCGAAGGTAATAGCAGTTAAAACTGGGCCAAAAATTTCTTCTTGAGAAATTCTCATTTCAGGCTTTGCATTTTTAAATAAGGTTGGCGAAACAAACCAACCAGGTTTCTTATGTGCATTTCCTCCGACAACAATTTCTGCACCCTCTCTTTTAGCTATATCAAAATAAGAAACAACTTTTTCTAAGTGATTTTCACTTATTAAAGGACCAACTTCAGTATTTGGGTCTAAAGGATTACCAACCTTAATTTTATTAACTCGATCTACCAATTTACTGATAAATTCCTCTGCAATATTTTTCTGAATCAAAAGCCTACTTGAAGAAGTACATCTTTCTCCATTTAAGGAATAAATCATGAAAATTACAGCATCTAAAGCACGGTCAAGATCAGCATCATCAAAAACTATCACTGGGTTCTTACCTCCAAGTTCAAAGTGAACTCTTTTCAAAGTCTCAGATCCTTGTCGCATTATAGCTGAACCTGTTTTTGACTCTCCAACGAAGGCAACAGCTTTAATATCCTTATTCTTTGTTAGAGCAACTCCTGCCTCTTCACCAAAACCATTCACAAGGTTCCAAACACCAGGAGGAAGTCCTGCTTCTAAAGCTATTTCATTAAGTATTTTTGCTGTAACTGGGGATAATTCTGCAGGCTTATGAACTACTGTACATCCAGCAGCAAGGGCAGGTGCAACTTTCCATGTAGATAACATAAAAGGCGTGTTCCATGGTGTAATAATCCCAACTGGGCCAATTGGATACCTTTTAGTGATATTTAGTAATGAACCTGATGGTAATGTTAATCCGTCTTGAGCAGAAATAGCTTTATCAGCAAAATAACGAAAGTTCTCTGCACCTCTTATAGCTGCTTTTGACATAAATCTTATTGCTTGGCCAGTATCCCAAGTCTCACATAAAGCTATTTCTTCTGACCTTTCAACTATTTTATCAGCTATTTTATGTAGGATTTTTTTCCTTGTAGCAGGATTTGTTTTTGACCATTCTTTAAAAGCAACTTTAGATGATGATGACGCCTCATCAATATCTTCAGCATTACTTTGAGCAACTTCACAAATGTATGTTTCATCAACAGGAGAATAATTAGAAAACTTCTTTCCAGAATTTGAATTCTTTAATTTACCATCGATAACATTCAAAACTCCTTCTTCTTTAATGATATCTATATGTTTTTTTAGTTTTTTAATATTTTCATTTAAATCAGACATCCTGGCTCTCTTTCATGAATTTAGGAATTGAATTTTCTTTTGGACTAAGTTCGGCATCAATATTTCTCATTTCCATTGATAATGCAAATGGCGAAGTGTCAAGAACAGGCTTTAAAAATTTTTTTGCTGCTTGAAAGATATGTTCAGTAGCCTCTTTTCTGACTTCCATGTCGCGCCCTTCTCTTAACCTCACTGAAATATCAATGAAACCGTTTTGTGGATTGTTATCAGCAATTGCATAATGATCACAACAAATTGCTCTAACCCTAATTCCCTTTACTGGAAAAACTCCCGTTTCTATTCCAGCAATTCTAAGAACATTACATAGCTCTTTCATATTAATTTTTTTTTCAAGATTTGCTGAGTATTCAATCGAAAAATGTGGCATTTAAATTATAACAGAAAAATTATAAATTTTTCCCTCCGTCAATTACAATTTTTGTTCCCGTGGCTGTTTTTAAATGTGTAATACATCCCAAGATAGCAAGGGCTACGTCTTCAGGTTCTACAATTTTTTGAAGTGGTGTTTTTTTAGCTAGCTCTGTTAAAGCTTCTCTATCTCTACCTTCAACAAAATCGGTAGCAACAGCTGCCGGCGAAACACATAAAAATCTAATTTTGGGACCAAAAACTCTTGCCAATGACATAGTCATGGTATCAAGCGCAGCTTTTGAAGAACAATAAGCTATATTACTACCCGAACCAGTAAAAGCAGAAATGGAAGAAACATTTATCACTACAGCATCATCGCTATTTTCCAACAATGGCATAAGCGATCTTATAACAGAGTATGGGCCTCTAGTATTTGCTAAAAGAATTTTATCAAATAATTCTATATCAAGTGAGCTTAAGTCTTTATGAGGAACAGGCTTTGTAAAACCGGCTGAATTTATAAGAATATCAAGCTTACCAAAAGATTGATTAATTACCTCGGCAACTCCTTCTGCAGTTTTGTGATCTTCCAATTTAATCTGATGTATCATATGATTTTTATTTGGTAAGCTATTAATAATATCTTTAGCTCTTTCCTCTCCATTATAATAACCAACTATTACCGTGGCACCTTTATTCGCAAGCAGTTTTACTGTTTCAAGACCAATTCCATTGCTTCCTCCTGTAACTAAAGCAATTTTATTTTCTAATTCAGCATTTCCCATTTTATTCTCCCCAAATCTTATTTGAGGTCTCAATTACAAGCTCTAGTTTCCTTTTTTGATCATCAAATGAAATAATATTTCCTTCTTCTGTAGAGGAAAAACCGCACTGAGGAGCTATTCCAAGTTGATCCATCGAAACAAATTTTGAAGCCTCATCAAATTTTCTTTGCAAAAATTCAATATCCTCTAATTTGCCCTTTTTTGTTGTAATAAATCCCGGCAAAACCCTTTTATTTCCTCTAGGCAAGTATTTTAATGGCTCTAATCCGCCAGATCTTTCATCATCATATTCTAAAAAATATACATCAATATCAATTTCATTAAATACCGCATCAACTGCAGGATCATAAGCACCTTTAGCTGCAAAATTTGACTTAAAATTCCCCCTACATAAGTGCATACCTATTGTCATATCATCAGGTCGATCTTTAATAGATTCATTTAACATCCATGCATATTTATTGATTAAATCATCAGGATTTTCACCAAATTTTGTTCGAACAGACCTGTGATCAGGATCACATAAATAAGCAAAAAATATATCATCCATTTGTAAATATCGACAACCGATTTCATAAAACTCTTTGACAGCCTTTTTATATGCTTGAGCAATATCAAAAAATAATTTCTCATTATCACTGTATTCTTTCGGATAAATATCATCGGGCGTCGTCCTAAAATGACAACAACTTGGACCAGGAATAGATATTTTGGGTAAAACATTTGTATTGGCTGAAACAAATTTGAAATGATTAAGCATTGGGTGATCAGAAGGAAAGTCTATTTTGCCTTTTATTACTGGGAAAAAGGGCCTTAGTTTTGCACCTGAAAATTGAACTCCAGTTTCTCTTTCCTCTAACTCAAAACCACTTAAACCTTCAATAAAATCATAGTGCCAAAAAGATCTTCTAAACTCACCATCTGTCACAACTTTAAACCCAAGACTTTCTTGAAAATTTATAACTTTTTTTATTTCATTATCTTCAATTGACTTCAGCTCATTTATACTTGCTGTTTTGTCCTCAAAATGCATTTTTCGAGCATCTTTAATTGCTAATGGCCTCAGCAAACTTCCAACATGATCAGCTCTAAAGAGTGGTTTTTGACTCATTTAATGCTCCTAAAAATTTACTTCATTGTAAAATTTATTTTGGTTTAGTTTTTTATTTTTGAGGCTATCATATTATTTAAACAATTTTAAACCATAGTTTGAAATAAATGATAAATGGGTTTAGTTTAACGCTAGGTTTATATATAAAATTTTTAAACTAATTAATTGTTAGTGAAAATGAGTAAGTTAGATAACAATATTTCCATTCTAGAAAAGAGAAAGCTGCAAGCAGAAGTTGCAAAGTCAATTTTTGAAGAAATGAAAACTGAGTTAGGCGAGAATAAAGCAAAAAAAATTTTAAAAAATGCAATAATTAAGAATGCTATAGATGAAGGTAAAAAGTTTAGAAAAAACATAGATGGCCAAACTAAGGACAACGAAACTGTTATTAAAAAGTTTGCTGATGTTTTTGAACTATGGAAAACAGGTGGCGCTCTTGAAATAGAAGAAATTAAAAAAAACGATGATGAATATCACTTCAATGTTACGAGGTGCAAATATGCCGAAATGTATAATGAAATGGGGCTTAAGGACATTGGCCAACTCTTATCTTGTAATAGGGATTACAATTTTTCTGTTGGATTTGACAAAAACTTAATACTTGAAAGAAAAAAAACCATCATGGAAGGACATAGTTGTTGTACATTTAGATACAGTAACAAAGAGAAAACTTGAAAATGTATAATCAACAAGAAATCGACAAGATTAGATACAACTCCATACCAGAGCAGAAGTTATTAATTGGTAGCAAATGGGTAAAGGCCAAACAAGGCAAAATTCAAAATATAATTAGTCCAATTAACGGAGAAAAAATATCGGAAATACAGGTATCTGATGAAGCTGACGTAGATGAGGCTGTAAAATCAAGTAGAGCTATTTTTGAGGAGGGTCAATGGTCAAATATGCCACCTGCTGCTAAAAAAAAAGTGATGCATAAAATAGCTGATTTGATTGAGGGTAATATGCTTGAATTAGCTGTACTTGGAGTGAGAGATAATGGCACCGAAATAAATATGGCCTACAAAGCAGAACCTGGATCAGCAGCTGAAACATTTAGGTATTATGCTGAGGCTATAGATAAAGTTTATGGGGAGATCTCTAATACATCAAATGATTTTGTTGGTCTAATTCAAAGAGAACCTGTTGGTGTTGTAGGCGCAATTGTGCCTTGGAATTTTCCATTAATGATTGGAGCCTGGAAAATAGCTCCTGCATTGGCTATGGGAAATTCAGTTGTTATAAAACCTTCTGAAGCAGCTTCTTTATCAATTTTGAGATTAGGAGAAATTTGTCTCGAAGCTGGTTTGCCACCAGGTACACTAAATATTGTTACAGGAAATGGAAGGACAGCTGGTCAAGCTCTAGCACGTCATATGGACGTTGATGTTTTGACCTTTACAGGTTCAGGAAATACAGGGAGACAATTGTTAGAATATTCTGCTCAATCAAATATGAAAAGAGTTTATCAGGAACTAGGTGGAAAATCTCCAAATATTATTTTCAGTGACACTGATAATTTAGAAGAGGCTGCCAAAGTATCTGCAATGGGAATATTTAGAAATTCAGGAGAAGTGTGTGTAGCTGGTTCTCGTTTGTTAGTTGAAGATAAAATTCATGATGAATTTTTAAATTTAATTTCTAATTTTTCAAGCAAGCTTAAAATAGGGGATCCTTTAGACATTCAAAATGATGTGGGAGCAATTAACAGTGAAAGTCAACTTCAGTCAGATATGAACTTTGTTAAAAAAGCTGAGACTGAAGGAGGCATTGTAGAACTAGGTGGGAAAAGAGTTCATAAAGAAACTGGTGGTTTTTACATGGAGCCAACTATTGTATCTTCTGTAAAAAAAGATATGGATATTTTCCAAAATGAAGTTTTTGGACCAGTCTTAACTGTTACATCTTTTTCAAATGAGGAAGAAGCTGTTCAACTAGCAAATGGAACTTCATTTGGCTTAGCTTCTGGTGTTTGGACAGCTAATTTGTCTAGAGCTCATAGAATGATTAAGAAAATCAAAGCAGGTACGGTATTTGTAAATACATATGGTGGCTCTGACAATACATTGCCATTAACTGGTGTTAAGCAATCTGGAAACGGCTCTGACAAATCGCTACACGCATTAGATAAATTTACAGACCTAAAATCAGTTTGGATGAAGTTGTAAATCTAACTTTAAATTGGAGTTAATATGATACATGAGAATTTTTTAAGAGAAAATAATGCGAGGCATTTCTGGCACCCAATGGCTCACCCATCTGAAATGTTAGAAAATCCTCCAATGATTATAACTAAAGCTGAGAATACTGAGGTACAGAATGTTGACGGTCATACTATGCTTGATGCAGTTGGTGGTCTTTGGAATGTAAATTTAGGTTATAGCTGTGAACCAATTAAAAAAGCCATTAATGATCAGCTTAACACAATGCCGTATTGTAATACTTTTAGAGGCATTACAAATGATAAAGCGATAGAGCTATCTTACAAGCTTAAAGAGTGGTTTTACGCTGATGGAATGGAAAAAGTTTTTTTTACTCAAGGGGGTTCTGACTCAATAGATACTGCTATGCGTTTAGTAAGACAATTCTGGAAAGTCAAAGGAATGAATGACAGAGTTAAATTTATTGCATTAAGTAAAGGTTATCATGGGACGCATTATGGAGGCGCGTCATTATGTGGTGACCCTCGATTTAGAAGAAACTACGAACCTGGTGTGCCTGGAATTTTTCATATACCAGCACCATACACATACAGGAACCCTTTTAATGAGGAGAACCCAGAAATTTTATCTGAAAAGTGTATTCAAAGTCTAGAAGCTCTGATTTCAAGTCAAGGTTCTGATACAATAGCAGCTTTTGTTATGGAACCTATTGTTGGGTCTGGAGGGGTAATCGTCCCTCACGAAAGTTTTATGAGAAAGATCAGGCAGATATGTGACAAGTATGGAATATTACTGATAGCAGATGAAGTGATATGTGCATTTGGAAGAACAGGTGAATGGACAGGTTCCAGATTATGGGGTGTCAAACCAGATATCATGACTATTGCAAAAGCTCTTACCGGTGGTTATTTTCCTATGGGTGCAACTTTAATATCTGGTGAAATATCAGATGCAATAGAAAAAAACAACGATTCTTTAGGAATGCTTGGACATGGATACACTAATTCAGGCAATCCTGTTGGAGCAGCGGCGGCTCTTGCAGCTCTTGAAGAAACAAATAAACTTAATTTAGCAACAAATGCTAAATCAAGAGGTGCTGAACTACTTTTAGGGTTAAACAAACTAAAAACAAAATATCGTGTTATAGGAGATGTAAGGGGTAAAGGTTTGATGGCAGCTATAGAGATTGTTGAAGACCAAGAAACTAAAAAACCAGCAAACAAAGATTTAGTTTCAAAAATTTATAAAACTGTATGTGAGGAAGGAGTATTAGTTAGAGCCTCTGGAAATAACTTCATCATTTCTCCGTCGCTTATAATAACAAAAGAGCATGTTAATAAAATTGTCTCAGCTTTAGATAAAGGATTTTCTATAATTTAGAATTATTTTTTTGATAGAATATAGTCAGCGCCTTTCTCAGCTATCATTATCACTGAAGCATTTGTATTCCCCCTGATAATCTTTGGCATTACAGATGCATCAATTACTCTTAAATTATCGATATTTTTTACTTTTAAATTAGAGCTTAGAACACCTTTATGGCCCATAGCACAGGTGCCTGACGCGTGATAACCTAAGAAACTATTTTTCTTAATAAAAAGTTTTAAATCACCATTACTTAATTCTTTTAGAGGATTATTTAAAACATATCTGTCCATTGGAGGGGATAACATTATCTGACAAAGCTTCTTTAAAGCATTCGCAATTTCACCCAAATCATTTTCACTTTCCCATAGTAAATGATTAATTATTGGAGGTGAAAATGGATTTCTTTCAGATATTGAAACTGAACCTCTTGTCTCAGGGTTCAAAAGACATGTACCAGTTAAAATTGCTGAATATTTTGGTAATTTGAGACTTGTAAGTGGTGAATAATGGTATGTAAATGGAGAGAAATGTATTTGTGCATTTGGCCTATCATCAATTTTCTTTGTATTAAAAAAAGCACAGCATGTTGCAGCTGGAGTTGCAATAGGACCTTGTCCTCTAAAAAGCCAATTTAAACCATGCTTTACAATATTTAAAAAATCAAATTCAGTATTGTAAGTAGAAATGTTAGTTGTAAATTCACAATAACAACCAGGATGATCTTGCAAATTGGCCCCAACAAATTGATTATCAAGCTTTACTTCAATACCTTTGGATTTTAGAAATGCACCATCACCTACACCTGATCTTTGCAAAATTAGAGGACTCCCAATTGAGCCAGCAGAAATTATAATTTCTCCTTTAGAATAAAAGCTTTCAGGAATATTATTATTTATAATATTTACCCCTAAAACTCTGTTTTGCTCAATAATCAATTTGTCAACTAAAACACCAGAAATAACTTTAAGATTATTTCTTTTAATTGAAGGCTTTAGAAAAGCTGTTGAAGTATTGTGTCTAAATCCATTTTTTTGAAATACCTGGATTTTACCAACACCGTTTTGAGTTTCACCATTAAAATCATTATTTATTGGCAGCTGACAATTTAAGGAGGCCTCTATGAATTTCTCATTAAGTAAATGGTTAGACTTTAGATTAGATATGTTTAAAGGGCCATTATTACTATGGTAAAATGAATTTCCTCTTTCATTATTTTCAGACTTTTTAAAATATTCAAGATTCTCTTTGAAGCTCCATCCACTTACACCAAAATTTTCCCATTCGTCAAAATCTTCTTTCTGACCTCTTATATAAATCATTCCATTAAGTGAACTTCCCCCACCCCATACTTTGCCAGCAGGCCATATTGCACTGAAATTATTTCTTGTATGATCAGGTTGGGCTTTATGACACCAATCAAAATTTTCTTTACCAAATACTAATGGTTGCAATGCTGGCACTTTAATTTTGATTGAATTATCTTTAAAACCTGCCTCAAGAAGGAGAACTTTGTTGTTTTTATCATCTGAAAGTCTATTTGCTAAAACACAACCTGCAGTACCTGCTCCTAAAATTATATAATCCCATTCAATATTTTCTAGTGACATTTAATCTAACTTACTTAAGTTTCAAATATGGTTTAGTATAAAATATATAACTGTAGAATTGTTTAAAGTTAAAACTATGAATAAAAAAGATATTTCTAAAATCATTGAAAAAGATCATGTGAAATTTATTTCGGTATGCTTTGTTGACGCGTTAGGTCAACTAAGGAGTAAATTAGTCAATAAAAGAAAAGTTATTGATGCCTTATATAAAGATGGACAGGGTTTAACAATAGCCCTTCCTTCACTAGCTTTAGGTTACTGTGATACACAGGTAGAAATATCAGGATTTTCATCTAATAAGGATAAATTTGGTGATATTCCAGCAAAAATAGATTTTAACAGTTTTAGAATTTTACCTTTTGAAAATGAAGGCCAAAATTTAATTTGTTTTATAGAATTGGAGGATGAATACAAAAGTTTTTGTTCTAGAAGTATTTTAAAAAAGATTTTAGATAAAGCAAATAAACAAGACTTTTACCCTCGTTTTGGTGTAGAATTAGAATTTACTCTTTTAGATGAAACTTCAAAATCCATCAAAAATAAGAGCTATAATAATCTTTCAACAACAACTTTAGAAAGTTCATATAACCTACTTCAAAGACAAAATTTGCAATCTGAAATATATAACAACTTCATAAACTTTTCAGAGATAATGAACATTGAAGTAGAAGCATGGCATGAAGAAATGGGTGCAGGTTTTATGGAAGTTGCTCTTTTATCAGGCAAAACTATAAAATCGGCTGATGATACAATCTTAGTTAAGCATTTAATCAAACAGATTGCTCTACAGCATGATAAAGTGGCCACATTTATGGCAAGGTGGAGTAATGATGCTGATGGCCATAGTGGCCATATCCATATTTCTCTGGAAAATGGTAAAAAAGAAAATTTATTCAAAAATAATTCAAAGACTTTTAAAAACTTTGTCTCAGGGATGCAAAGTTATTCACCTGAATTAATGCTTTTATTTGCTCCAAATGCTAACTCTTTCAAGAGGTATCAACCTGAGATATTTACCCCTATAATGAATGATTGGGATTGGGATAGCAGAAAAGTAGCTTTTAGAGCAATAAAAGGAGAAAAATCGAGAATAGAAAATAGAATACCTGGTGCAGATATGAATCCATACTTAGGAATTGCAGCCACAATTGCAACAGGACTAGAGGGGATCAATAACAATAATTCAGAGAAAGTTCAAAGATTAGTTAAACTTCCATCAAACGTATCTGAGGCATGTAAAAAGCTTGAACGTTCTAAAATTGCAAAGAAATATTTTTCAAATGAATTTGTAAGTTTTTTTTGTGAGTTTAGACAAAAAGAAAATAAAATTGAAAGTTCAAAAATAACAGATATAGAAAAAAAGCGCTTGATTGAATTTTCCTGAACCTTACTATCAAAAAAATTAACGGATTGAAAAAATTTGAGTATTAAAAATATATTATTTATTATGACAGACCAATTACGATGGGATTATCTATCGTGTAATGGTCATCCACATCTTAAAACTACAAACATAGATAAATTAGCAAAAAGAGGAATTAACTTTAAAAATGCTTTTGTTCAGTCACCTATGTGTGGCCCATCTAGGGCATGTTTTTACACTGGGAGAACAATTTTTAGTAATGGCGTCACATGGAATAGAGTTCCTCTTCCTATTGGTGAATTAACAATAGAAGACTATCTCAGACCAAAAGGTATAAGAACAGCGGTGGTTGGCAAAACTCATATGGAGGCTGACATTGATGGAATGCATCGTTTAGGTTTAAACAAGGAAACTGAAATTGGAGTGGTTATTTCTGAACCTGGTTTTGAGCCTTACGAGAAAGATGACGGTTTGCACCCCACGCCAGGTTATTTAAACAGAAATGAAGTATTAAATTATAATCGATGGCTCAATAGTAAAGGTTATGAAGGTGTTAATCCTTGGAATGATTATGCAAATTCTGCAGAAGGTGAAAATGGTGAACTTTTATCTGGATGGAATTTACGAAATTCAAGCCTTCCAGCAAGAATTAAAGAAGAGCACTCTGAAACACCTTACATGACTATGAGAGCAAAGGAATTTATCAGGGAAACAGGTAATACACCGTGGTGTCTTCATTTGTCATTTATAAAACCACATTGGCCATACATGGCTCCAGCTCCCTACCATAATATGTATGGTCCAGAGAGCTTTACCCCTGTAGCTAGACATAAAAAAGAAAAAGAAAACCCTAATCCAGTTTTTAAAATGTTTATGGAAGAACAAGTTGGTATTACATTTTCAAAACAAGGAACTAGAGAAACCGTTCTACCTGGATACATGGGTTTAATAAAACAGATTGATGATCATCTTGGTGATTTATTTGATTTCTTGGATCAAGAAGGTAAAACGGATGAAACAATGATAGTCTTTACATCTGATCACGGGGACTATTTAGGTGATCACTGGATGGGAGAGAAAGAACTTTTTCACGATGTCTCAGTAAAAATCCCATTGATTATAGTTGACCCCAGAAAAAGTGCTGACAAAACAAGGGGAACAAACTCTAATGATTTTGTTGAAGCAATTGACTTACTTCCAACATTTATTGAGGCAAATGGAATGAAGGTTCCAAATTCAAGACTTGAAGGTAAGTCACTTATGCCAATAATCACGGGTGGGGTAAACACAGATTTTAGAGATCATGTATTTTCTGAATTTGATTATGGAATATACCCAGTAAGAGAAAAGTTAAATGTCGGTATTAATGATGCAAAAATTTTTATGATCCGTGATAAAAATTGGAAACTTGTCTATTTTAAAGGATTTAAGCATCAATTATTTGATTTAAAAAATGATCCTGAGGAATTTTTTGACTTAGGTCAAAGTGAAAATCATCAAACTATTATTGCAGAAATGAAAGAAAAGCTTTTTCAAAGACTTATTAGTAGAAGAAATAGAATTTCAATTAGTGATGAAGATTATTCAATAATGAGAGATGATGAAAATGAAAAAGGTATAATAATTGGTGAATGGTAAAATATTTTTTAATTTTTATAAATTCAAAATCAATTTAGTCTAAGATATTTTAATGAAGTTAAATCTATCATCTGATAATGATTTTAAGTCTAGTGTCTTAGAGAAAAAATTTTCTGTAAAAACTTCTTCCAGCCAGATTTCTTGTATAATTCCTAAAGAGAAAAAATTTAAGGTTGAAAATTTATTTGAATTTAGACGAATAACTGGAGATTTAACTTTATCTCTCGTATTTCTTTTATTTGTCATTTTTTTATTTTTAAATTTTAATACTGAGAGTGGCTGGGATACTCGCAACTTACCTCAAAAAAGAGTTGGTAAAATATTAAAGCAACAATGGGTTGGCCCATTGCTGTGCATGGTAATTTTAATACCAGCTACATTCATTAATCTTTATGAATCATTCAAGTCGCTTAAAAAATCACAACGTCTAAAAATACCAAATAAAATACAATACGAAATTTCGCAGTGGATTAGATCCATAGAATTTATTGTATATTTTCTGATATATACTTTCGCAATTGAAATTTTTGGATATTTAATTTCAACTATGATTTTTGCAAACTTCTTAACATTCAGACTTGGCTACAGGACTAAGAAGTGGATACTTACAAGTACAATATGTTCTTTTGTAGTTGTTATAATTTTTAGATCAATACTGCAAATTAAAACTCCAGTTAATATATGGCTTTATAAATACTTTCCTGAAAATATTGAGGTATTTATGAAGATTTATTTCTAATGGAAGCCCTTCTACTTGGCATATCTAACCTTCTTGACACACATGTCATAATAGCAATTTTGATCGGTGCTATTGGAGGTGTTGTTATTGGAGCTATTCCAGGTATAGGGCCGGCTATAGCAATTGCAATACTGCTACCAGCAACAATTTTTCTTGAAGATTTAGTCAGCCTTGTTTTGCTATTAGGAATCTATGGTTCAGCCATGTACGGAGGCGCAATACCCGCTATTCTTATTAATACACCTGGAACACCAGTAAATGCCCTTACAACTTATGATGGTTATTCAATGACAAAAAATGGAGATGCACCAAGGGCTTTGTCTCTTGCATACTCATCTTCTTTTTTTGGAGGGTGCTTCTCTATAAGTATAGCGTTAATATGCCTAATTGTGTTTGGGCCATATCTAAGAGACTTCGGTGCATTATTTGGCCAAAGAGATATCTTCATGGCCGCAGCACTTGGTTCTGTTCTTCTGATACTCGCTCATAGACAAAATATGGCTATTGCTGCGATGCTTTTTGCATTAGGTTTTCTAATTTCAATGGTTGGAAGACAAACTTCGAGAGGTGTTGCCAGGTATACTTTTGAAATTGAGTATTTAGCTTCGGGTTTTAATTTAATAGTTGTAATAGTTGGGATTTTTGCTCTTAGCCAAGCTCTTAATTTAATGAATGGCAAAGATACAGACCCACCAGAAACAAAAATTACTAAAGGCCTATTTAAAGGATTAGCTGAGCTAAAAAAATATCCTGCCGTAGCATTTATTTCAGCATCGTTTGGAACTGTAATGGGCATTATTCCGGGTGTTGGTGAATTTGTTGCGCAGTTTTTCAGTTATTCAACGGCTAGAAGTTTATCAAAAAATCCATCAAAATTTGGATATGGTGCACCAGAGGGTTTAATAGCGTGCGAGACATCCAACAATGCTGTTCCTGCAGCCGCAATGATCCCACTACTCGCATTAGGTGTGCCAGGTGAGGCTTTAACGGCTATGATGATGGTTGTTTTTTTTGATGCTGGAATAAAACCGGGACCTGATATTTTTGAAAAAGCACCTGACTTTTTATTTAGTCTTTTTATTGCACTTTTATTTATTAATATTTTAGTCGTTATAACACTTTTGTTTACTTCAAGATTTATAGCCAAAATTATTTATATACCAAATAAATTTTTAGGTGCGTTTATCATGATACTTGCCTTTGTAGGAGTTTTTTCAATAAGAAATAATTTTGTAGATTGTGCATTTGCTGCTGGTTTTGGTCTTTTAGGATATATCTTAAGAAGATTAAATTGGCCATTGGTTCCAATAGTCTTAGGTATGGTTCTTGGATCAATAATGATTGAAAAATTAACTGCTGGTGCAAGCAAGATAAAATTTTGGAGTGATATAATAAATAGGCCTGTCTCAGGAACACTAGCATTTATTATTTTTCTTGTAATTATTGTAACTTTGATCTCATATATTAGGAATTATAATAAAAAAAATATTTGATATTTTAATAGGAGGAAATATGAAAAAATTTTTAATTGCTGCAATTACAGCATTCTCATTTATTTTTTCTGGTACTGCAAATGCAGACTACCCAAATGGACCAGTTCAGTTTTTAATTCCATGGCCACCAGGTGATTTTGAAGACATTCTTACTAGAATGATTGCTGATGAATGGAAAAATGAAACTGGTATGCCTGCTTCAGTTGTAAACAGACCAGGTGGCGGGGACGGACCATTTCCTGGTGCACTTGAAGTTTTAGATGCACCAGCTGACGGCTCTGTAATTGGTTCTTTTGTAATAGGTGTTCCATTAGTTGGACCATTAATTGATATTGGCATTGAAGAAGACAGTTTTGAGCCTGTCGGGATATTCTTAACATATCCTTTTGTTTTAGCTGCTTCAGGTGATGCGCCATATAAAAATCTAAAAGAACTTGCTGCTCATGCTAAGAACAATGATGTTGTTTTAGGACATTTTGGTGCGGGTCTAGTCCCTACGAAAGCATCTTTTGCTGCTGCCAAAAAGCTTGGTTTTGAATTTGCTGATGAGTCAGCTTTTGACATGTTAGACTGTAATTCTCTGTCAGCAGGGGACGCAGATGTAATCAACACAACTCTTGCTCTTATTGAACCATGCTTAGGTGAAATAAATGTGTTAGCAAACATTGGTGAAGAAAGAATTGGCAAACTTCCAAATGTAGGAACTGTTGCTGAGCAGGCTGGCATTAACAACATTGAATTGTGGAATGGTCTTTTTGTTAAAAAAGGAACACCGCAAAATGTTAAGGATAAAATTGCTCAAATTGCTAAAAAAGCAATGTTAGGTGATGCTGCTCAAGGTCTTATGGAGGAAACCGGCGCAAGAGTTTACTGGCAAGATGCCAATGAATCAAGTGCACGCATTGCTACCGATAGGAAGAAATTAGCAGAACTTAATGCAATGCTGAAATAATCATAAATTGGGGCAACAATTTGTTGCCCTATTAAAAAAAATGAAAAAATTAAAACTAGGAATACTCCAAGTAAATCATGATAAAAGTGAAGATATTGGAGATAGATTTCCTGACGATGCTCATAGATTTAGAGATCTTTTTGATTCTTTAGAAAGTAGATTCAATTATAGAATTTACATGACTATTGGAAATGAGCTTCCTGAAAATATTAATGATCAAGACGCATATCTTATTACTGGTAGTCCCCTATCTGTAAGAGATCATCACTCATTTTCAGATGGCCTTTATAGTTTTATTAGAGATTGTGATTTAAATAAAAAGCCTCTTATAGGTTCATGTTTTGGACATCAAGCAATTGCTGTTGCATTAGGTGGTAGTGTTACTAAATCAGAAATAAAATGGAATGTAGGTGTTGAGGAAACAAAATTTGAAAACTTCATGCCTTGGATGACTCCTGAAAAAAATTTAAGTTTATATGTGTTTCATGAGGATCAAGTGTCATTAATGCCGAAAGGTTGTAAACTTCTTGGTTCAACCCAAAATTGTAAAATTTCTAGTTTTTCAAAAGGAACCCACATTTTTACTACTCAGGCACATCCAGAATTTGACTATATGTTTATGAAAACAATTGTAGAAAAATATGAAGAAATGCTTGGTCCAAAAATTTTTAAAAATGCTATAGATTCTCTCTCTAATAATGTGCACGGAAATACTTTTTCTTTATGGTGTGAGAATTTTATTAAATTTAATCTTTTTTCTAAAGAGAGAGTATAATGAAAGATGATGGGTATTTAGATCTTAGTGACCATGATAGTTTTTCAAAGGGAGTTCCTCATAATACTTTTGAAAGAATAAGAAAAGAGGATCCTGTATGTTGGACTGAAGAAATTAATGGAAGAGGTTTTTGGTCAATTACAAAACATGCTGACATTTTAAAAATCAATAATAATAATAAAGTCTTTAGTTCAGCAAAAGGTATCAGAATTGAAGACCAAACCGAAGAAGAATACTTAGCAAGAAGAACATTTCAAGAAACAGACCCGCCTGAGCACAGAATAACTAGAATGATGTTGGCTCCAGCATTTTCTCAAAAAGCTATTTCAAACTTTGAGAGCATGATCAGAGATTTGGCTAAAAAAATTGTAGATGATGCTTTAGAAAACTCCGAATTTGATATTGTAGAAAAAATAGCAAAGCAACTTCCTATGATGATGCTTGGAAGGATCCTCGGTTTGCCAGACAGTGATTTGGAATGGCTTGTTGTGAAAGGAGACGCTCTCATAGGTAATTCAGACCCTGAATTTACTGATCACATCGTTGATAAACTAGATAGTAGTCAATATCGTTTCATGCCTTTTCGTTCACCAGCCGCTTTAGATTTATACGATTACGCTGAAAAAATTCTAAATGGGGAAATTCCAATAGATAAAAATGGTGTGTTATCAAAAGTACTTAGTTCAAACTCTGCAGAAAAAGTGATGCAACCACATGAATTCAAAAACTTCTTCTGTTTATTAATTGCCGCTGGAAATGACACAACTAGATACAGCATTGCTATGTCAATGTATCAATTGTCTTTAAATAATAAACTTATAGTAGACTTAAAAACAAATAATTACTGGAGCACCTGTGCAGATGAATTTATTAGGTTAGCATCTCCAACAATGTATTTTAGAAGAACTGCAACATGTGACGTTGAATTTGCTAATAAAAAAATTAAAGAGGGTGATAAAGTGATCTTGTGGTTTGTTTCAGGTAATAGAGATAAAGAAGTGTTTATTGAACCTCACACTCCTATTATTTCAAGATCACCAAATCCACATATATCGTTTGGTCAAGGTGGTGTCCATTTTTGTCTAGGAATATGGCTTGCAAGAATGGAAGTGAGAATAATTTTAGAAGAGGTAGTTAAAAGAATTAATAAAATAGAACCATTATCAGAACCTACTTGGACAAGATCTAACTTCATTTGTGGTGTTAAGAGTTTAAAAGTGAGAATAAACTAATTACAGATAAAGATTTCATTATTGACTCTAGCTGTATATTGATAACAAATTACTAGGAACAAATTTTAATTTAATATTTTAATGGCAAAACATGACTAGAACTAGAGTATTATTTTGTGATCTTTTAGGCTTGCCGAAAGGTAAATATGTACAACCAGATCTAGCTAAAAGTGGTGATATAGGCTTTGCAGCATGTGCTTTGTCAGTGTCTTTTGATAGAGACTTACTTAATATTCCAGGTACAGGACTATTTGATGGTATTCCTGATATGAAACTCTCATTAGAAAAAGAAACCTTTAAATCCTGGCAAGAAAATACAGAAATTGCACTGGGTGATTTAAAATTTGAGGGTAAAGAATACGACCTTTGCCCAAGAACAAATTTAAAGAAAATAATAAAAGAATTTAATGATCTTGACCTCAAGCCAATGGTAGGCCTTGAATTTGAAGCCTATGTTTTTGAGAGAGATGAAGACGGTGTATGGATACCTTACAATACACCAGGAGCATTTGTGTATGGAACTGGCCCATCTAATGACCCAAAGAACTTAATGGGGAAGATTTGGGAAAGAGCAACCGAAATGGGACTACCAGTTGAGAGTATAAATGGTGAATATGACAATGGCCAATTTGAACTAACTTTGGGTTTTGATGAAGCCTTGAAGGCTTGTGATAATGCTTTTTTATTTAAAACTATGGCAAAAGAAATCGCTTTCCAAGAAGGGTTAATTTTATCTTTTATGCCAAAACCTATTCCCGAAAGAGGCGGATCAGGGCTGCATGTCAACTTTAGCTTTGTTGATAAAAGTAAAATTAATGTTATCGAAAAAGATGGAAAGCTATCAGAAATAGCTAATGATTGCATAAGCGGATTAATTCATCATCATGAAGGATTGTCTGCATTATTAGCATCAACCGTTAACAGTTACGATAGACTACAACCAGCTTCAATGGCAGGTTATTGGGCAAACTGGGCTGGTGACCACAGAATGGTTACAATCAGAACGTCAACATCATCTTCAAATTCTGCAAGAATAGAACATAGAACTGCTGATGGCGCAGGTAACCCTTATATTGTTACATCATCTATTTTGAAAACGAGCATGCTAGGAATTAAAAATAAATATAAACTTTTACCAGCCGAGGACCTTGACGGAATGGAAAATGTTCGCGCTACAAAACATGTACCCTCAAGTTTATCAAAGGCAATTTCTGCTTTAGAAAATGATAAAGTACTTAAGTCAAAAATAGGTGAAAATTTTTGTAATGCATTTGTAGAAATAAAAAGAGACGAGGCTGTCCGACTACAAGATAAAAATATTGATGAAATCAGAGAGTATTACTTACCTTTTGTGTAGGATTTTTTTCATTACATCCATTAGTTTTTCTGAAGAATTTGATATCATGTCTTTTGATCTCCAACATATATGTTGATCAGGTCTTACTAAAATCAGTCCCGAGTCACTAATTTCTCTAATTGATGACCATTCTCCTGCATGATCTTCGAAATCTTGATCTGGTCCAATAATGTTACACTGGATTTTAATACCCAATTGTGTCTCAGTATTTTTTGCAGCTTTCAACCATTCCTCACCACCTATTCCAGTAAAAATTGAAAAATTCCCTTTGCCACATAAATCTAATAACGAGTGCTTTACACCTGTTTTATCATAGACCCAAGCATGTGGTATTCTTGCGCCTGGATAAGTAGTTGGCTGATAAAAAAGTTCTTTATCTTTCTTAAATTCTGGCTCTTTGTCTCCTTCAGTTAAAACTGAATTTGACTTATATCTATGATTCATTTCCACACCATGAGCATCAAATTCATATTTTTTAAAAGCTATGGCCTCTCTTAAAGCCTGGCGTTGTTTTTCGGCTTTAGGAGAGTTTTGTTTTCTTTCATCCATATTCTTTTTCATTTTCACAGGATCCTGAGTATCGGTAAGACCGAGTGCTTCAAAGATTGGACCAAACTCAGCAATAGATTGATTAGCTCTAGTTACAATTTGTTTAGCAATTGGAGATCTTTCAATTGAATATGTATCAAGAAGTTCAGCACCTGCTTTATCTTTAATTACATAAGCTAATTTCCAAGCTAAATTAAAACCGTCTTGTATTGAAGTATTGGATCCTAAACCGTTTGATGGTGGATGCCTATGTGTCGCATCACCAGCACAAAAAACTCTTCCCTTAGACATTTTTTTTGCATACATGTTATTTACTGTCCAAGTAGAGACAGAAAGCAGGTCAATTTCTAGCTCTGGGTCTCCAACTAAATCCCTAGCTACCTTTGTGGCAAAATCTTTATCAACTTTTGGAGCTGGTTGATTAATATCGTAACCCCATACTATTAGCCATTCATTCCAAGGTCTAATCATTCTGACTAAACCCATACCTATACCGCCAATATCAGCACCTGGTTGAAGCACCCAATATAGTACTGATGGTCTATGTGCAACATACTTTGATAAGTCTGCCTTAAATAGAATATTCATTGATCCACCTACTCCCATTTTACCCTCGAAAGGCAAATCAATATTTTCTGCTACTTTAGAATTTCCTCCATCTGCGCCGACAAGATATTTTGACCTTATTTTTATTTCCTTATTTGAAAGCTTATCTAAACATGTTGATAATACCCCATCCTCATCTTCAATATGTGATAGATACTGTGTAGACATTCTAGATTGAGTTCCACGTGAACATGCTGTTTTATACAAAAGAGGCTCCATAAATGTTTGCGGTAAATCATTCATGAATGATGGTGAAGATAATAAATGTTCAGCTCTAGAATTAGGATGTTTACCCCAGCTTTTCATTCTACCAAGCTCTTCTCCTGCTAAAGATGTACAAAAGATATTTTCCCCCATTAAATCTTGCTCAGTAGCATGAAGATATGCCTCAGCTTCAACCTCTTTACCCAAATCTCTCAAAACTTCCATAGTTCTTTGATTGGTAATATGAGCACGAGGAGTGCCAGCTAACCAACTATAATTATTAATTAAAACATTATCTATTCCGTAAGAGCTTAGTAAAGCTGCAGTAGATGAGCCTGCAGGACCAGTTCCTACAATAAGAACATCAGTTTTAATGTCAGTCATATTAATCTCCAAAAAAATAAATTTTATAAGTAATAAATTTTAGGATTATAATTAAGAAATAATAAATTAATGGCAACTTTTTATTTATGGTTTTTCAAGGACAAAGTTAAATTCTAATTCATAATACGTTGTATTAAAACCAACATCCTTAGCTCTTTCAATGTCATCTACAAACTTATATTCACTAATTAAGCTATCTTTAACACCAAAAACAGCATCAGAATCTAAATACTCACTACCCTTTACAAATACGTGTGTTACAACTGGTTTATAACCAGGAGCACTAACTATATAATGTAAATGGGCAGGTCTATTAGGATGTCTTCCGGTTGCAAATATCATAGTTCCTACAGGACCATCGGTTGGAATAGAGTAAAATTTTGGCTTTACAGATTTAAACCAATATTTTCCATTTTCTTCAGTTGTGAAAACACCTCTTAAGTTCATTTCAGGTTGAACATCAGGTTGTTGAATATCATAAAAACCGTCTTCATTAGCTTGCCAAACATCAATTTCTGCTCCCTTGATTGGATTTCCTTCAGTATCTGTAACTTTTCCAAAAATAAATGCAGGCTCTCCTTTACCATCTTGATTGATATTTTCTCCCATACTTTTCTTAGGTGCATTTTTGACATGGAATGGGCCTAAAACTGTTGATTCAGTTGCGTTCAAAGTCTTTCTATTATTTATCGTATCCACTAAAGCAGAAATGCCTAACACATCAGATAAAAGGATAAATTCTTGCCTTTTATCATCACATTTTTGACCAGTTTTAGTTAAATACTCAATCATATATATCCATTCTTCTTGAGTGGGTTCAACGTCTTTTACAAATGCATGAAGGTGATCAATTGCACTTTCCATGATTTTTTTTAGTCTCTGATCTTTGCAATTTTTATATTGCTGTTTAACTACTTCTGAAGAATGTTCTTCTGAAAAATACTGCATTTTATTCTCCTTTAATTTCTTTTAGTTTTCTACTTAATGGAAATAACTCGATGTTATATTTAGAGCTTACAAACCCCCAAATACCTTTTGGGGCTCTTATCATCACGAAAATAGCCACAAAACCCAACATGATTAAATAAATAGAGCCCAAATCAGCTAATGTTTCTCTTAAAATGAAAAATACTAGAACTCCTATTATTGGCCCTTCTATAGTTCCTATTCCACCAATCACAACTATAAAGATCACAAACGCAGTCCAATCATTAACGTTAAATGCCGCATCAGGAGATATTCTAAGTTTTTGAAGAAAAATTAATCCACCTAGAATAGTTGTAAGTCCTGCTGTTACAACATAGACAAATAGTTTTGATCTTAAAATGTTAATACCTAAGCTTTGTGAAGCTAATTCATTATCACGTATTGCAATAAGTGCTATACCTCTTCTTGACCTCAAAATTAGATATACAGACAAAAGAATGAAAACTGTTAATCCAAGTATCATCCAGTATGTCAGTGACTCGCGCATAGCTTTACTTGATGCTATTGATTTAACAATTCCTACTGGTAAACTCGAACCGGAACCACCACCTAGTGACTGAATTTGGGCAAATGAAAGTCGGAAAACCTCAGCAACTACCCATGTCCCTATTGCGAAGTAGGCCCCTCTAAGCCTAAAAATTAAGAATGCAACAGGAAGGCTAATTAAAGCTCCCAAGATGCCTGAAACTAAAATAGCAGCAAATGGATTGAAACCTGAAAAAATTGTTAAAGCAAAAAGAAGATATCCTCCTAAACCAACAAATGCTTGTTGACCAACAGAGACTAAACCGCAGTATCCTGCTAATAAGTTCCATAGACTAGCTAATGATAAGTAAAGAAAAATTTCACTAAGCAATCTGATATCTGCTCTTCCAGCCCACCATGGTGCAAAGAATAAAAAAATAATTAAGAAAATAGCAATAAAACCACTTGCCCTACTTACTTTTGAGGATTGTAAAATTTCGTATTCTTTATTCATTAGCCATCGATCCTATGGAATAGACCCTTAGGACGAAAGGCCAGAACAATTATAAATGCAATATGCCCTGCTAAGATTTGCCACCCTGGGTTAATTTTTGCTCCGATATTTTGACTAACGCCTAATATTATCCCTCCAATTAAAGTGCCCCATAAATTTCCAAGTCCTCCTATAATCACAGCTTCAAATCCAAAAATTAGTCTGCTTGGCCCAGCTGCAGGGTCAAAGCTTGTTCTTACCCCTAGAAAAATTCCAGCTATAGTAACGACAACCATAGAAATTGCCATGGCTAATCCAAATATATGATTTTTACTTAAACCCATTAATTGAGCAATTTCCTGATCATCGGATGTTGCGCGAAATGCTCTTCCAAGAGCTGTTTTGTAAAAAATAAATTGCAAAATTCCAATGATTAAAACGGAAATAACGAACATTATTAGCGGATACCAACCAATACTAAGCCCACCTGGCAAACTTAAACTTGCAACTTCAATAACCCCTGCATTCATTTTTTGTGGATCAGCAGTATAAATTTCTAAAAGACTGTTTTGAATTATTATTGATAAACCAAAAGTGACTAACAAAGGAGGTAAAATATCATTTCCAAGTGTTTTATTTAGAATCCCTCTCTGCAAAACATAGCCAAAAATTGCCATGATGGGAATTACAACAATAAGACTTATAAAAGGATGCAAATTAAGACTAGTTGAGATTGTTAAACCAAGAAAAGCCGAAAGGATAATTAAATCACCATGGGCAATATTTACTAGTCTCATAACACCAAAAATTAATGAGAGGCCTGCTGCAAATAAAGCATACAAACCACCAACTAATATACCTTGTATTATTGAATTAATCCAATCCATAAATTATATTCCAAAGTAAGCTTTACTAATTTCTTGTCTGGTAAGTTGTTTTGATTCCCCAAATAGTGCAATTCTTCCTTCCTGAAGACAATAAACACGGTCAGAAATTTCTAGAGCCTTACTAATATCTTGTTCTACAATAATAGCACTCATCCCTTTTTGAATAACTTTTGGCAAATTTTGATAAATGCTTTTAATAATAATTGGAGCCAAACCCAAGCTAATTTCATCAAATAGAATCACATCTGGATTAGACATTAAAGCCCTGCCGATGGCAGCCATCTGTTGCTGTCCCCCAGATAATAAGTTACTTGGAATATTCCTTTTGTCATACAAATCAGGAAATAATTCATATACAGTATTTAATTTCCATGGTCCTAATCTCTTTATTTGGCCCCCAATTAATAAATTCTCTTCTACACTTAATGATGGAAATAATTTTCTTCCTTCTGGTACCATTGCTAATCCTTTTTTAGCAATTTCGTCAGCTCTTAAACCTTTTATAGACAAACCTTTGTAATTTATTTCATTATCTATTCTATCAATCAGTCCAGTAACAGATCGCATAAAAGTTGATTTTCCTGCACCATTAGCTCCTATAATTGCAATAATTTCTCCCTCAAACAGATCAATAGATACTTCAAAAAGTGCTTGAAAATCTCCATAATAAGCATTTAAATTTTTGGTTTCCAAAACCTTATTAGGCATCCGCTTCTATTCCTATATAAATTTCTTTAACATCCTTACTATTCATTATTTCCTTAGGTGGACCATCAGCAATCTTTGCCCCAAAGTTAATTACAGTTAGTCTATCTACAACAGACATCAAAGCATGAACTATATGCTCAATCCAGATTATAGAAATCCCAGTATCCTTAATTGCAAAGATCGTTTGAATTAATAATTGGCATTCACTTTCTGTCAATCCACCAGCGATTTCATCTAATAATAAAATTTTAGGTTTAGCGCATAAAGCCCTTGCTAACTCAAGTCGTTTTCTTTCAAGCAGAGTTAATGTATTTGCAATCTGATTAGCTTTACTCAACAAACCAGTTTGTTCTAGAATTTGGATGCATGTTTTATTTGCAATTGCAGTGCTTAGTCCAGCTCCATGAGATGCTGCTACAAAAGTATTTTCAAAAACACTTAATCCTCCAAAAGGCTGAGGTATTTGAAAAGATCTTGAAATACCTTGGTGACACCGATTTGGCACATTTAAATGATCAATACTTTCACCTTGATAAAAAATATTTCCTTTATCTTGCTTGATAGTCCCTGTAATTAAATTAAATAAGGATGTTTTTCCTGCGCCATTAGGTCCAATGATACCTAAAGCTTCATTTTCAGCAACATGGAAATTCAATTCATCAGCAACTTTAATAGCGCCAAATGATTTACATAAGTTTTTAGTTTCTAGTATTTTTTTCATTTTAAAAATAATACCAGCTTAGTTTTATTAAGCTGGTATTACGATTATGATGTTTTTTAAATAAGTTCCAATTTTCCATTAGTTGGAATTTCAGGCGCGTGGGAATTATTAGTGATTCTTAATTCTAATCCATCACTACCCTTTTGCCATTGACCTGACACCAATGGAGTTTTTGAAACATTTTTGACTGGGCCATTTGACCAATTAACTTTTCCAACCATAGTAGAGAGATTAGTTGAACTAATTGAAGCCATAACAGCAGATGTATCGTCCAAGTCAGAACATCTTTTAATAACATCTGCAGTAACTTCAAATAATGCATGTTGAAATCCTAACCCCTGGTTCCATTTTCTGCCTGTGGTTGAAACATATCCATTTCCAAGTTCTTTAGCTTTAGTTCCAGTTAAGCTACTTGAAAAAGGATGGTCTGGTGTCCACCATATTTCAGATGTTAAACCATTACCTCTATCACCTAATGAATTTACAAATGAAGGAAAGAGTAACGCCTTGCCAATTGTAACTACCTTTGGATTAAAACCCTGTTGAGCAGCTTGCGCCCAAAAGGTTCCAAAATCAGGAGGTATCATGACACCAGTTACAATTTCACAACCAGCATCTTTATAAGCATTGATTTGAGCAGAAAAATCATCTGACATGGGTTGATAGTGGTCAGGATGTATTAATTTATAACCCATTTCAGAAAGTGGCTTAGGTAAACCTAATTCAGGATGTCCCCAGGCATTTCCATCTGCATCATTTGGAAACAATCCACCAACATTTTTTGCTACGCCACTAGCTCCCCACAAATCAGTAAAAACAGCAATTATGTCTTCTAATCCCCAAAAGAAATGATAAGTATATTCAAAACCTTCTGCAGGATTGCCGTTACGTCCAAAGAAATAAGGTTGCCATGGACAATTAGTTGTTATGCAGGGCACTTCGTTAATTTCTGCTTGGTCAGCAACTGGATTTGTAGTATCAGGTGTTGCCTGTGCAAGAATTATATCAACTTCGTCTCTTAATATTAAATCACTTGCCACCTCAGCTGCACGGTTTGGATTAGATTGTGAGTCTTTTGAAATTATTTCAACTTCATATGTTTTTCCATTATTAGAAAGCCCCGAAGAAAAGACCTTCTGTATTGCTCCAACAACATAATCATCCGCTTCTGCAAATCCACCCAAAGGACCAGTTTTAGGACTAACAAATCCTACCTTCAATTTAGGATTTGCAGCATATGCCCTAGTCATGGACAATATCGCTGGAGCTGCAAGGGTTGCCCCAGCACCAATTAGAACTTTCCTTCTTGAAAAATTCTTTTTCTTAATGTTTTTTTCCATTGTTACCTCCTTTTTGGTTAAATAATATTTTCTAATTCTTTTAAATGTATACTTATTTTATGCTTTATTTTATCAAAATCCTTCTCCTTCCATTTTTTAAAACCCTCACCATTTTTCATACCAAGCTTTCCTTCTTTAACAAGCCTTTGTAATAGTTTTGAAGGTTTTTGATTTCGATCTAGATCATGAAGAACATTTTCATGAACATCTAACGTTAAATCGGTTCCTACAAGATCTGCATTTTCCAAAGGACCTAATACTGCAAGCCTTCTTCCAAAGCTTGACTTAATTACAGTATCAACTGCCTCAGCGTCACATATACCATTTTCGACTAAACTGATTGCCTCTCTCCATAAGGCATGCTGCAGCCTATTACCTATAAATCCTGGAACATCTTTTTCAACTCTTACAGGAGTTTTTCCTATATCTTTCAATAATTGAATAGTTCTACGCATTGTCTTTTCATCAGTCCATTCAGTCTTAATGACTTCAACTAATGGAATAAGATGAGGCGGGTTCCACCAATGTGTTCCAAGCGCCCTGTTCTTATTCACCATTTGCTCAACAATTTTTGTTATTTGAATAACAGAAGTATTAGATGCAAATATACAATCCTGCGGTGCTAATTTTTCTATTTCTTTAAATATATTTTGTTTGAGGTCCAATTTTTCCGGAACAGCTTCAATAACAAACTCAGCTTTTTCCAATGCTTGTTCAAGATTATTAGTTTTGTTTATTAAGGAAATAATTTTTTTAATTTCTTCTTTTTTTATTTCCATTTGAGATAAGCTTATCTCAATTCTCTCAAACAAAGAATCTAATGAAACATCATTTGGATCATAAACAATAACATTACAATTATACTGAGCAAATTTGAGGGCTATACCATGCCCCATCAACCCAGATCCAATTATTGTTACATTTTTAACCTGCAGTGTAACCTCCATCTGCATATAAAATGTGTCCAGTATAAAAATCAGAAGCCTTTGAAGAAAGAAAAAGTAATGGGCCAGCGAGATCTTCAGGCTCTCCTAACCTTCCTTTTGGTACACGAGTGATAAAACCAGATCTCACTTTTTGAGCCTCTGGATTGTCTTCAAACATCCAAGACGTTAGAGGTGACCTGAATACAGTTGGAGCGATTGCATTAACCGTAATTCCTGTATCGCCTAGTTCACATCCTAGAGCTTTAGTTATTCCGTCAACTGCTGATTTAGATGCACAATATGCAGTATAACCCGCTGGATGACCTAATAATCCTCTTGCTGAGGATACAAGGACAATTTTTCCACCTTCACCTTGATTTTTCATTTGCTTAGTTACTTCTCTAGCCATTAGCCAAGATTGAGTTACATTTACATCCATAACTGTTGAAAAAGTATCAGGAGACATTTCATCTACTTTTGATACTTTATTAATTCCAGATGCGACAACAAGTATATCAATACGAGCAAATTTTTTGACTGTTGCGTTTACTATTGTTTGACATTCTTTTTCTGAGGATGGCCTTTCATTAATTAATAAATTTTCACAACCATTTTTAGAAATTTCATCTGAAATTTTTTCTAATTCACTTTTATTTCCTCCAGTCAAAGCAACTTTACAACCTGCACCAGCATAGGTTCTCGCAGCCACACTTCCAAATGCACCAGTAGCACCAACGACTAATGCTACTTTGCCTTTAATATCAAAAGATGAATAAGGATTATCTATCATAATTCCATCCTAACTTTCTTTTGGCGGGTACGGCATAATAACATTCATTACAACTACCTCATTCGTTTCATTTCTAATTTCTCTTTCCATCCCACCAGGAATAAAAACAGTATCTCCTGGAGAGGCTATTTTTGTCTCTCCATTCGCTTTTATAGTTAGTTGCCCCTCTGAAATAATATAAACTTTTTCTAATGGAGATGCGTCAGGTCCAGCTCCTCCTCCAGGTAAAAACTGAGAATGCCCAACCCAAAAGTTTTCTGGACCATATTCTTCAAATCCAGACAATCTTAGTGAATGACATTTTTGGTGGTTAGGCGCCTCATAAGAGGTAGTATCTTTAATCTTTTTAACATACATTAAAAACTCTCCCCTGATTCAATTCTAAAGGACTGGTTTTTATCAATCATCGCTACAAGCCTGATTATACATCCATCCCCTCGATCCCAGTTCCAAGGAAAGAAAGCAAAAGTACACCTCTTTCCAGTAACAGCGTCTAAATCCCCACCTACATTCTCTATTCCTAAAATGCCTTCTTTGAAAATCATATTATGAACAGGCTCCCAAACAGGGAAAGCTTCTTTCCAATCTATACCACCTGACCATTCTTTATATTCCTCAGCTAAATGGGGTAATAGAGGGCCATTTCTTTGTGGACCTATAGCTGTTGCTAATGGATGATCATTAGCTTGGGTATCATGACCTATAACTTTGATACCTTTATCAATCATCCATTCAGCAGCTGAAGGAACTAAACCAGGGCAATAAGGAAAATAATCACCATCTTCGTAATGTTTGTGCCAACCAGTATTCAGAATTAAAACGTCATTTTTTCTGATTGCATTACCACATGCTTTTTCCAAGTCATCACCTGTAATTTGCTCCCATTTTTTCTTTGGAATGGAAACTACAATTCCAGACCCAAAAAAATGTGGTAAAGGAACTTCATCTATAAACGGTGTAGACTGTACTACGTGTGCTGGAGCATCAATGTGAGTTGTTACATGCATTGTTGTTGTAAGGGTCTGTGAAAGAACACCTGACTTTGCCATGTAATGCATTCGCTCTATTCTAACATCTCTAAAGTATGGCCAGTTAGGACATTGATAACCAAATCTATGTGAAAGATTATAAAACTCAATTCCCATGTCATTATTTAAATTTTCCTGAAAATCAATTCCTCTGATATTGACTGTCAATTATTCCTCCATAATTTTTTTCTTTAAAAGTGTATCACATTTTGATACATATGTATTACTCTATGGGATTATTTGTTTATTGACAAGATATAAATTAAAGAAAAAAGATGGATAAAAATAATAAAAGCATTCAAGTTTTAAATAGAGCTTTTGAAATATTAAAAATTATAAAATCTGAAAAAAGCACTAAGATGAGCCTTGGAAAAATAGCCAGGCTTGCAAATTTACCAAGATCAACAGTCCAAAGAATTGTAAATTCACTTATTAAAGAAGACTTTTTATCCTTTTCAACTGATCAAGGTATTCAGATAGGAAACGAGATATATAAACTCGCTGCAACTGATAATTATGATATCGTTAGATCTCTTAAACCAGTAATTAATTCGCTCTCGAACAAGACAAGAGAAACTGTAGATTTAGCAATTTTGAATAATGATCATATGTTATTGCTTGATAGAGTCCTAGGGACTTACCGGCTGGGTGTAAATTCTAAGATAGGACTAAAATTACCCTTATCAACTACAGCAAGCGGAAAGTCAGCACTTTCTTTGATGGATAACAATAAGGTTAAGAATCTTCTTCAAAATGAGGCAAGCACAAATAGAAGAAAAGATAATAAAAAGCTAGAAGATGAGATCGCAAAGGTAGGTATCAAAGGTATCGCATACGACTTCGATGAGAATAATGATGGTATTTCAGCAATAGGATCCGCCTTTATTGTAGATAATAAAATATATTCAATATCAATACCTGTCCCATCACACAGATTCAGCATTAAACAAAAAGAACTAGAGAAGTTTTTGAAAGAGGCAATAGAAAAAGTAAAACCAATTATAGATAGTTAACTAATAATTGATTTTTCTGATAAACGTTTATAATTAATTAAAGCTTCATTATAATTTACGAGAACAAACTTATGAAAATAAATACCCCCTTTAAGAATATAGCTGTAATAGGAGCTGGAACTATGGGGAGTGGAATTGCAGGTCAAATTGCAAATTCAGACCAAGAAGTTCTTCTTCTTGATATACAGGGTGAAACTCCGAATAGCATAACTGAGAATGCAGTAAAAAAACTAATTAAGTCTGACCCACCTGCTCTTATGCACAAAACAAAAACAGAGCTGATTAAAATTGGGAATATTGAAGACGACTTCAACAAACTTGCCGACTGCGACTTAATTATTGAAGCCGTGGTTGAGAGACTGGATATTAAAAAAAATTTATATAAAAGAATAAATGAAGTTGTTAATAAAAACTGTATCATAACATCAAACACTTCAACCATTCCTATAAAATTACTTGTTGAAGATATGCCAAAAACATTTTGTGAGAGATTTGCAATAACTCATTACTTCAACCCTGTGAGATACATGAGATTGCTAGAACTTGTTAGAGGCAAAGATACAAAATCTGAAGTTATGGACAAACTTGCTGATTATAATGATAGAATTCTTGGCAAAGGCGTAGTTGTTTGTAATGATACCCCGGGTTTTTTGGGAAATAGAGTAGGCGTTTATGCCTTACAAGTTGGTATGGATGAAGCCTATAATCTAGGTTTAAGTGTAGAAGAAGCTGATTCGTTAATGGGCCGCCCAATGGGCATCCCCAAAACAGGTGTTTTTGGTCTTTATGATTTGATAGGTATCGATCTTATGTCAGATGTAGTTGATACATTAGGTACTATTTTGCCAGAAAACGACGCATTTCATAAAGTTGGAGCTAAAAAAATTCCTCTTGCTGAATTAATTAAAGATATGATTGAAAATGGATACACAGGCAACAAAGGGAAAGGAGGTTTTTATAGATCTGGTGAAAATGAGAATGATCTTTTTTTGGATATACGTAAAAATACAGTTTTAAAGAAAAGTGATGGGTTAAATAATAAAGCAAAAATATCTGCAGAATTAATTGAGAAAGGACAAGAAACTCTGTTTCACCTTACTCGAAATAATTCTGACGACGATTCTGAAAAAAAATATACTAAATTTTGTAGAAGAGTTTTAGGTAGAGTTCTCCATTATGCTGCGTCCTTGATACCTGAAATAACATCATCACCGCAGGATATAGATGATGCTATGAAATTGGGTTTTAATTGGATTAGAGGACCTTTTGAAATAATTGATGCCCTTGGAATTGATACAATTTCAGAACTTTTTGATGAAAATAATCTAAACATTCCAGATTCTCTAAAATGTTTCCCATTTTACAGGATCGAAAATAACGAACTCCTTGTTAGCAATTATAGTTTGCATGGATCAAACCCAACTCAATTGAAACCAGTTGTTTTACCTGAAAATGCTATAAGATTTCATCTTAAAAGGAAAACCCTTAAACCTATCTATCAAAACCAGTCTGCAAGTTTGTTTTCTATCAAAGATGACATAAGATTAATAGAGTTCCATTCAAAAGCTAATACATTGGATGATTTTTCAATGGATGTTGTAAATGCTGCCTGTGATGATCCAGGCGAAGGTATAATCATACATAATGATGCACAACATTTTTCATCAGGCGTAAATTTGAATGCTTTTCTTTCAATGATTAGAGAAGAAGACTGGTCTGGAATAGATAAATTTCTTGCCAAATTTCAACAAGCTGTAAGGTCACTAAAATTTTCATCTGTACCTGTAATTGGAGCTCCATCAGGAATGGCTATAGGAGGTGGTTTTGAAGTTTTACTTCATTCAGACAAAATTATTGCTCACACCAATTCTGTATTAGGACTTGTAGAATCTGGTGTAGGTCTAATTCCAGGAGGTGGTGGAGTCAAAGAAACATATCTTCGATGCCTCACACAATTGAAAAACTACAATGACGCAGCTTGGAAAACTTGGATGCAAATTGGTTATGGACAAACTGGCACCAGCCCAGAAAAGAGTGCTGAGCTTTTTTACTTTCTCCCTGAAAGAGATCAAACAGAAATGAATAGAGACTATCTAATAAATGCAGGTATTGCATTAATAAAAGAAATAAACCAAATGGGGTATAAAAAACCCCAACCTCAAACAATTAAATTACCTGGAAACTCAATTATTAATAAAATGGAAGAATTTATGGATAATGGTATTGAAAAAGGATTGTTTTATCCTCATGATAAAACAGTGGCAATGCAAGTAGCCAGTGTAGTTGTTAATGATGAAAATGACGAAATGCTCAAGTTAGAAGAAGATGAATTGTTTAATAGGGAAAGAAAAGCCTTTTTAAATCTTGCCAAAACGCAACCAACTTTACAGCGAATTTCATCATTAATTGAAAAAGGAATAAGTATAAGAAATTAAATTTGGGAGAGATAGAATGAGTAAAAACGGAATTAGCATGTATGATGATTTTGATAAGGTTAAAGCCAATCATGTGCCTCTCTCACCTCTATCATTTTTACCCAGAGCTGCAAGTTTTTATCCAGACAAAGAAGCTGTAGTTTATGGCAACAGGCATTATACCTGGGCACAAACTTATGAGAGATGCAAACGTCTTGCCTCAGCAATTAATAAACTAGGCGTAAGCAAAGGTGATACAGTTTCAGTTATAGCTACAAATACGCCTGAAATGGTAGAGGCTCATTTTGGCATAGCTATGGCTGGTGCAGTTTTAAATAGTATAAACGTTAGACTAGATTCGGATACTATTGCTTATATTTTAAATCATAGTGAAGCTAAAATTCTAATTTCTGATACAGGTTTTTCCACTTCAGTAAAAGAAGCATTAAAGCAAGTAGAAAATAAAAATTTAATAATAATTGATATAGAAGACAGCCAATCTGGAATAAAAAGTGAGACCATTGGATCAATGGATTATGAAAAATTATTAGAAACAGGTGATCCAAATTATGATTGGTCGCTTCCTGATGATGAGTGGGATGCCCTCTCACTCAATTATACATCTGGTACTAGCGGTAAACCAAAAGGTGTTGTTTATCATCATAGAGGTTCATACCTTATGACTATGGGTACTATAAGTGATTGGAGACTACCCATGCATCCAAGTTATCTTTATACCGTTCCTTTATTTCATTGTAATGGTTGGGGACATGCTTGGACAATGACTGCATTAGCAGGAAAGATTGTTTGCTGTAGGCAGGTATCTGCTATGGCAATTTATGATGCAATCAATACTCAAAGAGTTACGCATTTAGGTGGAGCTCCTATTATACTTGGAATGATAATTAATGCTGAAAGTTCAGATAGAAAAGAATTTAGTCACACTGTTGAAATAATGACAGCTGGAGCCCCTCCGCCAGCAGCAATTTTAGAAGGTATTGAAAAATTAGGCTTCAATGTAACTCATGTTTATGGATTAACAGAAACTTATGGACATGCCGTAATGTGTTTTTGGCAAGATCAATGGGATGATACAGATTTTACTCAAAGAGCTATAATAAAGGCGCGCCAGGGTGTTGCAATGACCGCTACAGAAAGTACTAGAGTAGTTGATTTAAATACCAGAGAAGATGTCCCTAAAGATGGCAAAACTATCGGTGAAATTGTATTACAAGGCAATACAATCATGAAAGGTTATCTAAAAAATAAAGAAGCTACAGCAGAAGCATTTGAAGGTGGATGGTTTAGGTCAGGTGATTTAGCAGTAATGCATGAAAGTGGATACATCGAAATTAAAGATAGACTTAAAGATATTATAATTTCGGGAGGAGAAAATGTTTCTTCTGTTGAAGTAGAAGGTGTTCTTCATAGACATCCTGCGGTCTCAATTGCAGCAGTTATTGCAAAACCAGATGAAAAATGGGGCGAGGTTCCTTGTGCATTTATTGAATTAAAGTCTGGCGAAAGTGCATCGGAAGAAGATTTAACAAATTTTTGTAAAGAGAACTTAGCTGGCTTTAAGAGACCAAAACAATTTATTTTTTGTGAGATACCAAAGACAGCAACAGGAAAGCTCCAAAAATTTGAACTTAGAAAACAAATATCCTGATTATAAGGAAGATGCGGAAATCTATAAATTCAACTGAAGTACATAGACATAAAAACCCGATACCGCATGCATCTATTATCAAGGGACTAATGGTTTCATCAGCAATTTCAGGGATTGATAATAAAACAGGTAATTATCCAAAGGAAAAAAATACCCAAATAGAAGAAGCATTTAACAATATGCATAAAATCTTAAAGGAGGCCAAAGCAGATTTTAAAGATGTTTTAAAAGTTGATTTATATTTTAATGATAAATCTGATAGAAAATATGTTAACCCAATATGGATGAAACTATTTCCAGATGATAATAATATGCCAGCAAGACATTCTCATTTAGCTTCCTTAGATGGTGATTGCATAATGCAAATTGTTTTTACAGCGGTTGTATCAAGTTAACTTAACAAAGGATATTATTATGAGCTCAAAAAAAGGACTAAATGACGCATACTCAGTTAAAACTCCAGAAGATAATATTAAATTGTATAAGATCTGGGCATCTTCATATGACGATGATTTTGCAAAAAAAAATGACTACCGCTCACCAGTTTTGATTTCAAACTATTATGACAAATATTCAAATAAAAATGATGTACCAGTCTTAGACGTGGGTGCCGGAACTGGCTTAATTGCTGAAGTCATGAATAAGAAAAATACAATAGATATTGATGCTATTGATATATCTCCTGAAATGCTAGAGTCTGCAAAATCAAAAAATTGCTATAATAAATTAATCGAGGCTGACCTTACCAAAAACTTAGATATTGATAACAACTATTATGGTGCAATCGTTAGTGCTGGTACATTTACACATGGACATATCGGTCCTAATGCTCTTGATGAGCTTTTGAGAGTTACAAAGCCATCCGGTTTATTTGTCATTACAATTCATTCAAAAGTTTATGTAAACCAAAACTTTGAACAAAAATTTCAAGATATAAATGAACAAATAACAGATTTAACTTTTCATGAAGAAAAAGCCTATGGGAATAATCCAGATAAAGATCATGGAAATGACACCGTATTTATAACTATTTTTAGAAAAAAATAATATTGAATGGAATTTCCCAATAAAGAAATTTTAATTTTTAAGGAAAATATTTTAAATTTTTATAAAAGCTTAAAAAATTCCTATTTAAATAATGAACATAATCTTTTTTCCCACGTTGAAGATGTTATAAGCTCTCTCGAAGATGATCTTGGTTTCAACATAGGACATAAACCAAACATTCAACCAGTTTGTAGGTTTTTAGATGTGTGCATTAGCGAAACTAAAAATAATGATCTTAAGAAAATATCAGAAACAATTAATTCTCTTAAGCATTTTTTAAATTGGCGTTTGAACGATAATTACAAAAATATTTTTGAAGATGATTTTTTCAAAAATGAGAGCTTTGTTGAAATAATTGGGCCTTCAGGACTACTAATATGTGATAAAATAAGAGTAGGACTTCTACTTTTAGGCGATCATGTTCTATACCCTTCTCATAATCACCAAGCATTAGAATTTTATACTATCTTAAGTGGATCCTCAATGTGGCAAATTAATGATGAAAACTTCATTCTAAAAAAACCCGGAGATAAGATTTTTCATGATGAATGGGTAACTCACGCCATGAAAACTAATGGAGAACCAGTATTAGCACTTTTTTCATGGAGTGGCATGATTGAAAAAGAAGCAATTCCATTAAGTTTAAATTGATTTAACTGCATCACACATTACTTTAAGTTTTTTCTTAGCTAAGTCTAAGCTGAATAATCCCATCCCACAATCTGGTGAAATAATTAGTCTATCTCTTTCAATAAAATTTAAAACTTCGGAAATTCTTTCTCTAATTTCATCAATTGTTTCAAGACGACTTTTGGTAACATTGATTGCACCAAAGATAATTTTTTTATCTGGAAATTTTTCTAATAATCTTAAATCATTTCTGAAATGAGCGTCTTCAATAGATATTTGGTCTATACCCATACTATTTAATTCTCCCGAAAGAGAAAAATAAGATTCTGGATCTGCTTTCTTGTAATTTTCATCATCTAGATGATCAGTATATCCACAGCAAATATGTATTATTTTATTTACATCTTTAGGGACTTTATGCAGACATCTCTCAACTCCTTCAATTCCAAAAGATAAAGCATCCTCCACTTGACGAGCAAAAAGAGGCTCATCTATTTGAATGTATTTACAACCTTTATCTACTAAATTTAAAATTTCCTTATTAACAGTATCTGCTAAATCGTAGTTCAATTTTTTCCTATCATCGTAAAAACAATCTGCCGTAGTATCCATTATTGTTAATGGACCAGGAATTGTAAATTTAATTGGATTTTTTGAAAATGACTGCGCAGAAATAAAATCATTAGATGAATAAAATTTTCCTGAATGTGAAATTTTTTTTCTAATTGCTGGAAGACTTGTTTCATATGCCCCATCTCTTAAAACCTTGTGTTCTAAATTATTGAAGTCAAATCCATCCAAGTATCTACAATGATAATGAATATAATTCTCTCTTCTTATTTCACCATCTGTAGGAACATCAATACCTGCATCAATTTGAATATTAATTACCTCATTTGCTGCACGTTTAAACAGCAACTCATCAGATTCGTTTTTTTTATTTTGATATTTTGTATATTCGATAGTTGTTTTAACGGTATTCATACCATCTTCACCTCTAGCTGAGTCAAACCAATCCATAATTGGCAAGTAATCAGGCTTGGGAAAAGATCCAATAGTAGTAGTTAAAATCTTGTTTTTATTCATATTAACATTTTACGTTAAATATAAAAAAAAATAACAGAATTAATATGGAAGACCTACATAATTTTCTGAAAAAGATTTTTGCGCTTCGATAGAATTTGATAAGTATTCTAGCTCTGCTAGTTGAATTTTCCTATCAAATTCATCTTGATTCGGAAAATTATGCATTAATGTAGTCATCCACCAACTAAAGCGTATTCCCTTCCAAACTCTCAACAAAGCTTTTTCAGAATAAGTGTTTAATAATTGATCATCATTATTTTTAAAAAATGTAATTAATCCTTCCGACAAATAATGAATATCTGAAACAGCCAAATTTAGACCCTTAGCACCTGTAGGAGGAACGATATGCGAAGCATCACCAGCAAGAAATAAATTACCCCATCTCATAGGCTCAGAAACAAAACTTCTTAATGGAGCAATTGACTTTTCAATAGAAGGACCTGTAATTAAAGTATCAGAAGCTTCAGTTGGAAGTCTTAACTTTAACTCTTCCCAAAAATTATCATCTGACCAGTTTTCTATTTTATCTGAATTAGGGACCTGAATGTAATATCTAGAAAGGTTTTCATTTCTCATAGATGCAAGTGCGAAGCCCCTTGAATGATTTGCATAAATTAGCTCATGACTAACAGGAGGTGTTTCTGAGAGTACACCCAACCATCCAAATGGATATACTTTTTCAAATATTTTTAATTTTTTTGTTGGAATATGACTTCTGCTAACACCATGAAAACCATCACAACCAATAATAAATTTAGATTTAACTATATTTGGCTTTCCATCTTTATCTTTAAAAGAAACAAAAGACGTTTCTTTAGTAAGATCTTTAATTTCAACATCATTGACTTCATGAATAATCTTAACTTTATGTTTTTCTAATTCTTTATATAGGTCAAAAGTAACTTCTGTCTGTCCATACACCATAACTTGCTTGTTAATAGTATTCTTAAAGTCTATCCTGAATTGCTTGTTTGAAGAAGATAGGAAGGTCCCCTCATGAACTTGACCTTCAGCACTCATTCTTTTCCCAACTCCATTTTTCATTAACATGTCGACTGTGTTCCATTCCAAAACACCCGCCCTTATACGTGAAAGGACATACTCCTTAGTCATTCTTTCAAGAACTAAAACATCGATATTTGCTTTAGAAAGTATTAAGGCTAAAAGTGTTCCTGATGGTCCACCACCTATGATCACGACTTGGTTATGCATATAAGCTTCAAATCCTAATTATATAATTTCTTCAAGAGCATTTAAAAGCATGTTTATTTCTTCCATTGATGTGTAATGGACAAATGAAAGTCTAACCACACCATCTTCAGGATTTATTCCAAGTGCTTTAAGTGGTCTTACAGCATAAAAGTCACCTGCTCCTGCCATAATATTGTATTCATTTAATTGATTAGCAATCTCACTACTATTTTTATTTTTAACGGTAAATGCAACTGTTGGTGCTCTCAAAACATTATCACCAGGGCCCAGCAATCTAGTTTTTTCATTTCCGCGAAAATAATCCAACAAAGGTTTAAGAAGTTTTATTTCATGCTCCCTAAATAGTTTAGCTACAATTTTAGGTTTTTTATGCTTATTATGTTCACCATTTTCTTGTAAGTGATGTTCATATACTGCATCAAAGTAATCAATAATCCCATTGCAAGCTGCAACTTGAGCATGATCAGGACCTGCTGGAACCATAAATTTATCTGAGTATTTAGAATTAAAAAAATGAGACTGATTAGTTAAAGCCTGTTTTGCCTTTTGACGAATAACCATAACTCCTTGATGAGGTCCGTAAGTTTTGTATGCTGAAAAGAAATATATGTCTGCACCTAATTCATTAACATCTGGCAATCCATGAGGGCAATAGGACACCCCATCTACAATTAATAAACTTCCATTGTTTTGAGCAATTTTAGAAATTTCTCTAATTTCATTGATTTCACCAACAATATTTGAACAATGTGTAACTGCTATAAATTTAGTTTTTGGAGTTATAAGTTTCTCCAAATCTTTAATATTTAAGGATCCTGTATCAGTTTCAATTTGCCATACTTTTACTTTTATGCCCCTTTTTGACATTCTATGCCATGCCCCAGCATTTGCTTCATGCTCTTGATCTGACACTATTATTTCATCACTTTCATTCATGTTTTCTAAGAAACTTTGAGCTAATACATATGTATTTTGAGAAGTTGAAGGCCCAAATAAAACTTCATCAGTATTTACATTTAAATACTCAGCCATTCTTGCCCGTGCACTATCCATCTCTTCACCAGCAAGGGCTGAAGCTTCATAAAACCCATAAGGCTGAACTTTTCTTTGTTTAAAGTAACGATCAAATCTTTCTATAACCTGCTTACACATATATGATCCACCAGCATTTTCAAAAAAAGCTTTGTCTTTTAACTTCTCTTCCGAGAATGCTGGGAAATGAGATCTTACAAAATTTAGATCTAATTGTTCCATAAACTCTCCAAATTTTTTAAATAAACATTTTAAACTTAATTAATTATAAAGCCTTTTAGCTTAATTAAGGCTAGGTATATTATTTCTTATATATAAATATTACCTAAAAATAGACTGTCGTTTAAGTTTAATTTGATAGACTTTTTAATAGATTTATATTCTATCTCAATTTCATATTCACCACTATTAGCAGGTAACTTATCAAATTTAAAATCGCCAAAATCATCAGTTTGCAACTCATCAATTGTTTGACTATTTTTGCATAACTTAACATTTGCGCCAGAGATACAATCTTCTATTTTATTTTTAATTATTGCTACACTTCCACCAATAAAACATTTGTTGTACCTAAATAAGTTTTTATAATAAACTCTCGGACTTGTATTATATTCCGGATTTAATATTTCTAACTTTTCTTTTTGAACAATTTTTTGCATTTCTTTATCATCAACTTTTAAAGATTTCATGGCATCAGTGGCACATACTGATACTGCTCTTGGTTCTTTCCATCCTTTATCGAGAAGATGTGCATCAAAGAACCATATTTGAGGTATTTTGAGTTCCTCATTCCAAGAAATTGATCCATGAGGACAACTATCAACAATCTGCTTTTGACCTTTAGACTTTTCAGGGTCAATAATAATAATGCCATCATTTCTTTTTGTAATAGCGTTATTCTTAGCAACTTTCATACATGGTGCATCATCACAGTGCTGGCACATTGTGGGGATATAACCGATATCTATCATTGGAGTTTGACCACGCTCCTTTTTTTCAATTTTTATCCACTCAGCACCCCTTTTTGGCATTTCTGCAGAATATCCAGGAAAGGCATTGCCAACGTGCTCATCTTTAGACGCTAAAGTACACATATTACAATTAGTACAGTTATCAACATCTATTATTAAATTCCATTTTTTCATTTATTTTACCTTAGTCTATTCTGCTGCTTTTAAAATTTTCTGTTGAGATTTAATATTTTTTAACTCTTTTTTATCCCAAAGTTCTAGCTCCACTAAAGCAGTACTATTACCCATTGAATGTGCTTTTTTAATTTGACTTTTCTTAGGCGTAAGTAGATTTAACATACCTCCTCTATCAACAGACTCTCCAGGTTTTCCTAGAGGATCATATTTAGCACATGATTCATATCCATGAGCAGAGCCCTCCATTATTCTATCTGTAACTTGAGCTGCACATATTACAGCTCCTTGATCATTAAATACTTTTACTAAATCATTATTTTTGATTTTTCTTTTTTCAGCATCACGACTATTTATCCTAATTACCCAATAATCATATCCATCTACACGAACTCTATGATCAGAGATGTCGTTGATGAATGTATCTTTTGCATCGCCTTGGGTATGAAAAGAAAACCTTGGATGTGGAGTTAACATCATTATCGGGAATTTAGAGTTTTTATTTACTTTAAATGCTGGGTCATATTTAACAATAGGTGGTCTCTCGGGATCTTCTGCATCAAAGCGTTTCAAACTAGAAGCTTCAAATTCAATCTTACCAGATTGTGTCTGAATACCTTTTAGATACTCGTCTTTATAATCAGATGGAAGAGGCATCGGCTCAGGCACATCTTTTTTTCTATTCTCATAATACCAATTCCAAGACAATGGGTCTCTTAACTCTTTTTTATTTGGTGGTATTACAGCATAGCCTTTTTTCACAAATTCTTCCCAACTTATAATTTTTGGCAAGTCTGAAGAGTCAAAAATCCTTCTTACCCAATCAATTTCAGAAATACCTTCTGTAAAATATGCGCTTAAACCAAGTCTCTCGCAAATCATTGAAAAAATCTTATAATCAGACTTTGATTCACCTAATGGCTCAATAGCCTTATGTTGAAAAACAGCCACTCTGTTATTTAGTTGTGTTTGTCCATGATGAGCGTAACCACCCAAAGCTGCCCATTCACTAATATCTTCTCTTTCAAAATTTGTGCAAGCTGGCAGAATTAAGTCGGAATATTTGGTTTCTCCCTCCATCCAAATAGACTGATTTACAACAAATTCTAGGTTTTCAGATTGATACATTTTAATGTGCCTGTTTGAATCTGGCATTGTACCAAACATCGATCCACCATATTTGTAAAGCATTTTAACAGGAGAATAACCTGGTTTAGGGTATGTTACTTTATTAAATTGCGCTTCTATAGATTTTCCATCCCACACATATCCTTCGGCTTTCCCATTAATGATTGCTTCCGGCAACCACAGTCTTGGAATTGACTGCTCAACAGTATTCATACTTGGTAATTGAGGCATTCTTTGAAACAATTCAACTGACATTGCTGTATGATGAAGGTCACCTGAAATTCCGCCTTCAGCATAGCCAGGAAAATAAAAATTATTATCTACCGGTGTTCCCCATTGTAAATTACCCATATTAACGCCAGGCTTACCAATGCCTTGCATTGCTATTAAGCATACCAAGGATCTAGCCCATTGGATGCCTGTTTGGTTTCTACACGCTCCACCGTGACCATTGCCCCAGCCACCTGCTGCTAGATATACTTTTTTGTTACCCCATTTCCTTGCCAAAGCCCTAATATCTTTTGCAGATAATCCTGTTTCTTTAGCTGCCCACTCAGGAGTTTTTTCTACTTTGTCATCTTTACCTAAAATATAATCTTTCCATTTATCAAAACCTATAGTTCGATTTTTTACAAAATCTTTATCGTAAAGATTTTCTTTTATCCACACATAAGCAATTGCCATAGCAAGTGCTGGAGATGAAGTCGGTTTGGTTGGAAGCCATTTACCACCTAAAAATTGACAACTGTCATTATAAAATGGATCAACATGAACAATATCAATATCCAATTCTTTCAACCATTTCCTTCTAATTGTGCCTTCAAAAGATCCATAAGCACCACTTGTACCTTCAGGGTTGCTGGCCCAAAAAACAACCATTTCAGCCTCTTTCAATAAATCTTCAACTGTGCCGTAGGTTTCAGATTGACCGACCCTTAACGAACCACCCCAATGGTGAGCTGCTCCCCAGTACCATCCTTCCCAACTATCAGGGTTATGGTGAACACGAGACATACCAAGTGCATTTATAAATTTAAAGTTTGCACTTAAATAATAACCTACATTTCCCCATGTATGGTGTGAACCATGGCTATTTACAATTGCACCAGGGCCATGCTCTTTCTTTACTCTCTTAATTTCATTAGTAACAATATCTAAAGCTTCCTCCCATGATATTCTCTCATAGCCAGAAACACCTCTATTTTTCTGATTTCTTTTCCCACTAGGATTAAAATCAACTCTTTTCATTGGGTGCAGAAGACGATCTGGCGAGTAAACCATTGACTTCCAGTTCATACCATGTGGAGCTAAAGTAGTTTTTCTAGGGGGCTTAAAGGTCTTGCCTCTTGCACTAATTGACCAAGTGTCTGGGTCACTATCATCAAACTCAATTGGAGTTATTCTAATTATTTTATCATTCTTTACATAGATAAAAACTGGACCACCATTAGTCATATTGGTAAATCGTTTAACCCCATCACCTACCTCAACACCATGTTTTAAACCATTAGTCTGGGTTTTCATCAATGTTTGTGTGAACCAAAGTGTAAATTCATCTGGACCATCGAGGGTAAGGTTAAAGTCTTTAAGAGCATTAATTTGATCCAATTGATTAATAGATTTTTTAAATAGAAAAGCCATTACCAATGGCATCATTAATGTAACGGCAACATCAGAGTTTTTAAAAGAGAGAACAACTTCAGGCTTTTTATGAAAGCCAGAAGATGAGATTATATTTCCGTTATTAAAAGTTATCCATCTACCAACAGATTTATCTTTTACTTGAATTTGAGCTGTAAAGTTTTTTTCTGCAAGATGCGTTTTAAATTTTTTGTGAACTATTGATTGCCACCATAGTAATAATCTCAAGCCTAATAGAATTATAGAAAATTTAATCTTATTCATTCTTCATCTCAAAATAATATTTTTGTCTAATAATTATATAATCTAGTTTTCTTTGTGGACTATATTTTTTAGCACGCCTAAATTTGAAATTTCAATTTCAATAACATCGCCATCTTTCATGTAAACAGGAGGATCACGCCGATCTCCAACTCCTCCAGGGGTTCCTGTTACAATCACATCACCAGGCGATAACTCAATAAATGTTGAACAATAATTGATTAGTTTCTCAATTGGAAAAATCAAATCATTCAAAGATGCATCTTGCATAATTTCACCATTTAATCTTGTTTGAATTTTCATTTCTTTATAGTTAGACACCTCATCTGCCGAAAGCATATAAGGGCCAAAGCCACCAGTCTTATGAAAATTCTTACCTGGAATAAATTGAGAAGTGTGTTTTTGCCAATCTCGAACTGTGGCGTCATTATAACAAGCGTATCCAGCAACATGGTCCATAGCATTCATTTCATCAATATACCTGCCAGCCTTACCAATTATAATAGCCATTTCACCCTCATAATCTAATTTATCAGATACTTTAGGACAAATTATACTATCTCCATGACCTGTTTGTGTTTCAGCAAATCTTGTAAATATTGTAGGGTTTTGACTTTCTGGCCTTTTAGTTTCAGCTCTATGATTTTCGTAGTTAAGACCTATACAGAAAATCTTTCCTGGATTTGGTATTACAGGCAACAAAGTTACATCACTTAAGTTGACAACTGGCAAACCTGTTACATCCATATTATTAAGTTCACTAATTTTGTTATCCTTAATTGCAGACTTAAGACATGGTATCCACTCCATACCTTCCCTATACTGCTCATAATGTGATGTTAAATCTACGATTGTTTCTTCCAAAAGAATTCCAAAGCATTCTTTACTGTTATTTAAAAAACTTACATATTTCATTAATATTTTCTCCTTTTAAGACCTCATTATTGAATGTGGACCCCATAAGTTGAGGGTCTTGGGTTCATGTTTCCAAATTTTTACTTCTCTATCATGAAGAACTTCCAGCTCAGCAGAAATTTCAATCCAATTTGTCTCTGGGTCCTCAATGAAAATAAAAAGATTATTTCCAGGACCATGCCTTCCGGGGCCCCATTTCAGTTGAATGCCTTTTTTCTCAAATCTATCACACCAATCTTTTATTCTTTGCCATTCACCTGTTTCATAACTGTGATGATCTATTTCTTCAACATCAGCTTTAAAGCAAGCAATTGTATGATGCTCATGGTTTGAAGTTAAAAAACTAGTAGCAAGCTCTCCATTATCTTTCAATACACGATCTGAGACAAAAAAACCTAATTTTTCACTATAAAATTTTTCAAATCTTTCAACATCCTTAGACTTAAATGTTAGGTGTTGCAGAGGAGCATATATATTATCTGAATATGTTGAAGACAATGCTATACCTTTGTTTTTTTCAGTTATACCAAAAATAATCAGGTTATTATCTGGATCTTTTACACCAAAAGAACTTTTCATAAAAAATGGCGTTTCATACTCTAAAATGGATACTTTATTTTTAGTCAAAATATTCTTAAAATTCATTAAGCTGTTTTCGTCTTTTAAAGAAAATGCTGCAAAGTCCAAATTTTTCTTTTTGCCAGGGGAAAAAATTATTCGCCTGTCATTTCCAAAGCACAACCACTTTGTTTTTTCCTGGTGATAGACTTGCTTGGACTTCATTCCTAATGTTTCCGAGTAAAATGAAGAGAGAGATTTAGGATCAGCACATTGAATTGATAAATGATGCAAAAAAGCATTATTTAAAAAATTATTTTGTTGCGTTAAATTTTTCGTAAATGACATATTATTTTTTTAGATTATTGTTCCACCATGGGCATTCACCGACACCAATATTATAATTACCTGGCATTACATTTACAGGAATTCTAACATTGTTTTTAGCAGCTTGCGACCTTACCTCTTGTGCCTGTTTTAATTGATCTTCGGGCATCCATAATCGGTCATGACCCCATAAACTCGGTCCGTATGTTACTTCTTCAGGTTCCCAGTTATCTAAATCTATTGTTCTACCACCCCATCCATACTCAAAAAGAAAATCGGATGGAGAGTAGCTATAAAAAGACGTCATATTATCATTAATATGACGTCCAAATGTAGTGCCAATTCTGTTTTCTTTTGATAATGCTATGTCATAGCATTGACCAACGTCATCCAAACTATATAACTCAACCATCAAATGATGTATTTTATTTTGTCCTGTCTCAATAAGAGCAATACTATGGTGTCTTTGGTTTGTATGAAAAAAGTATGCTTTAAATGGCCTCAGCATGTAATCACTAAGCTTGAAACCAAGAACATCTTGAAAAAACCACTGAGTTTTCTCAAGCTTTTCTACATTTAATACAATATGACCCATTCCTAGAGTGCCAGTTCGAAAACCTGAGATTGGCCTTCCAGGTTTAAATTTATCATTACTTAATTCTGGACCATAAAACGCTTCATGTTTATTTCCAGAAGGATCTATAAAACTTATTACTTCTGAAACAAATCTTTGGTCTGCTATTGATTTAGGCTCTCTTGTTACCTTAATTTCTGCTTTATCAAGTCGACCTGATAAAATATCTAAACTTTGCCTATCATTTACTTCCCAACCAAAAATATTTGATGCAGCTGTTTCATTTGTTACAACAAATCTCTGCTTTCTTTCGTCCATTCTTAAAACTGCAGTAGAGGATGTTTTGTCAACCAATTGCATTCCAAGATAAGCACTACTAAATTCAGTCCAATCATCTAACTTGTCTGATTTAATAGTTATGTACCCTAATCCTAAAATTATCATTATGTGACCTTAATAAATTGTTTTACTTAAAATAGAACATTTCAAAAATAAATTAACCATTCAATTAACAACTGTATCACTAAATGATACATTATTATGGAATATATTTATTTTAATTTTTTTTTCATATTTAATATGTAAACAACCTTAAGAGTTTTGAAATGCTAAACCTAGAAATTGAATACCCAAAAAAACCAAGCAAATACTCTCAACAAGAATGGGAAGCAAGGGTGAATTTAGCAGCTTGTTATCGTTTGACAGATTATTACGGTTGGACCAGTACTGTTTACAATCATATAACATTGCGAGTGCCGGATACAGATACCTTTTTAATTAATGGTTTTGGTTTAAATTATAATGAAATTTGTGCTTCAAATTTAGTTTTGGTTGATTTAGATGGAAATAAATTAAGTGATGACGATTTTCCTATTAATAAAGCTGGTTTTATAATTCATTCAGCAATTCACCAAGCACGGCCTAAAGATCTTCACTGTGTAATGCATTCACATGAAGTAAATAGCCAAACTTTAGCAGCTTCGAAAAGTAAATTAATTCCTTTAACACAAGAAGGTTGTCAACTATATGAGAGAGTTGGTTACCACGAGTTTAATGGGATAGTTCTCAATGATGAAGAAAAAGAAAAATTAATTAATGCAATTGGAAACGAAAAACATACACTCCTTATGAGAAATCATGGATTGATTACTGCTGGACCAACTGCCGCATGGGCATTTATTAGGCACCAACATTTTATAAGAAATGCAGAAGTTCAATTAAAACTAATGGCGTCAAATGCTGAAATGAGCATAATATCTGATAATATACTCAAACATACAAGAGAGCAATTTGAGGGTGGAAGTGCACAAGCTGGGGCAAAAGTTAGACATCCTGAGTGGCCTGCTTTTTGGCGTTTATTAGATAAATTAGACGAAAAGTGGAAACATTAATCTACACATATCAAATTTTTTTGAGATAATTATTAGATTTTTAAACAAAAATGTTAAAAGTTTGTTGATTAATAATAATTGGTTACTTTATAAGTAAATATTAAATTATTGCGGGAGAAAATAATGAAAAAACTATTATATGGGATTAGTGTTTCAATAATTTCAACACTATTATCCGTTAGTGCTTTTGCTGATGGGCATAAAACACTGACAGTTGCATCTTGGGCGGCTCCATTTCATACTCAAAATGAAAATGTTTTCCCTTGGATGGATAAAGAACTTATGAGTTGTTCCGGCGGAACATTAGGGCTAAAAGTTGAATACGGATTAGCTCCTCCACCAGCACTTTATGACTCAATTAGAGATGGTGTAGCAGACATGTCATGGATAGTTTACGGTTATACACCGGGTAAATTTGTAACTACTATGATTGCAGAACTACCTCTCATTCCAGGAAATGCTCAAGAAAAATCTGTGGCTTTCCAAAAAACATATGAGAAATATTTAGAGGCTGCAGGAGAAGCTAAAGGCGTTCAAATTCTTGCTAATTTTACCCACGGACCAGGCATGGCTAACACTGTTAAAAAGGTCACTTCTTATAAAGAACTTGAAGGTGTAAAGATGAGAGTTGGTGGTGGTGTTGCAAATGCTATTGGAACAGCTCTTGGGGTTGCAGGCGTAAATGCACCAGCACCAAAAGTTTACGAAATAATTTCAGGTGGTGTTGCTGATGGGGTTATGTTCCCATTCGAAACAATGCATGCTTTCAAAATTGCTGAATTAGCAAAATATTCCTTACATAATCCTGATGGAATGTATACTACTGCTTTCGCTGTAATCATGAATAACGATAGTTATAATGATTTATCAGCTGCTCACAAAAAATGTATTGATGACATGCGTGGTGTTTCATTATCTAGAACAATTGGCAACTACTGGGATCAAGCTGATGAAGTTGGCAAAGCATCTGCAGCTGAATATAACCACGAGCTTACTGTAGCTAACAATGATGAAAGACAATATTTTAAAGCAAAAATGGGTCCTGTCATTGATGATGTTATAGGCAAAATAAATGCAGTTGGCGTTGATGCAAGCGCTGCATTAGCATATTTTAAGGAAGAAGTAAAAGTCGAAAATATGTTATCAGGAAACTAAAAAATTCATTATTAAATTATGAATGAATTTTTAAACTACTTAGAACGGCTAGCTCTAGAAGTTAGTCGTTTTATTGCTTTATTAGCTGGCATCGTTTTACTATGGATAGTTCTTGTAACTTGTGTTGATGTCATAGGAAGATATTTTTTCAATTCACCACTTTATGCTGGCGCCGAAATAATTCAAGTCAGTATGGCTGGTGTAATTTTCTTTTCTCTTCCTTACATGTTTTTTAAGAATGAGCATATTATAGTTGATTTATTTCCAATTTTTAAAAAAGGTTATATTGGATGGCTTTTAGGATTACTCTTTCTAGCCATTGGCGGATATTCCTTATGGATTATTGGAGATAAGACCTTTAGTCTCGCTATGAGATCTTTAGAAGATGGTGATACTTATGAATATATAATTGCACCATCTTTTCTTGCTAGAGAAAATAGTGAGTTTTTACCAAAAGTTTATTTGGACACTTACATCGCTGTTTCTATTTATTTTACAGTTTTCATGATTTATTTAAAATTCTTTTTTGTGTTATTGAAACCTGGTTCAAGTGCAGAGCCAAATGAGGAAAATGAGGAAATAGGTTAAATGGGGCCTTTAACAATATCTTTCATAGGCTTTGCGGCTATCTTAGTACTAGCTTTCCTAAGGTTTCCCCTTGCATTATCAATGGGTTTGGTTGGCGTAATAGGTTTTGGAGAATTAACAAATTACAGAGCTGCCATTTCAAACATTGGTAGGTTAGTAATGGACCTCGGCCAAAGTTATTCACTATCTGTTTTGCCATTATTTATTTTGATGGGACTTCTTGTAGAAAAAGGTGGTATGGCAAAACAACTGTACAGAGCAGCATACGCTTTTTTAGGTGATAAAAAAGGTGGACTTGCAATGTCTACAGTCGTTGCTTGCGGAATGTTTTCTGCAATTTCGGGTTCATCAATAGCAACTGCAGCAACAATGTCTAAGGTTGCAATGCCAGAAATGCGAAGATACAAATACGCAGACTCTTTGGCTACAGCTTCAATTGCTGCAGGGGGTACCCTTGGCATACTTATTCCACCAAGTGTTATACTAGTCATTTATGGTTTATTAACTGAACAATCGATTGGTAAACTCTTCATGGCAGGGTTCTTACCAGGAATGTTGGGTATTTTATTTTATACTTTAGCAGTTTTTTTTGTTGTTTCCAGAAATCCTTCTTTAGGCCCAGCAGGTGAAAAAACAAACTGGCCTGAAAGACTTTTAGCGCTTAAGAATGTATGGACGACTTTAGCTTTGTTTATTTTTGTTATTGGAGGAATTTATATTGGTCTTTTCTCTGCTACTGAAGCAGCTGGTATGGGTGCCGCTGGAGCACTAATAATAGCTATTTCCAGCGGAAATCTTAAAATAAGTGAATATTTCAATGTTTTGAGAGAAGCATCTGTTCTAGCCGCTAAACTATTTGCATTATTATTTGGTGCAACAATGTTTTCAAATTTTTTAAACAGAGCTGGTTTACCTGATGCATTGCTAGGAATTATTAATTCTTTTGATCTTTCAGCAATGGCTGTAATTGGCATAATATTACTAATATATATCCTGTTAGGCTGTGTCTTTGAATCAATGTCAATGATACTTTTGACAGTTCCTATTTTTGTACCACTGGTAAAAAACCTTGCACCTGAACTTGGTTTGGGTCCAGATCTTGTATTAATTTGGTTTGGAATATTGGTAGTTGTGGTAACTGAAATTAGTCTTATAACCCCACCAATAGGCCTAAATGTTTTTGTTTTAAAAGGAGTGGTGAAAAATGTTTCAGTAGGGACAATTTTTTACGGTGTCACACCTTTTTGGATGGTAGACATATTAAGACTTGCAATCATAGTATTATTTCCTGCTATAGCCCTTTTCCTTCCATCAATGATGTTTTAGTAATTTCTTAACTTCATCATTTATAATTTTGCCTAAAGCATTTCTGGGTAAATGGTCTACAAATACTACCTCTTTTGGAATTTTATATTTGGCAACTTTTTCATTAAATAGATGTAATATTTGATCTGAGGTTACAGACTTATTTTTTTTCACTGCAACAATTACAGGGACTTCACCCCATTTATCATCATTTTTGCCAACAATAGAATATTCAACTAAGTCTTTGTTGTTTAATAATAGCAGTTCCAACTCAGCTGGATAAATATTTTCACCTCCAGATATGATGACATTCTTAATTCTATCTATAAACCAGTAATTCCCATCCTCATCAATCTTGGCTATATCTCCTGTAAGAAACCAACCCTCTTTTATACTTTGTTGAGAAGCAATTTCATCATTCCAATAGCATTCAAGTATATTTTCACCTTTAACAAGTATTTGACCAGGTTGGCCAATTGAAACCTCATTTAAATCTTCATCAACTAATTTAATCTTACAGAGCGAACCAGCCTTTCCAATAGACCCTTCAGTTATAAAAGCATCCTTAACTTTTTGATAAATTGCTAAAGGCCCAGTCTCTGTTGCTCCATATATTTGGATTACAGGTATTTTTATGGAATGAAGTTTTTTTATTAAATATTTAGGTACATTCGTAGAACCAATTGATATAACTTGCAAATATTTATAATTAGCCTCGATCCAAAATTTACTTTTAATCATCTGGTCTAAAATTGTAGGAACTGTTATCATTTTTGTGATTTTAAATTTCCCAATAATTTCAAGGGCTTGATCTGGTTCAAACCTTTCCTGTAGGACAACTGTTGCACTTTTTAAAAGGGCTGGAAGAAATAGAATATTAATTCCACCCACATGAAATAATGGAAGTGAAATTAATACTTTGTCAGAAGATTTCATCGAATGTGCATCATGGCTCATTTTAGCATTGCTGATTATAGCTTTCTGACCCAAAAGAGCTCCTTTTGGTTTCCCTGTAGTACCAGATGTATAAACTAACAATAGTGGTAAATTATTTTTTATCGGTCTTTTAATTCTTCCATTACAAGATAATCTTCTAGCTTCTAAGCTTGTTGAATTAATTTCAGAATTTCCTACTGTGATAGTTTTAATACTTTCTGGAATATATATCTGCGAAATTTTATCCTCAAATTTAGTATCAAAAAAAATCACATTAGGATTTGAATGCTTTATCAAATATTCAATTTCTGGATTGGCTAATCTCCAATTAATTGGAAACATTATTGCACCAATTTTTGAGGCAGCAAAAAGTAGTACTATTTGTTCTGGGTTATTTGTCCCATAATAACAAAATCTATCACCAACTTTAAGTTGACATTCATTTTGAAGAAATAAAGATGTTTTGGTTATTAATTTTTTTAAATGCGAGAATGTCCAGTTTTGATCTTTGAAAATTATAGCATCTTTTTCTATTGATTTCTTTTCCAACCATTCATCAATTTTCATCACTTTCACCATGCTCATAAAGAGCTCCCTTGCCTATCATGTCTAAGCAAAGTTCCGCTGTCCATGGCAACATAAGAGCTCCACATCTACTATCACGATAAAAACGCTCTAGTGGTTGAGATTTTAACATTGATTGACCACCACATGTTCTAATAGCCAAACGTGCTATTTCATTAACATTCTCCATAACTGAATACTGGGCTGACCATGCTCTCATTATTTGGTCCTTGGAGGGGTTTGGTTTTGCTTCTGAGATTGACTGAAACCAAATAGCCTTAGTTTGCTCAAGAATGATTTTCATCTGAGCAACTGTTAACTGTTTTGTTGGATACATTCTTCTTTTTATAGGTGGCATACCAGGTTGTTCACCTCTTAAATAACGTACTGTAAAATCATAACAAGCTTGCGCAAGACCTACATAACTTGGTGTTAGCGTCATAAACATGTGTGGCCACTGCTTTGCTGCATTATAATAAATACCTCGAGGCATAAGTTGCTCATTAAATGGAATAAAAACATTTTCAAAAATTAATGTTCTTGAAACTGTACCTCGCATCCCAAGAGGGTCCCACTCACCTTCTACCCTAACCCCTTCCTGTGATGAGGGTACTGCAACGTACATAGTATTAGCCCTTGAAGGTGGTGAATTTTCAGAAAATAATTCTGTGCATAAAACACCATAATAATTTGCATGACCAGAGAGTGATGCAAATATTTTTTTCCCATTTATAATCCAACCTTTATCAGTTCTTAGTGCAGTTGTGCCAAAGGCTGATTTTCCAGCAGCAGAAGAGTTTCCTTCAGAGAAAGGCTGGGCATAAATAGAACCTTTTTTTAAAATTCTTTCATAATGCATACCTCTAAGGTTGTTGTGCTCATTTCTTTTTTCATCATCCATTTCAAGATTATCTGCGAGGTATCCAGTCCACAAACAAGAACTAACATGCATATTAAATGTTAATGCAGTTGCCCCACAGTATCTACCAATTTCTGAGGCTGCTAGCATATAGGTTTTTAGATCAGCGTCACGACCACCATATTTTTTGGGTATACAGATTCCCATAAGATTATTTTCATGCAAATCTTTATAATTTTCTGTAGGAAATGAGGCCTCTAAATCATATTTCACTGCTCTATCAATAAATTTTGATGAAGCAATTTGTCTAGTTTCCAGACAAAGCACTTCTTGTTGTTTTGTCAGTTTCCACTCTGAAGGCGCAAATATTGGTTCATCATTATACATATTGTCTAAACTATTTAATTCTTTTTAAAAAATCTATTATAATATTATTTGTTTTTTCAGGAGCTTCAAGGTTAACTAAATGGCCAGTATTCTCTATATTGTAAAATTCACTTGCACTCAATTTTTTTGACATTTTAAGCATAGTTTTGCTTGGCGAATTATTATCTTCTGATCCTGCTATAAGACAACAAGGAATTTTTATTAAAGGAAATTCATCGTATCTATTAAATGTAACTAAACACTCTAAAACCTTTTTATATGTTTCCTCGGGAACTTTTTCCATAGATTTAATGGCGTGTTCAACTACATTTTGAGATGCTGAGGAAGATAATATAGAGGGTACAAAAGATTTTGCTAACTCTTTAATTCTTTTGCCTTCCAAAATAGGCTTGAGCCTCTTTTCCAAAAATTTTTTTCTAAAAGTTTCATCTTTTCCTCCAAAAGCAGAAGTTGTTGCTATTAGTACCAAAGCTTTTACTTTTGATGAGTTTCTAAAATAAAATTCCTGGGCTAACATTCCTCCTATTGACTGTCCTATAAGAGTTACATTTTTAATATTTAAGTCTGATAGAAACTCATCCAATGATAAACATAAGTTTTTAAAAGAATAATCCTCAAGTGTTACTGAACCATTGTAACCAGGCATATTCCAAGAAATTACTCTAAAAATTTTTGAAAGCTCTTTTATTTGAGGTTCAAAACTTTTTTCATCACCACCAATACCGTGCAAACATAAAATACATTCAGATGAGCTACCTTCATCAGAATAACTAATTTTGCCTGTTGTAGGCACTTAAATGACCTCACCTTTATTTACAACCATTTCCTCATCTAAGTAGATTGTACAATCCATCATTGGTAGATCAAAATGACCATCGGTATATCTGTTGGCAAACTCATTTGCTCCAATTGAATATAAAAAACAACCAGACAATGCTCTTAACTCAGTTCCATTGAGATCAGATTTATCATACATTGTAAGAGCTTCATATCTTGACTTATTATTCAATCCCCAACCAACATGACTAGTTGCATAAGCATTTTTATCTCCAAAACTATATAAATATTTCTCAATTAATTTTTTGTCTGAGCCATTTCCTGAAATTTTGGTAATAAAATCATTTTCAATATCAAAAACAACCTCTGTATCGAAATATTTTTTAAATGTTAGATTAATATCCCCAGATTGAAAAACTAATCTCCCATTAACACAAGAAGAGTTTGGAAAACTTACAACTAGCCCACCTGGCCAATGAGCTAGAGTACCA
>CACBIM010000003.1 GCA_902539295.1 uncultured SAR116 cluster alpha proteobacterium
GTAATATTCTTAAGGTTCTTTCCATTACCAGAAGATTTCTTAACTGATGTACAAACTGATGTACAAAACGTGCCTGTTGACACATTTAATGGAACACTTAAACTGAGGCTATCGCTTATGTATGTGTGATGGTGGTGCATTGGTAAGGCACAGAACTACTTCTCAGCCGCACCAAATACTCTCCATCATCTAGTGTAACACGTTGATATATAAGCGTTTTGGTTTAATCGTCAATGTGGTGATGTACAAAATGATGGAAAGATTAATTCGTAATGAAATTATTCGTAGCGAATAAAAGTTCAATGTTGAACTAAAACTTTACTAGAACAATAGTTTTATTATTTTTCTTCAAACAAAGATTTATCAAATATTTTAGATATTTCTCCTAATGCCTCTCCTTCAGAATAACTAACAACAGCACCCATTTCTTTTTCCATCTGATTGAATTTATTCATTTCATCAAATCCAAATTTTTTATAAGTTTCCTTGTCTTCCCATATAGATATTACTGAATGACTAATTTCTGAAACATCTACAGTTAACCTCATCAATCGTCCATTTTCACCAAATTTTGATAAAGTAGATTGAGCATGTTTTTGAACAGCTTGTTTAGCCATTTTATTTGGAAATTTAACCTGATTTATTCTAACATACATTTAATTACTCCTAAAATTTACAAATTATCTTTTTGAAATATATTCACTTTAATCTTATGCACAGGCTGCTAAAACACTACAACTTACTTTGAGATAAAAGGATAAAAATTGTGAATAATATTGTAAATAAACTTTTGTACATTTTAATCTCCTTTATTTATTATTCTCTCAAAATTTTATTTTCTTTATGGGTTATCATAAAAAATGAAAAATTCTATTTTTACTATAAGTTCTGTATCCACTTATACTTAACTTTCAAATCATAACCCTTTCCATACTCTTCGCCAACACTCTTATTAGACCAGCCACAAATCTGGTCAATCAGTTCAGATGGACATTCAACTGCCCTTAAACGGTCACGCATACTATGTCTTAATCCATGAACCTGATAACTATTAGTCAGTTGTTCTTTAAGCCATTTATTTAAAGCAGCACTTGCTGAATTAGAGTTGCATTTTGATTGGTTGGTGTATCTTGGAAATGCAAAGATACTATCATTATTACAAGCTAATATTTTTTTACATGCCCATATAGATAAACCTATCAAAGGAACTTTTCTTTCACTTCCTTTAGTCTTTAATCTTCTCCAAGGATGAGGAATAACATTCACATAAGGTATTTCATTATTAAGATTAATATCGCTTTTCAGTAGACCAACCCCCTCACCTAATCGCATTCCAGTATCACTTAATAAAGCCAACAGCCATATAATATCATCATCAATTTCAATACACTTGTTTTGAATTGTCTTTATATCTTCATTTGGAATTGGCTTTCTCAAAGTAACTTTATCATCTTCAGGCATATAGGTTCTTGAGAAAGCATTATTACAATCTACACCTTGTTCACTAATAGTGAGATTAATAATTGCCCTTACAGAAGAGAATACTCTCTTAACAGTCCTTATTGTCATCCCCTTTTCTAATAACCAATCACGAAACTTTCCTGCATCAGATGATGAGTAAGAAGCAATTCCTCTATCACCTAAAACTTTTATTACATAGTTAGTATTTCTTGTTGCAGTTCTTACAAATACTTTATCTTTTCCTTGCTTCTTCAATATTAAATAGAATTGAAGAGCATCAGTAAGCTTTGGACTATCATCATCAATACTTGATTGAACAAGATGAAGTGCAGGTATTTCTAGATTCTGAAGTCTTAAACCTAACCAATAATCATCTAACCTCTGAGATATTGATTTGCATTTATGTTCTGCAATTCTCTTAGATTTAGTCTTTAAGCTTAAAGATATACGCTGAGATGAATAATGTTTATGAATATCTTTAGGTACTCTTCTTACGAAATAGTAAATATTATCTCTGCATTGTAAGTAATTAATATCATTTTTGTGCATCATTTTGTACATCACCACATTGACGATTAAACCAAAACGCTTATATATCAACGTGTTACACTAGATGATGGAGAGTATTTGGTGCGGCTGAGAGGACTTGAACCTCCACGGATTATTCATCCACAGCGACCTCAACGCTGCGCGTCTACCGGTTCCGCCACAGCCGCACAAATTTATTGATTTAATAATAACTAACATTACAATCACATACAATAAAGAATAGACTTAATTAGGAAACAAAAATAGATCAATTAGATTATAAGCATTTTGGGTTCTACAGCGGTGTTGAATGGGTTAAGTCAACATCTCTTATTGATTATCAAACTTCATTTGATTGGATGCTTTCACAAGTAAAAAAAATGCATGACGGGAAGGGTAATGAAAGGATTTGGTTACTTGAACATAATGATATTTATACAGGCGGCACATCATCAAAACAAAGTGATTTAAGAAATACCAAAAATATTAAAATTGCCAATACAAATAGAGGCGGGCAATGGACATGGCATGGACCAGGGCAAAGAATAGTTTACTTTGTTCTTGATCTTAACATGAGAAACAAAGATGTTAGATGGTTTGTAAATAAGTTAGAACAACTAATCATTAATACCCTTTTAGATTTCAATATTAATTCAACAAGAAGGGAAAATTACCCAGGAGTGTGGGTTCCAAATGCTAATGGCTTTAATAAAATTGGAGCAATTGGTATTAGAATTAGTAAATGGATTGCTTATCATGGCATCTCAATAAATATTAATCCTGACCTTTCTAAATATGAGGGGATTATTCCATGCGGAGTAACTGATGCAGGTATAACTTCAGCTAGTGACTTAGGTTATAATTTTTCGTTAATAGATTTTGATAATTCGCTTGCTTTAAATTTTGAAAAACTATTTTAATTTATAAATTTTGTTTATCATTTTTGATAAAATAGTGATAGTTTTTACTGAATATTCCACTAAAATTTTATTATCTTCTTTGGTGCCCAGCAAACCATCAATAGGCTTTTCATAGTGAACAATTGAATTTCTTGTCTGCCTTAACCACATTGCTTCATAAGATGAGAATATAGAATTAATTTCTACACCACTCAAACTATTAATTATAGATGTTTTCTCATTTTTGATAACATCTATAAGAGTGGCAGAGAGTATTATAATAGTTAAATAATTATTACTTTTTATTGCTTCAGTTAACTCATAAAAAATGTATGAGCCATGAGTGCCTAAATGCTTTTTAATTTCTATATAATTATTTATTAAAAAAGTGTTTTTAAAATTTGTTATTTTTTTCGAAGACAATTTAAAAACTCGCAAGCTTCAGAAATTTCTTTTTTTATATTTTTTCTTCTTGCTTCAGAAATTTCATCAGAACCCCATTTTTTAATTTGAAATAATTCCTCAGCTAAAGCTGTTTTATATAATTCATGTAAATCAATTTTTTTATATAAAAATGCTAATCCCAAGATAAAAGAGCTTGTTAAATTAACAATATGTGAAAAACCAGAAAACTTAAAGTGATCGAAATTCTTAACCAAAGAAAGACATTTTGAAACTTCATTTTTATTTTGTTTAGCTGGAAATAATTCATAGTTAACAATCAATTTGCAATTAAATTGTAAATTTATCCATTCAAGAAATGGTTCCCACAGGTCTTCAATGTAATCATAAAGTTCTTCATCATCTTTTGATCTAAATAATATTAGATCCATATTTAAAATACTTTCTAGATTTTGGAGTATTTTATTTTCTTTATTAAGAATTTTATCAACCGCAGTTACTGAGTAAGCATAAAAAGGCATCTTATCCGGATAAATCTTGTCTTTTACTTCCTTCCACTCAATGAAGACTTTTTCACTAATACTGTAAGGGAGATTTAATCTCCTTCCTTCTGGAGATTTTAATTCTTTAGCATCTAAGTAAATTATTCCAATGTCTTTAGTCTTTTTAAGAGTAACCTTTTCCCATTTTTTATTAAGCATCATTTTTATTTAGGCAATACCGTTTTAATTTTTTTATAAAGATGATGGAATGTTTCAACAACATCTATTGCGCCATTTTTCAATAATGTTTCTCTATCATTGAACCCCCAATTAACACCAATGAAGTTAATATCACAATTTTTAGACATCAATGCATCATTGATTGTATCTCCTATCATTAAAACATTTGTTTTAATAACCTTCATTTCTGATATAATCTCTAGTCCCATATCAGGTTCTGGCTTAGGTTTCGTGTCATGGACTGTTTTTAAGCAAGAAAAAAATTTTAATATCTTGTGTCGTTCTAAACCTTCTAATAAGCCATTTCGACTTTTGTTAGTTGCGATCCCTAATAAATACCCGTCATTGAAGAGATCATTTATTACTTCATAGGCATCAGGGTAAAGATAGTCGTTAATTTCTTCTTTTTGAGAAGCATCCATATACCAACTTCTGTACGTTTCCAAGAGTTTGTTGTGAAAATTCGGATCAGAATTTCCAGTATACTCAGCAAAAAGAGGTAAAAGTGGTTTGCCAATATTGTTACGCAAAACTTCATCAGCGGGAATAGGGTAATTAAAATAATTCAATGCATACTTAATTCCGTTTAGTATAGCTAATTCTGAATTTACTATAGTACCATCATAATCAAATAAAAGTAACTTTGAGGTGCTATTCATAATTGAATTTTTTTTCTAAAAGAGAGTTATTGTTTTCCATTTTAAGTACTTTTAAAGTCTTATAAAATTTTTTATTTATTTCAGCATGAATAAATTTTTCTTTTAATTTTTCATTGGGGAAAGACATTTGTAAACAGTGCAGCATTAACGAAGAATTTTTAAAGTCCTTATCAATTTTTGAAGTTTCATTGTATTTTTTGTCCCCTAATATTGGGTTCCCCAAAGAGGACATATGAACTCTTAACTGATGAGTCCGGCCTGTAATTGGGAACAGTAGCACTAAAGAAAAACCATTTGAATACTCTAAAACCTTATATTTTGTTATGGATTTTAAACCTTTGTTATAATCTACAATCATCTTCTCATTATTACCAACTTTCTGTTTAAGCAAAGGTAAGTCAATAAAACCCTTAGTTTTTTCAACTTCTCCATGAACGATAGCTAAATATGTTTTTCTTATATTTTTATTTTTTAGATATGAAGAAAATTCTTTTGCGTAAAGCCTATTTTTAGCAATAATTAAAACTCCAGTAGTATCTCTATCAAGCCTATGCAGAAGATAATGTTTTTGGATATGGTCAAACGAATTCATCATTAAACCATCTATATGTCTGTAGACTTTAGTTCCGCCTTGAACTGGTAATCCACTTGGTTTGTTTAGTGCAATTATATTCTCATCTTCATAAATTTTACATGACTTTATAAGCTCGATATCTTTTTCTAGTGGAATATATTTAGGCCTTGAATGAGTTTCATATTTCTGCTCTTTAAGCCCCGGAGGAATTGAAACCAATTGATTGAAATTTAAAATAAAATATGGCCTAACTTTTTTTTTATCTACTCTTATTCCACCAGATCCAATAATTTTTTCTAAATGAGATTGCTTAATTCCAGGTATATAATATCTAATAAATTTATCTAATCTTAAGCCAGATAACTCTTTACTAACTTTCAAGATTTCAGGAACAATGTTTTTCCTATCCTCTACAATCATTAATGCACACCATATATCCATCCTTCAAATTTGCTTGCCTTTAAGAATTCCTTACTCTCAAAATCCAAAGCAAATCCTTTTTGTTTATTTAAAAAATATTTTAGAGCAGCACAAGATATAATCGCATCCATATCATCATTATCATTCTTATCTATCGATAATTTTGAAATAAATTTTTGATCATAAAAGCTTAATGTATCATTGAGTAGAGTTTTTTGTCTTCCATCTTTTTTTATTGAGCTTTGACCAGCATAATGAAAGTAAAAACTTGGGAAAATTTCGACAACAACTATATTAGAATTCTTTAGATTTTTATTGCTTTCGAATGGCCAAATACAACATTTTGAATGTAAACTTGTTTTGATTTTATGGACTAGCCTCATTCCTGCTAAAGTTCCAGTTCCAACTCCAGCTGGACCTATGCAATTAAAGGTTGGAGAGGGAGACCTGATTTTTTTTGCTGCAATTTCTGTTAATCTTCTTCTTGATGAATATAATTTCCCTCTCTTAACTGGTGAGTTGTAATATTCTCCTAAAATTTCATCATCCCATATCCCTCCTCCATATAAATCTTCTTGTCCTTGGTTTTGATTTTCTATACATTCCCATAATTGAAATACTGTATTTGGTTTTATTATTTTACAATCTGGAAAGTAACTTTTGAAATCCATAAAAGGATATGAAAAAGCAAAATCAATTCCTACAAGAATTTTAGATAATGAAGACATCTTTACTAAATATTCAAACAATTCAATTCTACTCCAGTACTTATTTTTAGGATTAACAATATCAATTAAATTATTTTTTCCAGAAGAAATAGCAACAGCTATACCCTTATGACTTGAACCCTTAGCACCACTCCAGTCTATTCCAATGTAGTAATCAAAATTATTTTTCATTTTTACTTCTTAACTTATCCCACCACTGAAGTCTTTTCTTTATCTCTCTCTCGTATCCCTGCTCTATTGGAGTGTAAAATTGCTCTCTTTTAATGTTTTCAGGAAAACAATTTTGCCCTGAAAAACTATTTTCTACTTCGTGATCATATATATACCCTTTTCCATAATCGTGTTCTTTCATTAATTTTGTTGGTGCATTAAGAAGAAATAAAGGTGGAACACCATAAGGATTATTATTACTAAACTTCAAAACATTATTCCATGCTTTATAAGCAGTATTAGATTTGGGACATGTAGCTAAATATATTACAAGCTGAGCGATTGAAAGTTCCCCTTCAGGAGATCCTAATCTTTCATAAGCTTGCCAGCTTGCAATACTCAAATGGACAGCATTGGGTTCTGAAAGTCCTATATCCTCAATCGAGAACCTTAATAGCCTTCTCAAAATGTAATTAGGATCTTCTCCACTTGAAATCATTCGTGCAAGCCAATAGAGTGACGCATCTGTGTCAGAAGCTCTTAAGGATTTATGAAGGGCAGAAATTAAATTAAAATGTTGGTCATTTTTTTTATCATATTCAGAAAATTTCATATTAAATAATTTTTTAAGATCTTCAGGCTCCAATTTCTTATATCCATCACCTAGGGAAGAGATTTCTTCTATAAGATTCAAAAAATACCTTGCATCACCATCCACCATTTCAAAAAGTATTTCGCATGCAGCTTTAGTAATTGGCAAATCAAAACCTAAAAATTTCTCTGCTTTTAATTTGATAAAATTTAAATCCTCTTTACCCAGTTTTTCGAGTTTTATAACCTGACACCTTGATAGTAAGGGGGATATTATAGAAAATGATGGGTTTTCAGTTGTAGCACCAATAAGAGTTAAAATACCTTTTTCGATATGTGGTAAAAAAATATCCTGCTGCGCTTTGTTAAACCTATGAATTTCGTCTATAAATAATATAGTTTGCCGGCCTTCAGAGTAATTAATTTTTGCTTTTTCAAAAACAATTCTTAAATCTTTTACACCAGAGAGAACAGCAGATAACTCAAAATCTTCTATACAACATTCTTTTGATACAGTTTTAGCAATCGTAGTTTTGCCACAACCTGCAGGGCCCCAAAGTATAAAGGATAACAATGGTTTTTTTTTAATTATTCTTTTTAAAGAACCTGTTTTTGATAATATTTTATGATGACCAATAATTTCTTCAAAATTTTTAGGCCTTAATTTTTCTGCTAATGGTTGAAGGGCATCTGACATCATACTTATGATGCCTTATAAATTTAGCGAAGTATACTATATAAATCAAATCTCCTATGCGGCAGTTTCTTCTTGAGCCTCTTTTTTAGGAGCATTTAACTCTCCAGCACCTTTTGCATTTTCATCTCTGTCTACCAACTCGATAACTGCCATTGGCGCTGAGTCACCATAACGAAATCCTGCTTTCAATACCCTGGTATAACCACCTTTTCTATCTGAATATCTGTTTGCTAGATTCTCGAATAGTTTAGAGACCATATCTTTGTCTCGAATTTGGTTGAAAGCAAGCCTTCTTGAGTGAAGGTTTCCTTTTTTTCCAAGAGTAATTAATTTTTCAACAACTCTTTTTAATTCTTTGGCCTTTGGTAAGGTTGTTACGATCTGTTCATGCTTTAACAAAGCTTGTGCCATATTTTTAAAAAGAGATTTTCTATGTGAAGAAGTTCTATTAAGTTTTCTTCCAGATTGACGATGTCGCATTATAATTTCCTATTTTATTTATTTAGATTTTAATATGGATCTTCATGTTTTTTTGCTAATTCTTCAATATTTTCAGGGGGCCACCCCTCTACATCCATTCCTAATTCTAAGGACATCATTTTAAGAACCTCTTTAATTTCATTTAATGATTTCCTCCCAAAATTAGGAGTTCTAAGCATTTCAGGTTCAGTTTTTTGAACTAAATCTCCAATATAAACTATATTATCATTCTTCAAGCAATTAGCTGACCTAACGCTTAACTCTAATTCATCCACTTTCTTTAACAAACTTCTACTAAAAGGTAGAACACTCTCCAAATCTTCTTCAATTTCTGGTTCTGGTTCATCAAAGTTTATAAACGGTTTTAGTTGTTCAGTTAAAATCCTTGCTCCAAATGCAATAGCATCTTCTGGAGTAACAGTACCATCTGTCTCAATATCAAAAAGCAGTTTATCATAATCTGTTTGTTGACCAACTCTTGTATTGTCGACTCTATAAGCTACCTGTTTTATTGGGCTAAATAAAGCGTCCACTGGTATTAAGCCAATTGGCAGTTCAACTTGTTTACCGTAATTTGCTGGTACATAACCTTTCCCAGTCTCAACAATAAACTCAACATTCAAAGATGCCCCTTTGTCCAGAGTGCAAATATAATGATCTGGGTTCATAATTTCAATATCTGATGTTAGTTCAATCATATCAGCAGTAACTGATGCTGGGCCTTTTACATTAAGCCTTAATCGCTTTGGTCCCTCAACTTCCATTTTTAAACTTATGCCTTTTACATTTAAAACTATATCAGTAACATCTTCAATAACACCTGGTATAGTTGAAAATTCATGCAGTACACCTTGAACTTGAATGCCAGTTATAGCAGCTCCTTGAAGAGATGATAAAAGTACTCTTCTTAGTGCATTACCGATAGTAACGCCAAAGCCTCTTTCTAGGGGTTCAACATTTACTGTAGCAGAAAAAGGACTTTCATTTTTATTTTTAATTTCAACAATTTCCGTGTTAATCAAACTTTTCCAATTTTTCTCAATCACTTTAAAACTCCATTAGATTGGTATTTAATTTTTATTTAAACTCTTCTTCTTTTGGGCGGTCTACACCCATTATGAGGTATAGGAGTAACATCTCTAATTGAAGTTATATTAAACCCTATCGATTGCAATGCTCTAAGCGCTGACTCTCTTCCAGAGCCAGGACCAGATACCTCGACATCAACATTTTTTAAACCATGCTCAGATGCTTTTTTACCTGCATCTTCTGCTGCAAGTTGAGCTGCGTAAGGAGTTGATTTCCTTGAGCCTTTAAAACCCATTAATCCTGACGATGACCATGAAATGGTGTTGCCTTGGACATCAGTAATCGTCACCATAGTATTATTAAAAGATGAATTTACATGAACAACTCCATTGGTTATGTTTTTTCTCTCTTTTTTTCTGACTCTAGTTTGAACTTGTTTTGCCATAATAATTAACCTATTTTTTCTTTCCAGCTATTGCTTTTGGTTTTCCTTTTCTAGTTCTAGCATTTGTATGAGTTCGTTGACCTCTAACAGGTAAACCCTTCCTATGCCTTAAGCCTCTCAAACATCCTAAGTCCATATATCTTTTGATATCCATAGAGGACTGTCTTCTTAAATCACCCTCTACAATATAATCTCGATCAATGATTTCTCTAATGCGTGTTACTTCTTCATCAGATAAATCAGCAACTCTTCTTTCTGAAATCAAATTTGCTTCTTCACATATTTTTTTTGAAGAAGTCGATCCAATTCCATATATATAAGTTAGTGCTATAAGCACACGTTTTTTTGTTGGTATGTTTACCCCAGCAATTCTAGCCACTAAATTATCTCCTTATTGGTCTCGTTTTATACTTTAAAATGGTCTCTATATCTTTTGCTATATCATTAATATTTTTCATTCCATTAACCTCATAATGTAACCCTAAATTTTTATAATAAGGCACTAAGGGTTCTGTTTGTTCTTCATAAATTTTTAATCTATTTTCTAAAACATCATCTTTATCATCTTCTCGTGCTTCGTTAGCTTCAAATGCTCTGTTTTTTATCCTTGCAAATAAATTTTGTTTGTTAACTTTTAGTTCTATTACAAAATTGATTTTTATTTTTCTTTCGTTAAGAATTTGATGAAAACTTAATGCTTGTTTTACATTTCTAGGAAAACCATCTAAAACAAAGCCATCCTTACAATCTTCCATCGATATTCTATTTGATACCATATTTAAGATTATTTCGTCATTAACAAATCCGCCTTTATTTACGATTGATTCAACCATCAAACCAAGCTGTGTTTTATCTTCAATATTTTGTCTAATCATTTCTCCTGTTGATAATTGTAAAAACCCAAATTTTTTATTTAAAATTATTGATTGCGTCCCTTTACCAGATCCAGGAGCTCCTAATAATATTACATTCACCTAGTTCTACCTCTTAGTCGTGACTTTTTAATTAATCCTTCATACTGATGCGCTATCAAATGACTTTGAACTTGAGAAACTGTGTCTAAAGTCACTGAAACTACTATTAACAAAGAAGTTCCACCAAAGTAGAACGGAACAGAATATTGACTTATAAGAATTTCTGGCAATATACAAACAGCTGCTAAGTATGCTGATCCTAAAACTGTTAATCTTGTAAGAATAAAATCCAAATAATTTGCTGTTGATTCACCGGGCCTTATACCAGGGACGTAACCACCATTCTTTCTAAGATTTTCAGCTGTTTCTTCTGGGTTAAAAACAATCGCGGTATAAAAAAATGCAAAAAACACTATTAAAAAAATCAAAATTAATAAATAAAGAGGTTGCCCCCTTCCAAGCAAAGCATTGATTGTAACTATCCAATCAGTTGTTCCCCCTGAAAAACTTGCAGCTGTTAAAGGCAATGCCATCAAAGAAGATGCAAAAATCGGAGGTATAACGCCTGGAACATTAATTTTAAGTGGCAAATGAGAGCTTTCTCCACCCATTAATTTATTTCCCATTTGCCTTTTTGGGTACTGAATTTGAATTCGTCTCTGTGACCTTTCAATAAAAACAATAAAAGCAATAACTGCAATTGCCATTATTAAAAGTGCAACAATAAGAATAGCTGAAATAGCACCTGTTCTCCCAAGTTCTAAAGTACCTGCTAGTGCTCTTGGCAATTCAGCTACAATTCCAGTAAAAATAATTAATGAAATTCCATTTCCTATACCTCTTGAAGTTACCTGCTCACCTAACCACATTAAAAACATTACACCACCTAGCAATGTAAAAACCGTCGTGATTCTGAAAAAAATTCCAGGATCTGTAACAGCACCGGCACTTTCTAAGCCCACTGCAAAGCCATAACCTTGGACTATGGCTAATACAACGGTTAAATACCTGGTATATTGATTAATTTTTTTTCTACCCGTTTCACCCTCTTTTTTTAATGCTTCTAGTTGAGGTGAGACAGCTGTAAGTAATTGTGTTATAATTGACGCTGTAATATATGGAAATACCGATAGAGCAAAAATTGTCATTCTACCTAGAGCTCCACCAGCCATCATATTAAACATTCCAAGTAAACCACCACTATTATCATTAAACAAATTTGACAAAGCAGTTGGATCAATTCCAGGTACAGGAATATACGTACCTAATCTATAAACTAATAAAGCTCCTAGAGTAAACCAAAGACGTTGTTGAAGCTCTGTAGCTTTTGCAAAAGCTGAGCCCGAAATTGATGGTGTTGTCCCTAAAGGATTTCTCGCCATTAATAAACTTCCTATTCAGTATCTTTTTTATTTTTTTCAATTATAACTAAGTTACCGCCAGCCTTTTTTACTTGTTCAATAGCAGTTTTTGAGGCACCATCAACTAAAATATTTACTTTACTAGTAATTGTTCCTCTTGCTAAAATTCTTACACCATCTTTTAGATTTTTTATAATACCAGAGGAAAGTATAGCCGAATTATTAATCTCTTTTTTAATGTCAATTTTGCCATTATCAATTACTTTTTGGAGATCTCCTAAATTTAATATTCTATATATTTTTCTATTATGTTTGTTAAAACCCCTTTTTGGAAGTCTTCTATGAATTGGCATTTGACCACCTTCAAAGCCTTTAATGGACACACCAGATCTAGATTTCTGGCCTTTATGACCTTTTCCAGAAGTTTTTCCTAATCCAGATCCCACGCCTCTACCTAATCGTTTTTTAGGTGATTTTGCTCCATTATTGTCATTTAATTTATTAAGTTCCATATAAAACCTTCGATTAATTTTCCTTTATTTCTACAAGGTGTTTTACCTTTTCAATCATACCTCTTATTGAAGGAGTATCATCTAGTTCTCTTTGTTTATTGATCTTATTTAATCCTAAACCTATAAGCGTTTTTCTTTGATAACCTTGCCTGCCAATAGCACTTTTAACTTGTTTAACAATTAATTTTGTATTCTTTGACATTTTAGATCCTTATTTTTTTTTATAATTGATCTTTATTGTTTTTATGACCAAAAATTTCAGCAACTTTCTTGCCTCTTTTTGAAGCAATTGATCGGGGAGACTGAATATTTTTTAGGGCTTGCATCGTAGCTTTAACCATATTATGAGGGTTTGAAGATCCAACTGATTTAGCAACAACATCTTGAATACCTAATGTTTCAAAAACAGCCCTCATAGGACCACCTGCAATAATACCAGTTCCTGATGGTGCAGAACGTAAGTTAACTTTCCCCGCACCAAATATTCCAATAGCGTCATGGTGCAGTGTCCTTCCTTCTTTTAGAGGCACCTTTATTAAGTTTGACTTAGCTTTTTCAGTTGCCTTTCTTATAGCCTCAGGCACTTCTTTTGCTTTACCACTTCCAACACCTACTTTGCCTTTCCCATCTCCAACAACAACTAATGCGGCAAAGCCAAAACGTCTTCCACCTTTCACAACTTTTGCAACACGATTAATACCAACTAATTTATCTATTAATTCAGCACCATCTTTATTATTAGAATCACTTATATTTAATTCACTTACCATAGTCTTTATCCTCTAAAATTTTAAACCAGCTGTTCTTGCGGCCTCAGCTAGTGCCTTAACTCTACCATGATATTTATAACCACCTCTATCAAACACAACTGATTTCACACCTTTTTTAATTGCTCTGTCACCAATTAAGGTTCCTATTTTTGATGCTCCCTCAGTATTGGTACCACTGAATTTTTGATCTCTCTCTAGTGATGACGCTGAAACAATAGTAATTCCTTTTGCATCATCAATAATTTGTGCATATATATTTTTTGATGACCTAAAAACACTTAGTCGAGGATTTCCACTAACGCTTCCTCTAATAGAATTCCTAGTGCGTTTTTTTCGTCTTTCAAATAACTGTCTAGCTTTAATTCCCACAATTACACCTATTATTTTTTCTTACCTTCTTTTCTAAAGATAAACTCATCTGAGTACTTAATTCCCTTACCTTTAAAAGGCTCAGGCGGTCTTTTTGATCTTAAATTCGCAGCGAATTGTCCTAAATCTTGTTTATTATACCCAAATAGCTTTAATTCAGTTGGTTTCTCAGAAGTCACTTTTATACCTTCTGGAATAATCATTTCAACAGGATGAGAGTAACCCAAATTTAGAACTACTTTATTTCCCTGAACTTGAGCTCTGTAACCCACACCATTTAATTCCATCATTTTTGTAAAACCTTCACTAACACCTTTAATCACATTAGCAACATTAGCTCTTGTAGTTCCCCACAAAGATCTACCAAATTTTGAATTATTTTTGGACTTAAAATTAATCTCATCATTATTTATATCAACATTAATTAAATTATGTGTTTTTATAGAGAGTTCGCCATTTTTACCCTTAGCGGTAAATTCGCCATCTACGAATGTTACAGTTACTCCTTCAGGTATTTTAATTGTACTTAATCCAACTCTAGACATAAGAACCTCCTAAAACACCTGACATAAGACTTCGCCACCAACGTTTGCAGCTCTAGCCTCATTATCAGACATCACTCCCCTAGGCGTTGAAAGTATTGAAATACCTAAACCATTATAAACTTTTGGAAGTTCATTAATACCTGAATAAACCCTGCATCCTGGTTTAGAAACTCTTTTAATTTCAGAAATTACTGGAACCCCCTCTTGATACTTTAACTCAATTTTTAAATGTTTAATGCCAGGCTTATGTTCAACTGATCTAAATCCCCGAATATATCCTTCTCTTTTAAGTACTTCTAATACATTTGCACGAAATTTTGATGATGGAGCTTCAACAATTGTTTTGTTCGTTTGTAGTCCATTTCTTATTCTTGTAAGCATATCGCCGAGGGTATCACTCATAGACATAATATAACCTCCTTGTTTACCAACTTGACTTTAAAATACCAGGTACTTGGCCTGTAGATGCTAATTCTCTAAATGCTATTCTTGACATTTTAAATTTACGATAGTTGCCACGAGGCCTACCAGTAATCAAACACCTGTTTCTAACTCTTATAAATGACCCATCCCTAGGCATTTCATTTAATTTCATTTGAGCGGCAAACCGTTCATCAAGTGGGAGTTCTCTATTCATAATAATATCTTTAAGAGCTTTTCTTTTTTTGCCCATCATGGAAACTTTTTTTATTCTTGTTTCATTTTTTTTAATTGCACTTTTCTTAGCCATTTTATTCCTTCATTAATTAATAAATGGGAAATCAAAATTTTTTAATAATTCTTTCCCTTCCTCATCAGATTTTGCTGAAGTTACAACACAGATATCCATCCCTCGAATAGTATCAATGTTATCATAATCGATTTCAGGAAAAACAATTTGCTCTTTTAATCCCAAAGAATAATTGCCATTTCCATCAAAACTTTTACCATTAAGCCCCCTAAAATCTCTTACTCTTGGAAGAGCAATATTTATTAACCTATCAATAAATTCATACATATGAGATTTTCTAAGAGTTACTTTAACACCAATTGGCATGCCCTCCCTTAATTTGAAAGTGGCAATCGCTTTCTTAGCTCGTGTAACAACAGGCTTTTGACCAGATATAGCGGTTATTTCTTTGATCGCAGAATCAATTTTCTTTGAGTCTTTAACTGCCTCACCAACACCAATATTAATAACAACTTTTGTCAATTTTGGCACTTCAAACTTATTTTTATAGTTGAACTTTTCAACCATAGAAGGATGAATATTTTTATGGTAATGTTCTTCTAATCGTGTTTTCATAATTCACCAATTATAGATTAAATTTCTTTCCCAGATCTTGAAGCAACTCTTATTTTTTTCTTGCCATCAAGTTTATATCTTACTCTAGATGCCTTATTATCATTTGGATCTATAAGAGAAATATTTGAAATATTAATAAAAGTCTCTATTTGTTCAATACCACCCGGCTGGTCTTGTGATGGTTTTCTATGTTTTTTTACTATATTTATGCCCCTAACTTTTACTTTAAGGTTTTTTCTATCAATTATAAAAACTTCACCTGTTTTCCCTTTATCTTTTCCTGTAATTACAATAACATTATCACCTTTTTTTATTTTTTTACTCATTACAAGACCTCCGGAGCCAAAGAAATAATTTTCATAAACTTTTTTAGTCTCAACTCTCTTGTTACAGGACCAAAGATTCTAGTCCCAATAGGCTCATTTTGATTTGTTATTAGAACTGCAGCATTATTATCAAATTTTATTGAAGACCCATCATTTCTATGAATTTCCTTAGCCGTTCTTACAATAACAGCTCTATGAATATCACCCTTCTTAACCCTTCCTCTTGGAATAGCCTCTTTGACAGAGACTACAATAATATCTCCAATACTAGCGATTTTTCTTCCAGAACCACCTAATACTTTAATGCATTGAACACTCCTTGCTCCTGAGTTGTCAGCTACACCTAACTTTGATTGCATTTGTATCATATATGTACTCCAAACTGTAAAAGTCTATTTTTTACTTAATCTGAATAAATCACTTCAAAATTTTTTGTCTTTGATTTTGGTGAACATTCACGTATTTGAACAAAGTCACCAATCTTAAACTTATTATTTTCATCATGAGCAGAGTATTTTTTATCCTTTTTAATATATTTCTTATAAAGAGGATGTTTATAAGTCCTTTCAACTTTTACGACAACTGTCTTATCTGATTTGTCACTTACAACTTCTCCTTGAAGAACTCTTCTAGGCATATTTATTCCTTTTCATTAACTTTGTTTAATAATGTTTTAATCTTAGCAATACCTCTTCTAACTTCTTTTACCCTACCTGTATTTGAAAGTTGACCATTTGAAGCTTGAAATCTAAGATTAAATTTTTCTTTATTTAGATCATCAAGCTGTTTTTTTAATTCGTCATCTTTCTTTTGTCTTAAATCTGAAATTTTTATACTAGGCATGTTCAGTACTCCCCTAATCTTCCTACAATTTTCGTGTCAAGTGGAAGCTTTGCTGAAGCAAGGTTAAGAGCTTCTTCAGCAGAACTTTTAGTAACACCATCTATTTCAAACATAATTCTTCCAGGCTTAACTTTTGCCACCCAAAATTCAGGTGAACCTTTGCCTTTTCCCATTCTAACTTCAGCAGGTTTTGATGAAACAGGAGTATCAGGAAATATTCTGATCCAAACTCTTCCAGCCCTTCTTAAATGTCTTGTAATAGCTCTTCTAGCAGCTTCAATTTGCCTAGCGGTAATTCTTGCTGGTTTTGTTGCTTTAAGTCCAAATGCACCAAAGTTAAGTTGTGAACCTCCCTTAGCTAAACCATGAATTCTGCCCTTATGAGCTTTTCTAAATTTTGTTCTTTTTGGAGATAACATAATTTACCTTTTAGTTTCTAACTTGTCCTGGTACTTCGTTTAATCTTTTTTCTTGGGCTAGTGGATCGTGCTCCACTATTTCACCTTTAAAAATCCACACTTTAATACCACATATACCATATGTTGTGTTAGCTTCAGCTTCTCCATAATCAACATCAGCTCGCAAAGTGTGAAGAGGAACCCTTCCTTCCCTGTACCATTCAGTTCTAGCTATTTCTGCACCACCGAGCCTACCAGCACAATTTATTCTAACACCTGCAGCTCCAAGCCTCATTGCTGATTGAACAGATCTTTTCATAGCTCTTCTAAAAGCAACCCTTCGTTCAAGTTGCTGGGCTATGTTTTCAGCAACTAACTTTGCATCTGTTTCTGGTTTTCTAATTTCCATAATATTTAAGCTTACTTCCATACCAAGCTTTTTACTTAATTCATTCTTCAGTTTCTCTATATCTTGACCTTTTTTACCAATAATAAGACCAGGCCTACCTGAATAAATTGAAACTCTAGCTCTTCCTGCGGGTCGCTCAATTACAACTTTACTTACAGCTGCTGCTTTTAATTTTTCCATCAGATATTTTCTTACATTAAGATCTTTATGGAGAAGGTCTGAGTAGTTTTTTTCAGCAAACCATCTACTGTCCCATGTTCTATTTATACCCAACCTTAAACCAATAGGTTTAACTTTTTGACCCATTACTGTCATCCTCTTTTTCGTGAACAATTATACTTAAATGAGAAAAAGGTTTCAAAATTCTCGAAGCTCTACCCCTTGCTCTGGCTCTCATTCTTTTCATAACTAAACCTTTACCAACAAAAGCCTCTTTTACAAAAAGCTTATCAACATCTAAGCCATGATTATTTTCTGCATTGGCAATAGCTGACTGAAGTACTTTTTTTACCTCAGAAGATATTCTTTTTTTAGAAAATGTTAGATTAGCAATAGCTTTTGAAGCTTCAATACCTCTTATTGATTGTGCTACAAGATTAAGTTTTTGAGGACTTATTCTTATATTTCTTCCAATAGAAATTGCTTCATTATCTAAAATTCTTTTTGGGTTTGTTTTCTGACTCATTTAAACCTACTTTTTAGCTTTCTTATCTGCAGCATGACCATAATAAGTTCTAGTTGGAGAAAATTCACCTAATTTCAATCCGACCATGTTTTCTGTAACCATTACAGGTATAAATTTTTTACCATTGTGAACTCCGAATGTAAGTCCAACAAACTGAGGTATAATAGTAGATCTTCTTGACCAAGTTTTTATCACGTCATTTCTTCCTGATTCACGTGATTTTTCTGCTTTTTTCAACAAATTCCCATCAACAAATGGGCCTTTCCACACAGATCTAGACAAATTTAAGTCTCCCTATACTTTTCTTCTTCGGATAATTAGTCTATCCGTTTTTTTATTTGACCTTGTTCTTTTACCTTTAGTAGGTTTGCCCCATGGTGTCACAGGATGTCTTCCTCCAGATGTTCTACCCTCACCTCCACCATGTGGATGATCAATTGGATTCATTGCAACACCTCTAACATGTGGTCTTTTTCCTAACCACCTCGATCTACCTGCTTTACCATCATTAGTATTTTTATTATCTGGGTTAGATACTGATCCCACTGTTGCCATGCATGATGACAAAACTAATCTTACCTCACCAGAGGTAAGACGGAGTATTGAGTGACCTTGATCACGTCCTATTAATTGAACATAAGTTCCTGCAGCTCTTGCTAACTGGCCTCCTTTTCCTGGTTTAAGTTCAACATTATGCAATAATGTTCCAAGAGGAATAGATGAAATTGGCATTGCATTTCCAGGCTTTATATCAACTTTGTTACCAGAAATAACATTATCACCAATACTAATTTTTTGTGGCGCAATTATATAGGATTTTTCACCATCTTCGTATTGAATCAATGCTATAAAAGATGATCTATTTGGATCATACTCAATTCTTTCTATAGTGGCAAACATATCATGTTTAATTCTTTTAAAGTCTATAATTCTATATTTTCTTTTATGACCACCACCACGATGCCATGATGTAACCCTGCCAGTATTATTTCGACCGCCAGTTTTACTTAAGCCAACTGTAAGAGTTTTTTCTGGTTGACCATTATGCAGATCATTTCTTGAAACAGTAACTAATTGTCTTTGACCTGGCGATGTTGGTTTGTAATTTTTTAGGGCCATAACTTACTAAACTCCCAAACTTAGATCTATAGATTGACCCTTGGGCAAGCTAATTATAGCCTTTTTATAATCAGACCTTTTGCCAACTTTACCTTTAAATACTTTAGTTTTACCCTTTACACGTATAATGTTAACAGAATCAGCTTTTACTCCATAAATAAGTTCTATTGATTTCTTAATATCGATTTTGTTTGAATTTATATTAACAAGGAAAACAATTTGATTATTCTCAGAAAGAATAGTTGATTTTTCAGTTACTACAGGCTTCAAAATAACATTGAATGCTTTTTCTTTACTTAAATTATTCTTTATTAAATTTTTTATCGTACTTGGGTTCAAATTAATCTCTCCTCAAGTTTTTTTATAGCTGCCTCTGTTATTATTAATTTTTTATGCTTAAGAATGTCATAAACATTTGCTCCTAATTCTGAAATAACAATAGAATTTGGTATATTTTTAATTGCCCTAACAAATGAGACAGACGCATCATCGTTTTGAATAATACAGCAAGAAGTTATTTTTAAGGTAGTAAACATTTTTTTTAAAGATGATGTTTTTCCGTTACAATCTAACTTATCAACAATTATTAGATTATCATTTTTTACTTTTGAAGAAAGCACGGATTTGAGGCCTAATTTTCTAATTTTTTTATTTAATTTATGGCTATGGCTTCTAACAACTGGTCCATGCACAACTCCACCACCGCGAAATTGAACAACACTATTTGCACCACGCCTAGCTCTACCAGTACCCTTTTGTTTAAATGCTTTTGATTTTGTTAAGCTAATTTCAGACCTTGATAACACAGAATGAGAGCCAACTCTTTTTTTGGACAATTGCCAATTAACAACTCTGGATATTATGTCTTCTCTAGGCTCAATATTAAAAATATCGTCTTTCAAAGATATATTACCAGCCTTTTTACCGTCAATTTTAATTATATCAACTTTCATTTTTCTATTGTGTCATTTGATTTTTCAGTTTTAGATGTTTGGTCATTTTGGCCTAGATCTATTGATGATTCTTCATCATTATTTTCTTTTTTGGCTATATTATCTGATTTATCTTTATCTTCGTTCTTTACTACATCATTAACATTTTTTGATTCAAAGACTTTATTATTTTCTAATAAACCTGCTGGATAAGGGGCACCTTCAGGTAACTTAGACTTAATAGCATCTTTAATGTAAACAAAACCACCTTTTGAACCTGGTATTGATCCCTTAATTAAAATCAATCCTTCATCATTATCAATTGAAACTATAGATAGATTTTGTGTTGTTATTCTCTTATTGCCAAGTTGACCAGCCATTTTTTTTCCTTTAAAAACTTTACCAGGATCTTGGCATTGACCAGTAGAACCATGAGCTCTATGTGAAATAGATACTCCATGTGAAGCCCTTAAGCCAGCAAAATTATGTCTTTTCATAGCTCCAGCGAAACCCTTGCCTTTAGATGATCCAATTACATCAACTTTTTGGCCAGTAACAAAATGGTTTACACCAATAATTTGACCAACATCAATTAAAGCATCTTCAGAAACCTTAAATTCTGCAATTTTTTCCTTGGGTTCAATATTAGATTTTGCAAAATGTCCTCTTTCAGCCTTGCTAATGTTTTTTGCTTTTTTAGTTCCAAAACCAATTTGCAATGCGTTATATCCGTGAACATCATTTGTTTTTTTGGATATAACTTGGCAATTATCCATTTTCAAAACCGACACTGGAACTGATTGTCCATCATCACCAAATATTCTAGTCATGCCAATTTTTTTAGCTATTAATCCACATCTCATGATAAAACCTATAATTTAATTTCCACATCTACCCCAGCAGCAAGGTCTAACTTCATTAGTGCATCAACAGTTTGTGGAGTAGGATCAACTATATCTAAAACTCTCTTATGTGTTCTCATCTCGAATTGTTCTCGACTCTTTTTATTAACATGCGGAGATCTTAAAACAGTGAATTTTTTTATTGATGTTGGAAGTGGAATAGGTCCATTAACATTAGCCCCTGTTCTTTTTGCAGTGTTTACTATTTCTCCCGTAGACTGATCAAGAACACGAAAATCATACGCTCTAAGTTTTATTCTTATTTTTTGGTGTTCCATTTCAATATTCTTTCAGTCTTTTATATATCCATTAATCCTAAGCAGAGATAGAGGCTACAACTCCTGCACCCACTGTTCGTCCACCTTCACGGATAGCAAACCTTAGTCCATCATCCATAGCTATTGGCGCTATCAACTCAACTTCCATACTGATGTTATCACCTGGCATTACCATTTCTGTACCCTCTGGCAATATCACTGAACCTGTCACATCTGTTGTTCTAAAGTAAAACTGTGGCCTGTAATTACTGAAGAAAGGTGTATGACGCCCCCCCTCATCTTTTGTCAATATGTAAGCTTCAGCCTTAAACTTTGTATGAGGTGTAATTGATCCTGGCTTCGCCAATACCTGGCCTCTTTCAACTTCTTCTCTCTTTGTACCTCGAAGAAGAACTCCTACGTTATCTCCAGCCTCACCTTGATCAAGTAACTTACGGAACATCTCAACACCTGTACAGGTTGTCTTTTGTGTCTCTCTAATACCAATGATCTCAATTTCCTCGTTAACATTTACAACACCACGCTCAATACGGCCTGTCACAACTGTACCACGACCTGATATTGAGAACACATCCTCAATCGGCATCAAAAATGGCTGATCTTTTGGTCTGTCTGGAGTTGGAATATACTCATCAACAGCTTTCATAAGCTCTAAAATCTTCTCTTTACCAATATTATCGTCTTTACCTTCAAGAGCCGCTAAAGCAGAACCTGAAATAATTGGAATGTCATCACCTGGAAATTCATATGAAGATAATAATTCACGCACTTCTAATTCAACTAATTCTAATAGCTCTGCATCATCAACCTGATCAACTTTATTCAAGAAGACAGCCAGTGCTGGCACACCAACCTGACGTGCTAGTAGAATATGTTCACGTGTTTGAGGCATTGGGCCGTCTGCTGCAGAGACAACTAAAATACCACCATCCATTTGAGCAGCACCTGTAATCATGTTCTTAACATAGTCAGCGTGACCAGGACAATCTACATGTGCATAGTGCCTGTTATCAGTTTCATACTCAACATGAGCAGTTGAGATTGTAATACCACGCTCTCTTTCTTCTGGCGCTTTATCAATTTCATCATATGCCTGAAACTCTGCTCCACCTGCTTCAGCTAATACCTTAGTAATTGCAGCAGTTAGAGTTGTTTTACCGTGGTCAACATGCCCTATTGTACCAATGTTGGCATGGGGTTTGGAACGATCGAATTTTTCTTTGGACATATATTAACCTTTCTTAAAAATATATTTATTAAGCCATTTTCGCTATCACTTCATCAGCGACCGCTTGAGGAACTTGATCATAATGATCGAATTGCATTGTAAATTGAGCCCTTCCTTGGCTCATTGATCTTAATGTGTTTACATAACCAAACATATTAGCTAATGGTACCATACAGTCTATTACCCTAGCATTGCCTCGTTGATCCATTCCACCAACATTACCCCTACGACTATTTAGATCACCAATAATATCTCCCATATATTCTTCTGGTGTAACGACCTCAACTTTCATAATTGGCTCTAGAAGTTTTGCAGCAGCTTTGTTCATAGCCTCTCTAAATGCAGCACGAGCTGCGATTTCAAAAGCTAAAACAGATGAGTCCACGTCATGGCTTGCACCATCAACTAATTCAGCTTTAAAATCTATAACTGGAAAACCAGCAACTACACCTGTTTCTTTTTGAATTTTAATTCCCTTTTCAACACCAGGTATATATTCTTTAGGAACATTCCCGCCGACTACAGAATTTTTAAAACTATAACCATCCTCTTTATCAGGAGTAAAAATCATCTTTATTCTAGCAAATTGTCCTGCACCACCTGATTGTTTCTTGTGTGTGTAATCAACTTCAACTTCTTTTGTAATAGTTTCACGATAAGCAACTTGAGGGGCTCCTATATTGGCCTCAACTTTAAATTCCCTTTTTAATCTGTCTATTAATATATCTAGGTGAAGTTCTCCCATTCCCTTCATAATGGTCTGTCCTGACTCAAGGTCAGTGGACACTCTAAAAGATGGGTCTTCGGCAGCAAGCCTAGCTAAACCTGCAGACATTTTTTCTTGGTCATTTTTTGATTTTGGTTCAACTGCAATCTCAATAACAGGATCAGGAAATGTCATTGTTTCTAAAACTACAGAATTTACTGCATCACATAAAGTATCCCCAGTAGTTGTTTCTTTCAAACCAGCCAATGCAACAATATCACCAGCATAAGCTTCATCAATTTCTTCGCGATCTTTTGAATGCATTACCATCATTCTACCAACTCGTTCTTTTTTACCCTTAGTAGAATTTAAAATTGAATCACCTTTTCTGAGAATGCCAGAATAAATTCTAACAAATGTTAAGGATCCTACAAATGGATCGTTCATAATTTTAAATGCAAGACCAGATAATGGCTCATCATCAGAAGGTTTTCTGATTATGTTTCGAGTTTCAGAAATATCACCTGGTTTAAATCCCTCATATGGAGGAACATCAAGAGGACCTGGCAAATAATCAATTACAGCATTTAACATGGGTTGAACACCTTTGTTTTTAAAAGCGGATCCACATAACACAGGCACAAAAGACATTGATAATGTGCCTTTTCTTATAAGAATATGAAGATCATCAACAGAAGGCTCTTCTCCTTCAAGAAACCTTTCTGTCCACTCATCATCTTGTTCAACAGCTGTTTCTATCATTTGAGCTCTTAGTTCATCTGCTTTATTTTTTAATTCGGGCCTTATATCTCTTATCTCCCATGAGGCTCCTAAATCTTCACTTTTCCAAACCCACTCTTTCATTGTAATTAAATTAACAATACCTTCAAAATTATTTTCTGAACCGATAGGTATGTTTATTGGTAAAGCAACAGCACCTGTTCTATCTTTAATCATGCTTACACAGTTAAAATAATCAGCCCCTATTTTATCCATCTTATTTACAAATACTATTCTAGGAACCTTATATCGATCAGCTTGCCTCCATACAGTTTCAGTTTGAGGCTCAATACCAGCATTTGCATCAAGAACACAAACAGCACCATCCAATACAGCTAATGATCTTTCAACTTCAATTGTAAAATCAACATGGCCTGGGGTATCTATTATGTTAAGGCGAAATTTTGCTGCTTCAGGGTCACTACCATATCTTGGATCAGCAGTTGTGCCATCATCTGTATTATACCAAAAACAAGTTGTTGCGGCAGAAGTAATTGTAATTCCTCTTTCCTGCTCTTGTTCCATCCAATCCATGGTTGCAGCACCGTCATGAACTTCACCAATTTTATAACTTTTACCAGTATAATATAAAATTCTCTCTGATGTAGTTGTTTTGCCAGCATCAATATGTGCCATTATTCCAAAATTTCTATATCTTTCTAAATTATTTTGTCTAGACATGAAGCAAACCTTAAAAATGTTACCAACGATAATGAGCGAATGCCTTATTCGCATCTGCCATTTTGTGAGTATCCTCACGTTTTTTTATAGCTGACCCTCTATTATTAGCAGCATCCATTAACTCGTTACTTAATCTCTCAATCATAGTATTTTCATTTCTTTTTCTAGAAGCATCTATAAGCCACCTAATGGCAAGAGCTTGTGATCTAGATGACCTGACTTCCATAGGAACTTGATAGGTGGCACCACCAACCCTTCTGCTTCTTACTTCAACCTGTGGCTTTACCTTATCCAATGCATCTTTAAATGTACTTAGTGGTTCATTCCCAGATTTTTCCTTAATTCTATCGAGAGCGCCATACACTATCTTTTCAGCAGAATATTTTTTTCCATCTATCATTAAACAAGCCATAAATTTGGATAAAATTATATCTCCAAATTTTGGATCAGGTAAAATTTCTCTTTTATCAGCTTTTCTTCTTCTAGACATTTTAAACCTATTTATTTTGGCCTTTTTGCGCCATATTTAGATCTTCTTTGCTTTCTATCAGCGACACCCTGGGTATCTTGTGAACCTCTTATTATATGGTATCTAACTCCCGGCAAATCTTTAACTCTACCACCTCTAATTAAAACAACTGAATGCTCTTGAAGGTTGTGGCCTTCACCCGGTATATAACTGGTAACTTCAAAACCATTTGTTAATCTTACTCTTGCAACTTTTCTCAAAGCTGAATTAGGCTTCTTAGGAGTAGTTGTGTAAACTCTTGTACATACTCCTCTTTTTTGAGGGCATGATTCCATTGCAGGAACTTTTGTCCTAGTAATGGGCGATTTTCTTCCTTTTCTAATTAGCTGATTTACAGTCGGCATTAGTCAAAGCTCCAAAGGATTTATAAATATTTTTATAATAAACAACAAATTTAGCGTCTAAACAGTTTAATATTTACCACCTAAATTTGATTTTGGGATAATATTTTATCAAACATATTATGTCAAACAATAAATTAATAAATTTAAAATTTTGTGAAATTTAAATGAAAGTTAATCTCTTATTCTTCGGGCGACCCTTCTAATTCCAAATTTTCAGCATTATCCTTAATTGCTTGCTCTCTTTCAATCTTTATTTGTTTATCATTTTCGAAAGCTAACTTTCTAAGTTTATTCATGACACTCCCTGTACCAGCTGGAATCAACCTGCCCACAATAACATTTTCCTTTAAACCATCTAAATTATCTTTTTTTCCAGAAACGGCTGCTTCAGTTAAAACTCTTGTTGTTTCTTGAAAAGATGCAGCAGAAATGAATGATTTTGTTTGAAGTGATGCCTTTGTTATTCCTAATAATAAAGGAGTGGCCTCAGCAGGTTTAAGTCCCTTTGAGATCAAATCTTTATTACAATCTAATAAATCTTTTGTGTAAACTTGTTCTCCAGTCAGATATGTAGAATCACCAACTTCTATAATTTCACTTTTTTGAAGCATCTGCCTAACAACAGTTTCAATATGTTTATCGTCAATTTTTACACCCTGTAGTCTATATACATCTTGAACCTCTTTTATTAGAAATTCAGCCAACTTTTCAAGCCCAAGTATTCGCAAAATATCATGTGGAACAGGATTACCATCTAATAACATATCACCTTTTCTTACATAATCGCCTTCTTGAACTGTAAGCATTTTTCCTTTTGGTATAAGCAAATCAACAACTTCCTTATTTTTATCAGTTGGGACTATTTTGATTTTCCTTTTACTTTTATAATCAGTTGAAAACTCTATATATCCTTCTTCTTCAGCTATAATGGCAGCATCTTTTGGTATTCTAGCTTCAAATAACTCTGCAACCCTTGGCAAACCTCCAGTTATATCTCTCGTTTTAAGAGTGTCTCTTGGTATACGTGCAAGCACATCACCAGCACTTACTTTTTGACCATTTTCAACAGACAAAATAGCACCTGGAGATAGAAAACTACGAGCCTCAATACCATTTTCTAAAACAACAACTTCACCTTTTTCATCTCTTAAAGTTATTCTAGGCCTTAAATTTGCCCCACCTGGTTGTGATTTCCAATCTTGAACAACGTTAGAAACAAAACCAGATTCTTCTGTGCTTTCAATCATTGATATTCCATCAATTAAATCCATGTAATTTGCTATACCACCAGCTTCGGTAATTATAGGAGATGTATATGGATCCCATTCTACTAGCTTTTGACCAGCATCAACAGTATCTCCATCATCGATGTATAATTTAGCACCATATTGCAATCTGTATCTCGCTCTATCTTTCCCTTTTTCATCTGTTAAAAATAATTCAGCCGATCTACTAAGAATAACATTGTTACCATCAGAAGCTTTAACTGTAGAAGCAGCCTCAAGCCTTACTTTGCCACTTATAGAAGCTTCTATGCTGCTTTGTTCAGCTTTGCTTTGAGCTGCCCCTCCAATATGAAATGTTCTCATTGTAAGTTGTGTTCCTGGCTCACCAATTGATTGAGCTGCAATAACACCAACAGCTTCACCTATGTTTACTAGTGTTCCACGAGCTAAGTCTCGTCCATAACATTTACTACAAATACCAACTTTAGCCTCACACAAAAGTGGAGATCTAACCTGAATTTGATCTAATGAAGATTTTTCAATTAGGTCAACCAATTCTTCATCAATTATTTCACCTTTCGAGCATAATTTAGCTTCGCTTATTTCATCTATTATATCTTCAGCTACTGTTCTGCCTAAAATTCTTTCACCAATAGATTCAATTACATCACCACCTTCAATAATTGCTCTTATTGTTATAGAGTTTTGAGTTTCACAATCATCTATAGTTATAATACAATCTTGAGCAACATCTACCAATCTTCTTGTTAAATATCCAGAGTTTGCGGTTTTAAGAGCAGTATCAGCCAAACCTTTTCTTGCACCATGCGTTGAATTAAAATATTCAAGAACGTTTAGCCCTTCTTTAAATGAAGAAATAATAGGTGTTTCAATAATATCACCAGAAGGCTTAGCCATCAAACCTCTCATGCCTGCAAGCTGTTTAATTTGAGCTTGTGATCCTCTTGCTCCAGAATGGGCCATCATCCAGACAGAATTCACTGTTTTTCCAGGTTTATCAGTACTAATCTCTGCCATCATTTCATCAGCAAGATTGTCGGAAACACTAGTCCATAGATCTATGACTTTATTGTATTTTTCCCTCTTCGTTATTAATCCATCTAAATACTGTTGCTCAAACTCTTTAACTTTGTCATCAGCATCTTTTACCATAGCATTTTTTTTAATTGGCGTAGTCAAATCACTAATCCCAAAAGATATTCCTGATGAGCATGCTTGGTCAAAGCCCAAAGACATCATTTTATCAGCAAAAATTACTGTATCTTTTTGACCACAATGACGATAAATGTAATCAATAACATTAGTAACTTGTTTTTTAGTCATTAATTGATTTAAAACATCAAAGTTAATTGATGAATTTTGAGGTAAAATTTCAGATAGTTTTACTCTACCTGGAGTTGTATCAACTAATTTCACTTCTTGTTTACCATCTTTTGATGGATAATTCATTCTTGCCTTAATTTTAGCGTGTAATGATATCTCATTTGTGTTAAGAGCCATTAAAACTTCAGACTTATCGGCAAAAATCATACCATGGCCTTTTTCGTTTTCTCTAACCATTGTCATAAAATATAAACCTAAAATAATATCTTGAGATGGAACTATTATGGGCTTTCCATTTGCGGGAGACAAAATATTATTTGTTGACATCATTAACACTCGAGCTTCAAGTTGAGATTCTATTGACAAAGGAACATGCACAGCCATTTGATCACCATCAAAATCAGCATTAAATGCAGTGCAAACTAGAGGGTGCAATCTTATAGCCTTACCTTCAACTAATATTGGTTCAAATGCTTGAACACCTAGTCTATGTAAAGTTGGGGCTCTATTCAACAACACTGGGTGCTCTCTGATCACCTCTTCAAGAATATCCCAGACTTCTGGACGGTCTTTTTCAACCATACGTTTAGCTGCCTTAATAGTTGTAGCCATCCCATAAAGCTCTAATTTAGCATATATAAATGGCTTAAATAGTTCGAGTGCCATCTTTTTTGGAAGGCCACATTGATGAAGTTTTAGATTTGGACCTACAACAATCACTGATCGCCCAGAATAATCAACTCTTTTTCCTAGTAAGTTTTGTCTAAAACGACCTTGTTTACCTTTAAGCATATCTGATAAAGACTTTAATGGCCTTTTATTAACACCTGTAATTACTCTGCCTCTTCTCCCATTATCAAATAAAGCATCAACAGATTCTTGTAACATACGTTTCTCATTACGAACAATTATATCTGGAGCCTTTAATTCGATAAGTCTTTTAAGTCTATTATTTCTATTAATTACCCTTCTATATAAATCATTTAAATCAGATGTAGCGAACCTTCCTCCATCTAACGGAACCAATGGCCTTAATTCAGGAGGTATTACAGGAACAACTTCTAAAATCATCCACTCAGGTCTACTATTAGATTGAATAAATGAATCAATAAGTTTTAATCTTTTTACAAGCTTCTTTCTTTTTACTTCTGAACCTGTTTCTTTTAATTCAGAACTAACTTTAACTCTTTCTTCGTCAAGATTAATTTTAGACAAAATGAATTGAATTGCCTCGGCTCCAATCATTGCTGTGAAAGAATCTTCTCCAAATTCTTCTAAACTTTCATAATATTCTTCTTCAGACAAAAGCTGACCAACTTTCAAATTTGTAAGTCCAGCGTCAATGACAATAAAATTCTCGAAATATAAAACTTTTTCTAAATCCTTCAATGTCATGTCAACAAGAAGACCAATTCTTGATGGAAGAGATTTCAAAAACCAAATATGAGCAACTGGTGAAGCTAATTCTATATGCCCCATACGATCTCTTCTAACTTTTGATAAAGTTACTTCTACACCGCATTTTTCACAAATAATTCCTCTATATTTCATCCTTTTATATTTGCCACACAAGCATTCATAATCCCTGACGGGACCAAAAATTCTAGAGCAAAAAAGACCATCTCTTTCCGGTTTAAATGTTCTATAGTTAATTGTTTCAGGTTTTTTTATTTCACCAAATGACCATGATCTTATTCTTTGAGGGGCTGAAATTGTCACTCTTATTTGGTCAAAGCTTTGAGGACTTTGTGCTTGAGAAAATGGATTTACAAGATCATTCATTTTATAAAACTCCTATTAAACTAATTAATTTTCAGTTGAATTCATATCAACATTTAGTCCCAAAGACTTTAGTTCTTTTACTAACACATTAAAACTTTCTGGCACGCCAGTTTCAAAATTGTCATCGCCTCTAACAATTGATTCATAAACTTTTGTTCTCCCAGAAACATCGTCAGACTTAACAGTAAGCATTTCCTGAAGAGTAAAGGCAGCACCGTAAGCTTGTAAGGCCCAAACCTCCATTTCGCCAAATCTTTGACCCCCAAATTGAGCCTTGCCGCCCAAAGGTTGTTGTGTAACTAAACTATATGGACCAATAGAGCGCGCATGAATTTTGTCATCAACAAGATGATGTAATTTCAAAATATACTTATAGCCAACTGTAACTGGTCGGGAAAATCTTTCACCCGTTCTCCCATCAGTAAGATACTCTTGACCAGTTTCATTTAATCCTGCTATTGAAAGCAATTCTTTAATATCAGCTTCTCTTGCACCATCAAAAACATCAGTGCCCATCGGAACCCCGTCTTTAAGTTTTTCAGCTAAGTTTAAAAGATCATTTTCATTCATTTTCTCTATTAATTTATATTGCTCATTATTATAAGTTTTTTTCAAAATTTCCTTTAAGCCAGAGAAATCTGATTTAGCTTTAGCTAAGGTTGCTTGTTCTGCAATTTTTTTCCCTATTCCATAAGCAGCCCATCCCAAATGAGTTTCTAAAACCTGACCTACATTCATTCTCGAAGGGACCCCTAATGGGTTTAAAACAACATCAACTGGTGTCCCATCATCGAGATATGGCATATCTTCAACTGGCATTATTCTGCTAATAACACCTTTATTTCCATGCCTGCCCGCCATTTTATCACCAGCTTGCAATTTTCGTTTTACAGCAACAAAAACCTTAATCATTTTCATTACACCAGGTAATAACTCATCACCAGATTGAAGTTTTTCAACTTTATCACTAAAATCCAGCTCTAGATTTTTAAGAGCATTGTCAAAGTGTTCGCTTAAATTTTCAATATTTTGTTGAGTAATTTCATCATTTATATTTAAATTTGACCAATCAGAATTTTTTAAGTTATCAAAAAAGATATCTTCTATTTTATAACCTTTTTTAAATTCCTTAAAATCAGATGATAATTTTTTACCAATCAAAATTTCTTTTAATCTATTATTATAAGCTCTTTCAATAATTATCTGCTCATCGTCTCTATCTTTAGCTAATCGTTCAATATCCTGTCTTTCAATTGCTCTCGCTCTTTCATCTTTTTCTAACCCTCTTCGAGAGAAAATTCTAACCTCTACAACTGTTCCACTTGCCCCAGGAGGGAGCCTGAGCGAAGTATCCCTAACGTCACTAGCTTTTTCACCAAAAATTGCTCTAAGTAATTTTTCTTCTGGAGTCATTGGCGTTTCTCCTTTTGGAGTTACTTTGCCAACCAAAACATCACCAGCTTTAACTTCAGCTCCAACATAAACTATTCCAGCTTCATCAAGATCTTTAAGCGTTTCCTCACCAACATTTGGAATATCTCGAGTAATTTCTTCTTGTCCTAACTTTGTATCCCGAGCCATTACTTCAAATTCTTCTATATGAATTGAGGTGAAAACATCATCATGAACAATTCTTTCTGATATTAAAATTGAATCTTCAAAATTATAGCCATTCCAAGGCATGTAAGCTACCAATACGTTTTTTCCTAATGCTAACTCGCCATCTTCAGTAGATGGACCATCCGCTATAATGTCACCCTTTTCAACGAAATCGCCAACTTTGACAAGAGGTCTTTGATTAACACAAGTGTTTTGATTAGATCTTTGAAACTTCAACAGAGAATATATATCAACAGGAGATATTTGATTATTATCATCCTCATTATAAGCTCTTATAACTATTCTTGTTGCATCAACCTGGTCAACAATACCACCTCTCTTTGCGAGAATAGTCACTCCACTATCTCTGGCCACTACCGATTCCATTCCAGTGCCAACAAATGGACTTTTTGAAACTAATAATGGAACAGCCTGCCTTTGCATATTAGAACCCATAAGAGCTCTATTAGCATCATCATTTTCTAAGAAAGGTATTAAAGCCGCCGCAACAGATACTAACTGTTTTGGTGAAACATCCATTAGTTCTATGTTTTCTGGTTTATCTAAGCCTATTTCACCTGCTTTTCTAACTGGAATTAATTCACCAGAAAAAGTACCATCTTTATTGAGTTCAGCATTAGCTTGTGCGATTGTATATCTACTCTCTTCCATAGCAGAAATATACTCAACATCAGTAGTAACTTTTCCTTTATCAATTTTTCTATATGGAGTCTCAATAAAACCATATTGATTAATTTTGGCGTGTGTTGCTAATGAATTTATTAGACCAATATTAGGCCCTTCTGGCGTTTCTATTGGGCAAATTCTTCCATAATGCGTTGGATGAACATCTCTAACTTCAAAACCAGCTCTTTCTCTAGTTAATCCACCAGGACCAAGTGCCGACACTCTTCTTTTATGTGTAATTTCAGATAATGGGTTTGTTTGGTCCATAAACTGTGATAATTGCGAAGAGCCAAAAAATTCTCTTACTGTTGCAGCAGCTGGTTTTGAATTAATTAGATCATGGGGCATCACATTATCAATTTCTACAGTACCCATTCTTTCTTTAACAGCTCTTTCCATTCGAAGAAGACCAACTCTATATTGATTTTCCATAAGCTCACCAACCGACCTTACTCTTCTATTGCCTAAATGATCAATATCATCAATATCTCCTCTTCCATCTTTCAGGCCTACTAGAACTTTTACAATTTCAAAAATATCTTCTCTTTGTAGTATTCTAACTTCATCACTGGTATTTAAATTGAGCCTATTATTCATTTTTACTCTACCAACACTTGAAAGATCATATCTGTCGGGATCAAAAAATAAGCCCTTAAATAAAGCTTCAGCAGCCTCAATTGTAGGAGGCTCACCAGGCCTCATAACCCTATATATATCTATTAGCGCTTCATCTCTAGAGGAGTTTTTATCTACTGATAATGTGTTTCTAATCCAAGGTCCAACATGAACATTATCAATAAAAAGAATTTCAATTTCATTATAATTTTCTTCTTTAATAAGGGAGAGATTTTCCTCATCAATTTGATCGCCAGCCTCAATTAAAACCTCACCAGTTTTTAAATTGATCATATCAGTTGCAATAAATTTATCTATTATCTCCTCTTCAAAAACACGAATAAATTTTAAACCACTTTCTGAGAGTTTTTTTAGAGATCTGGGAGATAGTCTTTCCCCAGCTTTAAGTAAAACTTTATCTGTATCAGCATCAACTAAATCCTTTGAAAGCTTTGAAGGTCGCATTCTTTCAGGATTAAACGCTGTTTTCCAACCAGTATTATCCTTTATATATATTTCCTTATTATAAAAATAATTAAGTATGTCTTCTGGCGACAATCCTGTAACTTTAGTTCTATCACTTAGAAGATCATCTGCTTCCAAACTATTAAGGTATTCCTCACTGTCTTGATTTAATAAAGCCATCAAGAGTGTTGTCGCAGGTAATTTTCTTCTCCTATCAATCCTTACATTTAAGATATCCTTTGTATCAAATTCAAAATCCAACCAAGAACCTCGATAAGGAATAACCCTGGCTGCAAAAAGAAACTTACCTGATGCATGAGTTTTCCCTCTGTCATGATCAAAAAACACCCCTGGAGATCTATGCATCTGAGAAACTATTACTCTTTCTGTTCCGTTGACAACGAAAGTCCCATTTTTTGTCATTAATGGTATATCACCCATGTAAACATCTTGTTCTTTTATATCTCGCAGGGTCTTGGCTTCAGTTGTTTCGTCTATATCCCAGACCTCAAGTCGCAAAGTAATTCGTAAAGCTGAGGCATATGTAAGACCTCTTTGTTGACACTCCTCAACATCATATTTTGGCTTTTCTAAATTATATGAAACGTAATTAAGATTAGCTCTACCAGCAAAATCATTAATTGGAAAAACAGATCTAAATACAGCTTCTAATCCAATATCTTTTCTTTCTGATGGTTCAGTAAACATTTGAAGAAATAATTTATATGACTGCCTTTGCACTTCTATTAAATTTGGCATATCAATTATTTTTTTTATTTTACTAAAACTTCTTCTTATTTTCCTTTTTGCAGTAAATGATTTCAAACTTGAAGACATAATTATAACTTTCTTTTAAGACTTATAATTTAACAAAATAATTTTTTTATTTTGCAAGACAATTCATCAGCCTCAAAATTTCATGAGGCTGATACAAAGTATTTTTATTTTACTTCGACAGAAGCTCCAGCTTCTTCAAGTTTTTTCTTTATTTCTTCAGCTTCATCTTTTGAAGCACCTTCTTTAACAGGCTTTGGAGCAGCTTCAACTAGATCTTTAGCTTCCTTTAAACCAAGACCTGTAATAGTTCTAACTTCTTTAATAACATTAATCTTTTTATCGCCTGCAGCTGTTAAAATAACATCAAATTCACTCTTTTCAGCCGCGGCATCTGCGCCTGCATCAGAGGCTGCTGCACCTGGAGCAGCAACAGCTACTGCTGCTGCAGCTGAAACGCCCCATTTTTCTTCAAGCGCTTTAGATAATTCAGCAGCTTCCATAACTGTCAAGTTTGATAGCTCATCTACAATTTTTTCAATATTTGCCATTTTTTTTACTCCTTAAATTTATTGATTAGCCTTAGCATGCAAAACATTAACAAGCTTATTAGCTGGAGCAACAGCTACACTTGCTAACTTTTGAGAAGGCGATTTAATTAATCCAACAAGCTTGCCCCTGAGTTCGTCTAATGATGGCAATGAAGCTAATTGTTTTACTTCATCAACACTTAAAGTTTTACCATCAAGACCACCACCAATAATGGACAGTTTGTCATTTTCTTTTGCAAATTTAAATATGGTTTTTGGTGCACTTACCGGATCTTCAGACACAGCAATCGCAGTTGGTCCAGAAAAAAGATCTATAATATTTTCATATTTAGTATCCTTAAGTGCTAATTTTACTATTCTATTCTTAGCAACTTGGTATCTTGCACCAACTTCCCTCATTTTTACTCGCAAATCAGTACTTTCATCAACTGTTAAACCCGATTGATGTGTAACAACAACAACACCAGCGTTATTAAAAGTTGAATTCAGTTTTTTGATCAGTTCTGCTTTTTCTTCTCTATTCACAGATCATCTCCATTTTATTATGGGGCTTACCCCAGGTTTAAAGTTTGTATAAACAAACCATCTTATTTTATGCCCAGGGTTTAAGATATATCCTTAACCCTATCTAAGCAGGAAATTAAGAGTTACCTCACCTACTGTCTTGGACAGGACAGAGCTTACGCTCCTACTAAATCAAATATTGATTTAGAATTTCAAATCTAAACTACTCCCATTGTATCAATCTTAACACCTGGCCCCATTGAAGAGCTTAGAGTAATCTTTTTCATGTAAACTCCCTTAGAACCTGATGGTTTAGCTATACTTACTGCTTTAATAAAAGCTTTAACATTTTCAGTTATTGATTTTTCATCAAAACTTGATTTACCAATCCCAGAATGTACAATACCTGATTTCTCAACACGAAATTGAACTTCTCCAGATTTAGCAGATTTTACTGCCTGCGAAACATCCATTGTTACAGTACCAAGTTTAGGATTAGGCATTAACCCTCTTGGACCAAGGACCTTACCTAGTTTGCCAACAACCCCCATTAAATCAGGAGTTGCAATTACTCTATCAAATTCAACACTACCAGATGTAATTTTTTCGGCTAAGTCATCATCACCAACAAAATCAGCACCAGCTTCAGTAGCTTCTTTGTGTTTATCGCCTTTTGCGAATACTGCAACTTTGACATCCTTCCCAGTGCCTGAAGGTAATGAAACTGTGCCTCTCACCATTTGATCGGATTGACGAGGATCCACACCTAAATTCATTGAAATATCTATTGTTTCATCGAATTTAGCTTTTGCATTTGTTTTGACAATTTTGACGGCGTCTTCTACAGAAAATAAATTTTGGCTATCAAAACTTTCATAACAACTTTTTAATCTTTTACCTATTCCCATATATTTATTACTCCACAACCTCTAAACCCATTGATCTAGCAGATCCCTTAATCATTTCTATCGCACCATCTATATCAACAGCATTTAAATCTTTTTGTTTCGCTTCTGCTATTTCTTTACACTGGGCTAAAGTTACCTGACCGATAGTACTTCTGCCCGGAGTTTGACCACCTTTTTGTAATTTTGCAGCTTTTTTTAAAAAATAACTTGCTGGGGGAGTTTTAGTAACAAATGTAAATGATTTATCACTATAAGCAGTTATTTCAACTGGAATTGGCATACCCTTTTCCATAGAGTCAGTAGCAGCATTAAACGCTTTACAAAATTCCATTATATTTAGACCTCTCTGACCTAAAGCAGGACCAACTGGTGGAGATGGGTTAGCTTGCCCAGCAGGAATTTGTAACTTAATATAACCTTCAATATTCTTTGCCATTATAATTTAAGACCTTTATTAATTTTCATTTTAATTAAACTTTTTCAACTTGACTGTAATCAAGATCAACAGGCGTTGATCTTCCAAAAATTGAAACAGCAACTTTTAACCTAGCTTTATCTTCATCAACATCTTCAACAAGACCATTAAATGATGCAAATGGACCGTCACATACCCTTACCTGCTCTCCGACTTCATATATTATAGAAGCTCTTGGCCTCTCAATGCCTTCACTTATTTGGTTAATAAGTTGTTTAGCTTCCTTATCTGTTATAGGAACGGGTTTACCTCTTCCACCTAGTATGCCAGTAACTCTAGACTGACTCTTAACAAGTTGCCATGATTCATCCGTAAGTTCCATGTTAATTAATATGTATCCTGGGAAAAACTTTCTTTCAGAATTTACTCGAACACCCCTTCTAACTTCAACTACTTCTTCGGTAGGCACTAAAACTTCTGCAAAATAATCTTGCATACCTTTTCTAACAATCTGATCATTTATAGCTTCTGCCATTCTTTTTTCAGAACCAGAATAAACATGCACGACATACCAGCGCATTGCCATATAAACACCTACTAAATCTAAAAACTAAAAATACCAAAAAGCCACTGAATTAAAAAAGAAATGATGGAATCAGCTGCAAAAAAGAAAAGAGAAGCTATTACTACCATTATAAGTACAGTAATAGTACTCGTAAGAGTGTCTTTTCTTGTGGCCCAAGTTATTCGTGATATTTCACCTCTAACTTGCCTTACAAATTTAGCAGGACTAGTTCTTGCCATTTCTAGAAATCTTTTCTTACTTTAATTAAAACTTGTCAAGTGGTAAGACGGCTTATACAAAATAAATACAAATTTGTCTATAAAATTTTATTATTTTTTAATAAAAATTTATCTTAATAATTAAATAAACTAACAATATGAAATTCCAAGTATGAGTAAAAATATTAATTGTGTAATTAAAGTTGGGGAAGCAAGAGCTGACTGGTGGAAAAAACATATGTCTTCATTGCTTCCTAATATAAATTTTTTCCTTATGAGAGAAAATTATGAAATAGACAAAATTGACTTAGCAATAGTCTGGAAGCCTGAAAATGGCTGGCTTAAAACATTCAAAAACCTAAGGTGCATTATATCATTAGGTTCAGGCATTGATCATATTTTATGTGACCCAGATTTACCAAAAAATATCCCAATTATAAAAACTACTGGTGAAGACCTTAAAATGAGAATGAGAGAATATGTGGTTCTCCATGTTTTAAAACATCATAGAAATTTACCAGCTGTTACTGAAGCTAGAAATACTCATCAATGGAAACAAATAATAGAACCCCCGGCTAATAAAAGAACGTTAGGAATTATGGGACTAGGAAATCTAGGTTTGGATTGTGCTATTACATTAAAAAATCTTGGTTTTAAAGTGAATGGTTGGTCTAATAGCAAAAAAAATATCGATGGCATCAATACATTTACTGGTGAAAAAGAGCTTACAAAGTTTTTGAAACAAGTAGAAATCTTAGTTTGTATGCTTCCTCTAACTCCAAAAACTAGAGGAATACTTAACTTAGAACTTTTTAACAAGATAGAAAAAGAATTTTGTTTAATCAATGTTGCAAGAGGCGAACATTTAGTCGAAGAAGATCTGCTTAAAGCGTTGGAAAATAAAATTATAAAAGAAGCTACATTAGATGTATTTCATATTGAACCACTTCCAATAAAACATCCTTTCTGGAAAAATTCAAAAATATTCATAACACCTCATATAGCAAGTCTCCTTGATCCAGAAGCTGGGGGAAAAGAGATAGCAAAAAATGTTAATGATTTTCTAAATGGCAAACAAGTCGACAACCTTATTCCTCCAGGAAAAGGATATTAATTAGGCTCTTAATTTATTATTTAATTTTTTTGAAAATTTGATTTTGAATTTTTTTTCTGATTTGCCAGCAGCCACAGGTGAAGACTTATCACCTATTGCATAGTTTATCCCATTAGAGTCTCTTAAAACACCACTTGGGCATGAATAAAGTTTTGGGAAAACTAAATTTTGAGATTTAATAAGCTTAAAATGTTTTTCTAATTCTTTTATAATTTGACTATCAATTGAAGAATCTACGTTAATGACATCATTTTCATTAACATCTATTCTTGGAAGGTTAAAAGCATTTTCAATTGATAAATTATAATCAAGTAAAAAGCCTGCTATTTGCATAGTACAAGGCACAATATGATTTGCGCCAGAAGCGCCAATTGCAAAGTAAGCCCTGTCTCCTTCTATACAAATTGTAGGACACATATTTGATGAATTGATTCTTTTTTTACCTTTCATAGATGTAGGGTATCCTGGTCTTGGATCAAAATATGATACTGAATTATTCATAAGAATTCCTGTTCTTGGCAAGACAACTTTTGAACCAAATCTATTCAGAAGTGTATAAGTTAGAGCAACCATATTGCCATCGCTATCTACAGCACTCAAATGAGATGTGCAGCCATGGTTAACAATTTTTTTAAGTTTCTTCCTATGAGTTTTAAAGGCAGAATTTAAAGCCTTGGCATAAGCTATATAGGTATCAGCACCAATTTCTTTTGAACCTTTAAAGTGTTTTTGAAGGTAATCAAATGTATCTTTTAACCTCATTCCACCACTATTTTCACCCGCTGTATATATTTTTTTTCCTTTATAATCAAAAGAAAGAGGCTCAATAAATTTTGGTTTATATAGTGCAAGATCATTTTGTGATATCTTACTGCCTCCTTTGTTTAAATCAAAACAAATATCTTCAGCAATTCTACCTTTGTAAAAATCATCTGGTCCATTTTCAGAAATTCTTTTTAAAGTTTTTAATAAATTCCCTAACGGAATATATTGCTCAGGATTAGGTGGAAAATTATCAGGTAAATAAATTTTTGAACTTTCTTTAAACTTACTTAAATCTTTACTTTCTAATGCTATTTGTAAAGTTGCATACCAGTCAACTGGAAGGCCTCTTTCAGCAAGTTCAATTGTTTTACTAAGAATTGTATCTATTCCTAACCTACCAAATTTTTGGAGTGCCAAAGAAAGACCGGCAACTGCCCCTGGTATAGTTATTGATTTATAGCCAAGAACATTTTGTTCATCCTTAACACCTGGAAAACCCATAATTGTCTTGGGAACATTTTCATCAAGAGGGTAATCATCAAATGAAATTTTTTCTGGTAGAACGCCTTGAAAATCAATCACTTTAATTTGCTTTTTTTCTGAAAGCCAAATAAGGATATATCCACTACCACCTAAACCACACATCCAAGGCTCGACAACATTTAATGCATGAGCGCAAGCAATAGCAGCATCAATTGCGTTTCCTCCTTTAGTTAATGCATCAGCGCCTACAGAAGAAGCAATCCAGTGCTGAGATGCAACAACGCCTTTTTTAGACGATACAGCATTTTTTGAGATATTCCATTGTTCTACATTTTCATTCATATTATCATGAGATTAAGAATTGTTTTTTTCTATATCAAGAAATAAAAATTATTAATTTTAGAAAGGGTGTAAAAAAGTGTCATACACTGTTAATAAAATGCCAGATCAAATAGACGAGAGTTTATTAAAGAAATGTCTTAAAGCTGAAACTGCCACTATTGGTCATAAAAGACATATGGGCTTTGTTAATAGACAGGTCCAAAACATATTAAATGAAAAAAAGACAATCGCAGGTACAGCCGTTACATTAGCTATACCAGGGCAAGACTCCACGTTATTACATCACATAATTCAGTTTTTAAGATCTGGAGATATTCTTTGCATCGATAGACTAGGAGACGACAAGCATGCATGCTTAGGGGGTGGGGTTGCAGCAGCAATTGTAGCAAGTGGTTGTTCAGGAGTTATTCTTGATGGACCTTGTACAGATGTACCTGAACTAAAAGAATACGGGCTTCAAGTATGGTGTAAGGGCAATTCACCTATAACTACTAGAATTTATAATATTGGAGGTAGTTTTAATGTTTCTGTCTCAATTGGGGGCGTTGTAACTAATCCTGGAGACGTTGTAATAGCAGACTTCTCAGGTGTATTAATTATGCCTAAAGATGAAGCAGAGGCTGATGTTGACTGGGCATTAGAAAAGCAAAAAGCTGAACCAGCTACACATAAAAAATTATTTAATGGAAGTTTTATTGGCGATCTATCTGGAGCTTCAAACTTCGTTAAACAAAAAGAAAATTAATTAATAGGAGTATCGGGGCCAAGAATATAATTTGGCAACCACAGAGTTAGTTCTGGAATATAAGTTAGTAGGATCAATACTAACATCAATGGTATCATAAAAGGTAAGACAGCTAACGATACTCTTTCAAATGGAACTTTTCCTACTTCTACCATTATGTATAAACCAATACCCATTGGTGGAGTAGCTATTCCTATTAATAGACCAAGTTGAATAATTATTCCAAAGTGAACTCTATCAATACCAAAACTATCAATAACTGGTAACAGCATCGGTACAAGAAGTAACTTTGCTGGCACACCTTCAACTACACAACCAACTAAAATAATGAAAACTAATAGAAGGGCTAAAAAAACATTTTTTGACTCAGTAAGAGCAAATATTGAGTAACCAATCATTTGAGGAACTTGCTCTATTGCAAGAAGCCAGCCCATAGCAATTGAAAATCCAATAATTATCATAATTACTGACGTCATTAACATGGTGTCAGTAAGTGCTTTCCAAAAATTTGAAAAAGTCATAGTTCTGTATATGAAACCCAGCATTATGGAATAAACACAAGCCAAAACACCTGCCTCAGTTGCAGTTACGAAGCCACCTAAAATTGAGCCTAAAATGATACCTGGAGCAACCAATGCCAATATCCCGTCTCTTGCAGAAGTTATAACTTCTTTTGGGGACGCTTTTGGTTGTGTTGGGAAATTATTTTTTATAGCTAAAATTCTATTAAAGAACATTAATGATAATCCAATAATTATACCTGGTATCATACCTGCTAAAAACATTCTTTCAACAGACTGCTGTGCCAAGAAAGCAAAAATCACAAGTCCAATTGAAGGTGGAATAATTGGGCCTACTACAGCAGAGCAAACTGTAACAGCTGCAGCAAATTCTGCTTTGTACCCCCTTTCTTTCATTGCCTTAATTTCAATAGCTCCCAAGCCAGCGCAATCAGCTACAGCTGCTCCAGAAACTCCAGCAAAAATCATCGAAGAGAGAACATTTACTTGTGCTAAACCAGCCTTAAAGTGGCCTACTAAAGAATTAGCAAAATTAAAAATTCTATCTGTCATGCCAACGACATTCATCAGATTGCCTGCCATAATAAAAAATGGAACAGCAGCTAATGAAGGCTTGTTAACCCCCTCTAATATTTGTTGTGGAATTATATACAAAGCATCTGAAAAATCACTTGTTAGGAAAGTCATTAATACTGCAGCGCCAATTGCAATTGATACCGGCACTCTAATTAAAATTAATAAAATAAAACCTGCAAAAAGCAAAATAAACATACTAATTATTATCCTGACTGTGAGATGAAAGTTCTTCAGGATAGCCAAGATATGTTTTCATGAGCTCAACTAATGAATTAAAAAAAATGAGCAAACATGAAATACCTAAAGGTATTGACAGGGTGTACCTCTCAAGTTCTCCTCCCCAAGGAGTAATTACACCATCTATTACACCAACCTGACTAGAAATTATCACAGGCATTTCTTTTAAAATAAACCCCATAATAATCATAATTAATAATGGGACTATATACCTTGTAGCAAGAACTGCTTTAGGTCCCAGGCTTACAACTAAAAAATCAACCACAATATCTTTTTTTTGTCTGTAAACAACATAAAAACCAAAGAATGACATCCACACAAAAAATTGCATTGTCCATGGCCATATCCAGTAAAAAGAAATTGTAAATAGTCTCAGAAAAATAGTTGCAAAAGTACCAACTAGCATTAAACCAAGACAAACATTTGCAATAACTAAAAAAACAAATGAAAATCTCTCTAAAATTATATCAAGATAATGAACCACTTTATCAAGTGGTCCATTTTTATTATGTTCATTCATAAGTTAAAGACTTATTTTGTAGCCTCAACCGCAGCAAGAAATCCTTCAGGCAATTCACCAGCTTGTTGCTTTTGAGCATAGAAATCAGCCATAATTTTTACAAAAGGACTTCTATCTACAGATCCAAATGTAACACCTTTTGATTTCATGCGAGCTAGTGACTCATCAGCAGCAGCTCCCATAACAGTAAAACTGTAATTTCCAGCATCAGCATAAGCTTTATCCACAGCTGACTTTAAATCACTTGGCAATTTGTCATATGATGGCTGATGAACCATAAATCCAATTGATTGATAGTATTCATCATGTTTGATTATATGAGGCGCAACTTCATAAAACCTCATTGATTCAACTAACGCTATTGGACTGTTAACCGCATCAACAATTCCCTTATCAATTGATTGATACACATCTGTCCAGGCTAAGGTTCTTACATCAGCTCCAATTGTTGTCCAAGTATCTATCGCTAACTGACTGGGGTGCATTCTCAGTTTCAGACCTTTGATATCATCAAATGCTTTAACGTCTCTTGTTGTAACCATAACTCTGTATGGACCACGCAAAATAGCTGTTACGTCACCAAGAACACCTATTCCAGCCTCTTCAGAAGCTTTCTGATACCAACCCTTCACCAAGTCAGAATTCATAAATCTAACCCAATGATCGCGGTCATCAAACATAAAAGCGGCACTTGTCCAAGTTATATCTTTTACCCACTTTTTCATGTAGGTTGAACCTTCAGCATACAGATGAACAGTACCCATTTTAAGCTGTTCTAAAACTGCATTTGTTTTACCTAATTGCTCATTAGGAAACATTTTAATCATCATTTTGCCATTTGAATATTCATCAACTAAATCAGCAAATTTCTGGAATACTTTTCCTTCTGGACTATCAGGCGGCATCTTATGAGCCATTCTCCAAGTCACGTCTGCTGCAAAAGCGATGTTTAATGAAAAAATAAAACTAAATAAAGTTCCTAATGAAATCATTTTCATTACATTTTTAAGCATGATTAGATCTCCCTCTAAATATATTTTATATTGTAGATAGTGTCAGCATTAAAAAATTAGTCAATACAAATTAGTAACCACTAATAATAAATTTTATATTGATAATTTTTTTACAAAAAAAGGAATTTCATTTGTTAATTCAGACGCAGAAAAATTTCTATCTAATTTTATAGCTGATTGAGAGTGAATGTAACATCCATAGCTTGCTGATTGCAAAGCAGAGTAGCCTTGGGCTAAAAAACTACCAATTAATCCAGACAAAATATCTCCAGACCCAGCCGTAGCTAGAAATGGTGAAGTAAAGTAATTAATTTTAATATTCCCATTATTATTTGCTATTACAGTGTCACTACCTTTTAATAAAACTACACTATTTGTTTCCTCAGCAGCATTTAAACAATCATCAATTTTATTGTCTGAAACTTGGAAAACCTTTGAAAATTCACCAAAATGAGGTGTTAAAACTTTTTGTCCTTTATGATTGCGTAATATTTTTTTAAAATTTTCTTTATTATTACTCATAATTGAAAATGCACCAGCATCGAATACAATGCTTATTTTTTTTGTCAGAATATAATTCAAAATATCTTGATTAAGTTTTGTATTTTTAAGGCCGCAGCCAAAAACAATAGTGGAATTATTTTTAATTAATAATTTCAATTCACTTAAAGTTTTATAAGCTAATAAAATTTCTTCAAGAACATGATGTTTATAAATATCTATATCATTTTCATGGACTAATAATTTTACTATTCCAACTCCTGACTTGAATGCTGTTTGACTTGCTGCAAGAGTAGTTAATTTGGAGGCACCAAACATTTCACGGCTTGCTATAATTAATAATTCACCCCGACTGTATTTATGCATTTGAAGAGTTGGCAACTTAAGAGTTGGTCTTTCAATTAACTCGACAGAAGTGTCTTTGTCTAAATTGGCTACTTTAATGTCTAAAAGAGTAATCTGACCTGAGTACTCTTTTCCTGGCAATAAAACATGACAATGTTTTAGTCTGTGAAGTGCTAATGTTCTATTAGCTTTAAAAGCAATTTTATCAATTTTACCAGTATCACAAAAAATTCCTGATGGAACATCAATTGCTATTTTTACTGCGGAAGTTTTGTTTAAGGAATTTATTAATAATTGTGTTCTTTCGTTAAGTGGCTTGTTAAAATTAAAACCGAATAAAGCATCTATAATTAATTTATATTCAGATAAATTATTTATAGCTTTTATAACTAAGTCTTTATTTAAACTTCCATAAGCAATACTTGCATCCTTAGTTTTACTTACTCCAAGTGGAAAGTAGACATCAACTGAATATCCTTCTTCGGAGAGCATTTGCGCTATTAATATTCCATCTCCACCATTATTCCCAGGACCACAAATTACTAAAACTTTACAAACAGAATGATTTTGCGAAATAAAATTATAACAAGCTTTTGCAGCTCGTTTCATAACATTGAAACTTCTCTCTTTTGTAAAAGTAATATTTTCTGATCTAGTTATTAATTCTTTTGAATAAATACTGTTATTAAAGAATTTTTTGGGCATTAATTCTAAATAGATAATTATTCAGTGATAATCTTTCCTTCTGGATCAAGCTGAGGCCGTCTTTTTGAAAAAATATTTCCATCATTAATCACACCGTAATCCATATAGCCAAGTCTTCCAAGAGGTTTAGCTTTTCTAGTATCAAAAAGACCGTCTTTGATATAACTGTCATCTATATGAATACCTATAACATGGCCAAAAACCACATAACTGCCAGATAAATCTGCACGGTTTGAACCAGGCAAATCTATAACTTTCCACAATTCGCATTCTAATATGGCGGGGCTTTCCTTTACAAATGGTGCTTTGACATATTTACCATCTTCAGGTGTTAAACCTGAAAGTTCAAATTCATCTACACAGTATTTTGCGCTTACAGATGAAAAATTCATTTTATCAAATAGACTTTGTGTAGCCAAGGAGCATGAAAACACTTTTGTATCTTCAATATTTTTAATTGAATCTTTATAGCCAGTTGATGAAAACATTACATAGTATGGCTTGTCAGAAATTGCATTAAAAAAACTATAAGGCGCTAAATTTCTAATTCCGTTTGAGTTCTGTGTTCCAATCCAGCCAATTGGCCTTGGTGAGACAATCGCCTTGAATGGGTCATGCGGAAGATTATGATTATTTTTTTTTGTACTGTAATGCAATTTTATACCTATTTTTAAAATGTAATTTTCAAATTGTATTTATCATATTACAAATTTTTATTAAGACTTTAAAATAAAATTAAAAAGTTAGTAATTAAAGATTATGTTTACCATTAATTTTTTAATATTAAATTTGTATAATATGATTAACTTATATTTATGTAGCTAGATAAAAAACTGAAAGTAAGAGTAAATGTCAATTTGGGGAAGTTTAATCGGAGGATTTATTGGGTTTACTTTTGGAGGCCCTCTTGGAATGCTTCTTGGCTCGCTTATTGGTGGCAGACTATCAAGAGTTAAATTTTCATCACATCAAACTGGATCTACTGCACAACAACAACAGATCTTTGCTTTATCCTTAATTGTATTATCAGCAAAATTAAGTAAAGCCGATGGGCATGTTAGCAAAGAAGAAATAATCGCTGTCAAAGACAAATTAAATATTCCAAAATCTGAGATGAAGCAAGTTGGCAAGATATTCAACAAAGCCAAAGAAGAAAGTATTGGATTTGAACCTTACGCTGAGCAAATTTCAACAATGTTTAGAGGCAATCAAAATGTACTTGAAGAAGTAATAAATATTTTATTTTACGTCGCTGAAGCTGATGGTGAAGTTAGTTCTTCTGAAGAAAAAATGATTGAAGAAATTGCAAAAATTTTTGGCCTAGAACAACACCAGTATCAAAGTATAAAAGAAAGCAGAAAATCGTCTGATAAAGTAAATCCATATATTGTATTGGGTTGCTCCCCAGATGACACACTTCAAAACATTAGAAAAAAATATATTCAATTGTCTAAAAAGCATCATCCAGATTTATTAATGAGCAAGGGCGTGCCTGAGGAAGTCATTAATGAAAGTAAGAAAAAAATGCGTGCGATTAATTCTGCTTGGGATCAAATTCAAAAATTAAAATCAACCTAATACTTTTTCTAAAAACTAAAAAGGTAAAATTCCTCTTATTGAATTAATAATAGGAAGAAATTTTTGTAAAATTATTTGAAATAGTTGCATTGGGCTACTCAAGAACGGAATAAATTTTTGAATGATAAAACCAATCTTAGGTAATAGAAAATAACCTCCTAAAATAATTAAAAATAAAATTAAGAAAATTAATAAAGGGTTAATTCTGTTTTTTGATTTTCTATTTTGATTATTTGTAAAAACCCTGTAAATAATCCAAATTAAATAAATAGCTAATAAAATTAAAAATATTCTAATCATATATTAATAAATCTTTTTACTTTTAGTTACCAACTAAGTTTTTAATAATATAAACAGGTGAATTGGTTTTTGAAAGACTGTCCCGGCCGCTAACATTACCCTGTATATTAGATGAAAAGTCTTCATTTTTTTTGTCAAAAAAATTCATAACAATATACAAAAAAACAATAAAAAATAATCCAAAAAATATCATTAATCCAAAACTTCTCATCTAAAAATCTCTAATTACATTGAATACTTTTAGAAGACATTTCATCTTTTCTCATAGGCATACTGTCAATAGTAGAAAAAATATTTTTAAGAATGCTAGCATCTTTTGAAAATAATTTTACCCCACCATCATAACCAACTAACCAAAACCCAAAATTGCCTGTAATATATGATGGGGATTGATAATCAGAATTCTTATAATTTTCAAAAAAAATTACCTTTAGATTTCTATCATCAAATTCACATTGTTTTTTTTGAATGAACTCTTCTGTAAAATTTTTGATTTCAATATTTCCTTTTTCCAAAGAAATAATAAGTAACCTGTTTTCCCACAAGTAATTTGAAAGAGATTTTTTTTCAGCCATAGCAAGTTTAGTATTCAAAAATAAATAAAAGATGAATAAAAAGATTAATTTTTTAATCATAAAAATAAATAAGAATTAAGTTATAATACTAAATAAGGAATGTTTATATCTTTTCAATTCTAATGGAATTAGTTGATCCTTCTAAACCAAAAGGCATTCCCGAAACTACAATAATATTATCACCACTAGATGCTAAACCTAATTCTTTAATTTTATTTAAAGACTTTGACAAACACTCTTCAAACTCACCTTCATCGATAAATAAAGCTTTTATTCCCCAAATCAAATTCAATCTTCTCATTACAGAGCCATCTGGTGTTGCAGCCACAATTGACATTTTCGGTCTTTCACGCGCAATTCTGATTGCAGTGTTACCTGTCTTAGTAAAACCTAAAATTAATTTAGCATTAATTTTCTCAGATAAATCAACTGTGGCTTGAGCCACGGCGTGATAGTTAGATTCCTCAATATCTAACTTACTTGGCCCGTCATTTGGAAATTTTTTAATATGATCTTCCGAAGATTGTATTATTGAATTCATATAAGTAACAGCTTCCTCGGGATAATTACCAATTGAGGTTTCCGCTGATAACATCACTGCATCAGCCCCATCAAAAACTGCACCTGCAACATCAGATGCTTCAGCACGTGTGGGTGATGGGAGATTAATCATAGATTCAAGCATTTGCGTTGCCACAATAACTGGCTTTCCAACTTTTCTGCAATTTAGAATTAATTGTTTTTGAATTGTAGGAACTTCTTGAGGTGATAACTCCACTCCTAAATCTCCTCTAGCAATCATAACTGCATCAGAGGCTCTAATTATATTATCAATGTCTTTCAATGCTTGTGGTTTTTCAATTTTAGATATGATTTTCATGTCAGAACTTATAAGAGATCTAAGTTCCAATACATCTGAAATCTTTTGTACAAAAGACAAGGCAACGTAATCAAGTTTTTGTTCTTTAATAAAGTCTAAATCTTTTTTATCTTTTTCAGTTAATGGTGAAATATTAAAGTCAAGATTTGGGAAATTAATCCCTTTTTTGCTCTTCAGCATTCCTGAATTAATTATCTCTGCCTCAAAGTTCTCATCAAAAACTTTCAAAATTTTAAAAACAAGCTTTCCATCATCAATCAAAAATGTTTTATCAGGAATTAAATTTGAAAATATAAGCTTACTTGGAACGGGTATACTATGAGTGTCATTTTTGTGATAGTTTTTACTTGTATTTTCTGGATCTAAAAAAAAATTTACTTTATCTCTTTTTTTTAAATCAATATCATTTTTTAAGTTACCAATCCTAAACTTTGGGCCTTGCAAGTCTCCAACTATTGGTAAAGATAACTTTAGTTTTTTTTCTATTCCTCTTATAATTTCAATTGAATGCAAATGCTGACTTAACTCACCGTGACTAAAATTAAGCCTAAATGCATTTACTCCTTTTTTAACCATTGATAATAAAGTATTTCCATGATTGCTTGCAGGCCCAATAGTTGAGATAATTTTAGTAGATTTATAATTTGACATTTTAAATTTGTTTAGTAATCAAATCTGATTTAAATTTTGAAAAAGGGTTGTTTGGTAAATCAAAATGTGTTGTTAAAACATGATTGTATAATGATCTGTAATCAACTTGAAAAGCTAAATTATTATTATTTAAATTATTAAAATTTAAGCTTCCACCAAATATACCTCCTTTGATAGATCCTCCTAATAGAAAGTGTGGTGCAGCCATTCCATGGTCAGTTCCTCTTGATCCATTTTCGTTAGCTCTTCTTCCAAACTCAGAGTAAGTCATAATAATTGTGTTATCCCATAAACCCATTTGTTTCAGAGCTTGAGTAAAATCAAAAATTCCCTCACTTAGTTCTCTTAACAAACTCCTATGTTTCCAGAATTGATCAATATGAGTATCAAAGCTTCCTATTGATACCTTAAACACTGGAATCTTTACTCCTGCATCTAATAAATTAGCAACCTGTGATAATTGAGAACCAAGGTTATCCCTTCCAATCCTGAATCTAGAATTTTTCTTCGAAAGTTTTTCTTTCATGGATTTAATATTTTCGTGATTTTCTTCTCGTTTTTTTATTAATTCTCCAAGTAAACCAATATTAGTGTTGCCTAAGTCAGGTATTGTTGAATCTCTAGACTCAAGTTCAGTAGGATTATAGTCAATTGAATTTGGTCCTAAAAACCCGTCAAGGCCTCCTTTGAAAACACCTGGAGAATTATCTAAATGGATAGCTTTTGCATCAAATTTATATTTTTTTGATATACTATTAAGAGATTGTGTAAGCCAGCCATCTCTTCCTTTTGATGTGCCATCTCCGCCTGTCTCCCATAATTCAATAGATCTAAAATGAGATAAAACTGGTTGAGGATAACCTAAATTTTGAATGATTTTTAATTCGCCCTTTTCATATAATTTGGCCAATCCACTTAAACTAAAATGCAAACCTGTATTCTTTTCAATAGTGAGAATTTCTTCTTTTTTAATGGCTATATTTGGTCTTAAATTATAATAATATGGATTACTGTAAGGAATAACAGTATTCAAACCATCATTTGCACCTTGAAGTTCTATTAATACTAAATATTTATCTCTAACATTTGCAGACTTAAGAAAATTTGGGTAAAGGCTAAACAAAGAGGCTGAAAATAAAAAGCCATTAAAATTTCTTCTACTTATTTTCATTTTAACTGATACCCCTCGTAACTCAGTATTGATTGAAAATCTTCATCATCTAAACCAAGATTTAAATCAGGAAGAAGCAATTTATTTAATTTAATATTATCATCTCCTAAATATCCTGAATTTAATAAATTTTTAAAATTATCATTCACTGACCTGATAGAAGCAAAATCAATGCCTGCCCTTTTTGGTCCACAATCAAATTTTTTGTAAATACTATTGTGTTTAGGATAAAGAAGACTATACACCATGGTGCTAGGTTTTGTGGTATCAGTTAAACCCCATTTTTTTACTTTTGTTTCAGATATTCTCTCTTTTAACCATTTTTTCACGTATGGATTATTATCTAAATATGGAGAAAATTTATCATTCTCTAATACATGTTCAGTAGCTTGTAAAAGTCTTATCATCAACATCCTTTCATCTCTTGATTTTGCATGAAAATTTTGCGGCCTAGGACCTATTGGAAAAGATGAATCCCAGCCATAGTGTCCATTCCAAGATGTTATCCAACTTCCTTCCCATGAAGAAAAGATGTCAGGATTGCTAAAACCATGGAATACACTTATACTATTAAGTTTTTTGTATTTTTGTTTCTGTTTTGAATTGGCATCTGTTCCAAATTTTACTTCTAAGCCATGCCAAAAATTTTCATTTAACTTTACTCCATAAAAGCCAATATCTATATTAGCCCATTTACGTGTCTCAAAATCTTTTGGTATCCAATTAATGACAATGGCCTCTACACCTAACTGATCTTTAACTAACTTGTTATAAAAGTCATTTAATTCTTCAACATAATTGTTTGGAATATTTAATGTGTTTTTATTAACTACATTGTCAATTTGAGCTATGCCAATATCTTCAAGATTATAACAGTTCTGTGCAAGGCCAATAACATTGTCTATCAATCTATCATTCTTAAGAAAATTTTTAACTTTTTGTTGTGAATTGGCTTTTGTTAACGTAAAACCACCTGAACCATCTGGAATACCTACACTAGATTTCTTCGCGTTGTTTAAAATTTTAATAACATTCTGCTCAGAAGTTAAATACTTGCAAACGCTATTCAGTTTTATCTTATTGTTATTAGAAATAAAGTTAAAAAGCTTTTTATATGTACCATCTTTAACACTATTATCATTTATATAAAAATTGCCAGGTTGATTTTTATAACTTAATTTTGTTGGTATTTTAAATGATTGTTTGTCTAATCTAATTGTATGAAAAAAATCTCTTTTTTTCATATTTGCATCTAAACCAATAATAAAAGTTTGAAGTTTTTTGGATATATCTGTAATCCCATTAAATTTAAGATATAAAAATAGGGAATTTCCATTTTTATTGACAACCAAATCAACATCACTTATTTGATATTCAGAAATTTTATTTTGCTGTTCTTCAGATAAATTATCTTTTTTGAATAAATTTGATGTTGAAAAATGACTTTCTAACTTAGACATTCTTTTCTCGAGAAATTGGCCACTTAACCACTCTTTGCCTGTAGGCCAGCCTGCAATATTAGGTGGATTAAAAAGATCTTGTCCAAAATCTTTTGATAAAAATACTAGCCAACTCAAATTATTTTGTTTCTGCCATCCTTGAACACCTATTGTTCTTGCTGTTCCGTAAACAAGCTCAATGGGGCTTTTAACAAGTGTTAAACGATTGTTTTGATCCCAGAATTTTTCAAGGCTTATCGTGGCTTCAAATAATTTTACAATACTGAAATTATATTTACGAAGAGTTGAAACTAGAATTGCTAAATCTTCAGAACTAGGATCATTTAAGCCAACAAACTCATTATAAAATTTTTTTGAAATAAATTCACCAAAAGCAGGATGACTAATAACAAGATCAATAAATTCATCTGCTGATTTAAAATCTTCCCCAAAAGCAGAGAGTTTCTGCCCAGAAACTTTATAATTAAAAAATTGAAAATTTTGAGATACATGATTTATACCATGTCCAGGCAATTTTTTTGCAAAATTTTTTATTTCATTTTCAGAGTAGTTACCTTCCCCCAAAGAAAATAACTCTAAAAATTCTCGTGCTAGATTTTCATTTGGTTTTTGAGTAGTACTTTGTTCATTATTCAAATAAACAATCACACCTGGATCCATTATGGATTGTCTTATAAATTCATCAAATTTACCATTAGCATTTTTTCTAATAAATTCTAAATGCCGAACAAATGAGTGTGTTTGATTATATTCATCAAAAGCAACAGAAAAATGGTCTAGCCAAAGCAATGCTAATTTTTCGAACTGAGGTACTTTATTTTTAAGAATTGACCTAGTCCATTTAAATTCTAAGTCAGTTCTGAATGAGCTAATTCTGCAATCTCTTTTGCTTCTTTTCAATCCCTGTTCTATAAAGGATGTTGGAATATAATTATCTTTCCAACTAGGCCATTCAAAATTATCTTTGTAATTTTCAAGCTCATTTATTACTAAATCTATCGCCTCTTTTCTGGTTTTCCCTATATATCTTTTGACACGATCATATGGTGCACCAATACCAATTCTATTTTCAAATCTGATTGCTTCTTCAAGTGTAAGCTTTTGTTCTAAGTGAGTTTTATCAAAATTATTCAAGTCATAAATTAGATCATCTCTAGGCTCTGGTTTTTGAGTTTTTAAAATTTCTGCAGACGTTATAACTCCACCTTTGATTTTCACTGCTGAAGATGTTGGGAAGCAATAAAATAAAACAACAAAAACTGTTAAAATGGAAACTATTGGAGGTTTTATATAAAGATAGCTCATATCAAATATATAGAAATCTATACAAATATTGAATTAAAAACAATTTTTAAATGGCAGGAACGATAGGACACGAACCTACAACCCTCCAGTTTTGGAGTTATAGTTAATGTTGTAACCCAATCAAACCATTCAACATAATCAACCATTTAGAAGAAATTAAAGTTCCAGTTTTACTTTATTTATGTATTTGGTTTAAAACTTTACCTGAGTAAAATGTGGGACATTATTTAGTTTTAATCAATCGGTAAACATTCAGTAGTATTGCCTTTATCCTCACAGAATAAACCACTTTTTTCTGGAATAGTGAACTTCTGACCATTGGCTCGTGTTAAAGTTTTTTTACTTGAATTGATATTATAAGCAATAAAGCCCCTCTGATGTTCTTTATATCCAAAACCAGAACCTACTTTAATATATTTTGACGTTGGTTTGCCAATATCAAAGTCATAAAAATCATAATATACACTTCCATAATCTTCATCATCTGTATCCCAGTTATTGTCAGAATAAAGTATGTATCCATTTTCAGGGACAACAATAGCCATAGCCGTAAAAAGCTTTGCATATTTGATATTTTCTTTTGAATCAGGAGGTATTGCCAACGGATCATTTAATTTAGATACTCGCCAAGGAGCCATAGCAATTAACCTTGGGCTATGCAGATTTTGATCATAAAAGGACAATAGTGATTCCATTTTAAATATTTCATTAGTATTGTATCTTTCCACCCCTGGTGATTTATAAAGTTCAAGGAAAACACCATTAATATATTTTGTTGTTGTTTTATTGAAGGTCCAACCAACGTTTCCTAAAATGATAGCGTGATCTCCTAAAGCATTTCTTAAAGACTTTGCTATGTTTGTTGTGGCTTTTTTGGCTTGGAAGATTAATAATCCAGTACTTTTTAATAACTGTTTATCTTGCCACCAATCGAGCATGATACCATCCGCATTATTTTTAAGTAAGCTGTCCTTCGCTAATTCAGATAAATAAGATGGATAACTGTCATCCCAAAACTTCACTGTTACGGTTTCACCATGCTCATCTTCATGAAACCATTTTTTTTTGGTAATGTAACGGTCAATACCAGGGTAATCGTCAAATTCAGTATAGGTATAGTTCATATTCCATTTAATAGCATGCAAATTGAGGAGATTTGGGGACACTTTTGTTGAACTAGCAACTCCAGAAAATTTCTCCATTGGAGTATCTCTCCCGTCAAAAACATTCCAATATAGGTTATAACGGTGGATGTTTGGATTAGTTCGATCCCAGCTAGTTTCTTTTCCTCCAGTCCAGGCTCTAAAAACATTTATAGTTCCTCGATTTTGTAGCTTTTCATTTATACTTTTCTTAAAATTTTTAAGATGTTTATTTTCCACTTTCAAAGCTGTTAATTCTTGTGAATTACTGCCTGTGCCAACAAGAGTATTGTTCTGTTCCAATTCACCAAGCTCAGCTTGCATTCTTCTTAATAAAATAGTTGTCATTTTTGTGTCAGCACTAATTTGTCGATCAGCAAAATATTGATTTAGTGCATGCTCGGATTTTGCACCCCATTCACCATTGATATTTCCTAAACTATATCCAAGTTTTGATAATTGATTTTGAATATCGCGAGCATAAACTATTTTTGATGGCTTGAGGCAATCTAATGCTAAACGTTTTAAGTCTTTCTTATGATGATCAAAATTAAGGAAATCTGTTGCAATTGAATCAATCTTGACTGAAGTCATTTTTTTTATTTCATTTACATTAAGAAAATGCTCACACACTGCCTCTATAAGCGATTGTTTTACTGGATTCATATAATTATAAAATTTTCTAAATGAACCATCGCGCAGTGTATCATGATAAACAAAAAATCTTCCAGGTTGGTCTGGATCACTACTAACTTTATGTGGGATGGGGAAACTTGCTTCATCAAATCTTATAGAATGAAACCTACCTCTTCCCATATTTCCATCAAACCCCATAGTGAATGTTGGTATTGGAACCGATAATGCGTCTGTTATTATATTATAAAATGTAGCAGAAAGATTTATGTACTCACCATCAACATCTCCATAATAAGTGACTTTCTCGAATTGAAAATCTGCATGTGAAATATTAGATGAAAAAATCAATATAAAAGTTGCTAAAATTAGTCTTATCAACTTACAAAAATTGAAAATTAGATTTAATAGATAAATTGATTTCATTTCCTTACGTTAATTTAAATTTCAAAATTTAAAAAGATAAAAGTTTTTTAAAACTTCGCTTAAATTTTCGAGAAAAACTTGAACTCATTGTATTATCTATGTCACGTAATGGCAGGAGCGATAGGACTCGAACCTACAACCCCCGGTTTTGGAGACCGGTGCTCTACCAGTTGAGCTACACTCCTAAAGTAAGTTCTAATTTGGAATACAGACATTTCTCTAATAAATCAATAGAAGAAGTTATATTTTCCAGTTCTTATTAGGATAATTAAATTGAATTTATAATTGATAAACCATCATAACCTAAAAAGTTATTTTGTATTAAATAAAATAATCTCCCTAATTTTATCAGCAACCACCTTTGGTTTATGTCTAAAAAGAGAACAATGACCTAATCCATTTAATAAATGAAAATGTCCATCAGCAGCAGCATCAGATACTATCTTACCTCTTACTGGGGGTGTTTGCATATCTTGATCAAAAGCAATAACATGCAGAGGCCGCTCACAATTAGGAAGCTCCTCCAAAGCAGTGTATTCCAAACAGGCTTGCCATTGCGCCGAGAGCATTTCGCTATTTCTGTCACTGTAAGCCTTCTCAACAATAGGCTTACACTTTTCCCAAAGTTGATCGTCGCCTAAAACTTCAGAAGGATACATAAGAAGAGCATAGTGGGCTAATGCAAAATCTGAGGGCATTTTTATTTCGCTGTTGCGAAGATTAATCTCTGCCTCCTCCCATTCATGAATGTAACCACTTTTAGCGCCAGATGTCCCCATTGCAATTCCAAACTTACATAGTTTTGGATACTTGAGCAGCATTTCTTGTACTATAAGAGCGCCCATGGAAAGACCTATAATTATTACAGGAGGCTTGCAAACTTCTTGAATGAGTTTTGAAAGATCTTTCGCGTATGTATTTATTGTCCATGGAGGATCTTCGTAACTTATTGTTTTTCCTACTCCTCTTGGATCAAAACTAGTGTTTCGAAAGTCTTTAAATAAATCAAATTGCTCCTCCCATTCCTCTCCGGTTTGATCACCTCCAGGACACCAAACAATATCCTGCCCAGCATATTTCTGTACGAAATGAATATTTACATTTTTTGTTTTAAATGAAGACTGATACATATTAATTGAGTAATACTAAATTAATCATTTATTTATAAAGATTACTTTAACAAAGGTTCCTAAAAAAGATATAAATTCAAATAAGCATTTAAAACTATGGATCCTTTAAAACAAAAACATCAACCTCTTAAGGGTATATTGTTCTTTATTACTGCAATATTTTTAATTTCAGTTGTTGATACAATATGTAAATTTTTTACAAAAGATCTTCACGCAATCCAAATAGTCTGGGGTTATTTAATTGGAATAAATATGACGCTGTGGATTTTCTTTTTTCTTAAGGGTGAAAAGATTTCTAAATTAGTAATGACTAACAAACTAGTTCTTCAAATAATTCGACCAGCTTTTTTGATATGCTCAATATCAAGTTTATTTTTTGGACTAACATACTTGCCAATAGCGGAGGCTACTGCAATTGGCTTTGTAGCTCCATTATTTATTACAGCTTTATCTGTTCCAATTCTAAAAGAAACAGTCGGTATTCATCGATGGTGCGCAGTTATAATTGGCTTTTTAGGTGTTTTAATTATTGTAAGACCTGGGAGTGAGTTTTGGCAATTAGCTTCTTTGATGCCTCTTTTGGGAGCTTTCTTCTTTGCACTTTTTCAAATAATGACAAGACTTTTGTCAGCAACTGAAAACACATACACCACTCTCTTCTATACCGGCCTTGCTGGTCTTGGATGGTCGAGTATAATGGTGCCATTTGTTTGGGTTCCTATGTTACAAATACATTTATATGTTTTTTTTTCTATCGGAGTTATGGGTGCAATTGCTCATTTATGCATGATAAGTGCTTTTGATAAATCAGAGGCATCTTTCTTAGCACCTTATAATTATACAAAGTTATTATGGGTTGCAGTTTTAGGATATTTAATATTTGGTGACATTCCAAGTTTGGAAATGTGGATAGGTGCTTTCATTATAGTGTCAGCAGGCTTTTATGTTTTTAGTAGAGAAAAAATAAAGTCAGGATAAAATTATTTGTTTAAAATAAATATTATTTAAAAGTATAAATAATAAATACAATAATTATGAAAAGGTATTCTAATAAATGAACAATTGTGAAGAATGTGGCCAGCCATATAAAACTTTATACAGAGTGAAGTATGAATTATTTCATTTAAGGTGGATACATATTTGTTTCAATTGTGGAAAGCTGAACAGAATGATTTATGGCGACCAAATGATATTTGGTGGCAATGCAAACTATCCATTTGGCTTCTTTAACCTTAAAAAAAGAATATTCAAACCAAAAGAAGATCCACCAAAAAAATATTTCTTAATGTATAAGGTAAATGCGAACTCGATTTAAAGAATGTCATTTTTGTAAAATATCAAAGGAAGTTCTTTATCGCTGTAAATACAATAATTCCAAAGAATGGATATTTTTATGCGGGAAATGTCTTAACCAAATTAAATCAGATTATCAGGATACTTATCAATATGGTGGAACTTGGAAAAGCAAAAAGAGTAAAACTTAGAGAAATATATTTGCTAATTATTGAAATTTTTCAATAGTCTTTTCAGTTTCCAAAAATTTTAGATACAATGAAAGATAGAGGTTAATTTTTTGATCTACAGGATCAAGAGCGTAATATTTTATATTTAATATTAAATATTTTTTAGGAGATAATAATGTCAGTCTATAAAAAATTACAAAAAACAATCAATGAATGTGATTTGGAAGGTTATCTTGAATTATTACACTCAGATTTTATATTTGTCAGGCATCAATTTGGTATAGAAGTTTCAAAAAAAGACTGGATACCTACAGTCTCAAATATGTTTAAATCTATGGCTGAGGGACGATTAGTTTTTGAAAAGGCAAGATGCATTTTTGAAAACGATGAAATTTTAGTTTTACATCAGTTGGGAATATTTCCAGATAATACTAGAGAAGCAATTTTAGAGGTTCATACGATAGACAGTGGTAAAATTATTAGAACTGAAACAGGTGCTACTCGAATTGATAGAAAAAAGAAATCAGGATAAACAAATTTATAAATTTCGGTTTCATTATGAAAGAAAGTGCGTACTGGTGGGATATTGATGAAAAACTTTTTCCAATAGGAGAACGACCTCCCCCTAAAAAATCTGATTTTGTTGTAGTGGGAGGTGGTTACACAGGCCTTTCAGCAGGACTTACTTTAGCCAGACAAGGGAAATCTGTTGTTGTAATAGACAGTGGCAAGCCAGGATTTGGAGCTTCTACTCGAAATGGAGGTATATGCAGTGGTCAAATACGCCTTTCTCATAGCGCTTTAACTAAAATATACGGTGTATCGTTTGCTGATGAAGCATATGCTGAAGGCATTGAAGCTCGACTTGATCTTACAAAGTTTTGCAATGAAGAAAATATTGACTGTCAGTTTCAGATGACAGGAAGATTTACTGGAGCAATGAGTAAAGGTGACTACGACTTACAACTTAAAGAAACAGACCGCCTCAATAATATAGATGGTCACAAGGCTTTCATGGTATCTAAACATAACCAAGGAAAAGAAATTGCTACTGACTTGTTTTACGGAGGCATGGTAAGAGATGAAATAGGTGGCTTTCATCCTGGCAAATTTTTTGCTGGACTTCTAAAACGTGCTGAAGAGGCTGGCGTAATTGTAATTTCAGACCTTCCAGTATTGGAGATAAAAAATGAAAAAGAGGGTAAAAAAATTGTAATTACTGCTAAAGGTCAGATTTCAGCTGGAAAAGTTATTATTGCTACAAACGCTTACACAGGAACTGAATATAAAGTTGGGAAATTTTTGAGAAAAAGACTGGTCCCAGCAAAAAGTGCAATAATTGTTACTGAAAACCTTGGTGTTGATTACGTAAAAAAACTAATGCCAAAACTTAGAATGTATGGTGATACTTCAAATTTATATAGTTATTTTCGGCCCACTCCCGACCGTAAACGTATTCTTTTAGGATCACGAGGATTTGATAAAATTGAGGTTACTAATCGCACAGTGAATTATCTAAAGCGAAAACTATGTTTAATATTTCCAGAACTTTTTAATGTTAAAATTGATTATTGCTGGCAAGGAAACGTTGGTTTCACAAGACCACAACTACCTGTAATTTTTGAGCATGATGAAATTTTTTATGCTGCTGGCTATGCAGGCTCAGGGACAGTATGGGCTCGCTGGCTTGGTAAAAAAGCTGCAGAAATTGCTATGGGAACAAGTAACAGAAAAAGTATATTTTATGCTTCTCCACCTCAAAGTATTCCATTTTATGATGGGAACCCATGGTTTTTACCGATATATCAATATTACTTTGCATTTAAAGACTGGATAAAAATAAATCGTTAAAATTTTTTTACTTTTTTTGTATATAATTTTATTAAATAGCAAAAATAAGTGTATGTTATCACATATTAAGATCTTTAATTATTTTAATAATAGGAAAATCAAAGGATTAAAAATGTTCAAATATCTTTTTTTAATTATTTCATTTATTTCAATATCTTTTTCTAGTTCCGCTGAGACTATCGAAATAGAGATGGTTAATAAACTTGGAAAAGAAAAAATGGTTTATTCTATCAAAGTTGCAAAGATAGACATTGGAGATACAATTATTTGGAAATCAGTGGATAAAGGGCACAATGTTGAATTTGTTGAAATGCCAAAAGGCGTCAAAAAATTTAAATCAAAAATAAGTAAAGACGCAGAGTATAAATTTGAAATTCCAGGTATCTACTTATATATTTGCACACCACATAAAGCTATGGGAATGATAGGTTTGGTTGTGGTTGGAGATGACCTAAGCAATTTAGATAAAATCAAAAAAGCAAAAATGCGAGGCAAATCAAAAAAGATATTTAAAGAGTTGTTAAAAGAACTTTGATTTTTTTCAAAAAGACAAAAAAAAGTTTTTCTTATGATATTAAAAAAGTTGAATTACTTTTTTTCCCATTATTATTATTTTTTTTATTTTTATCGAAATCAACTTTTGCTGAAAATAAGCTTTTAATGATAACTGCAGATTATTGTATTTACTGCCAAATTTGGGAGAAAGAAATTGGTAAAATTTATCCTAAGACTGATATTTCTAAAAGTTTCCCTCTAGAAAAGATTGAACTTGATGAATACCTATTTGATAATGATATAAATGATACCAATAATTATGAAACAAAAATTACACCAACTTTTGTTTTTTATAGAGGGAATAATGAAATTGGTAGAATTACAGGATACTCAAGTGCTGAAATGTTTTGGTGGCAAGTAGATGAAATTCTTAAACGTGATTAAGCATTTGATTGATCTAAATAAATTTATTATAAATTAACTATTAAACATTTCCGTTGTTTATTATCTATGAGGATATAAATGAAGTTAAAAAAATTAAGAAAGATATCAAGAAGAAATGCATTGCAGCTTATTGCTGCTTTTACTGGGACAGCAATGCTCCCTTCAATGTCATTTTCTCAACCTAACAAAGCCTTAGACAGAATAAATGAAATTACCAAAGGGTTGGGAGCAACTGAAAGTGATATTTATTTAGACCTCCCAGAAATTGCAGAAAATGGCAATCAGGTAAAAGTTAGTTTTGAAATGGATAGCCCTATGACTGAAAGTGATCATGTAAAAACTGTTTACATTCTAGCAGACGGCAACCCATCACCAAATGTTGCGAAATTCTATTTCACTCCAGAAATGGGTTCATGCTCTGCGACAACTAGAATGCGACTATCAAAAACACAAAATGTCTATTTATTAGCTGAAAATAATAATGGTCAATTTCTAATGACTAATGCAAAAGTTAAAGTAACAATTGGCGGTTGCGGCGGATAATATAAGGAGTAGTTATGTCTTCAATAAAGCCTAGAGTAAAAGTACCTAAAGAAGTATCGATTGATGAGATTGTTGAGATTAAAACATTAATAAGACACCCAATGCACAGTGGGCGAATGAAAGATGCTGACGGTCAAACAATACCAAGACAGATAATTAATTTTTTTAGTGCAAAATTTAATGGAAAAGATGTTTTCAAAATGGATCTTGAACCATCAATATCTACTAACCCATATATTGTTTTTCAATATAAGGCTAAAGAGAGTGGAACATTTGATTTTGAATGGATTGACGATAGCGGAGAAAAATATTCAATCTCCAAAAAAATGGCTGTTTCTTAAAAATGAAAAAAAATAAAAAAAATGATGTTTCTAAATTTAAAAAACTCAACCGTAGGGAGTTATTAATTGGAGCTTCAAGTGTTGGTGCTGTATCTTTAGCCCCAAAAAGCCTTTTATCACAAGAGGTAAATCCTGAAAACTTACCCCCCAACCTTCCTGAATGGACACAATATCTTGGTGATGGCGTAGATGTAAATCCTTATGGAATGCCCTCAGAGTTTGAGGGACATGTTATAAGAAGGAATGTAGAATGGTTAACCGCAAGTGCTGAGTCATCAGTAAACTTTACCCCATTGCAAGATTTAGAGGGAATTGTTACTCCTAACGGTCTTTGTTTTGAAAGACATCATGGAGGCGTTTCAGTTATTAATCCGCAAGATTTTAGGTTAATGATTAATGGTTTAGTTGATCGAGAAATGATATTTACTCTTGATGACTTGAAACGCTTTCCTCAAACAAATAAATTTTATTTTCTAGAGTGTGCCGCAAATGGAGGCATGGAATGGAGAGGCGCTCAATTAAATGGCTGTCAGTACACCTTTGGAATGGTTCATAATGTCCAATATACTGGGGTTAAATTATCAGATATTCTTCTTGAAACCGGAATAAAAGATAAAGCAAAATGGGTTCTCGCTGAAGGAAGTGACTCATCAGGAATGACACGTTCTATTCCAATAGAAAAAATTTTAGATGATTGCATTATCGCGTGGGCAATGAATGGTGAAGCCCTTAGGCCTGAGCAAGGATATCCGGCACGCCTTGTAGTTCCTGGTTGGGAAGGGAATATGTGGGTTAAATGGATCAGGAGACTTGAGCTTGGAGATAAACCATACATGACTAGGGAAGAAACCTCTAAATATACAGATTTACTCACAAGTGGAAAAGCAAGAATGTTTACTTGGGTTATGGATGCAAAGTCAGTTATAACTTCTCCTAGTCCGGAAAAACCAATTCTCTCAAAAGGGTTACACCAATTAAGAGGGCTTGCTTGGTCAGGACGAGGCAAAATCAAACGAGTTGATGTTTCTATTGATGGTGGAAAGAATTGGAAAACTGCTCAGCTTCATTCACCAGTATTAAGTAAATCATTAACTCGATTTACTTTACCATTTGAATGGAATGGTGAAGAATTAAAGTTACAATCTAGAGCAATTGATGAAACTAATTACGTTCAACCAACCATTGATGAACTTCAAAAAATTAGAGGTGTAAATTCAATTTACCATAATAATTCGATAGCAACTTGGCTTGTTTCTAAAAATGGAAAGGTTGATAATGTTAGGCTTGGCTAAATACATTGTTAGCTTTTCACTAATAATCTTTTTAGTAAACTCAACTGTTGCAAGTGATCGAAAATTTAATTTAGGGCAAATTGCTACTAAAGAAGAGGTTGCAGGATGGGACATTGATGTGAGGCCTGATGGTTTAGGTGCTCCAATTGGAAGTGGAACTGCTCTAATTGGTGAAGAAATATATACTGAACAATGCGCTGCTTGCCATGGTGATTTTGGTGAAGGAGCCGATAGGTGGCCTGCACTTGTTGGAGGTGAAGACAGTTTAGCATCACACGATCCAGAGAAAACCACAGGAAGTTATTGGCCTTATGCTTCTACTATCTATGATTATGTATATAGAGCCATGCCTTATGGGGTGGCTCAATCTTTATCATATGACGAAACATATGAAATTGTAGCCTATCTTCTCTATATGAGTGACATAATTGAGGAAGATTTTGTTTTATCAGATAAAAATATTGGTGAAATAGAGATGCCAAATAGAGACGGTTTTTTATTACCTGATCCAAGACCGGACGTAATAAATACGCAAGGGAATCCTTGTATGAGTAATTGTCAAGTATCTACAAAAATTATTGGTAGAGCTAGAGACATTGATGTAACTCCAGAAGACGATAATTCTTAAATTGTGGTAATTTAGAGAAACATAATGCAATCGAGGCGAGAATTTCTTCAATTAGCTTCAATTACAGCGATGTTAATTGGTAATAGTAATTGGAATTCCGTTGCTGCTAAACAACAAATCACAGAAAATAATTTACTTAAGTTTGATGCAAAAGGTCAAATTACCTTACTTCATCTAACTGATATACATGGACAACTTAAGCCTGTTTACTTTAGGCCTCCATCAGAAAACTTTGGAATTGGAAAATATGAAGGTATTCCACCTCATCTAGTTGGTAAAACTTTCTTAGACTATTTTGGTATAGCTCCTAATACGCCATTAGCTTATGCTCATACTATGCTGGACTACGTTCCATTAGCAAGAGAATATGGCCAGCTAGGAGGATTAGACAGAACAGCTAGTTTGATTAAAAAAATAAGGGCAGAAAGAGGAGAAGATAAAGTACTCTTACTTGATGGCGGTGACACTTGGCAAGGTTCATACACTTCCCTCAAAACACAAGGAGAGGATATGTTAGAAGCGATGAAACTCCTGAAACCAGATGCTATGGTTGGACACTGGGAGTTTACACTTGGTCAAGAGCGTCTAAATGAACTAATTGAAAAGATAGATTTCCCTTTTCTTGGAGGTAATGTTTTTGATACTGAATGGGATGAACCGGTATTTGAAAGCACCTCCTATTTTGAAAAGGGAGGTGTAAAAATTGCTGTTATTGGTCAACATTTCCCTTACACTCCTATAGCTAATCCGAGGTATCTTGTTGAAGGATGGTCATTTGGAATTAGACCTGAAACTATCCAAGAAAATATTGATAAAGCAAAAAGTAAAGGCGCAGAGGTAATCGTTTTATTATCTCATAATGGGTTTGATGTAGATCAGAAGTTAGCAACCATGTTGGATAATGTTGATGTTATATTGACTGGACATACTCACGATGCAATTCCAAGAGCAATAAAGATTAAAAATACTTTGCTTCTTTCATCTGGTTCTCATGGAAAGTATTTAGGAAGGATTGACCTTAAAGTTGATAATGGAAAAGTTATTGATTCCTCATCAAATCTAATTCCAATTTTTTCAGATATAATTCAACCTGATCCAGAGATGAATAGATTGATCGATAAAATCAGGGAACCATATGAAGAGGAATGTAGCCGTGTGGTTGGTGAAGCGGAGACTTTACTTTACAGAAGAGGTAATTTTGGTGGACCTTGGGATAGTGTCATTTGTGACGCTATTATTCAGAAAAGAGATACTCAAATTTCTTTAAGTCCAGGTTTCAGATGGGGAACAACACTATTACCTGGCCAAAAAATAACTATCGATGATATTTATTCCCAAACATCGATGAATTATCCGGAAGTTTATAGAACTGAAATGAGTGGAGAAACAATTAAAAATCTCTTAGAAGATGTCTGCGATAATATTTTCAATCCTGATCCCTTCTTTCAACAAGGTGGAGATATGGTAAGGGTTGGCGGAATGTCGTATACATGTCATCCAAAAAATAAGATGGGTAATAGAATAAGTGATTTATCACTTTCACCTAGTGGAGAAAAAATTGAAGCTCAAAAAAAATATACTGTTGGTGGTTGGGGTTCAATTAATCCTGACGTAGAAGGCCCTGCCATTTATAATGTTTTAGAAGACTATATTTCAGATAAACAGAATATTAGTCCTAAACAAAATAATCCAGTAACAATAAAAGGTATTTAAAAAGGCGGCATATAGCCGCCTTTATTAACTTTTTTTAATTTAGATAATTAAGAAAACATATCTGTTGTTATACCTTCATACCAACCTATTGATTCTTCATAAGTAGCTTTTCTTAATGCACTATCTTCACCAGTTTTTGAAACAAATTTACTTGTTACATCAATAGCTTCTGAACCAGCTGCATAGCTTGCGCCAACTTTAATGCCATCATTTGTTGCAACTAATGACCAACAAGTATTTGAGTAACGTGCATCAAATACCTTACTTCCTGTTAGAGCACCTCTGATATGATTAGCAGCAACTTTAGCTTGACTATTTGCTGAAAAACCAGACTTTGGCATTGATTTAGCAACTGATGCATCACCTAATACATAGATATTTTCATCTGCTTGAGATTGCATTGATGCAGGAACAATTGGACACCAGTCACCATTATTAACTCCAGCTGCCATTGCAATTGCACCAGCCTTTTGAGCTGGAACTACACAAGCTGCATCAGCTTTAAAAGTATCTAAATCAGTTTCAAATTCCATCTTGGAAGCGTTAACATTTTTTAGACCACCATGAGTATCAGCATCAATCCACTCAATCATGCCTGGATAATGTCTCTGCCATCCTTCCATAAATAAACCTTGCTTTGAAAATTTATTTTTTGGATCAAGAACAACAATTTTAGCAGTTGGATTAGACTTTTTAAACTGATGAGCAATCATTGAAACTCTCTCATATGGTCCTGGAGGACATCTATATGGATTTGGTGGAGGGACCATTACAAAAGTACCACCTTGTTTCATATTCATAACTTGATTTCTCAATAACTGAACTTGAGTGCCTGACTTCCATGCGTGTGGCATATGTGTCTGAGCTTCAGCAGAGTAACCATTTATAGTATCATATTTAAGATCTATTCCAGGTGAAATGACAAGCTTATCATATGAAATTGAATTTCCTGAACCTAAATTAACTTTTTTAGCTGCTGAGTCTACTGAAACAGCCCACTCGTGTACAACGTTGACGCCTCTATTCACAGCAAGACCGTAATAATTATGACCTATCGAACCATAATTTCTAAATCCTCCTAAATATAGATTAGAAAAAAAGCATGTGTAATATCGCTTTGATGCTTCAACTAGTGTAACATGAACACCGCCTTTAGAATCTTTAGCAATGTACCTTGCTGCGGTTGCGCCACCTGCTCCTCCTCCAATAACGACAACTCTTGGTAAAGCACCAAGTGAAATTGACGGCATTGAGAGTGTTGCAACTGAGGCGGCAGCAATACCTGTAAAAGTACGCCTTGAAATTTTTGACATTATGTCCTCCCCAAATAAATTAACTGTTAGAATGTTATCAGCTTTTAGCCTGAAGTAAATGAAAATATGATCATTTTGGTGGATCTAATTTACTAAAATATAGAGCTAATGACCCAATTTGCTCATCATCAAGTCTCCCAGCAATCATTTGCATAACAGGATTTTCCATTTCTTTTGATCTGTAAGCTAACATTAAAGCAACAAAAACCTCTGCATCCATTCCATTGATTGCAGGAATACCTTTACTAATACCTGCCTGATGATGACATGCCGCACATTCGGCGCCCAAATACTCTCCAAATTCTATATCGCCCATTGAAATAATTTGTTGCTCATCAGCAAAAGAAAATTTGCAAAAAGATATTAAAAAAAAGATTAAAAATGAAAATATTTTCATATAAATAATTTAAAAACAATCAAATTTAATTTGTCAATCAGTTAAATATTCTTATTAACAATAAATTAAAATTTTTTAGGAAAACTATTATGATAAGTTATATAAAATGGATTAGTACTTTTTTAGTTTTAAGTGGAATTTTACTAACTAATTTAAATATTTATCCACTAAATATTTTTATTCATGGCAGTGGAGCACTAGGTTGGTCATTAGCAGGATATTTAAGTTCTGATAGAGCTATACTTACGAATTTTGGCCTCCAGATCCCATTATTTTTAATTGGGTATTTTAATTTTCTAATATAAATCAGAAAGACAAAGATAATTGTTTATTAGTTTTTATTTTTTTTAATTTACTATCAATAAAATTATTATCTCTATTTGAATTTCGACTGCCATGTTTTACGTAAACCTTTTTTGCAATAGTTTTAAAGTTTGCTCCCTTTCTAATTTCAGCAATTTTACTTTTGGCTAAACTGACAGCTTTTTTATGATCTACTATGGGATGTGGATAATCTTTTCCAATAATACATTTGAGTTTTTTTTGAGTTTCAAAATCCATTTTCCATGGTTCATGGACCCAATTTGAGTTTAGTTTCTGTAATTCAGGAACCCATTTCCTAATGAAGTCACCATTATCATCATGCTCTTTTGACTGCTTTACAGGGTTGTAAATACGGTATGTATTAATTCCAGTCACGCCTGACTGCATTTGTAACTGGCTGTAATGGATGCCTGGCTCATAGTCTGTAAATAATTTCGCTAAATGATGTGCAAAATCTCTCCAATCAAGCCACAAGTCATAGCTTGCAAAACTCACAAGCATTGCTCTCATTCTAAATGTGATCCATCCTTGATTTGTCAGATTACGCATACACGCATCTACAAATGGGTATCCAGTCTGTCCTGATTTCCAAGCATTAAAAAATTGTTCCTTGTAACTATTTATTCTAAGGTTTTCAAAGGATTTGTGCATACACAAATTTTCAATTGTTGGGTCATCCTCTAATTTCTGAATAAAGTGGCATCTCCAAGACAATCTTGATTGAAATGAAGATAAATTTTTTTTCCAATATTTATCTTCTTTTTTGATTAGGTCTTTCGCATATTTAACCTTTTTAATCACTTCTTTTGAAGAAATAGCGCCCCACGTTAAATAAGGTGAAATCCTAGAACAGTATTCTGAGGAAGATTTTGGACTTGAAATATTTTTCAAATAGGATTTACTCCTAAAATTTAGAAAACTGTCTAAGATTTTTAATCCAGTTTTTCTCCCCCCTTTTTGAATATTCAAAATAAAATTGTCTTCAAAAATGATTGACTTTCTAGAGATTGAATCTGATTTGTAGTAATCAATTTTTTTTAACCCTACTGGACTAGGTATTACATCAGAAAGCAGCCTCTGATTTTTAATCTTTATCCATTCATCTCTTGACTTCAGCCCTCTTACTACACCATTTGTGGGGCATTCTATAAATTCAATTTGGTTTTTCTCAAACCAGTTTTTAACTAATAAGTTTTCTTTTCTAACCCAATCATTACTTGTCTCTTCGTGAGCGTACACTTTGTTTATTTTAAAATTACTTTGAATGTCTTTAAAGATATTAACAGCACTTCCTTTTTTTATAATTAAAGGCTGCCCGATGTTAGATAATTCAATATTAAGTTCTTCAAGACAATCGTAAACAAAATTCCAATGACTTATAGATGAAAAATTTTGAGACCAATAATTTTGATCTACAACATATAATGGAATGAAAGGTATTCTCTCTTTAGATGCTTTATAAATTGGTACATGATCTGCAATCCTAAGATCTCTCTTAAACCAAACAATATTTATTTCACCTAACATGAAGTCTTAAATAATAATAAATTTATTAAAGTCTAAATTTTAGAGATAAAAAAAGCTCAAAATATATTATAATTTTGAGCTTTTTAATTTAAATTTAAAAATACTAAGCAGAGATAGAGGCTACAACTCCTGCACCCACTGTTCGTCCACCTTCACGGATAGCAAACCTTAGTCCATCATCCATAGCTATTGGCGCTATCAACTCAACTTCCATACTGATGTTATCACCTGGCATTACCATTTCTGTACCCTCTGGCAATATCACTGAACCTGTCACATCTGTTGTTCTAAAGTAAAACTGTGGCCTGTAATTACTGAAGAAAGGTGTATGACGCCCCCCCTCATCTTTTGTCAATATGTAAGCTTCAGCCTTAAACTTTGTATGAGGTGTAATTGATCCTGGCTTCGCCAATACCTGGCCTCTTTCAACTTCTTCTCTCTTTGTACCTCGAAGAAGAACTCCTACGTTATCTCCAGCCTCACCTTGATCAAGTAACTTACGGAACATCTCAACACCTGTACAGGTTGTCTTTTGTGTCTCTCTAATACCAATGATCTCAATTTCCTCGTTAACATTTACAACACCACGCTCAATACGGCCTGTCACAACTGTACCACGACCTGATATTGAGAACACATCCTCAATCGGCATCAAAAATGGCTGATCTTTTGGTCTGTCTGGAGTTGGAATATACTCATCAACAGCTTTCATAAGCTCTAAAATCTTCTCTTTACCAATATTATCGTCTTTACCTTCAAGAGCCGCTAAAGCAGAACCTGAAATAATTGGAATGTCATCACCTGGAAATTCATATGAAGATAATAATTCACGCACTTCTAATTCAACTAATTCTAATAGCTCTGCATCATCAACCTGATCAACTTTATTCAAGAAGACAGCCAGTGCTGGCACACCAACCTGACGTGCTAGTAGAATATGTTCACGTGTTTGAGGCATTGGGCCGTCTGCTGCAGAGACAACTAAAATACCACCATCCATTTGAGCAGCACCTGTAATCATGTTCTTAACATAGTCAGCGTGACCAGGACAATCTACATGTGCATAGTGCCTGTTATCAGTTTCATACTCAACGTGAGCAGTTGAGATTGTAATACCGCGCTCTCTTTCTTCTGGTGCTTTATCAATTTCATCATATGCTTGAAACTCTGCTCCACCTGCTTCAGCTAATACCTTAGTAATTGCAGCAGTTAGAGTTGTTTTACCATGATCAACATGCCCTATTGTACCAATATTGGCATGGGGTTTGGAACGATCGAATTTTTCTTTGGACATAAGTAGCCTCTTTCAATGTCAAAATAAATTTATACTCTTTTAATTAAATTGTTTGTTTTAATCAATAAATTAATAATAATTATTAAATGGTGGTGGGGGTAGGATTCGAACCTACGTACGCTACGCGGGCAGATTTACAGTCTGCTGCCTTTAACCACTCGGCCACCCCACCTAATATATTATTGTTTCAAATAGCCTGATATGAGATAAACCATGCATTTGTCAACAACATTGATAAATTTAACTTAAATTAATTTATCAAAACAAATAATATAAAAAAATGAAAATTTATAAAAATAAAAATTATAACTATAATCAGTTTAGAAAAAAAAATAACAAAACTTCAAAAAGCTTAATTAAAGCTCCAGTAAATCAGAATTATATGATTTGGGGGAAGCATGCTTTAGAAGCTGCAATTTCTAATAAAAATAGAAAAATAATTATCATCTATCATACTCCAGAAATGACAGATTGGGTGTATCAAAATCTCAAAAATAAAAAAAGACTAAATATTAAATTTATTGAAGTAGATAGAAAGTCTCTGGATGAAAATTCTATGTCAAGTCCTAACCAAGGTGTTTTAGCTGAGGTAGAACCAATTAATTGGATTAGTATTGAAGAATGCGTAAATCAGATGACAGGCAATGTGTGTTTAGTACTTCTTGATCAACTAACTAATCCTCAAAACATAGGGTCAATATTAAGAACAGCTAACGCTTTTAATGTAGCCGGGGTAGTTGTTACTAAAAACAATACACCTACTGAAAATGGACTTATGGCTAGAGCAGCAGCAGGTGCCATAGAGACGATGCCTTTGATTCGCGTTACAAATCTATCTAGAACCATAGAATATTTACAAAAACATGATTTTTTTGTAATTGGTTTAGAAAAAAATGGAAGTGAAAATATTAAAAACTGTTCTGGAAATCTAAGGACTGCTCTAGTTTTAGGATCAGAAAACCTTGGACTTAGAAGACTTACAAGAGAAAAAATATCTATATCCGCAAAAATCCCGATTGCTGTTCAGACAGAATCCCTTAATGTATCTAGTGCAGCAGCAATTGCACTTTATGTAATTCAAAATTAAATTAATTGCATCAATGCTTTTGTATGCTAATTAAATAAAAAAAAACTTTATAAGGGAAGAAAAACCAATGAAACTTTCACATAAATTATTTGGTGCTTTTTTAGCATCAATTTTAATAAGTTTGTCATCAACTGCTTTCGCTTTTACTGCTTGCCAAGTAACTGATATTGGAGGTGTTGACGATAAAGGATTTAATGCAACTTCTTGGAAAGGTGTTCAAGATGCAGTTGCGAAACATGGTATTGGCTCTAAACTACTTGAATCCAATGCTGAAACTGACTACGTACCTAATTTAAATTCATTTGTTTCTGAGGGGTGTGATATAATTGTTTCTGTCGGCTTTCTAATGGGAGAAGCAACAGCAAACGCAGCCAAAGAAAACCCTGACAGCAAATTTGCTATAGTTGACTTTGCTTATGATCCAACAATACCAAATGTTATGGGTTTAATTTATAATACAGATGAAGCTGCATTTCTTGCTGGCTATCTTGCCGCAGGTGTATCAAAAACAGGTATAGTTGGTACTTTTGGAGGAATAAATATCCCTCCAGTAACAATTTTTATGGATGGATTTGTTGCTGGTGTTAACCATCACAATAAAACTAAAGGTACTAGCGTAACTGTCCTTGGATGGGATCCTGCAAGCAAAGAAGGTTTATTTACTAATAATTTTTCATCATTAGATGACGGAAGAGCTTTTGCACAAAATCTTTATGATGAGGGCGCAGATATTGTAATGCCTGTTGCTGGACCAGTTGGCTTAGGATCTGCTGCACTAGCTTCAGAATTAGGAACTGATAGCCTCAAAATTATTGGTGTTGATGTTGATCAATACGTTTTAGACACTAAAAATCAATCAGTTTATTTAACAACTGTTGAGAAAGGCATGGATGCAACTGTTCTTGGTGCAATCGAGTCTGCTAAAAATGGATCTTTTAAAGGAGGAGTGTACGTAGGAACACTGGCTAATAACGGTGTAAGAATTGCTCCATACCATGATTTATCTTCATCTGTTTCTAATGGATTAAACAATGAAATAAAGAAACTTAGATCATCAATCATTAATGGATTTCTTTCTGTAAAGAATTAAATCAAAAAGTGATCTGGGATATAAATTATCTCAGATCACTTTAATCTTCCAAATTTTTATTCTAATGTATTTGAAACCAAAATGGTAAACATAGAATTAAAAAATATCAGTAAATCCTTTGGTTCAGTTCAGGCAAATCAGGACATAAATATTAAAGTTAATAGTGGCGAGATACTTGGATTGCTTGGTGAAAATGGCGCAGGTAAAAGCACTTTAATGAATATACTGTGTGGACTTTACAGGCCAGATGACGGAAAAATAATAATTAACCAACAGGAAACTTATTTTGATAATCCTGGGGATGCTATAAAATCTGGTGTTGGAATGGTTCACCAACATTTTATGTTAGTGCCAATATTTACAGTCACAGAAAATGTTATTCTTGGTAATGAAAAAACTGGAAATCTTAATTATTTAAAGATTAAAGATTCAGAAAAAAAAGTTAAAGAAATCAGTGAAAAATACTCACTTCTTGTAAATCCAAAAGAAATCACTGAAAGACTTTCAGTTGGTGCACAGCAAAGAGTTGAAATAATAAAAGTATTATTCAGATCTGCTGAATTAATAATTTTTGATGAGCCAACTGCTGTTTTGACCCCACAAGAGGTAAAAGAATTATTCAAGATTATGAATGCTCTCAAAAAGAGCGGGAAGGCAATTATATTCATTACCCATAAGCTACACGAAGTTAGAGAAGTTTGTGATAAAATTAGTATTCTTAGAGCTGGAATGATAGTTGGTGAGGCAGATCCAAAAAAAACATCTAATAAAGAGCTTGCAAATTTAATGGTTGGTCGCCCAGTAAATCTTAGTTTAGAGAGAAAGAAAAACAAAACTGGCAACACCATTCTTGAAATTGATAACCTTTCTGTTCTTAACGAAAATAGGGAGTTAGCTTTAAACCAAATATCATTTAATGTTAAAGAAGGTGAAATTGTTGGAATTGCTGGTGTTCAGGGTAATGGGCAAACTGAATTAGTTGAATCAATTACAGGTTTGAGAGATTTTGTTGCAGGAAAGGTCTCATACTTTGAAAAAAAAATGGAATACATAACTCCCAGAGAAATACATAAATTAGGAATAAGGCATATTCCTGAAGATAGACAAAAGTCTGGTGTAATAGCTAACTTCACGGTTAGTGAAAATAAAATTTTAAATGATTATTACCAAAAGCCATTTTCAAGTAATTATATTATGAGTTGGGGAGATGTAGAAAGAGTTTCAGAGACAGTTGTGAAAAACTTTGACATTAGAACTCCTTCAATTTCAACACTTACTCAAAATCTTTCTGGGGGCAATCAACAAAAGCTTGTAGTAGGTAGAGAGTTATCAAATAAAGTAGATTTTTTAATTGCCTCCCAACCGACTAGGGGTATAGATGTCGGTTCAATTGAATATATTCACAAACAGTTAATAGAAACAAGAAATAATGGTAAAGGCATACTTTTGATCTCAACAGAACTTGATGAAATACTGACACTGTCAGATCGCATATTGGTATTATTTGAAGGTAAAATTATTAAAGAATTTTCATCAAATGCATCTACTGAGGAAATTGGATTAGCTATGGCGGGGCAATCTTAAATGCGGGATTATCTAAAGAAAAAAATTATATCAGAAAATTTTGATTTTGAAGAAATTCTTCTTATACCAATTTTGGCAACACTTTTAGCTTTAATTATAGGTTGTTTATTCCTTCTTGCTACTGGAGAAACTTTTGAGAATATTTTAGTAGCTTTCACCAATCTTTTTATAGGGTCATTTGGTTCATTAAATGCTATTTCAGAAACTTGTACTGCAGCAACGCCGCTAATTTTTGCTGCTTTAGGTATTGCATTAGCATTTAGAGCAGGACTATTCAACATTGGAGCCGAGGGACAAATTATTATTGGTGGAATGGCAGCTGTAATTATAGGTTTTTCTATTGATTTTTTACCAATTTGGTTGCATTTGCCACTTGCACTTTTATTTGGAGCAATTTTTGGTGCTTTGTATGCAGCAATAGCTGGATGGCTGAAAGCAACTACAGGTGCTCATGAAGTAATTTCAACAATTATGCTTAATCTAATTGCTCTTAGGCTTTTGGACTATTTTTTGAGGTTGCCAGTAATCCAAAAAGAGGGAAGAAATGACCCAATATCCAAATCAGTACTCGAAACTGCACAACTACCTCAAATTTTATCTTTTATTGAACCACAATTGAGACTTCATAGCGGTTTTATACTTATGCTAGTTGCAGTAGTTTTTATTTATTGGCTATTATTCCATACAACGATTGGTTTTGAATTTAGATCAACAGGGTCAAACTCCAATGCAGCACAGTACGCAGGCATTAAAGCATCACTTACCATCGTTTTAGTGATGGGTATTGCTGGAGCATTGGCAGGTCTTGCTGGTGCAAATCAAATTATGGGTGTTTTAGGAAGAGCTACTCCTGGGTTTTCTGCTAGTATTGGATTTGATGCAATTGCAGTTGCATTGTTAGGTAGATCACATCCAATTGGAGTTCTTTTCGCAGGATTGTTATTTGGAGCTCTAATAGCTGGTGGAAGATTAATGCAAGTAAAAGCTGGTGTCAGTATTGATCTAATTACTATAATACAAGCTTTAATAATTGTCTTTATAGCTGCCCCATTGTTAGTTAGAAATGCAGTTCCATGGGCATTCAAAACAAAAGATAAAAGTTAATATGAATAATTTGGAACAAAATAAATATGGTAACGAAAAACAAGCTCTTTTAACAGGTTACTTGTTAGTTGTTTTTGGAATTTTTATATCATTTTTCTTTGGGTTTGGCATCGATGGTGATGCAGTTTTTAAACTTTCAAGGCCACGTGATACATTTGTTTTACCTAACCTTGTGGTTCCAGCCAGTGAATATAATATTTTAGTTTCATTTGTACTTATTTTCTTAGGTGCAAGAATAATTCTCAGGCGAATGACTTCATATTCTAGTCTTTATCTAGGAGCTGGCTTATTTTTACTAGTAACCTGTTTTTTAGTTTGGGCTACAGCAGGAAAATCATTTTCTTTAACTGGAATGATGCAAGCTACCGTAGTAAGAGCAACTCCAATAGCTTTAGCAGCATTAGCTGGCATTCTTTCAGAGAGAGTTGCGATTATAAATATTGGTATTGAAGGCATGCTGTTAGTAGGTGCTTTTTCGGGGGCAGTTTTTGGATCACTTTTTGGGGGAATTATAGGTTTAATATTTGCTATTATAGTAGGAGGTTTATTTGGATTGTTGCATGCACTACTTGTAATAAGATACCGTGTAGACCAGATTATTTCTGGAGTTGCAATTAATATTCTAGCCCTAGGACTTACTAGCTTTTTAACCTCATCTTTTCTGAAAACAAATCCGGAACTTAATGATGCACCAATTTTTAGACCTATAAAAATCCCTTTTTTAAGTGATATTCCAGTATTAGGCCCTACTTTGTTTCAACAAAACTTCTTTGTATATGGTGCAATAATATTAGTTCTTACTACAACATATTATATTTTCAAAACAGGTATCGGTCTAAGACTTCGTGCTGTGGGAGAGCATCCAAAAGCTGCTGACACACTTGGAGTAAATGTTTTAAGGGTCAGATACATAAATGTAACTCTAGCTGGCATGGTGGCAGGTTTTGGTGGTGCTTGGTTTACACTAGGAAGTGTTGGACGTTTTGATGAAGCAATGACTGGAGGAAGAGGCTTTATTGGCTTGGCAGCTATGATTTTTGGAAGATGGCATCCAGTGGGAGCACTTATGGCTGCTTTAATATTTGGCTTTGCAGACTCTTTACAACAGAAACTTGCCATTTTAAGAACACCCATACCTTCAGAATTCTTGGCAATGGCTCCGTACATTGCAACAATAGTGTTTGTAGCAGGTTTAATTGGAACTGCAAGAGCACCGCATGCTATTGGTAAGCCTTACATTAAAGAATAATTTTATGTCAGTAAGCGATTTAATTAAAAACAAACTTTACGACAAAGCAAAAACTGTAATGGAGAAGGCTTATGCTCCTTATTCAAAATTCAAAGTTGGCGCAGCAATATTTGATGAAAATGGGAAATACCATGTTGGATGCAATATTGAAAATTCTGCATACCCGATTGGTAATTGTGCAGAAGCATCAGCAATTTCTGCAATGATAGCATCAAATGGAAATAAAATAATTGCTATTTCAGTTACAGGCTATGGAAATCTTTTGTGTACACCATGTGGGGGTTGCAGACAAAGAATAAGAGAATTTGCATCATTAAATGTCCCAATAATTGTTGGAAACGAAAAAGAGATAAAAAAAATATTCACTTTAGAAGAATTATTACCTTATTCTTTTGGACCAGAAAATTTAGTTTAGTACTAATTTTTATTTGTAATTTTAATCTGAGACTTGCACTTAAATATTTATAAGTTTATAAGACAAATGTATTATTGCCGGTATAGCTCAGTTGGTAGAGCAGTTGATTTGTAATCATCAGGTCCCGAGTTCGAATCTTGGTGCCGGCACCATTAAAATCAATGGATTAGCTAATCGGTGCTAATTTTTTTTTGTTTCTGGGGAAACACAGGGGAAACATTTTCTTAAAATATTCCATTATTTATACCCCTAGGTAAAGGAATATTGAAGTAATGATGATGGGGGGTCAAAACTTAGCTCCCTATTAGATACTAATATCCTGGCCTCACATTTTTTTCATAAAGAGTTTTTTATTGTTGTAATATTTTTTGGGTAATAACGAATAATTTTTGGATATTCACGAAAAATTCTGTAAATCCTGAAGACAGATATATCCAAAAAGAAAAATTAGTATCGGAAAAAAACCAATCACGAAACATCAAAATCAAAACCAGCAAAGAAAATGCGGCAAGAAACAACACAATCATCATCACAATTATAACTAATGACGCCAAAGCATCACTTAATTTCAAGGAGACAGCTCGACGCATCAATTGATTAAAATACATTTCACAAAAGATGATTAGGCCTGTCGGTAAAACTGGCGCAAATAATAATACCATAACAGGGTGAAGAAAAAGTTGGTCAGAAAATAGTAGACCAATAAAAAAGAGAAAATACGCTACTAATGAATAAAGAAAAAATAAAACTTTGTAACCATTGTGATTTATTATCAGCTTATCAGTTTTGGGATTCCAATAAATTTCTTGTTCATTCTTGTAATGGTTTCTTGAAGGTTGTCTAATATTGTATTGCATTTCATCAACGGTAAATGTCCAGCCCTCAGTGATGAGTCCACTAGTTACCCCCCCCTCTGTCACACTGCTATACTCCACTATATTGTTAGGTCTTGCAAAAACCTTTACCCAACCTTTTTTAAAATATGCTTTTCTTAGTCTCCAGAATGCTAACAAACTGTATAGAAACGAACATACAAACCAAACTTTGAAAGTATCGTAAAAGAAAAAGCGAAATTCAAAATATAAAAATAGAGGAAAAAAAAGGAAAAAAAATACTATACTGCCTCCTATTTCGTTGCCCATATCATTTCCACCAAGGTTAAAACCACCAACTTTTTGCACTGGTTTAGGTTCGGGAATATAATCTTCAGGAATATTTTTCGTATTAACGACTTGTCCATTTGATGGACTTTCTGCTTTCTCATCTAAAGCATCTTTTGCTTCTTTCTTTCCTGTTAGAATATCCTTTTTTTTTGAGTAGATTTCACTAACAATTATAATTGAAATTATCCACACGAGAAATACAATCAATATAGCAATCAATATAGCCGCTTTTGATTCAAAATAATTACCAATAAGGCCCATGGAACATGCCAAATAAACAAAGGTGAAAAACCAAAACCTTACTCTAAATTTTTTAAGACTCTCGTCTTCTTTCACAACCTTACCCATGATTAAAATCAAAATGTATCATAATTTCTCTAAGGATCTATGCTACATCCGTAGCATCTTGGGTACTTCTGTAGATAAAGTATAATAGGTATGCAAGTTAGTGATTCAGATTGGGATGGTAAAAAACATTAAATATTACAATACACTATTACATTATTACTTCCTCTATAGCCTCATTGAAATAAAAGTGCTACCACTGTAATTCTTTATATATATACTAATTAGATTTAGGTTATGAAACAAACAATCCTCACTCTGTGCCTGATATTATTTGCTCTACCTATTTGGGGTCAGACAACTTTTAGTGGTGGCAATATAAGTGGAGGTAAAATCACTTCTAAAGAAGATGGTTCAAATAAATCTCCAATACCTGAGAAAAAAAAAGATATAGAGTGGGTTGAAGGTTTATACGCAAAGTCTTTAAACAATGTATTTAGTATTTCTAGTAAAGATTATAGTAAATTTACTGAAACTGGAGAAACTCAGATTATTCCAATTGGTACTGGTGACTTTTCAGGTGACGGTATTCCTGAATTTGTATATGCAATTCAATATTGGGATTTAAAAAAAGGTTCTAAAATTAAGCCAATATTTTTGACTTCAATTCCTGGAGAAGGCTTTTCTTTGTTTAAACCAATTATGGATATAGTTCCATATACTGGTGCACCTAGAAGTTCAATTATTAAGGACTTAAATGGTGATGGAGTAAATGATATTTTTATAGCTGATCATGGAGTGGATCATGAACCATATCCAGGTAATCAGAATACATTAATCTTGAGCGCCCCAAATGGAAAATTTATTGATGCTACACCGAGTCTTCCAAAGATAGTTGACTTTACACATGGAGTTACAAGTGGAGATATTGATAAAGATGGAGATTTAGACTTATTTGTAACCCAAGCTGGCGCCCAATTCCATGTACCCCATTACTTCTTGAGAAATGATGGTGAAGGCAAATTCACAAAAGTTCCTGATGGAAAAATATTAGATAGAAGTTTTTCTTATATTTCAAAAGCTTCTAATCATAAAAGAAGGAATTTTTATTTTACTCCCGGCTTAGAGTTTATTGATAATGATGACAAACTTGACTTGATACTTTTAAGTGGAAAAATGGAAGGTAATGAAAACAACAAAATAGTTTTTGGATCTAATTCTGGTTTTAAAAAGAAAGATGCCTTAGAGCTTGAAAATGGTAGATTTGGAAATAAAAGTTTAGGATATAATTACCTTCTTACAGACATTGATAATGATGGTGATAAGGATTTAATTATACTGCACTCCACAAAAAACCGTTCTGCCACGGGTACAGACTTGCAGGTTCTTATCCAAGAAAAAAATAGGCAATTTATTGACAAAAGTAATTTTTATTTTCCACATATTACATTTGATTATGGAACTTGGGGCATGTCACTTAATTTGGTAGACATTAATAACGATGACATGAAAGATCTAATTATAACTTCTTATTTTGGAATTGAAGATCGTGTTCAACAGAAGGTTGGAGATCAAATTAAAGAATCAATTCCAAAAGTTTTTATTAGGCAAGTTGATGGATCATTTAGGGCTCTAAAAAATTTTCTTCTAACGGGTGGTAAAAACTTTACCGTTTGTGGAATTCGCCCAATTGATATAGACAACGATGGAATTATAGAATTTGTTGTTCATAGACGTACTGATGATGGTTTTATTTTACAAGTATTAGAATTGACTACTAATAAAGAAGAAGCAATGTATAAACTAATAGAACCTATAGAAAAAAGTTTATTATATGATGGTAGTTATTTATTTACTATATCACGCTTTAGCGAAGATGAAGGCTCTCAGTCTATAGGAAAAGGAATAATAGAGATTAAAAATGGTATGTTGTCTGTAGCGAAAGAGGAGCGAATTCTAGAAACTGGCGCAATAGGTTTATATGATTCATTTAAAGGTCAAATTGATAAGGAAGGAAATATTGTAAGCTCATTAAAAATGGATGTATTGTGGGGGAAAAAGGATACAAAATTATTAAACTTAAATGGTAATTTAAAAGATAAAATAAAAGGGAATTGGGACAAAGCTTATGATGTGGTTATTAAAATCAAGAAAAATGAATCTACCAGTTTATTATATGACGGAAAATACCCTTTTACTATTTCACGCTTTAACGAAGATGAAGGCTCTAAGTCTATAGGGAAAGGAATAATTGAGATTAAAAATGACATGATATCTGTAGTAAAAGAGGAGCGTATATTAGAAACTGGTTCAATAGATTTGTATAATACATTAAAAGGTCAGATTGATAAGGAAGGAAATATTATAAGCTCACTAAAAATGGATGTGTTGTGGGGAAAAGAGAGTTCAAAATTAGTAAAATTAAATGGCAATATTAGAAGTGAGTTAAAAGGAAAATGGGATAAAGCTTTTTATGTAATCCTCAAGTTGGGAAAAAAAGAGTAAGTAAATAAAAGCCACTTAAATATTTATTTGCATCTATTAAAACCGTTAAAGGGTAAACACTTAAATTTCCTGATCTGTAACATCACCTATATACAAATATCACATAGGTTGTGTATGGTCCATGCATGGGTGTCACATTTAAACTGATTATTTAGTTAGGTATTATTTTATCTTAATTAGTATTTCAATGTATCACTTACCTATACTAAGAACATAATCTTAGGTTATACAAATCTGTAGACAATTTGTGCCTGTTGACACAAAAACTGTTTCAATAAACTGTTGGCATTACTTGTAATGATATGAGATTGGTGCTTGTAGCAGTAAAATTGACGTGATACCGGCACCATTTACCAAATAGATATTATAAATAAAAGTGAAATTGAACTTAGTATTATAAATATAGTAATAATTATTAACCAGTAAGTTCTTTCATTCATAAGAAATATTTTGAATATTTATATGTTATAATACTATCCGTGTGCATTAAAAGCATGTGAAATTAATACGCCAATTTCAAGGATTAAATCATTGCATTCTGATATTGGCTCTACAAAGTTTTTTTGGATTATTTTATAATTATCATTTGAATTTAAATTTTTTGGAGATTTTTCAAAGCTTGAATTTTTTGCTCTTGGAAAAGCAAGTTTTATCTGATCAATAACATTAACTAAGTCCATTCTCAGAGCAGATGAAATCAAAATTTCTGGACTTAAATTATCTCTAGCTGAAAATGAAGGTATTTGTGAGGTTAGTAATAAAGTATGAGCCATTAAAGATATTCTAAGTGACTGTAATAAGTCTAATGAAGTTCTTTCATCATTTTCGGGATGCAAGTTTAATTCATTTGATACCATAGAATGAAAATCCAAAGCATCATCTCTCAACATCGTAACTAATCTTTTTACAGACTCTGAACGCTTATCATTCTCTAATGATTTTGAGAGTTTTCTAAATGCATTACGCATTTTTTTCTCAGAATTACTATATGACCTCCCCACCCAATAAGATTGATCCAGTATAAGCGTATATGCTAGTGGAGTATTAAGTGAGCTAAGTTTCTTTGCTTCAAATCCTACTCTAAGTAGTTGTTGAAATCTTTTTGAATGTTTTTTTAAATACTCAAACTTTTCTATATCAACGTTGACTGCTGTTCCCAACCCACCAGCAATATGAGCTAAATAACCATACTGTTGTAGTATAGCATTATGAGAAATAGCTCTTATTTGAGAAGGGTCTTTTCTTATATTTGAAAATTCTGTAGCTCTTTTATTTGTTCTCGAGCCTGATGGGACTATCAAATTGTTTGAAAATAAATCAAGTAATTGCCAATAGTCAGGATCAATGTATAATTTTTCATGCCAGGTTTTTAAAGTTATAAAAAAATCAAGTGCAAAATCTGTCTCTCTGTAAAATGGATCATTTTTAAAATTTATAGGGATCAGCTCACTTACAAGAACTGATGCAATTGTTTCTTCTGCAAGAGATTTACTACCAAATCTTAAAAAACCATCTCCACCCTGAAAGCTAGTTTCGTGTTTAAATGAAAAGCCTTTATTAATAAACGAGTTTCTCGCAAAAGAAGAAAAAATATACTGATTTCTTTCTAGAACTCCGTCAGGGTGCCCTCCTCTTCCTAAACTTTCTCCATGAGTATTAAATATTACAACTTCAATTTTTTTATTAATTTTTTCTCTAAATACTTCAGATAATTTTACTTGCAATCTTTCAACTGCCAAGGATGAAGTTATCTGCCCCATAAATCTTCCAGCATCTGAGAAACCAGTTTGTATACAAATTCGTTTTCTATTTTGAATATTTTGAATAAATGGATTGCAATCAAGTACTTGTTCTAAAATTCTAGCTCCTCTCTCAATCGAGTTGGAGGTTTCAAATAGTGGACTGATATCTAAAGAGTTATTTATCCCAAATTTTTTTGCGAAATATAATGCAGATAAGATCGTTGCTGGATGGTCGCATTCTGCAATGAGAAGCCTTATTGGAACTGATTTATCAATATACTTTAGTATTAAGCTAGCCAACATTAGTTGTCTTTTAGCTGTTGTAGGTTCTTTATCAATGTCTTGGAAACTTATTTTCTGAGACTGAACATTTTCGATTAATTTTGACAGTCTATTTAAATCTGTTCTAACTGAAGCACTTGCAATACTTATATCCATTATACCTTTTAATGCATTGTGCAATTGAAGAGCATTGAACCTTAAATGGATTTCACCAATTCCGAAACCCTTATTATAAATTTCAGATACAATAACTAATAATTCATTTGAAAGATTTTTATTTTTTGAAAATTTAGCAAGCTTTAATAATGATAGAGCAAAGAATTTAGAATTAAAAGATTGATCTTTGATTTTTTCAAAGTTTTCTTCAAAATCACTAAGTTTATTAAGATCATTACTTTTAATTAAAGTAATAAATTCAAATGTATTTAATTTTAAAAGCTCTATTTTTTTTAAAATTAAATTTAATTCATTATAAATTTTTTCATATTTATATTTGAATAAGTTTTTGATTTGAATTTCAAATCTTTCTAACATTAAAGACTTTTCTTTTAGACGAAAATAAAAAGAATCTATCCAATTAATATCCGCTCTTCCATCAAGGTCGTATCCAACCCATGAAGCACAATTAATTATACTAGGAACAAAGTTTCTAAATTCAGCAGGCCATTTTTTTTGACCTAGATTTATAACTTCTTTATTTACATCATTAACTGCATTCCAGAAGTTATCTATGGCATTAATAACTAAATTATGTTCATCAATTAATTTTATTTTGCTTATGCTTCTTTGCTTAATACTTGGAAATTGTTTTTTTTGTTTAATTAACTGACCTGCAATAACAATATTATTCCATGCGTCGTCATTAAGATTAAAAGTGGGATGCGCTGTAAAAACTGATCCAATTTTGTTTGAAGACCAAAACTTTTTATAAGCCCTAAAATTTTGTAGATTATTTTCTTTAGTAATTTTGCTGATAACTTTTTTTATTTTAAAACTATTATTATTATTTAAATTAGAAGCTCTCTGTAAAATTAATTCTTGAGATAAATGTTCTACAATAGAGTTGATTTTGGGTAAATTAATTTCATTTTTAACAAATTTCCTTGATAAAAGATGAGCAAGGCTTGAAACAGGATTTATTGATGGATCTTCATATGATAATTTACGTTTTTCTTTAAGAAAAGTTTTTAATTCTTTAATTAAAGAGGTAGTAGATTTGTTATTCATAAATTATATTTTAGTATTAGGATTAAAATTTATAATATAAGATATTTAAATATTTTAAGTAAATATATTTTAATATTATAAATTTTATAAGTTTGATTATTTGAATTAAATAGACTTATTTTCTCTCCTCTTCATTTACCGGACACTTACCCTCACACTTTATTAAAATATCATTTTCAAAAATCTGAATTTTGAAAAGTTTACCCTCTTCACTAAAATATTCCCACATTCCATCTTTTTTGCCTTCAACAAAGTTCCCCATTGAAAATAATCTTCCGTTTAAATGAAAAGTTTGCCATCTTCCATTTAAATTCCCCTCATCATAATTTCCAATATATAAAAAATCACCCTCGTTATTAAATTCCTGCCAATTTCCATCTTCAAGACCTTTTACATAATTTCCTAAAGCTTTAATCTTTCCATCCTCAAAATAAATTTCAAATGGACCTTCCTTAAAACCATTTTTGTAATTGATTGTTGATTTTACAGTTCCGTTTTGATGGAATTCTTTCCATTCAAATTCTCTCAATCCATCTATATATTCACCTTTCTCTTTAGTTTCACCAGTCTCATATTTTGAGATAACAATTCCTGTTACTGGCTCATCACTCTCTTGATAAAAGGCAAGATTACCTCTGTAAATTAGTTTTTCTTCTAATATAGTTTGTCCCAAAGAAACATTGGAAAGAAAACATAAACTTAATATGTATAAAATATAACGGTTTTTCACTTTATCGTTTAGCTAATAATCTAAATTAGGTTAATATAAGTCAAGTTTATGATTTGCAAAAGATATGCCTATACTTATTTTATCTATAATTAAATAAATAGAGACTTTTTTGAATATGCACAAAATAATTCTAGATTGTGATCCAGGTCATGATGATGCTATTGCAATTTTATTAGCATTATCTTCACCAAAAGAAATTGAATGCTTAGGAATTACTGTATGTGCTGGGAATGTCCCTATAGAACTAACAGCTAAGAATGCTCTGAGAGTTTTATCCTTAATAGAAAATAGAATTGTGCCAGTATTTAAAGGTTGTCCTAAGCCTCTTGTGACAAAGTTAGTAACAGCTGAGCATGTTCATGGAGAAAGTGGTTTAGATACTGGTTCAGGTGTTTCATTGCCTGAACCGATAAGTAATTGCGAGAAGCAACATGCTGTGGAATTTATCTTAGAAACTTTAAGTAAACATTCTTCAAATGAAATAACTTTAGTTGCAACCGGACCTCTAACTAACTTAGCTGCGGCTTATACATTAGATCCGAAAACATTTAAAAAAGCTAAAAATATTATTTTAATGGGCGGAGCAGGATTTGAGCCTGGAAATATTACCCCTGCTGCAGAGTTTAATATTTTTGTTGATCCTTTTGCAGCAAAGTCAATCTTTGAAAGTGAGATTGAAATTTTTATGTTTGGGCTGGATGTTACACATCAAATGATCATTACACCAAAAAGACTAGGTTTAATCGAAAAGAGCTCTAATTCGATAGGTCCAACAACAGCTGACTTGCTTACATTCTTTAATTCTTATGACACTAAAAAATATGGTTGGAATGGCGCTCCACTTCATGACCCATGCACTATAGCATGGTTAATAAAGCCAGAAATCTTTCAGATGAAGAAAATGTCAGTAGAGATTGAAACTAATAGTGGACCAGCTTTCGGAAGAACTATTGCAGACTGGTTCAATGTAACTGATAAAAATAAAAATGTTAATGTAGCCATTTCTGGAAAATCAGATCAATTTTTTGATTTGATAGCAGAGCGACTTAGCCGCTTTAGCTAATGAAAGTAAATAATAGCAAATTAATTGATAAAACAATTACAGCTTATAAGGAGCAAAATAAAAAATTTGGATTTTCTCCAAAAGGTGTTTTTTGGCAAAATGATAATACACAGATTGCCAGATTTAATTCACTCATAAATGGTATTCTAACCCCAGATTTAGATGGTGGTATATCTATTTCTGATTTTGGTTGTGGGTATGGTGCTTTTTATAGCTACATAAAAAATAAAAAATTTATGAATAATAGTTCATTCATAGGTTATGATATTGTGGATGATTTTATCTTTGAAGCAAAAAAAAATTATCCCAATGCCGAATGGAAGTGTTCAGGCAAACTAGCTAGAGAAACAGATTATTTATTTATTTCTGGTACTCTTAATATGGCATTTAATTTCTCAATAAATGAATGGCAAAGATATTTGGAAAGTCAGATTGAAGAATGCTTCATTCATGTCAGAAAAGTATTAGCATTCAATTTATTGTTTGCGAAAAAAAGGAAAATTGAAAAAGGATTATTTTATTCAGAAATAGATAGAGTATTTGATTTTTGTGATAAAAATTTAGGTAATACAGTTATTATAAAAACACCTGGAACAGAGAAAGATATAACTGTTTTTGTTACGAAATAATTTATTCAACCCAAGTACTATTTCTTTTTTTAAAAGTAGGATCGTCATTCATTATTGACTGAAAAACTTCTGCTACTTTAGAATGTGCCTCCCTACTTTTCTTTAAAAATGCATCTAATGGTATAACGATATCACCGTCGTTTCTAATGTAGGGTACATCGTAATCCTTGTATCTTTTTAAAAGACGAAGTAAATCAGCTATTAATTCCTTTTCTTTATCTCTATTCATTTAATACCCCTGCGAAGATCAAATTTCTTTATCAATGAATGTAAACTCTAAACCGTGAAGATTTCCAACATACAAATTATTGTTTTTCAATTTCAACTTAATTATTGCATTTTGTACTGCAACATCTAAGCCACCTCGGTATAACCTTATTACCTTTCCTTTCACATCTTTTTCAGTATCTGTACAATGAATTAAAATTTCTTGATCTATTCTCATTTAAAAATATTTCACCCTTCGTTTATAGCATGCTTTTTTAAGTCTTCTAAACTGCAAATATTAAGTGTTATTATATTGGTTGAAGAAAGTTTTACTTTTGGTGCTTTGCCCGCTTCAAGAGCTTGTTGCCACCTTTTTGCACATAAGCACCATAGGTCGCCTGGATTTAATCCTTGAAATTCAAACTCCGGTCTTGGTGTTGACAAGTCATTACCAACAGATTTCGAGTACTCTAAAAACTCAACAGTCATTTCGGAACAAACGGTATGTAATCCATAATCATTATAGTCAGTTTCGCAGCATCCATTTCTGTAAAACCCAGTTACTGGGTTCATAGAACAAGTTTGAAGAACTCCACCTAAAACGTTTTTTTGAGATTTTTGTGGATTATTATTTGAAAATCCATCGGGCATTTTATAACCTTTCTATACTATTTAATCTAATAAACTTTTTGACTCTTTTTCAATCATATTTTGTAATTTTGACATAAACTTTTTCTTTTCCATACCAGGTAATATTTCTGAAAGAATTGATACTTTAATAATTCCAGGACCACAAATTTTAAAATTATACCAAAATTTCCCTGAATTTAGAGCAATCGGTACTACAGGAATTTTTAAATGATTATATAATGCAAATATTCCTGGAAGATATGTTTTTTGAACTCCGGGCTTAACTCTGGTACCTTGAGGATATATAATAATATTGTCACCCCTATCTATAGCATATTTTGAACTAGATAATAACCTCCTAATTGATTGAACTTGCTTCCCTCTATCTAAAGGAATTGCGCCTGCATGCTTGAATAACCAACCTATAAATGGAATAGAGATTAATTCTTTTTTCATAACTATTGAAATAGGACCAGGTAATAAATTTGCTAGCACAATAGTTTCCCATATTGATTGATGTTGTATAGCATAAATCACTTGATTTTTTGGTAATTCCCCATTTATTTGATAATCAATTTTAAAAAAAACATGCAAAATTAAATTAACAAAGTATGCCCATAGTCCTAATGGTAATTTAAGAAATTTTCTTGGGAAAAATAAAAGAGGAAGAGATATAATTGCAAAAACAGTTGTAAAGAAATAAAACGTAATGAAAAATAATATTTTTAATAAAAAATTCATTAATGAATTGATACTTTATGGAAAATAAAAATGGAAGATATATCTATAAATTTTGAAACAAGAGTATCATCATATCTTAATTTTTTAATTTCTGTAAAAGAAACTCGGACATACTCAGAAATAGCTGATAAGTGTGATATAAAACCACCAGGAAAAATAAGAAAAATAAGTCGAATACTTTTAAAAATAACTGAGAATGATATAATTGATAAAAAGCCAATACGCTCAGCTGTAATTGTAAGTAAAATCAACAAAATGAATGGTAACAATATACCCCATGAAGATTTCTTTTTATTTTTGCATAAAAATAAAATTTACAATGGAGAAAAAAATATAAAATCATATACTCAGTTTCATAAGAAACTAATTAGAGAGTTATTCAGCTAAATTTCATTTTTTTGTATAAAACAATTTAGATTTTTATTTTTTTTAATTACTTGTAATAAAATGTTCCCTGAAACTTCACAGAAGTGCTTCAAGTCAAGATTTGCAGCTGGATCATCTGCTATAATTTCAATTACCTCACCATTACTATGATTTTTTAAAGCCCTTTTAGTTTTTAAAACTGGAAGTGGACATTTAAGGCCTGTGAAATCATATATATGGGTTGGCTTTGTTTCTTTTTCTGTCATACAAAAAGTTTCCCAGGGTTCAACAGTCCTTTAGGATCAAAGGCATGTTTAATACCTTTCATAAGTTTAATAGAGGAACCAACTTCTTTAGCAAGAAACTCCGCTTTGCCATATCCTATGCCATGCTCACCAGTGCAAGTTCCTCCCAAATCTATTGCTTTTTCTACCATCCATTTATTATGAGACTTAGCTTTTTTAAATTGTTCTTGATCACCAGGCTCGATAAGATAAAGTAAGTGGAAGTTTCCATCCCCTACATGTCCTACAAGTGGAGCCTGTAAATTCATCTCTTTTAATTTTTCTTTTGATTCTATTATACAATCAGAAAGTGAAGTTATGGGAACGCAAACATCAGATGACCAAGCCTCACATCCTGGCTTAAGAGCCAAAGCTGCATAATAAGCATTATGTCTTGCCTCCCAAAGTCTATTTCGTTCTTCGGGTAGATTTTTCCAGATAAAGTTTGCCCCACCATATTCTCTAGTAATTTCCTGGATTGTTTTTGTTTGTTCGGAGATTTCATTTTCTGTGCCATGAAATTCAAAGAACAGAGTGGGTTTGGGGCTAAACTCATTTAACTTTGAATAATTAATACAAGCCTCCATTTGCACTTCATCCAACAACTCAATTCTAGCTAATGGAACTCCGCTTAAAAGAGATTCAATTACTGAATTAACTGAGTCTTCCAGATTATCAAATTGACAAACTGCAGCAGAAATATTAGCTGGATTACCATACAATTTTAATGTTATTTCCGTAATAATACCCAATGTTCCCTCAGATCCTACAAAAATTCTGGTAAGATCATAACCTGCTGAACTTTTTCTTGCTCTACCCCCAGTGTTAATAATCTCACCATTTGCCATCACCACCTTCAAACCCATTACATTATTTCTCATGGTTCCATATCTAACTGCATTAGTTCCACTTGCAGAAGTAGCTGCCATACCTCCTATTGTTGCATCTGCTCCAGGATCTACTGAGAAGAATAATCCTGTGTCTTTTAATTGTAAGCCTAATTCTTTTCTTGTAACACCTGCTTCAACCGTACAATCCATATCAAGTTGATTAATTTCCAAAATTTTTTTCATTTCTGAAAAGTCTATGCTAATTCCTCCTTTGAGTGCACCAATACCTCCTTCTAACGAAGTTCCAACACCAAAGGGAATGATTGGAATAGAATAGTCTGAGCAGGTTAGAACTATATCTCTAACTTCATTTGTACTTTGAGGGAATACAACTCCATCTGGTGGAGCTAATGGATAATAGGCTTCATCTTTGCCATGGCGTTCTAAAATGGTTTTATTAGTTGTAAATCTTTTACCAAACTTTTGTTTTAATTTTGCTTTAACTTTTTCTAAATTATCGTTTTTCAATTTTAGAATCTATTCTTTTATGAGTATTATAATTTGATTACTTTATATAAAATATATTATTGATAATAATGTGTTTTAGTTTTTTTTTCAAAAAAATAGTTAAATTTTAAATGAATATTTGGGGCAAACTAATTGGTGGTGCAACTGGTTTTGCAATTGGAGGTCCAATTGGTGGCCTATTAGGCACACTAGCAGGTCATGCAATCGATTCAAAAATAAATCCAAAATATATCAATGTTAAAAATAATTATGAAAGCATTGTTTTTACTGCAGGTGTAATTGCGCTTTCAGCTAAGATGGCAAAGGCCGATGGACAAGTTACAAAAGAAGAAATACTTACATTTAGAAAGTTTGTCCAAATACCAAAGGAAAATATTGATGAAGTTAGTAAGTTATGGGAATTGGCCAAAGAAACAACAGAAGGCTATGAACTTTATGCAAGACAAATTTATAATTCTTTTAAAAACGAAAGTGAAATATTAGTTAAAATCTTAGACTTATTATTTGAAATTGCAAAGTCAGATGGAATCATTAAATCAGAAGAATTAAATTACCTTCAGATGGTATCAAAGATATTTAATTTAGATGAAAGGACTTTTAGGCAACTTTTCGCTCAACATAAATCAGAAGGAAACCCGTATGACATACTTGGAGTCAAATCAACAGATGATTTTGAAGAAATTCAAAGAGCATGGAAGCAAATGGTCAAAAATAATCATCCTGACAAATTAATTGGTAAAGGCATGCCAATTGAATTTATTAATACAGCAAATCACAGATTAGCTACCATTAATTCTGCATTTGAAGAAATTAAAAATTTAAATAAACTTTAAATTAATAATTTTAGAGTAAGATTTACCAAAATTGACAATTCAATTAAAATATTGTCATGTATAAAAGGCAGATTATCGGATAGTCGCTGTAAATACAGAGGAAAGTCCGGGCTCCACAAGACAATGATGCCGGGTAATTCCCGGCTAGGATTAAATCCTAAGGGAAAGTGCAACAGAAAATATACCGCCATAATTGGTAAGGTTGAAATGGTGAGGTAAGAGCTCACCGCAAATATGGCAACATATTTGGCAGTGTAAACCCCATCAGGAGCAAGACCATATAGAGGTGAATGTAATTTATTACAAACTAGTCTTGGTTTATCACCTGGGTAGGTTGCTTGAGATCATTAGCAATAATGATTCTAGATGAATGGCTATCATTAATAATTACTATTAATACAGAACCCGGCTTATAGATAATCTGCTTCAAAATCAATCAATAAAGAACAAAAATAGAACATATATATATTTATTTGTTTTCTATCAATATTTAGTTGACTTACCATGAAATCCCATGTTAACCCATATTATCCCATTTATTTTTTAAGGAGGGTAAAGTGGACCTATTTTTGTCCACATTTGAAAGTAAGATCGACAAGAAAGGAAGGGCATCTATTCCTGCAAGATACCGTTCATTATTAGAAAGAAATAATGAAGAGTTGATTTTATTTACGACCCCTGAAACTCAATACATACAAGGTTGTGGAAATAATTATATTAACAGATTATGGCAGACCAATCTTGAACTCGACCAAGTTTCAGATGAAGCTGTGTATATACAAGACATTTTATCAGATTCAACACATGTAAAAATTGATGCTGAAGGTAGGGTTTTGCTATCCGAAAATTTTATTAATGTCGCAGACCTTGAACAAACTATTTTATTTGCTGGAAGAGGCGAAACTTTTCAAATTTGGAATCCCGATAAATATATCACAGAAAAGGAAGAACGTTCAAAGCGTTTTAAATTGGCTGGACCACAAACGTTGATGCTAAAAAAAAACAATGATTTATTAAATGAAAAAAATAAATAAACATATTCCTGTTTTGCTAGATGAAACTATAAAAAACCTAAATCTTAAAGACGATGGAGTATATGTTGATGCCACGCTGGGAATGGGTGGTTATACAAGAAAAATTTTAGATAATTCTAATTGCACATTAATTGGAATTGACAGAGACCCATTTGCAATAAAAGAAGCATTGCCACTTAAAAAAAAATATGGCGTTCGTCTAAAACTTATTAATGGGTTATTTTCAAATATTGAGGAAATACTAAAAGAATTAAAGATCCAAATGATTAATGGAATTACATTTGATTTTGGGGTTTCATCACCACAACTTGAAAACTATAAAAGAGGATTTAGCTTTAGGCTTGATGGGCCTTTAGATATGAGAATGGGGCAAAATAATTTCTCAGCTTCAGATTTTATTAATAAAAATGACCAAATAACAATTGAAAACATTTTAAGATTTTACGGTGAAGAGAAAAAAGCTAGACAAATATCAAAAGCAATTATTTCAGCAAGACCTATTGAAACTACAAAACAATTAGCGGAAATTGTTTATACAATTTTAGGAACCCCTAAAAAAAATAAAATTAACCCTGCAACTAAAACCTTTCAAGCTCTTCGAATTGCTGTAAATAATGAACTAGAAGAAATTAAAACTGCACTTAATGCATCTCTTAAATTATTAGTCCCAAAAGGAAGAATTTTAGCTGTGTCATTTCACTCACTCGAGGATAGAATAGTAAAAAAGTTTTTTCATGAAAACAGTAATTTAAAAGAGAATTCAAATAGACACCTACCACCATCATTTAATAGTTCTCCTAAACTTAAGATAATATCTAAGAAACCAATTTTGCCAACTGAAACAGAGTTAAATCATAACATTAGATCTAGATCAGCCAAGTTAAGAATAGCTGAGAAACTTCCTCAAAAAAATAAAAACATAAGTGAGGCTGCGTAATGTGGAAATTTTCAATTATTTGCAGTTTCATGGCAATTTTTACAGGAATTGCACTAAATTTAATATCAAATTCAATTCATGACAGAAGGAAACAGCTATCAGCATTAGAGAAGAAAATTGAACAGAAAATTGAAAAGTTAAAAATATTAGAGACTGAATGGGAGTATCACACTCAACCAGACAAACTCATGCAAATTGCTGAAGATAAATTAGGGATGTCTACTAAAGAAGTTGAGCAATTTGGTGAAATAAAAATTGTAAAATTACGGAGCTCAGCTTGGAAATTGGATTTAGGTGTTACTAAAGACAACTTATTGAAAGATTTTGATTATAAAAAAGTGAGAAACTAAAGCATGTGGTCGAATGATAATTTTATTCTAGCTCCTAAAGAAATAAAAAAAGCCAGAAGGAGGCTTTTAGTATCATTTATTTTTGTTTTTTCAGTGTTTTTAGGAATATTCTCACAAATACTATCCTTTCCATTTCAGGAAAAAAGTAAACTTTTATTAGCAAATCAATTAGCAAATAGTGTTGGCAGAGCCAAAATAATTGACAGGAATAATAATATTTTAGCAATTAACGTTCCAGCCTGGACAATGTATGCTGATCCAATTGAGGTTTTAGAACCAATTAAAACAGCAGCTTTTCTTCATAATTTGATGCCTGAGAAAGATCTTAATTTTTTAAATAAAAAATTAAGCCTTAAAAAAAGATTTGTTGAAATTGACAGGGTTACAAGTCCAAAAAGATACCAAACAATTTTTAATTCTGGAATAACAGGCATCCATTTTTTAAAAATCCAAGCAAGAATTTATCCAAAAGGTGATTTGGCATCACATATATTAGGAAATGTAAGTAAAGATGGTGAGGGTTTAGCAGGAATTGAAAGACATTTTGATACTGCGCTTAAGTCTTCTGAAAAGCCTGTAAAACTTACAATTGATAGTAATATACAATATATTTTACAATCAGAAATAAAAAAACAAATAAATTTTTTTGATGCAGACGCTGGAGCTGGTGTTGTTTTAAACATTCAAAATGGTGAGGTTTTGGGGTTAAGTTCATTTCCATCATTTGATGTTAATTATTTTGGAGAAGCCTCAGAGAAGGAGATTTTTAATAGGGCAACATTTGCCAGTTATGATATGGGTTCCACATTTAAATTAATAAATACAGCAATTGCTTTAGACAGTGGAAAAGTTAACTTAAAGGATAAATTTGACACAACAAAGCCTCTTTATATTGGAAAACATAAAGTAGATGATTTTAGATATTTGAAAAGACCAGCCAATGTTGCTGAAATACTAATTAATTCATCAAATATTGGTTCTGCATTAATTGCTGAAAAAGTTGGTGCAAAAATTCAAAAAAATTATTTTGATTTATTAGAGTTAACAAAAAAAGCTGATTTGCCTTTGTTGGAAGTCTCCAAACCAATTTTTAATGAAAAATGGACAAAATCGAATTCTATGACTGCTTCATATGGATACGGCCTTGCAGTATCACCTATTCAGTTAGCAAGTGCAGTAGCCTGCATATTTAACAATGGGGATTTCATTAAACCTAAACTGATTGTTGATAATAAAGAAACTGTTAAAAAAAGAGTTTTCAGTGAAAAAACCTCACATTTAATGCGTAAACTTGCAAGAGCTGTAGTGACTCATCCGGACGGTTCTGGAAAAAAATCAGATGCATTTGGATATTTTGTAGGAGGGAAAACTGGGACTGCAGAAATGATAAATAGTAATGGGGGCTTTCAAAAGCATTCTAATTTATCATCTTTTGTTGGGGCTTTTCCAATAAATAATCCACAATACTTAATAACCGTATTAATTGAAAATCCCAAACCACAAATTGAAAAATTAAATCATCATTTTACAACAGGTGGACAAGTTGCAGCTCCAGTTGTAAAGGAGATTGTAAAGAAAATTGCCCCAATATTAAATATCCATCCAGTTGTCACAGATTTGCCTAAAATTGAACAATCTTTGAAGCTTGAAATACTTAGTAACAAAGTAAGGTTAACTAATGCATCTCTCTGACTTAAATAATCCTGAGATTATACTTCCAAAAAATGCGAACAAAATTCCCATTAAGTCTATAACATCTGACAGTAGACAATTAACTAGAGACTGCATGTTTGTAGCCATTAAAGGTTATGAAAAAGATGGTCATGATTTTATTGATGAAGCAATATCTGGCGGTGCAAGTAATATATTAGTAGATTATAATTATAAAGATACAAAGCAACTGCCTTTATCTAAATCTAAGAATGTAAGAAAAGCATTAGCTCTTGTTGCCTCAATTTATTTTAATAAACAGCCAAATATTATTGCAGCTGTCACTGGCACAAATGGCAAGACATCGGTATGTACTTTTTTAAAGCAAATATGGGATTTAAATAATTTCAAATCAGCTTCCCTAGGAACATTAGGATTGGATACTAGTAAAGAAATAAATCAAAATGAAACACAAAATGAAAATTTAACAACATTAGATCCATTGAAACTTCATGAATGTATTTCTCAAATAAAAAAATTAGGTGTTGATCGACTTGCTTTAGAAGCATCTTCCCATGGTTTAGAACAACATAGGCTTGATGGTGTTAAAGTTTCATTGGCTTGTTTTACAAATTTATCACATGATCATATAGATTTTCATAAGTCTATTGAGAACTACAAAAAACAAAAATTTAGGCTTTTTACAGAAATTCTTCAAGACAGTGGAACCGCTGTCATAAATATTGATGATGTCAATGGTAAAGAGCTTCTAGACAAACTTAATAGCCGCTGTATTAATACTATCACTTTTGGAAAATCATCTAATGCAGATTGGAAAATTAAAAATATTTTTGAAACAGGGGACCATAAAACTTTCGAATTATATGTAAATAAAAAAAGCTTTATTATTCCTACCGCATTAAATTCTAACTTTCAAATCTATAACGCTGTGGCCGCAGCCTGTCTAGCCCAAGCTAGTGGCGTGCCATTAGGGCACTCATTAGAATCTATAAAAAACTTAACCTCACCTAAAGGCAGAATGCAGGAATTGATATCAAATAACGGGGCAAGAATTTATATTGATTTTAGCCATACACCTGATGCTTTAGAGAGTATTTTAAAGGAAAAATCAAAACAAAATTCGAAACTATTTTTAGTTATTGGATGTGGAGGCAACAGAGACAATCAAAAAAGAAAAATTATAGGCCGTATAGCAAGTAAATATACATACAAGGCAATTATCACCGACGACAATCCTAGGAATGAAGACCCAAAACAAATTAGAAGTGAAATAATAAGAGGAAAGCTTAAGAATAAAGATAATTTAATTGAAATCGCAGATAGAAAAAAAGCGATTTTAAAAGTTTTAGATATGTCTCATAAGGGCGATATTGTCATTATAGCTGGCAAAGGTCATGAAAAGTATCAAATTTACGGAATTCAGAAAATGCCACATGACGATTTTAAATTTTGCCAAGACGTCATAGAAAATAAAAGGCATAAATAAATGGTGCTTTGGAATTCACGTGAGCTTTGTGAAGCAGTTAATGGAAAGTTATTGAGTAATAGTTCCTGGCAGGCAAATAGTATTTCTATAGACACGAGATCTATTAAAAAGGGGGGTGTCTTCTTTGCATTAAAAGGTAAAAAGGTAGATGGACATAAATTTATAAATCACGCTTTTGAAAATGGTGCCATAGCAGTTGTAGTCAATAACGAATATAAAATAAAGCATGATAATAAAAATATTATTAGAGTAAATGACACGTATAAAGCACTTGAGATGCTTGGGGTAAATAGAAGAGAGGTCAGCTTATCAAAGCTAATAGCAATTACCGGTAGTGTTGGGAAAACAACCGTAAAAAATTATCTTTTTTCTATTTTAAATAATAAATTCAATTGTTATGCAAATGAAGGTAATTATAATAATAAAATTGGTGTTCCTTTAAGTATTTCTCAAATACCAAAAAATGCTAAATTCGTAATTCAAGAAATGGGAATGTCTTTTCCAAATGAAATTAAATATCTATCAAATTTAACGAAACCCGATATTTCAATAATAACAAATATTGGAGGCTCACATCTTGGAAACTTTAACAATTTATCTGAAATAGCAATAGCAAAATCAGAGATTTTTTACGGCATGAAAAAGGATGGTATTGTTATTCTTCCAGGTGAAAGTAAGTATATAGATATTCTTAAATCCGAAGCTAAAAATCATGGGCTTAAAAATTTGTTTTTTTTCGGAACAGATAGTAATCATGACTGTTTCATAATTAGTAAAAGGAATAGATACAATATAATTGAGGTAACTGTTTCTATTATGGGTGAAAAATTATCTTTTAAGATTAACAGCCATCAAAATCATAATATTTTAAATACAGCCACAGCAATTTTAGCAACAAAAACTTTAGGACTAACTAATCAAGAAATAGATCAAAGTTTATCAGTTTTTAATTCAGAAGAAAGAAGAGGTAAAATATACTATTTAAATCATCCATCTGGATCAAAAGTTACAATTGTTGATGACAGCTATAATGCAAGCTATGAATCAACCTCTTCTGCTTTATCATCGCTAAGAAATTTATCCCTTTCTAAACCACTTTTGATTTTAGGAGATATGCTTGAGTTAGGAAAATTTTCAGCACAAGAGCATAAAAAATTAATCCCTATTATAAAAAAAACAAATCCAAGACTGGTTATATTTATTGGAGAAGCAATGACAGAAATCTCTAAAGAAATTAATAGTCATTTTGATTGCATATGTTTTAAAAGCTCTCATAAAGCAGAGAAGGAAATCCCTGATCTGATCAAAAACAATGACCTTGTATTGATAAAGGGTTCAAATGGCATGAATTTAAATTTGATCACTTCAGCAATAATTAATTTTTTCAAAAAATTGAATTTAGATAATAATATTCATACTAGGGAACAGAACTATGCTGTATGAATTTCTATTCCCATTTGCTGAAAATTTCCAATTTTTCAACGTTTTTAAATATATAACTTTTAGAACTGGTGGCGCAATACTTACAGCTTTGATTATAAGTTTTATTTTAGGCCCTTTTTTAATTAAAACACTCAGAAATTTTCAAAAAGAAGGTCAACCAATAAGAATGGATGGGCCATCTGACCATATAATCAAAAAGAAGGGGACACCTACGATGGGAGGTATTTTAATACTTTGTGCTTCCCTGGGCTCTTCAATTCTATGGATGAAACTTGATAGCCAATTTGTTTGGACTGTACTCCTAATAATGGTAGGTTTTGGTTCAGTAGGAATAATTGATGATTGGATCAAACTATCAAAGAATTCCTCTTCAGGTTTAAATGGAAAGATAAAATTATCTTTGCAAATATTAATTGCATTACCAGCAATTATGTCAATAATAGAAGCCTCCCCTCCAGATATTTTGAGTGGATTAGCAATACCATTTCTCAAAGATACCTTTATTAACTTAGGGTATTTCTTTATACCATTCTCAATTTTTGTTGTGGTAGGCTCTTCTAATTCTGTAAATTTGACTGATGGATTAGATGGATTAGCAATTGTACCTGTCATGATTGCTGCTTCATGTTTTGCTTTAATAGCTTATCTAGTTGGAAATATAAATTTTTCTTCATATCTACAATTAAATTATGTGCCTGGGGTTGGTGAGATAGCAATTGTTTTAGGTGCATTATTTGGTGCAGGATTAGGTTTTCTATGGTTTAACGCTCCACCAGCTGAAATCTTTATGGGTGATACTGGTTCATTATCTCTAGGAGGTGTTATAGGTATATCCAGTGTAGCTACTAGACATGAGCTAGTATTAGTCATAATTGGAGGCCTTTTTGTTGTAGAAACAATTTCTGTAATCTTACAAGTTGGTTATTTTAAGTTAACAGGAAAAAGGATCTTTCTTATGGCCCCTCTTCACCACCATTTTGAAAAAAGAGGATGGGAAGAGTCAACAATAGTTATTAGATTTTGGATAATTGCAGTTATTTTGGCCCTTATTGGCTTATCAACACTGAAATTGAGATAAAAATGATGATACCAAAAAACTTTGAAAATAAAGAAATAGGATTATTAGGATTAGGGGTTTCAGGAAAATCTGCATTAAATAGCTTAAAAGCTGGGGGGGGTAAAATATATGCCTATGATGATAATATTTCAAATGACCCTAAAGTTATAGAACCTGACAAATGGCCATGGGCAAAATTAAATAAAATTGTTGTTTCTCCAGGCATCTCTCTAAATCATCCAGTTATTAAAAAAGCTGAATCACTTAAAGTAGACATCATTAACGAAATTGATGTTTTTGCTAACTCTCAACCTAAAGCTAAAGTAATAGGAGTAACTGGCACTAATGGAAAATCTACAACCTCAGCTCTACTTGGACATATTTTAAATTTTAATGGATTTAAGACCAAAGTAGCAGGAAATATTGGAGAAGCTGCTACCTCAATAAATGATCCTGGGGAAAATGGTTTTATAATACTTGAGCTTTCCTCTTTTCAACTTGAAACTTGCAGTGACTTAAAATTAGATGGCGCAATATTACTTAACATAACCCCAGATCATTTAGATTGGCATGGAAACTTAAACAACTATTTCAATTCAAAATTAAAAATAGCGGGCTTTTTAAAGGAAGGTGCGCCTATAGTTGTATCGAATACAAATAATCTAACCAAAAAAGCTTGTGAATTATTTTATAAAAATAAAATCAAAGTCATTGAAGTTTTAAAAAATGATATTTCACATCTTCAAACAATACTTGAAAATAAATTTTATAACGAAAACCATTTAACAATAATACAATTATTAAAAGAATTTGGAGTTAAAAAAGATAAATCTATTCAAGCAATAAAATCATTTAATGAATTACCTCACAGATTAGAGTTTTGCTATCGAAAAAACAATATTACATTTATAAACGATTCAAAAGCTACAAATGCTGAAGCAACTATCAATGCTTTAGAAAAATATAGAAATATTTATTGGATTGCTGGTGGTATAGGAAAAACAGACGGTGTTAAAGCAACTTTAAAGCATCTTAAAAATGTCAATAAATGTTATTTAATTGGTAAAAGTAAAAAAGATTTTTTTGAAACATTAAATTCCAAAATAGATTGTACTATCTCAGACAATTTGACTAATGCTTTAGAAGAAATTTTTAAAGAAACATTGAACAAAAGTAATGAAATTACTGTTCTTTTATCTCCAGCTGCATCAAGTTTTGATGAATTTCTAAATTTTGAAAATAGAGGTAATGCATTTAAATCTCTTATATCAGAAATATGGGAGCTTTAATATGATGTTTTTAGATAGAACCGACAGAAGCAAGGTAAGTTTATGGTGGTGGACTGTTGATCACAAATTGATGGGATTAGTTATTTTGCTGATAATTGGGGGAATTATGATTTTAATGTCAGCAGGCTCCCCAGTCGCAATAAAAAAAGGGCTTGCCGAGTATCATTTTCTAGAAAAACAAATAACATTTTTATGCATCTCAATTCCTTTAATGATCATTATTTCAATTCAAGAAATATCAACGATAAAACGTTTCAGTTTTATGTTATTAATTTTTAGTTTTTTGTGTTTAGTTTATTTAAATTTTTTTGGCATTGAAACAAATGGGGCGACCAGATGGATTAGATTTTTTGGATTTTCAATACAACCATCAGAACTAATAAAACCATCATTTGCACTTATTAATGCTTGGTTATTAGCTATCTGGGTTAACGATAAAAATACCCGATCTTGGGTTTTTTCACTTTTTTTATTATTTGTATTTCTCATTCTACTTTTATTGCAACCTGATGTAGGTATGAGCTTTGTCTTAGCCTCTACTTGGCTTTTTCAAATTTATATTTCTGGCGTTTCAATGTTACTTGTTTCATTGATATTAACTGCAATTTTGCTATCAGCAATTTCTAGTTACTTTTTATTTTCACACGTGAAAATTAGAGTTGATGGATTTTTGGATGGTGGAGGCTTTCAAGTAAGCAAATCATTAGACGCATTTATTAATGGTGGCCTTATTGGAAAAGGTTTTGGAGAAGGAGTTGTTAGTAAGCAGCTCCCTGATAGCCATACTGACTTTATTTTTGCAGTAGCTGGAGAAGAACTTGGGGTTTTAGGTTGTAGTCTTATTATTATTACTTATTTTTTAATTTTCCTCAGAGGCATGATGTTATCTAGTTCTACTTCCAAAATTTTTTTATTTTTGACTTGTAGTGGTATTATATTTCAGTTTTGCCTTCAAGCTCTGGTTCATATGGCTTCTACATTAAATCTTATTCCAACTAAAGGAATGACACTACCTTTTATAAGTTATGGTGGATCTTCATTAATTTCATCATCAATTGCAATGGGGATTGTATTGGCTTTCACAAGACGCCAATCAAATTATAGCAATGACTAAATCAGTTATAAATATTGGGTTGGCATGTGGTGGTACAGGGGGGCATATATCTCCTGCATTAGCTTTGGCTTCAAATTTTGAAAACCATGACATTAAACCAATATTTATCACCGATGTGAGAGGTTCAAGCTTGCTAAAGTCAATATCTCACTACGTTGTTTTATCTGGGTCTCCATCTACAAAAGGCTTCACTAAAATAATTAATATGTTAAAAATATTTTTTGGAATTTTGCAGTCTACTTATTATCTGTATCGATCAAAAACAAACCTTGTTATTGGTTTTGGCGGGTATACTTCAGTTCCAATTATTCTTGCTGCTAAAATTTTGAATATTCCTTCAATTATTCACGAGCAAAATAAAATTTTAGGCAGAGCAAATAAATTTTGTTCATTATTTTGCAATAAAGTTGCTCTATCATTCAATTTAAAAGAAAATTTAAAAAATCCAAAATTTGTTTTGACTGGTAATCCAGTATCTCGAGACTTTGAGAACCTTCGATATAGTCGTTCAAGTATTGATAAATCAAAATTTGTTTTATTAATAATAGGTGGCAGCCAAGGTGCAAGTGTATTTTCAGAAGTTGTGCCAAAGGCGATTAAAAGTCTCCCAAAAAAAATAAAAAATAAAATATATATTTATCAGCAATGCCGAGAAAACGAAGAAAAAGCTCTAAAAAAAATATATACTGAGCTAGGCATAAAATTTACAGTTTCGAATTATTTTGATAAAATTTATGAAATTTTCAAAAAAGCTGATTTAATCATATCTAGATCAGGGGGCTCAACTATAACTGAAATTGTTGCCTCAGGAAAACCATCCTTTTTAATACCATTACCTAATTCTTTAGACAATCATCAAAGAGAAAATGCTTATGAACTGAAAAATAATAATGCATGTATTTTATTTGAGCAAAAAGATTTTAGTGAAAAAAGCCTTTCAGAGAAACTAAACATGGTTTTGACTAATAAATCTTTTTTAAGGGAAATGTCTATTAATGCAAAGTCTATATATAAAAAAGATGCTGCAAAAAACTTAATTGAATTGATTTTATTAACAAACAAGGAAATTAATTAATGAGTAATCTGCCACTATCAATTGGTTTAATACATTTTATAGGCATTGGTGGCATTGGGATGTCAGGCATTGCTGAAGTTCTAAATGAACTTGGATACAAAGTTTCTGGGAGTGATATAGCAGAAAATAGCAATACAAAAAGATTAAAAGATTTAGGCATTGAAGTCTTTATAGGGCACAAAAAAACAAACGTAAGTGGCGCTCAGATAATTGTAGTCTCTACAGCAATTTCAAAAGATAATTTTGAACTTGTTGAAGCTAAAAGCAAGAAAATACCAATAGTACACAGAGCAGAAATGTTATGTGAACTAATGAGGCTTAAGTGGTCAATCGCAATAGCTGGAACACATGGAAAAACAACAACAACATCTTTGGTTGCATCTTTATTAGATGGAGCTGATTTTGACCCAACAGTTATTAATGGAGGAATTATTAATAATTGGAAGAGTAATGCAAAAATTGGAAAAGGGGAATGGATGGTTGTAGAAGCAGATGAAAGTGATGGTTCATTCTCTAAACTTACTCCTACAGTGGCTGTTGTAACAAATATAGATAGTGAGCATTTAGATTACCATGGCTCATTTGAAAATCTTGAAAATGCATTTAATAAATTTGTTTCTTCTATTCCTTTTTATGGTTTTAAAGTTTTATGTATCGATCATCCAGTAGTCCAAAAATTAATCCCATTAAATAAAGATAGAAGATTATTAACGTATGGTTTGTCAACTACAGCTGATGTCAAAGCGGCAAACATAGAATATTTTGACAATCACACAAGTTTTGACGTTGTTGTATCCAACAAAATACTATCTACGGCTGAAACATGGAAAAAGATTACTTTACCTATGCTTGGAAAGCATAATGTCTTAAATTGTCTAGCTTCTATATGTATTGCTATTGAAATGGGTATTTCAGAAAACAGTATCAGGAATACTCTAAATAATTTTAAAGGTATAAAAAGACGCTTTGAAAGCAAAGGAGTAACCAAAGATGGAATAAAAATTATAGATGATTATGGGCACCATCCTGTTGAGATCACTTATGCCCTTAGTTCAGGAAGAATTTTAGCAAGTAAAAATAAATTGATAGCAATTTTTCAACCGCATAGGTATTCGAGATTGAAAGATCTCTTTGATGAGTTTTGTCAATGTTTTAACAATGCAGATTATGTATTTATAACAGATGTTTATGCAGCTGGAGAGAGTGAAATAGAAAATTTTAATAAAGAAACTCTTGCTTCAGGAATTTCAGATTTTGGGCATAACAATGTTTCAATTATCAATAATGAAAATGAAATTTGTGATAAAATACATTCTGTAGCAAAACCTAATGATGTTGTTATCTTTTTAGGTGCAGGAAGTATCACCAAATGGTCTGAGACAATTGTCCATCAACTTAATAATTCAGGACTAAAGAATGAAAAAATTTTCTGAATTTTATCATGATTTAAATGGGGAATTTAGAGAAAACTACCCTTTAGCTAATTTAACTTGGTTTAAAGTTGGTGGTCCAGCTCAAATGCTTTTTATCCCTGAAAATAAAGATGATTTAATAAGATTTATAAAAAAATGCCCAATTAAATACCCCAAAACAGTTATAGGTGCAGGGTCGAATCTTCTAATTCGTGATGGAGGGATTCCAGGGATAGTTATATCAACGCAAAAAGTAAATTCAATAAAACCATTTGATTCAAGTTTATATGCTGAATGTGGTGCATTAGACATGACGATATCTAGAGAAGCATCAAAATATGGAATTACAGGTCTTGAGTTTCTCATTGGAATTCCAGGGACAATTGGTGGTGGCATTAAAATGAATGCAGGTTCTTATGGAATGGAAATTAAAGATATTTTACAAGATGTTGAAGTTATTGATTACTCAGGATCTGTCTTCAAAATAAATTCAGATGAATTAGAAATGGAATATAGAAAGAGCAATACACCCAATGATTGGTTATTCTTATCGTGCAACTTGAGAGGAGAAAAATCTGAAAGTCATAAAATCCGATCTAAGATGAAAGAAATTATGAAAGATAGAAAAAACAATCAGCCAATTAATAAATTAACTAGCGGATCGACTTTTAAAAATCCTTATAAAATGAAATCTTGGGAACTTATTGATGCCGCAGGATGTAGAGGCCTTACTTTAGGAAACGCTAAAGTATCTGAAAAGCATTGTAATTTTCTTATTAATACTGGGAAAGCAAATTCAAGTGAAATTGAAAAGTTAGGAAATATTGTAAAAGAAAGAGTGCTTAAAAAATCTGGAATAAATTTGGAATGGGAAATTATTCGAATTGGAAATGAAATAGAAAATGAGATTAATCATGAATAAAATAGCTCTTTTGAAAGGTGGTCTAAATAGTGAAAATGAAGTTTCTTTGAAGACTGCTGAAGCATGCTTGTTTGCTTTAAGAGAGTTAAAATATGAAATAGTTGAGATTGATATAAAAGATCAATTTATTTCGAAAATAATAGATAGCAAAGTAAGTAAATGTTTCAATGCATTGCATGGCTATTTAGGTGAAAATGGCTCAATACCTGGCCTTTTAAATTGTTTAAAAATCCCATATACGCATTCTGGTGTTATGGCCTCTAGCATAGCAATTAATAAAAAAATAACAAAGGAGATTTTATCCAAAAACGGAATAGCTTTTCCAAAGCCCATTAATTTGAGAACAGGTAAATATTTATTACCAGTTAATTATAATGAAAGTTTTGTAATTAAACCTAATTCAGAAGGTTCAAGCATTGGCGTCAAAATAATTCCAGAAAATTATAAAGAGAATATTTTATCTTCTGAATGGGTTAATCCAAATGATCTCATCGCTGAGGAATTTATTAACGGCCAAGAACTAACAGTTGGCGTTTTAAATGGTAAGTCATTGTGTGTTACAGAAATAATTGCAGAAAAAAATACTTTTTATGATTATAAATCAAAATATATAAAAAATGGTTCAAAGCATATTATCCCAGCTGAAATTCCAGAAAAAATCCGTCAATTAGCGTTAAGTTGGGCTGAAAAATCATATAACTTCTTGAATTGCAGAGGAGTAATTAGAGCTGATTTTCGATTTGATCAAGTTACAAACAAACTTTACATGCTTGAAATAAATACTCATCCAGGAATGACAGAAACCTCATTAATACCAGAGCAAGCTGAATATTGTGGGATTTCATTTCTTGAACTAATTAAATTAATTATGGAGGTGGCTAGATGCGATTAAGGGTTCCATATTTTTATAATAACAAGGAAAAAGATGTTGCTTTTCATCAGCCAAAATCACTTTTTACAAGAGGTTTTATTAAAATTTTTTTGCTAGTAATTTTAGGTCCAATATTGTTTTCTTACATAATTTTATCAAGCTCAAATTTTTTATTATTTATGGATTTTGATAATTTTATTTCTAAGAATTTAGACATAAAGCAATCTACAAAATTAAAAGAAATACATGTTATTGGAAGAGAAAATATAAACAAATCTGTTTTACTGGAAGCGCTTGAATTAAATAACGAAACCTCAATGACTAATATTAATGTTTCTTTATTAAAAGAAAAAATTCTGTCTATCGGCTGGGTCAAAGATGTAATTGTTGAAAGAAGAATGCCAAATACACTTATTATTAAAATTGAAGAATATAAACCTTTTGCTCTTCTTCAAACTAAAGACAAGCATATTATAATTTCTTCAGAAGGTAAGAAAATTTCGGTAAATAATGGAAATTTTAATTATCTTCCTGTCATAAATGGTTTAGGTGCTGAAAAACATGCTGCTAAAATGCTCAATATCCTTAGTTCTGAACCAAACCTTTTTCATCAAGTTTGGGCGATTAGCTATATAGGCAAAAGAAGATGGGATGTTTCTTTAAGAAGCGGTGTAGAAATAAAATTACCAGAAAAAAATCCATCTGAGGCTTGGGCTAAATTATCTGAAATGGATAGATCAGAGTCTCTTCTATCAAGAGAAATAAACGTTATAGATTTAAGAAAAAGTGGATACCTCATTATAAAACCATCAGAAAATTATATTACAGAAAGAAGCACTTAATCATGTTTAGCTTATTTAAATCAAATAAATTAAGTAATTTAATTACAGTTATTGATATTGGTTCATCTAAAATCACTTGCTTAATTGCAAAAATAAATGAGCAAAACCATAAATATGAAGTTATTGGCAATAGTCAAAATATCTCAAATGGTTTTAGATTAGGAAATGTTACAAATATAGAAGATCTTTCTACAAGTATTGCTAAAGCAGTTTCTTCGTCAGAAAAAATGGCTGGAGTTTCAATTAATAAAGCACATATAGTCTTTAATGGGGGCAAACAATCATCAATTTTACATAATTCTGAAACACCTATAGTGAATGGTGAAATTACTGACAATGAAATTCAAAAACTAATAAGTGACTGTATACATAATGCCACTTCACCAAATTTAAAGTTACTTCATGCAATACCTGTAAAATTTTTTATTGACGAAAGTTCGTCAATAAAAAATCCAAAGGGCATGGTAGGACATATATTGAAAGGGGAAGTAAACATATGTAGTATAAGTGAATCAACATTAAGCAATATTGCTAGAATAATTGAAAGGAATCATATTGAAATAGAGAGTTTTATCTCTTCAACCTACTCAAATGGATTTAGCAGTTTAAATAAGGAGGAATTGAGACTTGGCTGTACTTTAATTGATTTTGGAGCAAGCACAACTAGTGTTGGTATTTTTTATGAAGACAGTTTAATTTATTCTTTTGATATACCATTAGGTGGGCACAATATTACAAATGATATAGCATCTGGTCTTTCTACTACAATTAAAGAAGCAGAGAGAATTAAAGTTCTACATGGTAACTTATATAATTCAACCTTTTCTTCTAATGAGCAAATAAATATAGCTAGCCAAGATCAAAGCAATACAGATGCATATCAAACAGTCTCAATAGGCATTATTAATGAAATTATAAAGGCTAGAATTTCTGAAATTTTCGAGATTATAGAAAAACATTTAAAAATTAAAAAGTTCGATCATTTTCTTAAAACTAAAGCTGTTTTCACAGGTGGAGCCTCTCAAATTACTGGCTTGGAAGAGATATCTAAAAATTTGCTTTCAAGATATACCAGGGTAAGCTTACCAGTAAGATTAAATGGTCTTCCTGATGCAGCCTGCACTTCTAATTTTGCTACAGTAATTGGAGCTTTATTATCAATAAATAAAAGCAACTCTTTGAATAGAAATATCAATTTAAATGAAAAATTAAATTCATTTCAAAAACTTTATAGATGGATGGCTACAAATGTTTAGAGAAATTTAATGTTAATGATTTTTTGCATTAATTTAATCAGATCAAAAAAGAAATCTGAAATAATAAAACTTTTAACTTTTTTTATAGGAGACTATTATGCTTAACATTGCAATACCAGATAATATGCAGGAATTAACACCTAAAATTACAGTAATTGGTGTCGGTGGAGCCGGCGGCAATGCTGTTAATAATATGATAGAGTCAAATTTAGAGGGTGTGGACTTTGTTGTTGCCAATACAGATGGCCAAGCTTTAGCAAATTCTACTGCAAAAAGGAAAATACAACTTGGCATCAGTATTACTCAAGGTTTGGGTGCCGGATCAGTACCTGAGATTGGCAAGTCAGCTGCTGAAGAGTCAATTGAAGATATTTTATCAGAATTAAATGATAGTAACATGGTATTTATAACCGCAGGACTTGGAGGCGGAACTGGAACAGGTGCTGCACCAGTAATAGCTAAAGCTGCAAAAGAAAAAGGAATACTAACAGTAAGTGTCGTAACAAAGCCATTTGATTTTGAAGGCTCTCACAGAAAAAAAGTGGCAGAAGATGGCATAAAGGAAATACAAAAATTTTCAGATACTCTTATAGTGATACCTAACCAAAATCTCTTCAGACTTGCCAATGAAAGAACTGGTTTTGCTGAGGCTTTTGGTATTGCTGACAATGTTCTTCACAAAGGCGTTTGCGGTGTTACAGATTTAATGGTTAAACCAGGCATGATTAATTTAGATTTTGCTGATATTAAAACTGTTATGAGTCAAATGGGAAAAGCCATGATGGGCACAGGTGAAGCATCAGGAGAAAATCGAGCTGTTGAAGCAGCTGATACAGCAATTAATAATCCGCTTCTTGATGAAACTAGTATGAGGGGAGCTAATGCGGTCTTAATTAATATAACTGGTGGATCAGATATGACTTTGTTTGAGGTTGATGAAGCTGCAAATAGAATAAGAAAAGAAATTGATGCTAATGCAAATATAATTTTTGGATCAGCTTTGGATGAGAGTTTAAACGGTTCTATAAGAGTTTCACTAGTAGCTACAGGAATTTCAACTAATGAAATTACTGAAAATGAAAATAGTGAAGTTCATAATTTATTTGCAAAAAAGGACGAACAGCCATCTTTAAATAGAAAGTTATCTGATGCCGATTTTTCAAAGTCAGAAGTCAAATATCATGCAGATGACATTGAGCAAGAAAAAGACAGTTCTTGTGATGAAATAAAATTTAAGGAAATTCAAAAAGAAAATTCATCAGTTTCAAAAGATAATAATGGAAGTCAAAAGAATAAAGATTTAAATCAAAGTGAAGTAACAGTTGACATTAAAAACTTAGATCATGAAAGTCAAAATAATAAAGATTTAAATCAAAGTGAAGCAACACTTGAAATTAAAAACTTAGATGATGGAAATGATAATTTGGAATTAAACTTAGAAGATCATAATCTAGAACAATCCAAAGAAATTTTTATTCCTAAAAAAACTTTTGATGTAAGTGAAATTGATAACACTGAAAACTATAATGCAAAATTAAATTCATTGAATACAGATAAACAAGACAATGAAAATAGTATAATTAATAGAATTTCAGGTTTCTGGACAAAAAAAGGGGGTGCTGAAAAAACAAAGGTTTTTAAGGAGCCAAGTTTAGAAAGTACAGAGAAAATTAAAAATCTCAAAAATGAAAATGAAAAAAATTCAAGTGAATTAGATATTTTATCTAGTGAGAACGATAAAGTATTAGAAATTCCAGCATTCTTAAGAAGACAAGTTAATTAGCTGACTGTAACATTTCGTAACTAAATGTCATTTCTAATTCACCTAAATCTATTATATAAAAGGTGAATTAGAATTAGGTTATAAATGATAAAAAATAGTTCTTTACAAACAACTTTGAACAATTCAATTAATTTTTCTGGAATTAGTCTTCATAAAGGTATTGTATCTAATTTGAAAATCAAACCAGCTGAAGAGGATACTGGAATTATTTTCAAAAGAATTGATAAAAATTATAATAATATTATTAGGGCAAATTATAACTTTGTATCTGATACAATGATGTGCACTAAATTAAGCAATGAATATAACTTATCTATATCTACTGTTGAGCATTTGATGGCAGCATTTATAGGGTTTGGAATTGATAATGCTCTTGTTGAAGTTGACTGCTCTGAACTTCCAATTTTAGATGGCTCGTCATCAAACTATATTCAAGCATTTAAAAAAATGGGGCTAAAATATTTGAAAGGACAACGAAAAGTTATACAAGTTTTAAAAAAAATATCTATAAATGAAAATGATAGATATATTTCGATTGAACCTTATGACAACCTAAAAATTAATATAGAGATACAACATGATTGCGAACTTATTAATTCACAATCATATTCATTTGAATTATTAGATGAAACATTTGAAAATTATTTGATGAATGCAAGAACCTATGGATTTAAGGAAGATGCATCTATGCTTATCAAAAAAGGATTAGCCTTAGGCGCTTCAGAGAGTAATGCTTTAATATTCGATGGTAACAGTGTTATAAATTATGGCGGTCTAAGGTATCATAATGAGCCTGTAAGACATAAAGTATTAGACTGTTTAGGGGATATTTTTATGGCTGGCTATAGAATTAATGGAATGGTTAATGGTTATAAATCTGGCCATGAATTAAATAATAAATTAATGCATGCATTATTTTCCAATAATGAAAATTGGTGCTTTAAAAAATATCAAAAGCCAAAAATTCAAAACCATGATAATACAGAGGAAAAAATTGCTGCAATAGCATAATTTTTTTCTTTTATATAAAATTAATTTTATTTTTTGATTTGTTAGTCTAAAATAATAAAAATGAAAACTAACATTATACATAATTTATTATACCTATTATTAGTATTTTTTTTGATTGGATGCTCAAATACAAAAAATATAGATTTATCCCAATCAACGGCCAAATTAATTTATGAAAAAGCCATAACAAGTGCTAACAAAAAACAATTTGAGGATGCAAATGAAGCTTTTGAAAGTATTTTATTAGATTATCCTTATTCCATTTGGGCAACAAAATCTAAAGTAATGATGGCCTGGGTTTATTATGAAAGTAATAAGTATGATTCCGCTATAAACATGGCTGATAGCTTTGTTAAAAATCATCCGGAGAATGAATTAGTTCCATATGCTTTATATTTAAAAGCTATGAGCTACTATGAAAGAATTTTTGATGTTGAACGAGACACCATAATGACTCAAAATGCAAAAGAGGCTTTTGAAAATTTAATAAAAAAATTTCCTAATAGTGAGTTTGCACGTGAATCAAAGCTAAAAATTGAACTAGCCAGGAGTAACTTAGCAGGAAAACAAATGTCTGTAGGAAGATATTATCAAAAACAAGGTCATTTTGCTGCAGCAATAAAGAGATTTCAAAGAGTAATTACTGAATTTGAAACTACTGATCAAACACCTGAAGCCTTATTACGTTTAACTGAATGTTATTTATCACTAGGAACTAAAAATGAAGCTATCAGAACAGCTTCTGTGTTAAAATATAATTTTCCAGATTCTACTTGGTCGGATAAAATACCAATGGATCTTTTAAATGAATTAAAAGCAAATAAATAATACAAGGAATATTACAAATTTTTAATGCTCAAAAACATTTATATAAAAAATATTGTTCTTATTGATGAAATTAAAATCGACATAAATAGTGGATTAAATGTATTTACTGGAGAAACTGGCGCTGGAAAATCAATTTTATTAGGTGGATTAGGACTGGCACTTGGATCGAGAGCAAATTTTAGTTTAATAGGAAATAATGAGGATTTAGCAATTGTGACAGCTAATTTCATACTTAAAGATGATCATCCAGTAAAAAAATTTTTATCAACAAAAAATATTAAATTTGAGAGCAATCTTGTTTTAAAAAGAACAATCTCTAATAAAGGTATTTCAAAAGCTTATATTAATAATTCCCCTGTTTCACTTAATGAACTTAATGAAATAGGCCAAGGACTAGTTGAAGTTCAGGGACAATTTGATAATCATACTCTTTTAAATTCACTAAATCATATTAATTTTCTTGACCAATTTGGGAATTATCAACCCCAAATAAATAATACTAAATTGAAATATGAAAGAATGCTTGAGGCAAAAAAAAAGCTTTCAGAATTTAAATTAAATTATGAAAATTATGAAAAAGAGCTTGAGTTAAATAAATCGATTTTAAACGAGCTTGAGGATATAAAACCACTTCAAAATGAAGAAAATGAGTTAGTCGAAAGAAGGTCACTAATTTCAAACTCTACAAAAATTATAAATGCTGTAAATGATTCTTTAGGCAAACTCAATGGTGAAGACTCAGTCATAAAAAGAATTAATAATATTTTGAATTCTCTAGAAAAAACTAACTTCACTAAAAACCAACAAATAAATGAAATTATTGAAACTTTATTAAGAGCTTTAAATGAATTAGAGGAAGGCAATCATCTGCTTCAACATTTTCAAAATACACTTAACACTGATCCTCAAGAATTAGATAATATTGATAGTAGACTTTATAAAATCAGAAATTTATCAAGAAAAATAAATTGTGAACCTAATTTACTCTTTGAATTTTATATTGAATTAAAAAATAAAATTCAAAGTTCCAGTTCTAAAGATAACACACTTGATATATTAGAAAGAGATTTTGAAAATAAATATAATGAATATAAAGAGGGTTGCTTTGATCTCAGAAATATAAGAATAAGCACAGCCTTAAAATTAGATGAAAAAATAAATAATGAACTTCCACATTTAAAACTTGAGACAGCTAATTTCAAAACAGTTATTAGGGAGAAAATTGAATCTGAATGGAATGAAAATGGTGCTGATGAAATAATTTTTTATATAACTACAAATCCAAAACAGGAATTAATGCCATTATCAAAAACTGTATCTGGTGGCGAACTTTCAAGATTTTTACTTGCAATAAAAGTTGTACTAGCTAGCTCAAATCAATCTAATACATTAATTTTTGATGAAGTTGATAGTGGTGTTGGTGGGAATACAGCAGATGCTGTTGGCTTAAGGCTATTAAACTTAAGCAAATCCAATCAGGTTATAGTAATTACACATTCCCCACAAGTAGCAGCAAAAGGTCAAAATCATTTTTTAATTGAAAAGGTTAACAATAACGATAAATTGACAACTACGTGTAATTCAATTTCCCCCTCTGAAAGAATAAATGAAATTGCACGAATGCTATCAGGTGAAACTATATCATTAGAGGCAAAAGCAGCAGCTATGAAGTTATTAAATGGATAATTTTCAATCTGACAATAAAAAAAAGATGATTGAAAAAGAGTGGACCGACTTAAATAGTAAGATTAAGAAGCATAACTACCTTTACCACGGATTAGATCAACCTGAAATTTCAGATTTAGAATACGATAAAATCAAATTAAGACTAATTAATCTAGAAAAGAAATATTCTTTTCTTGAAAATAGCAAAAGTATTTTAAATGAAGTTGGCTTTCAACCTTCATCAAATTTTAAAAAAGTTAAACATAAATTACCAATGCTTTCTCTTAATAATGCATTTAATGAAAATGATGTGTTTGAATTTATAAATAGAATAAAAAGGTATCTTAATTTAAATGAAGGACAAGAGATTGAAATTTTTTCTGAACCTAAAATTGATGGTTTATCAATATCATTAAGGTATACCAATGGTCTCTTTCAACAAGCAATCACCAGAGGAGACGGTGAATTTGGTGAAGATGTTACTGAGAATGTTAGAATGGTTGATAATATTCCTAAAAGTTTAAAAAATAACTATCCAAGTGAATTAGAGGTTCGGGGAGAAATCTTTATGGAAAAAAGTGATTTTAAAACTTTGAATGAATTAAATATTACAATTGGCGAAAAAGTTTTTTCAAACCCAAGAAATGCTGCAGCTGGTTCTATTCGTCAAAAAGATTCAAATATCACAAAAGGAAGAAATTTAAAATTTTTCGCCTATGCAATTGGTTTTTCATCATCTGAAATTGCTAAAAACCAATCAGAACTTTTACACATATTGAAAGTTTTAGGATTTAAAACTAATGAATTATCAAAGAAGAACAGGAATTTAAAAGAACTAAATGAAAATTTTAAAAATATTGAGATGCTTAGAGCTAATTTAGATTATGATATTGATGGTGTTGTACATAAAGTTAATGATTTCAAATGGCAAGCTAGATTAGGAAATATTTCAAATTCTCCAAGATGGGCAATTGCACAAAAGTTAGCTTCTAAAAAAGCACAGACAAGGGTAATTGCAATTGATGTTCAAGTTGGAAGAACAGGAGCAATTACACCAGTAGCTCGCTTAAGTCAAGTAACAGTTGGAGGTGTTGTAGTGTCAAATGCAACACTTCATAACGAAGACGAAATAAAAAGAAAAGATATTAGAGTTGGTGACTATGTAATTATTGAAAGAGCTGGTGATGTAATCCCACATATACTTGAAGTAATTAAAGAAAAGAGAAATAATAATAGTCAAAAATATGTTTTTCCTAATGAATGCCCCTCATGTAAAGAACCATTAATAAAGTCTGAAAAAGATGCGGTAATTCGTTGCGCAAATGAAAATAATTGTGAAAGCCAGTTAATAGAAAAGATTAAGCATTTTATTTCACGTGATGCAATGAACATTGAGGGCCTTGGTGAAAAACAAATTGAAAGTTTTTTCAAAAAAGGAATTCTTAACTCGATTTCAGATATTTATAATTTATATAAATTTAAAGAAAATCTTATAAAAGAAAAAGGCTATGGTGAAAAATCTATTGGAAATTTACTTCAGTCTATTGAAAATTCAAAAAATAACTACCTTGATAAATTCATTTTTAGTCTTGGAATAAGGCATGTTGGAAAAAAAACATCTAAAATACTTGCATCAAATTTCAACTCGATTAAAGAGATTATAGACAATTTTGATGAGACTATTGATCAAAATGAGCCAGATAAAATATTAGAAATTGATCAAATAGGTGAGAAAAGTTTAAGAGAATTAAAAGTCTATTTTAGTAATAAATTCAATATAAATTTAATAAATAATTTGCTTAACTATTTTAATCCTAAACCACTTGAGAAAACAAAAGCTGAAGGAAAATTATCGGGTAAGAAAATAGTTTTTACAGGAACATTAAGAAGCATATCTCGTGCAGAAGCAAAGAATATAGCTGAAAATAATGGAGGGATTGTTATAAATTCAATTTCTAAAAACGTTGACTTTCTAATAGTAGGTGATAGCCCAGGCTCAAAAAAAAATAAGGCACTTGAAATAGGAATTAAAATTTTGTCTGAGGATGAATGGCTTTCTCTAATAGAGAGCTAAATTATATTTTTTTTGTTTTGTTTCTTAACCACTTTCTGACATCTTGAGAAAGGAATTTTTTTAATTTTTGAAAAACTGCTTCGTGATAATCATTTAACCAATGAACTTCTTTGTTATCTAATAAATCTTTATTAATAAGTGTATTTTCGAAATGGCAAAAACTTACAGTTTCAAAACAAAAGAATTTGTTATTAATAGAATTAGAAAATTTCTTAACTAATATCAAGTTTTCCAATCTAATACCAAATTTTCGAGGTATATAGAAACCAGGTTCATTTGAAAGAAGCTGCCCTATCATTAAGACTGAATCTGAGGTTTTAGAAATAGTTGGAGGAAATTCATGAACACCTAAACAATAGCCTACTCCATGGCCTGTTCCGTGATTGTAGTCCATACCTTGTTCCCATAAAGCTTTTCTTGTAATTGCATCAATTTCATTTCCACGTGCATCTTTTCTAAAAACTAATTTTGCCAAGCATATATGGGCTTTTAAAACATAAGTGTAGTAATTTATTATTTGACTAGATTGTTTTTCAAATGCAACAGTCCGTGTAATGTCTGTTGTTCCATTTAAATATTGGCCACCACTATCAATTAAAAATAATTTTTTTGTATCAATTATTTTTGATTTTTTTTCATCTGGCCTGTAATGAATTATTGCTCCATTACTCCCAGTAGCTGCAATTGTCGGGAAGCTTTCACAAATAAAGTTTTTATTTTCAGCCCTAAAGTTTTTTAACTTTTCTGAAGCGTCATACTCAGTAATTTTTTGTTTTTTAATATTATTTTCAATCCAGTAAAAAAAATTAGCTAAGGCAACTCCATCTGATATATGGCAACGTCTAATGTGCTGTATTTCTTTATTATGTTTGATAGTAGCCTTCTCTTGCAGGAATGAGAAACTATTTTCGACTTTTGCGCTTATATGTTTTAACTTATTATAAATAATTGATGGGCAATTTTTGTTGTTTATTGCAACATTTTTATTCTTAAATTTAGATAAATATTGCTCCAGTTTATAAAATAAATGATTACGAAGATTACCTTTGATATATTTTATATCACATTGAGAAAAAATGTTTAAATCACCATTTTTTTCTACTACTAAAAATCCTAAAAAAAATGGTGTATATTTTAGGTTATTTCCTCTAATGTTCAGAAGCCAACAAACTTGATTAGGTTGGGTAATTATTAATGCATCGAGGTCTCTCAACTGCATTTCAGCCAATAAGTCATTTACTTTATTTTTTGCGTTAACTGCAAAATAATTATCTTTCCACCTTACTGGTTCTTTCTGAGTAATCTTTGGTCTATTTATCCATATCTGATCAACTAAATTTTTTTTATCCAACTTTATTGCTATATCTTTGATTTTAACTTGTTCACTTAATTTTTGAAATGCACTTGCAGTAACTAGCCATGGGTCAAAGCCAATATTCTGACCTGCGTTTAAATGATCTGTAACCCAATCTATCCAGTTATTTGAATGCAATGGATGTATTTCCCATGATTTATTTAATTGTACTTTAGCTTGGAGTGTATATCGTCCATCAGTAAATAAAATAGCTTTTTTCAAAGTAATAACAGCAATTCCTGCAGAACCAGTAAAACCAGATAAAAATTTTAATCTTGCATCATAATCTGGAACCTCCTCTCCACCATACATATCACTTCTAGGCTGTATATAAGCATCTAGGTTATTAAGCTTTAAAGCATTTCTAAATTTACTAAGATAGGTATTTTGTTTCATTATATTTAACTTCTTTTTTTAAAATTATTGTTACCCAGCCAGATATAGATATTTTCTTATTTAAAATAATATTGAAATTTCTAAATTTACTTAAAATTATTTTTGATTGATAGTCTAGAATACCTGAAAGAACTAAGTAACCATTTTTTTTAATTTTCTTTTCTATATATTTTGCAAGTGAGCTTAGTTCTGACGTAATTATATTAGCTACAACTAAATCAAATTCTGATTTATTTTTTAAATTCAAATTTGTTTTTGGATGAATTAGTTCAAATCTAATTTTACTTTTAAGATTGTTGTTTTTGATGTTTAATCTTGATCGTATTATTGATGTTTGATCAATATCTACACCATATATTTGAGCATTCTTCCAATATTTAGACGCACATATTGATAGTATTCCAGATCCAGTCCCAATATCTAAAAATGAATTTATTTTTATTTTTTTATTTAAAAATTTGATGGCTTTTATACAGCCTTCAGTAGTTGGATGTGCGCCTGATCCGAATGCATCTGATGAGTTTAATCTAATTTTATTTTTCTTATATTTAATATGATCTTTAAAATGATCACCATAAAAAATAAAATCATTATATTCAACTGGCAAAAATAATTTAAAATTTTCATGTAACCAATCAATCCCACTAATATTACTTACTTTGATTTTAATCTTTTTTTTAAATTTGTAATTTTCTATGCTTGGATTATTAAAAATTAAATTCAAAAATATCTCTTCAGTAACGTATTTATTTAAGTAAACTTTGTACTCAAAAATATTATTGCTTTCAGAATATGAAATCGCTTGAAAATTATTTAAATTTTCAATTAAATTGATTGCTTTGTCATCTAATTTTTTTGTTTCAAACTCTAATAGCCAACAAGCCATTATTATTGTTTTTTTACAAAATTAGATTGTATTTTTTTATGCCCAGCATTGTCAAACTTAATATCCAGTTTGTCATCATTGATATTTATAACATTTCCCATTCCAAATTTAACATGAAAAACCCTTTCACCTTTTACAAATTTATTTATTTGAAAATCATTTTCAGAATTTTTTTGTAATTGAGGTAAATTTTTATCTATGACATTATTTATTTGAAGTTCTGACATTCTTTTCCAGCCAGGTCCATAACCTTGGTTTTTAAATTTTTGAGTATAATCATATGAAACATTTTCATCATATAAAGAGTATGCTGAGTAATCATCAGCATCAATCTTATTAGTTATATCTTTTGGCAATTCTTTTAGAAAGCGTGATGGTAAGGATGACATCCATATTCCGTTAATTCTTCTATTTGATGCATATGAAAAGAATAGTTCTTTTTTTGCACGCGTTATACCAACATAAGCTAACCTTCTCTCTTCCTCCAGACCATCTTCACCTCCCTGCTCTAAACTCCTAAATGAGGGGAAAAGACCATCTTCCCAACCTGGTAAAAAAACTACCTGGTATTCACTTCCTTTTGCTGCATGAAGTGTCATTAAAGTAACTTCTCCGAGTTCATTACCTACATCATTATCAGTCATAAGGGAGACGTGCTGAAGGAAGCCTTCTAAGGTATCAAACTCAGATATTACTTCTAATAATTCTTTTAGGTTGCTTATTCTTGTTTCAGCCTCTTCTGATTTTTCATTTTTCCACATTTCATAATATGATGACTCTTCTAATACCTGATCAAGAATATCCATTGGCTTTTTTTCATTCTTTAGAAGCTTCCATTTTTTAATTTGATTTATAAATTGAATAATTTTTTCTACTGTACGATTATTAAAAATTTCAGAGTTAACTATATTTTCAGCAGAATGAAAAAGTTGCATGTCATTTTGTCTTCCATGCTCTGAAAGTTTTTTAATTGTTGTAGGGCCAATACCTCTTCGTGGAGTATTAATAATACGTTCAAATGCAAGATCATCTAATGGATTACAAAGAACTCTGACATATGCTATCGCATCCCTTATTTCTTGACGATCATAAAATTTAGTACCAATAACCCTGTAAGGCAAACCTATTGAAATAAATCGTTCCTCGATGGCTCTGAGCAATGAAAAAGTTCTTACTAAAACAGCAATTTCGGTGAGATGAACTTTATCTCTTATTTTATCTTCAATTATCTCTCCAATTTTTCTAGCTTCGTCAGAGCTATCATAAGAGTTAAAAATTTCCACATCCTGATCAATATTGTTTTCAGTCCAAAGATCTTTACCAAGTCTATTTGTATTATTTTTTATTAAACAATTTGCAACATCTAGAATTTTATTAGTGGATCTGTAATTTTGCTCAAGTCTTATAACTTTTGAGTTTTCAAAGTCATTGGAAAAGTTCAGAATATTTTTTACTTCAGCGCCTCTCCATCCATAAATAGATTGGTCATCATCTCCTACGCAGCAAATATTATTATGCTTTGAGCAGAGTAATCTTATCCATAAATATTGAGCAGTATTAGTGTCTTGATATTCATCAATAAGAATATGTGTGATTTTAGATTGCCATTTTAAAAGAACATCGCTGTTCATTTGAAGGAGCTCCAATGGATGCAATAGTAAATCTCCAAAATCAACACAATTACTCTTTAAAAGTCTTTGTTGATATTCAATATAAATGTCTTTGATTAATCCATTTGAATGTTCAAAAATATGATTGTCTGTAATTTTACTTGGAGTTAAACCCTTATCTTTCCAGCTACTTATAATATTTAAAAAGTATTTAGCTGGCCATCTTTTATCATCAACATCTTTTGCACTAATAATTTGTTTCAAAAGTTTAACTTGATCTTCAACATCAATTATAGTGAAGTTGCTTTTTAAACCAATGAGTTCACAGTGCTGTCGAAGCATTCTTGCACCTAAAGAATGAAAAGTACCCATAAGAACTTGCTCAGAGGAAGGGCCTATTATTCTCCCAACTCGGTCTTTCATCTCTCTCGCAGCTTTATTGGTAAATGTAACAGCCATGATATTCCAAGGCTTTGATTTACCAGTGACTAGTAAATGAGCAATTCTTGTCGTTAAAACTCTAGTTTTTCCTGTGCCAGCACCAGAGAGAACTAATACTGGACCGTCAAGCGTTTCTACAGCAATTCGTTGCTGTTTATTTAAGCCTTGAAGGTAATTATATTGATTTGAATGGAGCATTTTAAGATATTGAGAAATTTAAACCGTCTTTGAAAAAAGATATTATTACATTGTATATTAATCCTAAATTACTTGTAATAAATTTTCTATATATTAAGTTTTATTTATGCAATTTTCTTTATTAAAAAAATTATTAATAATATTATCAATGGTTTTCTTTTCTTCATGTAGCCTAAATAATACTAATAACTTGTCAAACGCTTGGGACCCAATTGAACCTGTAAACAGAGCTGTTTTTTCATTTAATATGTTTGTTGATACTTATACTCTTGAACCAATTGCAAAAGCATATGACTATGTTATGCCAGAATTTGCGACTAATGCATTAAGCAATCATTTTGATTGGATTAAAACTCCTCTGAGTGCATTTAACTCTTTGCTTCAAGGAAAGGGTGATGAAGCTTTTGACTTAATTACTAGCTTTAGTGTAAATATTTTAACTCTTGGTTTTTATGATCTTACTGGCAATAATGAAATTAAAACTTACGAAGATTTTGATCAAACTTTAGGTACTTATAAAATTGCCTCAGGACCATATGTAATGCTTCCTTTTATTGGTCCTAATACGTTTAGAGGTTTAGTAGGGACAGTATTAGACGGACTTGTTGATCCCTTAAATCTTTTAGGTACAGAAAAAGTTGTAAAATTGAATTCTGCGGAACTTCCTTTGAAAGCAATTAATACAAGAGCAGAGTATATGGAACAAATAAATGAACTAAAGTATAATAGCCTCGACGCATATTCAGTATTTAGATCTGTTTACTTTCAAAAATTGCTATCTGATACTAATGATGAACTTTCACATGATAATAATACAGATTTAAATAGTGGTGCAGTAGATGCTTTTTTTATACAAAATCAGTAAAACATCTTTTATTTTATTAGTTTATTTCCTTGCAGCTTTCTTATTTGCATCAGTAACATTTACAAACTTAAAAGCTGATACAAAATTGTTTAATGAGGCTCAATATCATGTTGAAACAATGATGCAAGATATACAGTTTTTACTTGAGGTAGGTAAAACTGATGCTGATCAGGGTAGAGTATTGTTAACTAAACTGCTGGATGAATATTTTGATTCTATTCAAATAGCAAAATTTTCGTCAATGCCAGCATGGAGAAAAGCAACAACTCATGAAAAGGAAGAATTTATTGCCCTATTTGAAAAATATCTAGTTAATTTAGCAGCTAAGAGATTTGATGAATTTAAAGATGTTGAATATATAATTTCTAAAATTGAACAGAGAGGTAGCAAGATGCTGCTTGTTGACGGCCACATAAAAGCGCCTGGAAATAAAAGAGATAATACTCAAGTATCTTGGCGATTATTATTGAATGAAGACAATAAAATGAGTATCATTGATATAGAAATTGCAAAAATATCTATGATAGTTGCACAAAACGATGAATTCACTTCTATTATAAGAAATAATAAAGGTAAATTCTCATCATTAATTGATGTCTTAAAGAAAGAATTATCTAATTAATACAATTTTGTTATCTTGAAATAGGTTTGTACTTTATTCTTGTAGGCTCATTAGTATCTGCACCTAAACGTAATTTTTTGTCTTGTTCATATGCTTTATAATTGCCCTCAAACCATTCAACATGACTATCACCTTCAAAAGCCAGTATATGTGTTGCCACTCTATCTAAAAACCACCTATCATGACTTATTATCACAGCGCATCCAGCAAACTCTAATAAAGCATTTTCTAAGGACCTTAAAGTATCAACATCTAGATCATTAGTTGGTTCATCTAAAAGCAAAAGATTTGCTCCCATTTTTAAAACTTTTGCCAAGTGCACCCTATTTCTTTCTCCACCAGAAAGCTGATTAACTCTTTTTTGCTGGTCAGTACTTTTAAAATTAAACAAACCAGCGTATGCCCTAGAATTCATTTTCATTGAACCAATTTCAATTTCATCTAAACCATCAGATATTTCTTCCCATACACTTTTATTTCCATCTAGATTATCACGCGACTGATCAACGTACCCAATTTTGACTGTTTCACCTACTCTTATACTTCCATTATCAGGTTCTTCTTGGCCTGTAAGTAATTTAAAAAGAGTTGTTTTACCAGCTCCATTAGGACCGATAATTCCAACAATTCCAGCAGGCGGTAAATTAAATGTTAAGTTTTCAAATAATAATTTTTTTTCATAAGACTTTGTAAGATTTTTTGATTCTATTACAATATTCCCCAAACGAGGGCCTGAAGGAATTGAGATTTGATTAATCTGATCTCTTTTTTCATTATTTTTTTTAAATAATTCATCATAAGCATTTAATCTTGCCTTTGATTTAGCTTGTCTAGCTTTTGGAGAAGATTTTACCCATTCTAATTCTTCAGAAAGTGTCTTCTGTCTTGCTATTTCAGTTTTTCCTTCTAATTCTAGACGTTTTTCTTTTTGCTCTAACCAGCCTGAGTAATTACCTTTGTAAGGAATTCCATTTCCCCTATCTAATTCTAATATCCATCCTGCAACCTCATCTAAAAAATATCTGTCATGTGTAACTGTAATAACAGTATTCTTAAAGTCATGAAGAAAACGTTGCAGCCATGATACAGTTTCTGCGTCAAGATGATTTGTAGGTTCATCCAATAACAATATATCTGGTGAAGACAACAATAATTTGCAAAGAGCTATTCTTCTCTTTTCCCCACCGGATAAATTATTAACAGATGAATTACTAGGTGGCAGTCTTAAAGCATCCATAGCTATTTCAGCTTTTCTTTCTAAATCCCATGCATCAAGAGCATCAATTTTTTCTTGTAATTCTGCTTGCTTATTAATTAATTCATTCATTTCTTCATCAGTTACAACTTCTGAAAATTTTGCACTGACAGTATTAAATTCATCTACTAATTGTTTTGCTTCACCTAATCCCGACATCACATTCTCAACTACATTACACTCTTCATTTAATATAGGTTCTTGAGGAAGATACCCTATTGAAAATCCTTCAGCTGGCCACGCCTCACCAGAAAATTCTTTATCAATGCCAGCAATTATTTTCATAAGACTAGACTTTCCGGATCCATTAATGCCTAAAACTCCAATTTTAGCTCCCGGAAGGAATGAAAGATTTATGTTCTTTAAAACCTCTTTACCTCCTGGGTAAACTTTCTTTAATTGCTGAATTGTGTAAACATACTGAACTGACATCGAAAACCTTTAGATATTATTTTAATTTATTGAACTTAACTACATTTGAATTTTGTAGTTTAATTATTTTAATTTTATTATTTTTAGTAATAGTAATCAAAGAAGATGATAAGTTATCTTCTGTAAATATTAGTATATTTTCATTATCAAAAGCAACAGACTTGATTGATTTAATATTAGGTAATTTTAGTATATATTCAGAGTGAAAGTCATCTGAAGTATTAGTAAATTCAGTATTATTCTTATTTAAGTCTCCTCTTAAAATCTTTAATACTATAATAGAAATCATTATAAAGATTGCCAATCCAAGAACTATAACGATAACTTTTAAAAAATTAATATTTAGTCTAGGGTATAGTTCAGCTGATTTATTTTGGTCATTGGTTTTTTTGTTGTTCATATGAATTATATTCCTCAAACTTAAATATTATTAGCAAAAGTATTAGTATTATTGAAGTTATATTTAAGAGATAATAAATGAAAAAGGTTTTTGAATTTATTTGTGAAATTAGTGAATCTGGAAAAAGATTAGATATTTTTCTTTTTGAAAAAATAAATGATAATACCAATGAAATACTATCTAGAAATAGGATAAAATCATTGATTGAAAATCAATGTGTTGAAAAAGACAACAAAGTTATCAATTCACCGTCAGTAAAAACAATTTTAAACTCAAAATATAGAATAAATGTTCCACCACCCATATCAGCAAAACCTGAACCACAAAATATTCCTTTAGACATCATCTACGAAGACCGAGACATAATAGTTGTAAACAAACCTGCTGGAATGGTAGTGCACCCAGGTTTTGGAAACCAGGATCAAACCCTTGTTAATGCTCTTCTTTATCATTGTAAAGGTACTTTATCTGGAATTGGAGGAGTTTCAAGACCAGGCATAGTACACAGAATAGATAAAGACACATCTGGTATATTAGTTTCAGCTAAAAATGATTATTCACATTTAAAACTATCTACTCAATTTAAAGAACATTCTATAACAAGATCTTATCTGGCTATTGTTTGGGGTGTTATTAATAAGAAAGGTGTTATTGAAAATAATATTTCTAGACACCCCTATAATAGGAAAAAAATGCATATAAGCAAAAATGGAAAACTTGGAATTACACATTGGAAGTTAAAGCAAAATTTTTCAAATATTGCCTCTCTTATTGAGTGCAATCTAAAAACTGGCAGGACACATCAAATTAGAGTCCAATTTGCAAATAACGGAAATCATCTAATAGGAGATAAAATTTATTATAATCCAAAAACTAAAAAGCGTTATTTAAATAAAAATAATCAAAATATTTTCAATTTATTAATAAATTTTCCCAGACAAGCTCTACACGCTAAACATCTTAGTTTTTTGCATCCAACTACTAACGAAAAAATGTCATTTGAAAGTGAATTACCAGATGACATTAATAACCTTATAAGTAATTTTATTTAACTCTTGTAATATAATAATAGAATAACTATATAAAAATTATGAAAAACAACATGATACCATCGATTTCTAATGAGGGTAATTTAGCTTCATATATGGAGCAAATTAAAAAATTTCCTCTTTTAGAAGCAAAAGAGGAATACATGCTAGCAAAAGCTTGGAAAAATCAAGGTGATGTTAAAGCAGCCCATAAACTAGTTACAAGTCATTTAAGGTTAGTCGCTAAGATTGCCTCTGGATATCGTGGATATGGATTACCTTTGTCAGACCTTATTTCTGAGGGGAATATAGGTATGATGCATGCAGTTAAGAGATTTGAACCTGAAAAAGGTTTTAGATTAGCCACTTATGCAATGTGGTGGATTAAAGCTTCAATACAAGAATATATCTTAAGATCATGGTCACTTGTTAAAATTGGCACAACAGCTGCGCAAAAGAAACTTTTTTTTAATTTAAAAAAAATTAAGTCAAAAATTTCTGCAATAGAAGACGGTGATTTAACTCCCGATCAAGTTGATAAAATTGCTACTGAGTTAAGTGTGCCTCATAAAGAAGTTATTTCAATGAATAGAAGAATTTCTGGTTCAGACTACTCTTTAAATTCCCCTGTGACAGATGATAGTAGTGGAGAATGGCAAGATTGGTTAGAAGATGATACACAAAACCAAGAAGCAAGTTTCGCCGATACAGAAGAATATTTAATTAAAAAAAATATACTTTCTGATTCTTTGGAATATTTAAACGAAAGAGAAAGAGATATTATATCTGAAAGGCAATTAAGTGAAAATCCTCTTACTTTAGAGGAGTTAAGTAATAGGTATGGTGTAAGCAGAGAAAGAATTAGACAAATTGAAGCCAAGGCATTCGAAAAATTACAAACTAAAATGACTGAAAAAGCTAAAGATATAAACCTTTTGCAATACAATTAATTAAAAATATTCTCTAGTATAATTGTATCTTCTCTTCTAGGGCTTGTTGAAATTATATTTATTTTACATTCAATTAGACTTTCCAATCTTTTTATGTATTTAATTGCATTTGCAGGCAATTTATCAAAATAACTTATACCTTCAGTTTTCATATTCCATCCTTCAATAATTTCATAATTTGGTTCAATTTGATTTTGATCTATTTGACAGGAAGGAAAAAAATTTATTTCTTTGCCTCCAATTTTATATGATGTGCATACTTTCAATTCATCAAATTTGTCCAATACATCTAACTTTGTTAACGCTATAGATGAAATACCTGAAATTTTAATAGCTTGTTTAACCATAACAGCATCAAACCAACCACACCTCCTCTTACGACCAGTTACGGTCCCAAACTCATGTCCTAATTCGCCAAGTTTATTTCCAATCTCATTTTTTTGTTCAGTTGGAAATGGACCTGATCCAACTCTGGTGGTGTATGCTTTTGTTATACCTAATACTTTACTAATATTTAATAATCCAAAACCTGATCCGCTAGCAGCATTACCCGAAACTGTGGAAGAAGACGTTACAAATGGATATGTGCCATGATCAATGTCAAGCATAGTCCCTTGAGCACCTTCAAATAAAATTCTCTTGCCTTTTAAATTATAGTTATCAAGAGTAACCCAGGTTTCATCAGCAAATTCCAAAATATACTGAGATATATCAAGTATATTTGCAATAATATTTTCTGGATCTAAAGTCTCAAAATTTTGTGCTTTGAGCCAAATATTATGGTGATTCAAAAGTTTGTTTACTTTTTCCTTAAGTAGACTTTTATCTTTTAAATCTGAAACCCTTATGGCCCTTCTTGCAACCTTATCCTCATATGCAGGTCCAATACCTCTTCCAGTTGTACCAATTTTAGAGTCACCTCTTTGGATTTCACGTGCTTTATCAATTTGAGAATGAATTGGTAATATTAATGGAGCAGAGTTTGAAATTTTCAAATTTTCACTCGAAATTTTGATACCTGTTTTTTTTATAGCCTCTATTTCATTTAATAGTGCCCATGGATCTATTACAACCCCATTTCCTATCACAGAAATTTTATCTTGTCTTACAATACCAGAAGGTAATATAGACAATTTATAAGTTTTTCCATTGATTACAAGAGTATGGCCTGCATTATGGCCTCCCTGAAACCTTACAATTACATCAGCATTTTCTGACAGGTAATCAACAATCTTTCCCTTACCTTCATCACCCCACTGACTTCCAACAACTACTATATTGCTCACTTATTTACCTATCAATCCTTTCACAATCAAAATAAAATAAAAAGAGTATTTTTAGAAATTCAAAAATTCATGCCATCGACCCTAACAACATGTTCTAGGTTGCTGATTGATTCTATAATCATTTTATTTACTTTCTGATCAACTGCAATTAAAGCGACAGCTTCACCAGAGTTTTCTCTTCTTCCTAAATGAAAAGAGGCAATATTAATATCTTTTTCTGCAAGCAAAGTCCCAATGGATCCAATAAACCCAGGCTTATCATAGTTCCTAACATAAAGCATATTTGTAAAAAAATTTGCTTCTATTGGGATCCCTTGAACTTCTGTAATTCTTGGAATTTTACCGCCTATTAAAGTTCCTGAAATTTTACGCGATTTACTTTCATAATTTACTGTAACAGTAATTAAATTCTGATAATCACATTTTCTATCATGATTAATTGTAGAAATTTCAAGTCCTTTCTGCTTTGCAATTTGAATGGAATTAATAATGTTTACTGTGTCAATATGACTTTTAAATATACCACAGAATACAGAAGATAAAATAGATGAACTATTTATCTCTGAAGCTTTACCATCAAACTCTATTTTAACAGAAATAATATTTTGCTCGCCCACATTAACTTGTCCTAAAAAACTTCCTAATAATTCTGAAAGTTTTGCATATGGTTTTATGATGGGAGCTTCATCAGCGCTAATTGAAGGTGTATTTAAAGAGTTTATTATGGCTCCTTTTAATAAATAATCAGAAATTTGCTCAGCTATCTGATTTGCAACTTTTTCCTGAGCTTCAAGAGTGCTCGCGCCTAAATGAGGGGTTAAAATAGTATTAGGAGTTTTAAATAAAACATTAGATACAGCAGGTTCTTTTTCAAAGACATCTATTGCTGCGCCATGAATATGATTAGATTTAATTGCATCTGATAATGCTTTTTCATCTATAAGACCTCCCCTAGCACAATTTATTATCCATGCACCTTTTTTTATTGAGTAAATATTATTTGAATTGATTATATTCCTTGTTGAATCTGTTAGAGGAGTATGAATTGAAATAATATCAGATGAACCTAACAAGTTTTCAAAAGATACTTTTTCAATTCCTAACTCCTTTGACTTATCATCAGTTAAGAATGGATCATACACTTGAACATTCATTTTTAGCCCTTTAGCTCTGTCTACGACGATAGATCCAATATTACCGCAACCAATTAAGCCTAACTTCTTGCCTGTTATTTCAGTTCCAACAAATTTTGATTTTTCCCACTTACCTTTTTTTGTAGAAACATTTGCATCTGGTATCTGTCTAGCAAGAGACATTATCATTGCAATAGTATGCTCAGCTGTAGTAATAGAATTGCCGTGTGGCGTATTCATCACAATTATTCCTTTAGATGTTGCAGAATCAATATCAATATTGTCTACACCTATGCCAGCTCTTCCAATAACTTTTAAATTTGAGGATAATAATAATATTTCTTTATCAACATTTGTATTTGATCGAATTGCAAGTGCGTCATAATTGTGAATGATTTTTTTTAACCTCTCACGACTTATGTCAGGTAGATAATCAACATCAATACCCTTATTTTTAAAAATTGATATAGCGCTATCACTCAAATGATCAGAAATTAAAACTTTCATTTTTTATAAATACTTTCCCAACCAAATTGTAACCATTTAGTTAAGTACTCTAAATCTAATTTTTCTACTGTAGGACCACACCAAATTCTGAGACCAAGAGGCGCTGTTCTATAACTTTTAATGTCAAATGCTACATTATTTTCTTCAAGATAAGATATAAAATTTTCCATTCTTTTTTCTTGTTCATTTTTTTCCAATAAACAAAACCATGGGTCAATTATCTTTAGACATACTGAGGTTTTGGATCTATAAATCTCATTTTCAGCTAAAAAATCTATCCACATATTCTCACTGCAAAATTTTTTAAATACTTCATAATTTTCTTGAGTTTTTTGTTTTAGAAAATCCATTCCACCATTTGATACAGCCCATCTTATAATTGAGAGCCAGTCTTCTACTAAAAGGAGTGAGGGAGTATTTATAGTAAGACCATTAAAAATCTGAAGATTTAATTTTCCATCTTTTTTTAAATTGAATAATTTTGGCATTGGCCATTTTGGTTCATAATTATTTATACGTTTGACAGCATTTGGAGACAAAACTAGCATGCCATGAGCACCTTCACCACCGAGTGCTTTTTGCCAACTAAAGGTTAGAATATCAATTTTTGTCCAGTCTATTTCATAAGCAAATACTGCTGAAGTTGCATCACAAATTGTCAAGCCCTCTCTATTATAAGGTATCCAATCAGCATTAGGCAAACACACTCCGCTGGTTGTCCCATTCCAAGTAAAAACAACATCATTTTGAAAGTTTACTTTATTCAAATCTGGAAGACTACCGTACTCCTCTTTAATAATATTTACATTTGGGAGTTTTAACTGTTTAGAAATATCATCTGCCCAGTCATTACCGAATGAATCCCAAACCAATACATCTATATCTTTTATTCCTAATGAATTCCATAAAGCAATTTCAAAAGCACCTGTATTAGATCCAGGAAGAATTCCAAGTAAAAAATCATCAGGTAATTTAAGTAATTTTTTTGTTTCTTCTATACATTTTTTTAACTTTAATTTTCCATCACTTGACCGATGGGACCTACCTATCAAACTATTATTGAGTTCGCTTAATGACCATCCTCTAAATTTTGCTGTTGGTCCTGAAGAAAATGAAGGATTTAGGGGTTTTATAAGCTCAGTCATATTTAGCAATTAATACTTAGAAAATATTTTTTCGAATTCACCAATTGTTGATTTTATAAGTGTTGAATTATTACTTTCAACCATAATGCGAATAATTTTTTCTGTTCCGGAGGGTCTTACAATAACACGAGCGTCATCTTTTACTTTTTGGATAACCTTATGAATTTGTTCCTTTAATTCAACTTTATCTAATATATCTTTATCAATACCTTTGATATTGTGGATAGTTTGAGGTATAGGAGTAAATTTTTTAAAAAAATTACTTGATAATTTGTTTTCTCTGACCAACTCACATAAAATAATTAATGCATTCATTAGGGCATCACCTGTCTTTGATAGATGTGGAATTAAAATATGCCCTGATGGCTCACCACCCAAAGAATAATCAAATTGGTTAATAGCTTCTGATATATACCTATCTCCAACATCAGCTCTCATTAAATTTATTCCTATATTATTTAACCATAAGTCAAATGCATGATTAGTCATTGAGGTGCCTACAATTGTGGAGTTCTTCAGTTCACCCTCTCGTTGTAATTTAATTACCAAAACAGCTAAGAGTTGATCACCATCAATAATATTGCCTTTCTCATCAGAAACTATTAAACGATCGGCATCACCATCAAAAGCAATACCAATATCTGCTTTATTATCAATCACCGCAGCAGCCATATTTCTTGGGTAGACTGCACCACAGTTTTTATTTATATTGAACCCATCTGGATCTATATTGATAGGCACAACCTCAGCACCAAGCTCAAAAAGCGCTTGTGGAGCTGCTTTATATGCAGCACCATTAGCACAATCAACAACTATTTTTAAATTTTCTAATCTCTGATTTTTATCAATACTGGATTTTACAGCCTCTATATAACGCCCCACTGCATCCTCTAATCTTTTTACTCGGCCTAATTTACTTGGATCTGCAAGTTTTATTTCTTGCCGTATAAGGCATGAAATTTTATTTTCCATGCTGTCAGAAAGCTTAAGACCGTCAGGACCAAATAGCTTAATGCCATTATCTTCTGATGGATTATGTGAAGCTGAAATCATAACACCTAAATCAGCTCTAAAAGACCTTGTTAACCTTGACACACCAGGAGTTGGTATTGGTCCAAGAGTAAGACAATCCATGCCCATTGAAGCGAATCCTGCTACCAGAGCAGGCTCGAGCATATAGCCTGATAAACGGGTATCTTTTCCAATTATTACTCTATTTAAATTTGAACCACCTTTTCCAAAATAAATACTAGCAGCTGAAATTGCAACTTTTTGGATTAGTTCAGCTGTCATTGGCCATTGGTTAACCTTGCCTCTTATCCCATCTGTGCCAAAGATATTCATTAATTTATTCTCTTTAATTTTTTTTCAAACTATAACATCACTGGATTTATTATAATAGTTCAAAATTGTTTATTTAAATAATTACTTATGTTTAGAGCTTGATTAGTTTCAAATACGTCATGGACCCTTATAATCTGCAAGCCCAAAATATTAGCATAACATAATAAAGAAATTGAACCTGCCATTCTATCATTTGCAACTTCGTTGTTTGACAAAGCAGCTATTGTAGATTTACGTGATGCTCCAAGCAATACAGGTACACCTAGAGTCTGAAACATAGGCAACCAAGCCATAATTTGCATATTGTGTTCTGGGTTTTTACCAAAACCAAAACCTGGATCTATTGCAATTCTACTTTTTTTGATTCCAGCAGATAAAGCAACGTTAATCTTATTTTCTAGAAAATTGTATATTTCAATTGGAGCAAATTGATAGGATGGTTTAATTTGCATTGTCTCTGGAGTGCCTTGCATATGCATTATAACTATAGAAACATTATTCTTAGATATTAAAGATGGCGTCAATGGATCAGACATACCCGAAATATCATTAATAATTTTTGCACCATTATCTATCGCTTTTTCCATAACCAAATGTTTTCTTGTGTCTGCACTAACGAGATAACCTTTTTTGGATAATGCTTTAATAACGTTTAATACCCTATTAGCTTCTTCTTTGTCGCTGACATATTCCGCATTTGGTTTTGTTGATTCACCACCTACATCAATTATATGTGCTCCATGAGCACACATACTTTTTGCATGCTCTATAGCTTTATTTTCATCATCATAATTGCCACCATCATAAAAGCTATCAGGAGTAACATTCAGAATACCCATAATCTTAACAGTATTCATTTCTAAATTTTCAAAATTTGTTTTATTAATAAAAATATTATTAAACTTATCCCTTAAAACTCCTCCAACTGCATTAGAAATATTTTCAGCTTCTTTAAATGATATACTTTGAGCGAAGTATTGCTCTTTATCATACCATATAATATCTATATCATCTTTACGTTGGCTGTTTATGGGTTTTAATATATTAGGTTTCAACCATACAAGGCCTTGAGTTAAGACCGCGTTTGGAATTAAATCTATATTTTTAGGTAAATATAGAATACTATCTTTATTTTTCATTTATGTAGGTTGATGACCAGGCTTTATTCTACCAGAATTAGATGGAATAGATGTTCTAGGTTTTTTCCCAGCAATCGGATCAACTTTATGATCTAATTTTTCATCTTTATCTAATTTCTTACCTTTAGTTATGTTATCAATGTCATCACTATTAAGTGTTTCATACTCAAGTAACGCGTTTGCTATCAGATCTAGGTCTTTCTTTTTCTTTTTAAGTATTTTAGATGCATCTAAATATGCGTCGTCAACTATTTTTCTAATCTCTTCATCAATAATTCTAGCAGTAGAGTCAGATAGATTTTTTTGTTGGGAAACTGACCTGCCAAGAAATACTTCCTGCTCATCAGCACTGTATGCTAAGAAACCTAACTTATCGGAAAGTCCCCATTCGGTAACCATACGTCTAGCAGTGTCAGATACCATTCTAATGTCAGAGGATGCACCTGTTGTTACCTTATCTTCACCAAAAATCATTTCTTCAGCTATTCTACCACCGCAAGCAACCCTAAGATCCGCATAAAGCTTGTCACGTGCCATAGAAATTCTGTCACCTTCAGGTAATCTCATAACCATACCCAAGGCTCTACCTCTCGGAATGATAGTAGCTTTATGTATAGGATCAGAAGCTGGACAATTTATTGCAACAACAGCATGGCCTGCCTCATGATATGCAGTTAATTTTTTTTCTTCGTCAGTCATAACCATTGATCTTCTTTCAGATCCCATCATAACTTTATCTTTAGACTCTTCAAATTCAAGGTTTGATACTGTCCTTCTACCTTTCCTAGCAGCCAACAAAGCAGCTTCGTTTACTAAATTAGCTAAATCAGCTCCAGAAAATCCAGGTGTGCCTCTTGCAATTGTTCTTGGCTGAACATCATCAGATAAGGGCACTTTTTTCATATGGACTTTCAAAATCTTTTCTCTACCAAGGATATCTGGATTTGGAACTACAACTTGCCTATCAAATCTTCCAGGTCTTAGCAATGCAGGGTCAAGAACATCTGGCCTGTTAGTAGCTGCAATTAAAATCACACCTTCATTAGCCTCAAATCCATCCATCTCCACTAACAATTGATTAAGTGTCTGCTCTCTTTCATCATTTCCACCACCAAGACCCGCACCTCTGTGTCTTCCAACAGCATCAATCTCATCAATAAAAATTATACAAGGAGCATTTTTTTTTCCTTGCTCAAACATGTCTCTAACTCTACTAGCACCAACTCCTACAAACATTTCAACAAAATCTGACCCTGAAATAGTAAAAAAAGGAACCCCAGCTTCACCAGCTATAGCCCTGGCTAGAAGTGTTTTTCCTGTACCAGGAGGTCCAACTAGTAGACAACCTTTTGGTATCTTACCTCCTAATCTTTGAAATTTTCCTGGATCTTTTAAAAATTCAACTATTTCTTCAAGCTCAGTCTTTGCTTCGTCTATACCAGCGACATCTTCAAAAGTAACTTTACCTTGTTTTTCAGTCAAAAGTTTAGCTTTTGATTTGCCAAAACCCATTGCCTTGCCAGATCCAGATTGCATTTGTCGCATAAAAAAGATCCAGACACCTATTAACAGAAGCATAGGAAACCAAGAAAGGAGTGTGGAAAGTATCCATGAAACTTCTCGTTCAACAGGTTTCCCGATAATTCGCACTCCACTATTTTCAAGCAATGAGACAATATTTGCACCTTGAGGTGAAAATGTAGTTATTGCTCTTCCGCTAGTTGTAGAGGCTGTAATAGAGTTACCAGATATTGTAACCTCACGAATGTTTCCAGCCTTCACAGATGAAACGAAATCGGAATATGCTAATTCAGTTGAAACTCGTCCCGAATTTCCATTTTGGAATAAATTAAAGAGTAATAATACAACAAGTATAATTGTTATCCATAAAAAGAGATTTTTGGTAAATGTATTCAAAATATAGCCCTAGGTGTTATCGGTTTAATAAATTTTATATTTATATTATATTCTTTTCTAATAAATACTAATAAATTATCACTAACGTTAATGTGGTTATCACAATTCATATCGTCAAGATAAAATTTTATTTTTTTAAAATTAAATATTTTTAAACTTACAGGTATATATGCCAATGCTTCGATTGGAATTTTAAATGTTTTTGAAAATATATTTTGTAATAATATAGGGTGTTTTTGTTGAAGGCACTCAAACTCTATTTCCGGTTTTGAAAAAATTTGCCATCTGTTATCAAATATCATGTTTCCCAAATGAGACATAACTCTCTTTTTTGTGTTGTACTGAGACCAACGTAAAATAAAAATTCTTTGATATCTGTAAATTATTTTACATCCACCAAGAGTTCTTCCTGGCATTTTTGAGAGCTTATCATTATATTTAACTAGATGTTTTAATAGTGAACTTGCACATTTTTTCCTAACAAAGTATTTTTTTCCTCCTATAGTTTTTATTATCAACATCAAAACTCTTAAAGCTATGCTCTTATTTAAATTTGATAATGTAGGTATATCAAGTACACTAAAGCCTAAATTATGAATTGGGAAACTAGAAGAACATATTTGATTGATTTTTTCATCTATAATATTAGTTATACCACTAATAAAAAATGAGGATAAATAAATATTCTTAATAAGTTTTTTCCTTTTATTGATTTGACCCAATATTTTTCTTATTTTAACTCTATCAAATTTTGTATCAAAATTTGATGGGTCTACTTCAAATTGAATTGAATATTTTTTACATGTCTTTGTAATTGAATTTTTTGTAAATTGATGAAAAGGTCGAATAACAGGTGTATTAAACCAATAATTTAAAAACTTAATACCGGATGCACCCCAAAAACCAGTATTTTTAGACATTCTCATAAAAACTGTTTCAACTTGATCATTTAAATGATGGCCTAAAAATAATATAGCATTTTTAGATTTTGCAATTGAGGATAATATTTCTAATCTTTTGAAATGCGCCCATTCTTGTAAGCCACTATTTCTGCACTTTTTATTTAATTTAATAATCTCTGCATCTATATTAGTCATTTTGAGTCTATTCAGAGTTATTTTCGCTTCCTCAAAGGAGGACTTTCTGAACTGGTGATCTACAATAACAGCATGAATTTTATAACTATATTTTATTCCAAAATTCTTAAGAAAGTAGGACAGCAGCATACTATCTGGTCCTCCAGATACACCTATAACTAATTGTTTAGAAAATAATAATTTATTAAAGCTTAAAAATGAAAAGAGATTATTTATAAATTCATCTTTATCAATTATTTCATCATTAAGTGAATAATCAATCGCACGCCTTATCGGCTTTGAGTTCATTTATTTTCCTAACAAAACGTTCTGGTGGGTCCACGATAAAATTAAGCGAGTTTTCAAAAACGGTACATGCTTGTTCTGGAGGAGCAACATAACTCATTGCTTGTGCTATTCTTAGAGTAGTATCAACAGTTCTTGGGTCATCTGGATATTTATCATTAAACTCAATATCACTAAATGCAGAGTCTTCATATTTTTTCTGCTTGAACATTACACCCCCATACCAATAGTGAGCATCTCTATTTTTTTCATGATTGGGATGAAGTACCATAAACTCTTTTAGGGCTATTTCTGCTTCATCATATTTTCTCTTTAAAGCCAGATCTAGTGAAAACTTGAACTGCTCTTCAGGAGCTAAGTCAGGCAAAATTGTATTTATAGAAATTTCATTCTCATCCTCATTAACTGACAATACACCAAGAGTTCCATTTTCATTTTGACTTACTTCAACTTCACCAACTAATTGAGTGGATGCAGTTGACGTTATTTCTTCGGTATTATCAGAAATTTTGCTATTTAAACCAGAATTGTTATTACTGGAAATATCTCCTTGAATTTGGTTTGGAGCAATCGTATCAGAATTCAACAAAGATTCCATTCTCATTATTCTAATTTCAGATTTACCAATTAAATCTAGAGTTGAATTAAACCTAGAATCAATAATTCTTATTTTATCTTTCAAAATTAATATTTCCTGACTTAGGGCATCGTTATTGAAATTAGAGGATGTGTTTTGAATATTATCGAGGGTTTGATTTTTAAGTTTTGAGTTTATTTTATCTACCTCTTGTTTCAATAATGATAAATCAACTTCTACTATTCCCCTAAGTTCTTTAACTGCATTTTCCAAAGCATCTATTCTCTTTTGTTGACCAGAACTTATTACTGAAGCACCCTCACCACCGTTATTGTAAACATACTTTTCCAAGTCAGCTAACTGCTTACTCAATTGCTGAAATCTGCCGGAAATACTATCAATATTAGTCTGCGAAAAAGCTGGGAAGTTTAAGATTAAAATTATACCAAAGATAAATATTTCATATGAAAAAAATCTTTTTAACATTACCACACCAATTATAATTTTGATTTTAATTTATATTTTTAAATAGGCAAAAAAAAGGCACCTTTTGAGGCGCCTTTTAAAAAATATGATTTCAAATTAATCTATTGTAGTTACAGAACGTCTATTCATCGACCATGCAGCTTTGTTAGAACCTAATACCTGAGGTCTTTCCTTTCCATAACTAACTACAGAAACTCTTTCACTGTTAATGCCGACTGATATTAAATAATCTTTAACGGCTGAAGCTCTTTTCTCACCTAGTGCTAAGTTATACTCTCTAGTACCTCTCTCATCACAGTGACCCTCAATAGTAACTTTCAATGATGGGTTTTGGTTTAAAAATTTAGCTTGATTGTCAAGAACTGATCTGTCGTCATCATCTAATTCAGAACTATCATATCCAAACAGAACTCTGTCACCAACTTTAATTAAAGCAGTTTTTGGATCTGTGTCATATGAATATGAGGTAGTACTATCAGAAGATGCTCCACTACTTGAGGTTGAAGCGCTACTACTCGAACTTGAATCAGAACTTCCACTAGAAGCAGTGGATGTAGACGATGTAGCTGATGTAGCTGATGATCCAGAAGCACCTGTAGCGATAGCGTCTATCTCAGAAGCAGTTTCACAGGCAGTTAACAAGGCCGCTCCTGCAGCAAGTAATAAAAATCTTTTCATGAGGTCCCCTCGCTTACTAAATATTAAATGTATAATACTCAATTCATTAATTTGTCGCAAGTTAATTAATTTTATAATAATTATCAAGTATATAAACTCTCATTTTGGTATTTTTTTAAATTTTATGGTATTAATGGTGACCAAGCTGGGTCAGATGCGTCACTGGGTGTGATAATTTCTCTTTCATTATATCCAGTAATGTCAACTCTAAATAATCTTACTTTACCACCTTTTCCCTCTGAATCACTTTTTTCTTGTTTAAAATACATTAAGACTCTTCCATTTGGTGCCCATGTTGGTGCCTCAACTAAATACCCCTTTGCAATTAATCTTTCTCCGCTTCCATCTGGCCTCATTACTCCAATATAAAATTGACCTTCATACATTTTTGTAAAAGCTATCAAATCGCCTCGAGGCGACCAGACTGGAGTTGCGTATCGGCCTTTTTTAAACGAAATTCTTTTCTGCTTACTTCCATCTAAATTCATTACATAAAGTTGTTGAGATCCACCTCTATCAGAATTAAAGACAATTTTCTGACCATCAGGTGAAAATGTTGGTGAAGTATCAATAGATGGACTATTAGTTAGTTGCATAACTTCCTGAGTTAATAGATTCATTATAAAAATGTCAGTAAGGCCTCCGTCAGCCAAGCTCATTATTATTGATTTGCCATCAGGACTAAAACGTGGTGCAAAAGTCATACCTGGAAAAGTGCCTAATAATTCTTGTCTGTTAGTTTCAAGATTTAAAACATAAACCCTAGGCTCTTTTTGATAATAAGCAAGATAAGCAACCTCTTGAGAAGTTGGAGAAAAGCGCGGAGTTAATACCAAATATGAACCATCAGTTAAATATTGATGGTTATGACCATCTTGATCCATGATTGCTAATCTTTTAACTCTAGCATTTAGAGGTCCACTCTCGGAAATGTAAACAATTCTGGTATCAAAGTAACCTTCTTCACCAGTTAATCTTTTATAAATTTCATCAGCAGCAATGTGTGAAATTCTTCTCCAGTACTTACTATCAACTGATAATTTCAAACCTGTTAGGTCTTGTTCTGTCACAACATCCCAAAGTCTAAATTCAACTTCTACAATTCCTGAACTGACTAAACTTACTGAACCTGTAACAAGTGCTTTTGCACCTAACGGATCCCAATTATTAAAGACAGGTCTAACACTCGGCGATATTGGTTTTTCAATATATGCTTGTTTATCTATTACGTTGAATAAGCCTGTGGAGACTAAATCATTGGAAATAACTCTCAGAATGTTTTCGCCTAGATCGCTAGCATTACCTTTTGAAACAAAACTCTGCAAAGCGATCGGTAAAGGTTCTACATTACCTTCAGTTATATCAACAACTAAATTCTGCGAAAATGAAATAGATGGAAATATAGAAATTATTAATAAAATAAATTTAAAAAATCTTATCATAAAAAAACCTATTTTAGTAACCACCAAACATAGTAGCTGGATCAAATCTGAAAGTTAATGTTCTCCATTCTTTAAATTTACTTACAGGCAGAGGCATTGGCTCTGCGTCCTTGACAGCTCTAATTGCTGCATTTGCTGCAGCTTTATAAAAAGAATTATTTGAATTCATACCTCTATTAACCCATTCAGCTTTAAGAACATAACCTTCTTTATTAAATTCCATGAATATGTCAACAATAAGGTTTTCAGCACCAGCTGCTCCTATAGGAGGTGTCCAAAAATTTGAGATATGTTTTTTTAACATATCAATTTCACTAATACCTATTGGTTTTATAAGATTTTTTGGCTTTGAGCTAATCGCATTAGCAACTAAATTTTTCATTGATTCTAATTCGTCTTTTCTTTTTTTCTTATCAGCCACTTCTTTTTTCTTTTTTTCAATTTCAGCAATTTGTTTTTGCTTTTGGGTTTCCTTGACTTTTTCTAAAGTCTTTAGAACCGAAGTAAGTGCATTAGGATTAGTTTTATTTTTTTTAATTTTTTCTTTTTGGATTTGTGGCTTCATTATGGGTTTTTGAATATTTATATTCTGTTTATTGCTTTCCGGCTTTTGGATTGGTTGCTCTTGTTTAGTAATTGTTTTTGGTTTTTGGGTTGGTGAAATTGGAATAATTGGTTTTTTACTAGGTGAAATTGGAATACTTGGCTTCTCGGTTGGTGAAATTGGTATATCTGATTTCTGACTTGGCGGATTTATTTCTTCACTTTGCCTTAAGGGAGTGATTTGTTTTATAGGTTCATCAAAAGTCTTTTCATCTTGTTTAGCTTCATTTTCTTTGATTTCAATATTTTTTTCTGGGTTTATTTTGACAGCAAGATCCAAATTTGTTTCCTCAACTACTTTTAGCAATTCAAATGAGATTACTGTTAAATCTGGAGGAAGTTTTCTTCCAAAATTTGGAAGACCATAAACAGCAATACCAATAATAATTATATGCGTTAAAAAAGAAACCATACTAGCAGGCCTTATAAATGACTCACTTCTATGGATTAGATTTTGATAATTTATTGTATCAGCTATCATCTGGTAATTTTGCTACCAAAGCCACTTTCTCATATCCAGCAGACTGAATTAGGCCCATTAAAGATATGACCTCTCCATACGGCAGAAGGTTATCTCCTCTAACAAATATACGTGTTTTGAAATTAACTTTTGAAATTGCTTTAAGTCTTGAAATAACATCTTCGTAATCAACAATTGCATCTTGAATGTAAATATCACGATTTTTTTTCATCGTTATTATCAAAGGATCTGCATCAGAATTTAGCTGATTTGCTTTTGTTTTTGGAAGGTCTACTTGTACCCCAACTGTCAACATTGGGGCAGTAATCATAAAAACTATCAAAAGCACTAACATTACATCAACTAAAGGAGTAACATTAATACTACTCATTGGCTTCTTTGTTCTATATTTAATCTTCTTCAAATTTGAATACATCTAACTATCTTCATCAAGACGTCTAGATAAAATAGCCATAAACTCAGCTGAAAAATTTTCCAATCTTAAAGAAACTTTTTCTATATCATTGGAAAATTTATTGTAAGCTGCAACTGCAGGGATAGCTGCTAAAAGTCCCAATGCTGTTGCAAATAGTGCCTCTGCAATACCTGGCGCAACAACAGCTAAAGATGTATTTTTAGAAGCTGCAATTGCCGAGAATGAGTTCATTATTCCCCACACTGTACCAAATAAACCTATAAATGGAGCAACGGAACCAATAGAAGCTAAAAACGTCATACCCCTCTCTAATCTGCCTATTTCTCTTGTTATTGCTACACTCATACCTCTTTCAATTCTTTGAGAAAGTGAGGCTTTGAAGTTATCACCTTTGGATACTAATCCTGACGTATTAGCTCTTCTCCACTCTTGCATTGCAGAAGAAAAAACTCTGGAAATTGCGCCTTGTTGTGTTTCATTGTTTTCATTTGACATTTCATCATAAATATCATCCAAAGAAGTACCTGACCAAAACTCATTCTCAAATGTATTGGCTAATTTGATCTCTTTACGAGATAAGAATATTTTTTCAATAATTATTGTCCAACACCATATTGAGGCCAATAATAAAATTAACATAACTAATTTCACAACAATATCCGCTTGAAGAAATAATCCCCATAAAGATATGTCTGAAGAGTTATGCAGAACCTCTTTAACTATCTCTTGTTCCATTGAAATTAACTCCTAATTTTTTATATATCTGAATTGAGTCATTAGTTAGGCAAATTTGTTTTCAAAACATAAAAAAATTTTTCTGGAAGTTTAATGACTTTCATATTTTCATTTACAAAACACAACTTAACATCAGCTGATGCTAACTTTTTATTATTTTCTTCATTAAATATAACTTGTTGCAGGCAAAGAGAAGCGTTTTTTAACTCAATTAAATTTGTTTTAACAAAAATACAATCGCCTAATGAACAAGGTGAATACCAACTTATATTAATATTTTTAACAACTATACTCTGATTTAATTTTAAAAATTTTTCTGCTGGAAAACCTAATAATCTGATTAGACTTGACCTAGCCCTCTCAATAAAATTCAAATATTTAGTGTGATAAACTATTCCACCGATATCAGTATCTTCATAATGTATTCTCAAGGAATAAAAGTGAGAATTTTCTAAAATTTGACCATCTAAAAATTTCATTAATTTGACTGTTTGTCATTATTTTCATCAAATACAAAACTATTTTTAGGTATATCTAACCCTAAGTAATTCCACCCATTAATGGTTAATATTCTACCCCTTTGGGTTCTATCAACAAGATTTAATTTAATTAAATATGGTTCAATAACTTCCTCAACAACATCTTTTTGCTCTGATAAACTTGCTGATAAAGTCTCAACTCCAACGGGACCGCCATTATATTTTTCAGCAAGTATTTGAAGATAGTTCCTATCTATTAAATCAAGTCCATGGTCATCTATATTCAACTTCGACAAAGCTTTGTCAGCCTCAATCTTATCAATATTATTTTTTTCATTTACTAAAGCAAAGTCTCTAACACGACTTAAAAGTCTACCTGCAATTCTTGGAGTGCCTCTAGATCTTTTGGCAATTTCATTAGCACCATCAATATCCAAATTAATATTATTTTTTTTTGAGGCTTTAACTAGTATATTTTCCAACTCATTAATTGTATAAAAATTCATTCTAAGGTGTATGCCAAACCTATCTCTAAGGGGTGTAGTTAAAAGACCAGATCTTGTCGTAGCACCAACTAGTGTAAAATGAGGAAGATCAATTCTCACCGATCTAGCAGATGGACCCTCACCAATTATTAAATCCAATTGAAAGTCTTCCATCGCTGGGTATAGAACTTCTTCAACTACTGAGTTTAGTCTATGAATTTCGTCAATAAAAAGAACATCCCTTTCATTTAAATTTGTCAATATAGCGGCCAAATCACCTGCTTTTGTAATTACAGGTCCGGATGTAGCTCGAAAACCAACTCCTAATTCATTTGCAATAATCTGAGACAAAGTTGTTTTTCCTAATCCTGGAGGTCCTACCAGTAAAGTATGATCCATTGCAACTTGTCTTTTATCAGCTGATTGGATAAAAGTTTTTAAATTATTCTTACTCTCACTTTGGCCAATAAAGTCATTTAAGTTTTGAGGCCTTAAGGTCTCACTATTACTTTTATTATTTTGACGCTCTTGATCATCTTTCATGACTTATTACCAATTTTTTTTAAACTTTTTGATATTAATTCTGAAAGGTTAATATTCTCTTCTGCATCTTCATAAACTCTTACAACAATATTTTTTATATTAGTTTTATTGTATCCTAAGTTAGATAATGCTGAAATAGCATCCTCAACTACTTCTTTTTCCTTATTATTTGGGTCCACATAATTTGAAAAAAGAGGATCAAATTGGCTTTCAGGTATTTTATCTTTTAACTCATTTATTATTCTTCCAGCAATTTTAGGACCTACCCCTTCAGCTTTAGTGACTGTTGATTTTTCAGAATTTGAAATAGCATAGCTTAACTCATCAATGGTTATAGAAGATAAAATTGCAATTGCAGCTTTTGCACCAACACCTTGAACAGAAATTAATAAATTAAACCATTTTTTCTCTAAATGATCTGAAAAACCAAACAAGGATTGACTGTCCTCACGAACTATGAACTCTGTCAAAATTGTTATAGTTTCATTTGAATCTTTTAGTTCAAATAAAGTTTGTAAAGAGCAAAATACTTGATACCCGACACCATTTACGTCAACAATTAGTGATTTCTCATCACTGCTAATTATTTTTCCTGTAAGTTGAGAAATCATAAATAAGTTTTAACCTTTATCTAATGCTTTTCTAATAGCATTATTTAATTTATGATTTGAATATTTTTTTTTGTCATAGTTTAATTTTAATGAATTAAAGCTCTCATTTGGTGAATTATATCCTGCAATAGCGATAGCTAGAGCATCTGCTGCGTCAGATTGAACTACTATTTTTCCAAGTAGTTTTTCTATCATATACTTAATCTGATCCTTATCTGCAGCACCTGTTCCAGTTATTGCTTTTTTTATATATCTTGCTGCAAGTTCTTTAATAAGAATTTGTTTATGTGAAACTAGTGAATTTAGAGCAACTCCCCTTGCCATTCCAAGCTTTAAAGCTGACTCTCCACTATTGCTAACAAAAATCTTTTCAATAGCAGCAATATCTGGCTTATATTTTTTTATTATTTCATCTAAACTATTTGCAATAAAGTTTAATCTCATGGCGTCACTTCCATGGTCTTCAGTTTGTATCACTCCATGGCTCAAATGATGTAAATTATTTCCTTCAACACGAATAACTCCCCATCCAGTATTTCTTATACCAGGGTCTATCCCAATTACTACACAGTCACTATTTGAAGTATTCATTTATAAAGGATAACAAAATTATTCTTCAATTGTTTGTAATGATTTTTCATCAAATTCAAAATTATAAAATACATTTTGAACGTCTTCACAATCATCCAAAGCATTAATAAGCTTAAAAATTGTATGAATTGAATTTTCATTTAAATCTACATTTTCTTTTGATTTCCAAATAATATTTGCCTCATCTGGATCACCAAATTTTCTTGAAAATTTTTCTCTAATATCATTAAAACTTTCTAAATTAGTAATAATTTCATAAAACTCGCCACTTTCAATAATATCTTTTGAATCAGTTTCTATTGAGAAATCTAAAAACTTTTCAAAATCATTTGAGTTCGAAGAATAAATTATTGAACCAATTCTATCAAAAAGATATGATACGCAACCATTTTCTCCTAAATTTCCATTATATTTATTAAATACTGTTCGAACTTCAGATGCTGTTCTATTTTTGTTGTCAGTTAATGCTTCTACAATAATTGCTACTCCATCTGGACCAAAGCCCTCATATCTAATTTCAGAATAGTCACTTAAATCCCCCATTTCTGCTTTTTTAAGTACCTTTTCAATATTATCTTTAGGCATGTTTGCAGCCTTACAAGCTGCAATGGCAGCTCTCAAACGTGGATTTGCTTCTGGGTCAACTCCTTGCTTAACTGCAACTGAAAGCTCTTTTCCTAAACGAGTAAAAATTTTAGCTCTTTTTGCATCTTGAGCACCTTTTCTGTGCATAATATTTTTGAATTTAGAATGACCAGCCATAAATATCCCCAACGTTAATAAGAATTGATCATGTAGGTGTTAAAACTCCCCCAACACGTATCGGTTCTATATTTAATGATTTTCCAGAATAATCATCAGTTTCAATGTAAACACCGCAAATAGTAATTTCTCCTTCAGCTACTGTCAAATGTGACTTTTTTGAAAAAAATCTATCTATAGCTAAACTTTTTTCCATTCCAATAACAGAGTCATAGTTACCACACATACCTACATCAGTTTGAAATGCTGTTCCATTTGGAAGTATTCTAGCATCAGAAGTAGGCACATGTGTGTGAGTACCTACTATTGCAGAGACTTTCCCATCAAAATAGTTAGCTATTGCAACTTTTTCGCTAGTAGCTTCACCATGCAAGTCTATAAAAATAGCATTATAATCGTTACCTAACTCTAAATTAAGTAAGGATTCTTCAATTGATCTAAAAACAAAGTCATTTTTAGGCATGAATAAATTACACATAGCATTAATAATTAAGATTATTCTTCCATCCTGTAGAACTAAACTTGTTTTACCTAATCCAGGAGTTCCTTTAGGCATATTAATAGGCCTTAATAATGAATTTGATTTAGCAATATATTTTATAATCTCTCTTTGATCCCAAACATGATTTCCTGTCGTAAGAATATCAACTCCAGAATCAAAAAACTGTTCTGCAATTTTAGGCGTTACTCCCCTTCCCCCTGCAGCATTTTCAATATTTATTATTATGATATCAGCTTCATATTTATTTTTTAATTTAGGCAACTCTAACAAGACTGTTTTTCTTGCTTCTCTACCAACAATATCTCCTAAAAAAAGTATTTTCAAAATATTCTCAATTTATTTGTTTTTAGTTAATGTTAGGCCATCTTCGTTTAGAATTGCGTTTAGTTTAATATCATGTTTTTCTGAAGGTATACAATTGCATTCCTGAAACTTGAAAGCAACTCCAATACTTATAATCTTATTATTCTTTGAATAAAGATATTGAAGAGTTTTATCATAAAAACCACCTCCATAACCAATTCTATTACCCAAAACATCATAAGCAAGCAAAGGCACTAATAATAAGTTAGGTGTTGTTTCTTCACAATGTTCTGGAGGTTCTAGTATACCATATTTACCAATAGTCAATTTTGTATCAATATTCCATTTTCTGAAACTTAAATGAGTGTTGTCTAAAGGAGTTACTGGCAGACTAATTAATGCACCCAAGGAGCGTAATTTTTTTAATAAAGGCAATGTATTAATCTCATTTCTAAATGGGTAAAACCCAGCAATATTTGTTAATGCAAATAAATTTATTATTTCTTCAGCGTAATTTGTAATCTCCAACGAAACATAATTTGAATATTTATTAGTTACTTTATTCCTTTTTGATAGAAAAAAATTTCTTAAATTAGACTTTGAAGAGGTAATAATTGGCATAAAAAAATTAAAAATTTGTGCAGTAGCCAAATTGCCGATGGTTTTAAAATCCTATGTGGCCTGAAAATACAGGTGGGCACCACAATAAAAAAGCCTGAGCTTGATCAGAGGCAGTTCCCTAAGGAAAAATATTGGCCCCAGAGGTGTTTTGCCTGTCAAACAATTGAGCCACTGCTATTTCTATTATAAATCAATTGATTTTATCTGCAACTGTTTCAACTCTATTAGTGATTTTTTGGAGTGCTTCAAGCAAAAAATCATGGTCGAGGCTATCAGATAAAGAACTTTCATCTTTAAGTTTGTCTGCAATAATTAAACATGTCATTAAAAGAAGTCTTGCTTCTCCTATTTGGCCAACAGAAGAAATTAATTGCTCTAACTCATTATTTATAAATTTTGCTAAATTTTGAATGTGTTCTTCTTGACCTTCTTCACAAGATATTTTGTAAATCTGGTTATTTACAATAATTTCAACAACACTTGATTGTTCTTTACCCATACTCTTGTCTATTTAATTTGATCAATTAATCTAATTACTTTATTTCTTAAATTTAAAAATTCTTTTTTTATATCTGAATTATCTATAGCATTTTGATCCACTTGAATGTTCTTGATCTTGTCACATCTAGTTTCAAGCTTATCTAAAGCTTTATATAGTTTCTGAATTTCTAATTTAATTTGTTCCATTTTAAAATTTTTCTAATGATCTACAAGCTTGCTATTTAGAAATACAAGTGTCAACGAAGAAATTAAAATAAATACATTTTACTATTGATATTAATTAAAATTTAACTCATTACATTCAAAATAAAAAGTTAAATAGAAATGGAATTTCAAAATGAAGATAAATGGGAATGCTATTAAACAGGGCAACGTCATTGAACATAAAGGAGCATTATGGGTAGCAGTAAAAACTTCACATGTAAAACCAGGAAAAGGCGGAGCTTTCGCACAGGTTGAGTTAAAAAATCTTAGAGATAACACTAAATTAAATGAAAGATTTAGATCTTCTGAAACAGTCGAAAGGGTCATTTTAGAAGAAAAGAAAGCAACTTATCTTTATGAAGACGGAGACAAATTAGTTTTTATGGATGCGATTTCATTTGAACAAAAGTTTTTATTAAAAGAATTAATTGGTGAAAAATCTGAATTACTTGAAGATGGCATGGAGGTAATTTTAAACTCTTTTGATGAAGAAGTGATCTCAGTTGATCTTCCTGACACTGTTATTGTTGAAATACTTGATGCTGATGCTGTTGTAAAGGGGCAAACAGCCTCATCATCTTATAAGCCTGCAAAAATTAAAAATGGGATAAGAATACTTGTTCCACCACATATTGAAAAAGGAACAAAAGTTGTAATTAAAACAGAAGATAGATCATATGTGGAAAGATCAAAGGAATAATTTATTATGCAACCTTATCAAGGAAGATCTCCAATAATAAATGTTACCTCAAATGCATGTGTGTTTGCTGGAAAAAAATTTCTTAGGGATTTTTTAGAAATTGAAAATCTTCAAGTTACAAAAAAAGATATCTATAGGTTTTATAATAATGCAATTTTAAATTTAGAGAAAAGTTTAAGAGAAAGTCTGTTAAAAGCGAGACCAGATTGGCCTATTAACCCAAGCAAAATTGAAAATCAAAATGATGCGTGGATAATAAATGCACTATCAGGCAAAGAAAACTTTTTGCATGGCATCCCACATATGGCAATTTCAATTGCATCTTACAATAACGGCAAACTAACGTCTGGGTGTATTTATGATCCCTTGAGAAATGAATTTTTTTACAGTGAGATAGGAAAAGGTGCTTATTTAAATGAAAGACGAATTAGAGTATCAGGAAGAAGTTTAATAAATAAATCTTTGATTACTTTTAATTCTGAAGAAATCTTTTTTGAAATGATTCAAAAATTAAAATCAGAAGATGCGAGTATAAGAATTTCAGGCTGCCCATCATTGGACTTAGCTTGGGTTGCATCAGGCAGAATTGATGCATGTTTGAATACCAATCATATGTATGAAGATTTAGCTGGTATTTTGCTAATACAAGAGGCTGGTGGTTTTTGTACTGACTTTGAAATGTCTGAAAGCAATGGATACAAAAAAGATATTTGTGCAGGCAATCCTTCAATTCATAATAAATTAATTAAGGTTTTAAAAATTACTTAATTTAAAATACAATATACCATCTTATTCCTGACACTTTTGACATATATGGTAATAATAGGTGTTGTTATGACTGATCCAAGAAAATACTTGTTTAGAATGTTAATATTTATTTTTATTGTTTCTGCAATTGTAGTTGTTTTGAACAAGCCATTGATTGGTGCCTTTCAAGCTAACATTGCTATTAATGGATTAATTTTAAGTGTCCTTTTTATTGGAATAATTTTCTTATGCAGACAGACGATAAAACTAGTACCAGAAAAGAATTGGATTGAGAGTCTTAAAGACCAAAATAGAACGCTTACAAATCCTATTTTAATGGCCCCCTTAGCTCATATGCTTGGTAAAGAGACAAACTTAAAAAACTTTTCTATTTCTGCAGCAGCATTAAGATCAGTTTTAGATGGAGTTGCCGGACGCTTGGATGAAAGCAGAGAAATATCAAGATATCTAATTGGACTTTTAATATTTTTAGGCCTTTTGGGAACATTCTGGGGGTTAATTGGTACAGTAGGTTCTGTGAGTAATGTAATAAGTGGACTTAATTTTGGCAACCAAGATACAAGTTTAATTTTTTCAAATTTACAAGAGGGTCTAGAAACTCCCTTAGAAGGAATGTCTACTGCATTTTCTTCTTCTTTATTTGGTTTAGCAGGCTCACTTATTTTAGGTTTTTTGGATCTTCAATTAGGACAAGCATCTGGAAGATTTTACCAAGATTTAGAAAATTGGCTTTCATCTTCTGTAAAAATATCAAATAACAATAATCAAAACCCTTTAGCCGATAGTATAAGTTACTCTGATAGTTTAAGTGAAGGTGCGGCTCAGCATTTATCAGAGTTAGCGTCAGCTTTAACAAATATAGAAGCAGATAGATCAAGATTACTAAATCAAATAACAGAATTAAATACACAACTTAGAAGGTTGGCAGATCAAATAGAAAACGATAATTCAATTCAAAAAAAATTACCTGTTATTGAGGCCCAATTACAAAGTCTCTCTGAAGAAGCAAGAAATCACTACTCATCTCAAGTTGATATAATAAAAAGTGAAACAAGAGCATTGGGAACTTCAATCAAAAAAACAAAGATACAGCAATCATCGAATAAAAATATAAAACTAAGAGCTGACTAAATGTCTCTTTCCCGCATTCGAAATATTAAAAATGATAACCTTACGTGGCCAGGTTTTGTTGATGCATTAGCTGCCTTGTTAATGGTTGTAATATTTGTATTGATGATTTTTAGTATAGCACAATTTTATCTTAATCAAATTGTAAGTGGGCAAGATGAAGCATTATTTGATTTAAATAAAGAGATCAATAGTTTGTATAATTTACTTCAAATCGAAAAAGACCAAAACTCAGATTTAAAAAATCAAATTAATATTATTAATATTAAATTAGAAAGTGCTAATAATGAAATAACTATTAAAAAAGATGAAAATGATGCACTTTCACAATTAATTTCTTCTCTAGAAATTTCTTTAAAAGAAAAAGAAATAGAAATAGATAATATTAATCAAGAGCTAACTAATAAAAGTCAAATTCTTGAAGTTAGAAACAATGAACTCAATGCAGAAAAAGATAAAAATCAGAAAGAAATTTTAAATTATGAAAACAAGCTAGGAGAATTAGAAAAGCAATTAAATTTAAACAGAAACGAATTAGCTGTCAAAATTGATGATATTTTAAAACTTGAAAAGTTGAAAAGTAATTTACAAATTGAGATAGAAAATATTATTTCAAACAATAAAGAAATTAATGCTGATTTGCTTCAAGAAAGAGATTATTCAAAAACTCTTGAAGAAAAGATTGCTTCCTTGAAAGACAAAGCAATTTTAGAACAAACTAAAAACGCAAAAAGTTCAGAAGAAATTATTAAATTAAGATCCCAAATAAATCTCTTAAGAACGGCACTATCAGAAGTGAATTTAAAGCTTAGCCAATTACAAGCCCTATTTGAAAAACAAAAAATTGAAGATGAGAAGAAGAAAATCGAGACAGCCAATTTAGGTAAAGAACTTAATTCTGCTTTGGCATCAAGGGTAAAAGAATTACAAAAATTTAGATCTGAATTTTTTGGTCGATTGAGTGAATTACTGGAAACTAGAGATGAAATCCGCATTGTAGGAGATAGATTTGTATTTCAGTCAGAGGTTTTGTTTGAAAAAGGCTCCGCCAATCTTGAGTTTAGTGGCAACGAGCAATTAAAAAAATTATATTTAACCTTAGATGAAATAGCAGAAACTATACCGCAAGATATTAATTGGGTACTTCAAGTTGAAGGCCATACTGATAGTATTCCCATTACTGCAGGAAGATTTAAAGATAATTGGGATTTATCTACAGAGAGAGCTCTATCAGTAGTAAGATTTTTAATTGATCAGGGCATTGATCCGCAAAGACTGTCAGCAACAGGTTACGGTGAGTTTCAGCCATTACAAAATCTTGATACTAATTTAAGTCAAGAGCAGAAAAATAGTAAGAACAGAAGAATAGAGTTAAAATTAACGCAAAGGATTGTTGATTAAAAATAAAATATACTTGCGAAAAAAAAGTATAAGTTGTATTTAGGTTAAAAATATGAAGGATTACTATGAAAAAAGATATTCATCCTGACTATCATGAGATCACGATTGAAATGACCGATGGTAGCAAATACAAAACAAGATCTACTTTAGGTAAAGAGGGTCATCATTTAAAACTTGATATTGACCCTAAGACACACCCTGCTTGGACTGGACAACATCGAATAGTGGACTCTGGTGGACAGGTTGCAAGATTTAATAAAAAATTTGGCAAATTGGGGATTTAATTTTTCTTTTTTATTATAGATTGTGCTGCAGCTAGCCTTGCTATAGGTATCCGAAAAGGTGAAGCGGAAATATAATCTAATCCTATTTCTTCAAAAAAATCTATTGAATTTGGGTCACCACCATGTTCACCACAAACACCTAATTTTAAGAATTTGTTTGTTTCTTTTCCCTTTTTAATTCCAATTTTTAACAATGAACCAACAGCCTCTTTATCTATTGAAATAAAAGGGTCATTTTGAAAAATACCATCTTCGAGATACTTATTTAAAAAATTTCCTATATCATCTCTACTTATACCAAAAGTTGTTTGTGTTAAGTCATTTGTTCCAAAACTAAAAAAATCAGCAGATGAAGCCAATTGATCTGCACAGAGAGCTGCTCTAGGCAATTCAATCATAGTACCTACTAAATAATCAATTTTTTCTTTCATTTTTATTGTGATTGTAGAGGCTACTTTATCTATTATTTCCTTGCATACATCAATCTCTTTTGAAGTTGACGCAAGTGGTATCATTATTTCTACATTAACTTTTTGATTTATTTTTTTTTGAATATTAACAGCCGCTTCAAATATTGCCTTTGATTGCATTTCACATATTTCGGGGTAACTTACAGCAAGCCTACACCCTCTGTGACCAAGCATAGGATTGGCCTCATGTAATTTGAGAGACTGTTCTTTAATTTTCTCTAAACTTATTCCTGTTGTTGAAGAAAGTGAAATCATATCTTTCTCATTATTAGGCAAAAATTCATGTAGAGGTGGGTCAAGTAATCTAATTGTGACTGGAAGGCCTTTCATTATTAAAAAAAGGTCCTCAAAGTCTTTTCTTTGCATTGGTAGAAGTTTATCAAGTGCATTTTCCCGTTCATTACTGTCTTCTGCTAAGATCATTTGCCTCATAACGTTAATTCTATTTTCATCAAAAAACATATGCTCAGTTCTGCACAAGCCAATACCTTCTGCACCAAACTTAATTGCCGTTGAAGCATCATTAGGTGTTTCAGCATTTGTCCTAACTTTTAATCTTCTTAATTTATCAGCCCACTTCATCAAAGTTAAAAAGCTTTCAGACATTTCAGGGTATACTGTTGGGACTTGGCCGAGATAAACATTACCTGAAGAACCATCAATTGTAATTTCTGTTCCACACAGTATTTTTTTTTCACCAAAAAATATAATTTTATTTTCAAAGTCTATTCTTAATTTATTCGCTCCTGTTATACATGCTCTTCCCATCCCTCTAGCCACAACAGCAGCATGACTTGTCATTCCGCCTCTTGAAGTAAGGATTCCACTTGCAGCATGCATACCTGCAATATCTTCTGGACTAGTTTCTAATCTTACAAGTATAACACTCTCACCGGCAGCAGATAATTTGACAGCATCTTCTGATTCAAGGACAATTTTACCAGATACTGCACCTGGTGATGCTGGCATTCCTCTAATTAGGAAATCAGACTTTGCGCTGTTATCCAAAGTAGGATGGAGAAGTTGATTTAAACTTTCTGGATTTACTCTTATTAATGCATCATTAGTATTAATTTTTCCTTCATTTACCATATCAACAGCAATTTTGATTGCTGCCTCTGCAGTTCTTTTACCATTTCTAGTTTGAAGTAAAAATAGCTTATTATCTTGAACGGTAAACTCAATGTCTTGCATATCACCGTAATGTTTTTCAAGAACTGATCGACATTCCAAAAGTTCATCATAGATTTCTGGCATTTTTACTTCTAAACTTTTATCAGCAGTGAAATCATCTTCTGTATCTTTTGACAATGGGTATGGTGTTCTTATTCCAGCTACAACGTCTTCACCTTGAGCATTAATTAAATATTCACCATAAAAAATATTTTCTCCATTATTTGGGTTCCTTGTGAAAGCAACACCAGTTGCGCAATCTTCACCCATATTTCCAAATACCATGGATTGAATATTTACAGCAGTACCCCAACTTGAAGGTAAATTATTTAATTTCCTGTATGTAATAGCACGATTATTCATCCAACTAGAGAAAACTGCACTTATTGCTCCCCATAGTTGCTCAGATGGATCTTGGGGGAATGGACGATTTAATTCATTCAAAACTATTTTTTTATATGTTTCTATCAGATCCTTTAAATTTTGAGGTGTAAGCTCGGTATCTTCAGAGTATCCATTTTCAATTTTAATGTCCTCTAGCGCATCCTCAAATAAGGAATTATCAATTTCAAGCACAACATCTGAATACATTTGAATAAACCTTCTATAACTGTCAAATGCAAATCTTTCATTTTTTGTACTTTTTGCAAGTCCATTGACAGCTTCATTGTTAAGGCCAAGATTCAGAATCGTATCCATCATACCTGGCATAGAGGCCCTTGATCCAGATCTCACAGATAACAAGAGAGGATTAGAATTACTACCAAATTTCATTTTAGTAAAATTTTCGATTTTATTTATATTTTTTTTGATTTCTAATTTAAGTTTTTCAGGTAGTGATTTATTGTTGTTAAAATAATAAGTGCAGACTTCTGTAGAAATTGTAAAACCATGTGGCACTGGCAGTCCCAGATTACACATCTCAGCAAGATTAGCTCCCTTACCACCTAATAAGTCCCTCATTTCAGCTTTGCCTTCAGTTTGTTTGTCACCAAAGTAATAAACTAATTTTTGCAATTCTATAAACTCCTATATTTGGAACTGAAGTTAACAAAAAAAATAATTAATTAAAAATAAATTAATTATTATTTTTATTAAATTTTTTTTAATTTCTTAACTTCCTTCAAGCTTACGAAGATCTCCAATTTCTAATAATTTTTCTCTAAGCAAAGCTAAGATTGAAAGTCTTCTATTTTTAATTAATGGATCACTATCATTGATTTTTAAATTTTCAAAAAACTTAAATGTTACATCTTTTAATGACGATCTCTGACTTAGCATTTTTAAATAATCATCCGTTTTTTGAATATTATTAATTTCATTTATAATATTTACTTCCTCCCTTACGAGTTCACTTTGCATTTTAGCATTCAAAATTTTTATTTTCTTGTTTTGTTTTTCTTCTATATGGAGAATATTTGATACCCTTTGCCAAAGTAATTTAAGTTCATTACCTTCTTTTGTATCTAAAAAGTCATTTAATATAATTAATCTCTCATTTATTTTGAATAAAAATGTAAGATCATTATCTACCAAACAATTGATTACATCATATTTTATATTTTTCTCTCTAAGTAAAACTTTGTATCGGTCAATAATAAAAGATTTAATTTTTTGATTATCAATATTTTTTTTATTAATTTGCTTAGAAGTAAACTCAATTAAACTATCTAAATTTATTAATATATTTCCCTCTATCAAAACCCGTATAATACTTAATGCTGATCTTCTTAAGCCAAATGGATCTTTACTTCCAGAAGGCAATTTACCGATAGTAAAAAATCCAACCAAATGGTCAATTTTATCAGATAAAGAAATAATATTAACACCAGTGTTTGTTGATACCTCCCCAGAACTTCCTTTAGGTAAATAATGCGATCTAATTAAATCTGAAACATCTTTACCTTCATTAGATGAATAGTAACCACCCATAATTCCTTGAAGTTCAGGAAATTCACCAACCATTCCTGTTAGCAAATCAACCTTACACAAAAGTGCAGCTCTTTTAATAGGTTTTATATTACTTATATTTATTTCTTTTGAGATAAAATCTGATATTTTTTCAATTCTTTTAGATTTATCATACAATGAACCCAATCCTTCAAAGTATGAAACTTTCTTCAAATCTTCCAACATGCTAGAAAATGTTTTTAATTTGTCACTTTCCCAAAAAAATTTTGCATCTTGTAACCTTGATCTAAGAACTTTTTCATTCCCTAATATTATGTTTTTATCCCTAGAAGTTTTTGTTGGCATATTTGAAACAAATACAAAGTAAGGTTGAATTAAATGAGATGCGTCCTCAACAGCAAAATATTTTTGATGTACTTTCATTACGGTCATTAAAACTTCTCTTGGTAAAGACATGAAAGATTCATCAATCTTTCCCACCAAAGAGTTTGGCCACTCAACCAGACCACAAACTTCATCTAAGGTATGTTCATCATTTATTAAAAAAAAGTTATTTTCTTTTGAAATCTTTTTAAATTGTTCAAGAATTTTAGCTCTTTTTAAAATTGGATCTACTAGGACAAAGTTAGCTTTTAGTTTTTTTTCATATTCATTTTGATTTTTAAAAAAGATCTTTTTCTTTCTTAAAAAACTATGTCCATATGAAAAATTTCCGTTTTCAATTATCTGATCTTTGTTGCCAATCTCAAATTTAATACTTTTGTTATTATACAAAACACAAACACTTTTAAGAGGTCTTACCCATCTAAGTGAACCGCTTCCCCATTTTTGAGATTTTAGCCAAGGAAAATTTTTTAATATATTAATAATTATTTTTGGAATTTCTTCATCTAAAGTTTTACCCTTCTTATTATTTAGGTAAAATAGAAAATCACCTTTAGGTGTTTTTTTTAGCTTTAATTCATTTCTAGATACGCCTAAAGATCTAGCAAATCCATCAATTGCTTGATCATTTGCATCCGGTCTAGGGCCTCTTTTTTCTTCAACCACATCGAGCTGTTTGGGTGAAACGTTTTTAATGTTAATTGAAATCCTTTTAGGGCCAAAATATTCTTTAGAAACTCCAAAACTAAATCTATTTTCATTTAGGGCTTTAAATAAACCCTCTTTCAAACTTTTTGATGAGGGTTCTTGCATCCTGGAAGGAATTTCTTCTGAATAGAATTCTATGAACAAATCAGACAAAATTTTTATCCTTAAAAGACTTTATATAAGCTTCACAACAACCCCTAGCTAAATCCCTTATTTTAAGTATAAAGCCTTGCCTCTCAGAAACAGATATTGCACCTCTAGCATCTAAAAGATTGAATATATGACTTGACTTTAAACATTCGTCATAGGCTGGCAAAGGAAGTGGAGTATCATTATTAAGCAAATTTTTACATTCATTCTGGGCTATTTCAAATTGTGTATAAAGAGAATTGATATCTGCCCTATCAAAATTGTATTCTGAAAATTCTTTTTCATTTCTTAAAAATATATCTTTATAATAAACAGTATTATTATTATTGCTGACCCACTCAATATCAAAAATATTTTCAATATTTTGTATAAACATAGCTAATCTTTCTAAGCCGTAGGTAAGTTCTAATGGGATTGGTGAACATTCAATACCACCAACTTGCTGGAAATATGTGAATTGAGATATTTCCATACCATCACACCAAACTTCCCATCCAAGTCCCCACGCACCTAACGTAGGGCTTTCCCAATCATCCTCAACAAATCTAATATCGTGCTCATTTATATTTAAACCGATTGCCTCTAAACTTCCCAAAAATAAATCTTGGCTATTTTCTGGTGAGGGCTTAAGTATAGTCTGAAATTGATAATAATGTTGAACCCTGTTAGGATTTAATCCGTATCTTCCATCTGTTGGTCTCCTAGATGGTTGAACATAAGCAACATTCCATTTCTGTTCTGGTCCAAGGCTTCTTAGAGTTGTAGCTGGATGAAATGTTCCTGCACCAACTTCTTTATCATATGGTTGTAATATTACACATCCTTGATTTGCCCAATAACTCTGTAGATTAAGAATTATTGACTGAAAATCTATTTTGGTTTTTTCTCTTGAGGACATAATTAAAATTAAGAAATATTTTATATTTTAAATAACTTACTAACTGTTTTGGCAATCAATATTTTGGCATCTCTCACCATCAATCCAATTTCCGCATTCTGCACATTTTATGTTTTTTTTAGTGTCTTTTAAATTACTATTTCGACGATCAAAAAATTTAAATATTGTCCAAACAATCCATAAAATTGCTACTAAAACCAATATTTTTTGAATTGAAAGCATTTAAAGCCCAAACCGGTTCCAATAAGCTTTATTATCAATTTCATCAAATATTTTGCTTATAAGAGGGTTAAATGCACTTTGCAAAATACCAGATAAAAAGCCTTTTTTCTTTGTAATAAATTTCAATTTTACTTTTGGCCCAAATCTCTCTCTTAGAACTGTTCTTATCTCACCAATTTCATCAATTAAACCTAATTTCTTTGCCTCTTCACCTGACCAAAAAGCACCTGTAAAAATGGTGTTATCATCTGATAACTTATTTCCTCTTCTCTTACTTACAAGATCAACAAATGCTTTTTGAGTATCATTCATAATATTTTTAAGCATTTGCACGTCTTCTTTCTTTTCAGGTTTAAATGGATCTAGTGACCCTTTTGATTTGCCAGTCGTATATACCCTTCTTTCAACTCCTAATTTATTAATTGCTTCTGTAAAACCAAATGAAGCAGAAATTACTCCAATTGAACCAACAATTGAAGATTTGTCTGCAAAGATTTCATCTCCTATGCATGAAAGCCAGTAACCTCCAGATGCTGCAACATCTTCTATAAATACCATAACTGGCACATCTTTTTTATCAGCAAGATACCTCACTCTTTGATAAATTAGAGAGGACTGAACTGGCGAACCACCCGGGGAATTTATTATTATAGCTACAGCACTTGGGTTACTCTCAGAGAATGCTTTTTTGATATTTGTTTCTAGATTTTCAGCATTTATTTTACCCTTGCCTATACCACCACCAGTCCCAATTATACCCTCGAATCTTAAAACAGGTACAATAGGTTTGCCTTTGCCAAAAAGTTTCAAAATAAAATTAAAAATTTTTTTCATTTTTTAGTCTTTACATTTTATTATAGTAAGTGTTTTACGGTTTTGATTATAAAAATTACATTAAATGTATATATATTAAAAACAATTATATACAATATTCTATTAATAAATACTTTTTAAAAATTTTTTATGGAAAAAATAACATCAATATTTTCTGAAAGGCTACTAAAAGTTAATGGGCTTATTTTAAAAAAAATGGATTCATCAATACCTTTAATTTCTGAGATAGCTGAGTATATACTTGCTTCTGGGGGAAAAAGGTTAAGGCCATTACTTGCGTTGTCTTCAGCAAGACTATTAAATTATAATGGACCTGATAAAGATGTTTGCTTAGCTGCAGCAGTAGAATTGATCCACACTGCTACGTTACTACACGATGATGTTGTAGATAAGTCAAATAAAAGACGAAACAAGAAAACAGCCAATGAAGTATGGGGGAATGAGCCCTCTATCTTAGTGGGTGATTTTTTGTTTAGCAGAGCATTTGAACTTATGGTTGACACCAACTCTTTAGAAGTTTTGAAAACACTTTCAAAAGCATCATGTAAGATTTCAGAAGGTGAAATGAAACAGTTAATTTTTCAAAATAATATTAACATATCAAAGACTGACTATATAAATATAATCAAAGGAAAAACTGCTGAACTTTTTTCTGCAGCGTGTAAATCAGGAGCAATAATTTCTACAAATGATTCTGATGAAATCTCAGCATTGGAGACGTTTGGAAAAGAGTTAGGTATATCTTATCAATTAGTTGATGATGCATTAGATTATCAATCTGAAAATAAAAACTTTGATAAATCAATTGGAGATGACTTTAAAGATGGCAAAATAAGTTATCCAATTATTATATCTTGGGAGAGAAGCGAAATAGAAGAAAAGAATTTCTGGAAAAGGGTTATAGTTGAACAAAAACAGACAGCAAGTGATTTATCTAAAGCAAAAGCATTAATTAATAAGCATCAAGGAATTAAGAAAACATATGAATTAGCTAGTTTACATGCTGAAAAAGCAATTAATGCATTATCAATATTTGAAAACTCAAATATTAAGGAAAGTTTAATTGAAGTAGCTAACATGAGTCTAAGTAGATTAAATTAGTTTAATGAATTTAAATAAATATGATGAAATTATAAAAAAAAGTTATAGACTTAAAATTACCCATCTCAATGATCAAGGTTACGGTGTAGCGTCTAATTTATTGATCAACAAAATAATTAAAAAAAAAATTGTTTTAATAGTTCCTGGAACACTAACTGGCGAAATTATTTTAGCTAAGCCAATAAAAATTATTAATGAGAAAATGTTTTTTAGGATCTCAAAGGTTCTAACTTCTAATCAAAACAGAAAAAAACAAGACTGTAAAAAATTTCTAATATGTGGCGGATGCGATTTTAGGCATGTAAATGAATTGTGGCTGCAAAATTACAAGTTAATGGATCTGAATAATTTCAACAAAAAACTAAAAATAAAATTTCAAGTACTTCCAATATTCCAATCTAATAATTATTCGCGGCAGCGTGCAAGTTTTTCTGCTGAGATTAAAAATGGTTTATTTAACATCGGATTCATGTCAATTTTTGAAAATCAAATTGTAGAACTTAATGAGTGTAAAACTCTTAATACAAGCTTATTAAAAATTTTCAAAAGTTTCAAAAGTAAATTATCAAATTTTATTATCAAAAAAAATTTTAAATTTAAAATTCAAATTAATTTGTTGCAGAAAGGTGGGGATGTATTATTTGATCTTCATAGCTTTTCAGCAGAAGAAGTTTTTTATATTGATGAACTACTAAACTTTTTGATTTCCATCAACGTAATAAGAGTCAGCTTTAAACAAAATAGTCATTTATCAATATTCCCTTTTAACAATGAACATAAAAATGATTTGGGTAAATTGAATGGTATCCAATTATACTCTTTTCCGCAACCAGGAGGATTTTTACAAGCAACTAAATCTGGAGAAAGAAATATAATTAAATATGTCCTGTTAGCTGTTCAAGGATCAACTGAGGTTATAGATTTGTTTTGTGGAAGCGGTACTATTTCTATACCGCTAAATCAAATTACAAAAACAATATGCGTTGACTCAAATAAATCAGCATTAGAAGGATTAAATAAAGGATTAAAATTTAATAAATCTAAACATAAGTATGAAATAATATATCAAGATTTACTTAAAAGACCCATTGAGAAAAAACTACTAAATGAAGTTGATTCCATTGTTTTAAATCCACCATTCAAAGGTGCAAAAAATCAAATTAATGAAATTATTAAATCAGATGTTAATATTGTAGTATATGTATCTTGTAACTTTAAAACTTTTGAAAGAGATGCAAAAGTTCTCCTTAGCAATAACTTTATGATAGATTGGATAAAGCCCATAGATCAATTTCCATATACAAATCATTTAGAAATTGTAGCAAAATTTGTTAAAATTAGATAAAGTTATATTTTGTGAGCTTACTAAAAAAATCTTTTACTATAGGCAACCATAGAACATCCATTTCATTAGAACCTGAATTTTGGGATGCTCTTGAAATAAAAGCTAATGAGCAGGATGTTTCATTAAGCAAGTTAGTTTTAAAAATTGATAATGAAAAACCAAAAGATTATAATAATCTAGCTTCTTACATAAGGATTTGGGTTTTAAAAAAAATAGGGTAATTAATAAGTTTTGGTAATGTATTAAGATGTTCAAATTATGTATACTAGAAGCTGGTTATATAAACCCAGCTTTAAAAGATAAATACCCTCCATATTCAGATTTATTAAAAGACTTTCTAAAGTATAAATCAAGAAACTGGAATGTATATTCTTACAGATTGTATGAAAGTAAATTTCCTCACAGTATAAATGATTTTGATGGTTTCATAATTACTGGGAGTTCATTTGGTGTATACGAAAATTTTTCTTGGATTATTGAAACGATTAGACTAATTAACCAAATTATTAGCAAAAAAAAACAACTTGTTGGTATCTGTTTTGGTCACCAAATTATAATTCAAGCATTAAATGGTTTAATTGAAAAGTCCATATATGGATGGGGAGCTGGTATAAAAAAAATAAATTTTTTCAAAAACAAACCATGGCTTCCTAATAATTTAAGCTACACAAATCTAATTTCTTTCCACCAAGATCAAGTTGTTGAAATTCCAAGGTGTGTAGATCATTTAGCAGGTAATGATTTTTGTAAGTACTATTCACTTGCTTTAGAAGATATTGTCTTTACAATTCAAGGCCATCCTGAGTTTTCAAAAAAATACACTTTAGATTTATTAAACCTAAGAAGAGAAGGAATAGGTGAAGTTGAATATCTTAAAGGAGTAACAGAATTAAAAAAATTTGATCACCAAGGTATATTATTTGGGAATATTATAGCAAATTTCCTAGAGAGAAAATTTTAGTAAATGAACTTAATATGTCACTAATTGTAGGTTTTGATGCTGGAGGTACATTTACGGATTCAGTTGTCTTTAACACTGAAACAAAAAAAATTATTTCTTCAGGCAAAGCCCTTACAACTAATTTTGACTTATCTCAAGGCATAAAAAAATCACTTAACGTAGCTTTAAATGATCTACCAAAAAGAGAAAAAAATAATATTAAACAAATCATTGTTTCATCTACTCTTGCAACTAACTCTCTTATAAATTCCAACGGCTGTAGAGTAGGTTTGATTCTTATTGGCTTTGATAAATCAATATTTGAAAATCAACTTCTAGTTGATGCCTGCAATAATGGAAATATATGCCTAATAAAAGGAGGTCATGATGCTGAAGGCAATGAAAAAGAAAAATTAGATTTTAACACTATAAAAAAGTTTATCGAAGTTAATAAAAGTAAATTTGAAAGTATCGCCATTGCAAGTCAATTTTCAACTAGAAATCCCGATCATGAAAATAGAGCAAAAGAGTTTTTAATAAATAAAAATAAAATTAAATTACCTATAACTTGTAGTCACGAGCTTTCATATGAGCTAAATGGTCCAAAGAGAGCAATAACATGTGCTCTTAATGCAAGCTTAACTCACATAATTTCTGATTTACTAAATAATATTGAGTTAATCTTAAAAGAAAAAAAGATAGCAGCAAAAATAATGGTCGTGAAAGGTGATGGATCTCTTATAGATTCAAAGACTGCAAGATACAGACCTATAGATACAACCATGTCAGGACCAGCAGCATCATTCATTGGCGCTGCATGGCTTTCAGGGAAAAAAGATGCGATTATAGTTGATATTGGTGGTACTTCTACAGATATATCTCTATTGAACTCAGGGTATCCTGAAGTTTCAAAACAAGGAGCTAGAATAGGTGTATGGGACACTATGGTTGAAGCTATTTCTATTTCAACTCAGGGTTTAGGTGGAGATAGTGAAATTCTGTTTGAAGAAACAAATTCTAATTTAGATATAAATCTTGGTCCAAGAAGAGTTGTTCCATTATCTATTCTAACTGAGAGATTTCCTTCAGTATTAAGTATTTTAAAAAGACAATCTAAATTCCCTTTTTATAGTCATACAGATTGTATTTTTGTATGGAAAAAAAATATTTCTAAAAACTTTGATTGGCTTAGCAAAATTGAAAAAATGACTTTTGAAAAACTTCACATCAACGAAATTTCCTCTTTAAGTGAAATTGCACCAAATCAAGCTAGTTATGGTGCAGTTTACCGATTAATAAAATATAATTTAGTTGAAATCTCCAGTTTCACTCCAACTGATGCTGCTCATGTTTTAGGTATTTATAACGGTTTCAGTACTAAAGCCGCAAATTTGGGAGCATTGATATTTTCAAAAAGAAAAAGCAAATCAGGGAAGATTATTTTTAATTCAAGAGAACAATTTGCAAAATCAGTTTTAGATAAACTTTTTGAGAAAAGTGCTATTTCTATATTTTATTTTGCAACAGAAAAAATATCTAATAATCCCTCTAATAATTTTTTGAATAATAATTTGTTTTGTAAATATGTTTTTGGACAAAAAAATAGTTTAGCAAACATTAATTTAAAGTTAAATATGCCCATTATTTCCATTGGTGCGTCTGCTGCATCTTATTATCCAAAAATAGCATCATTATTAAACACAAAAAATATTACTCCAGAAAATTTCTCAGTAGCTGGTGCGGTGGGTGCGGCTGTAGGCTCAATAAAGCAAACAGTAAAAATTTTAATAACCAAGGATCAGAATGAAAAATATAGAGCTCATTTCCCATCAAAAGTAAAAACTTATGATGAGCTTGAAAAGGCAATAGATGATGCAAAAATAGAAGCAAGATATTTATCCAAAGAAAAATGCATATTGAATGGTGCTACTAAAACAAGAACAAAAACTGAAATCCAAAAAAAAGAAATAGATTTAAAAAATAATAAAAAAATATTTTTAGAATATAATGTAATATCGACCACTACTGGGAAAATAAATTAAGATTGGTAGGCCCTGAGGGACTTGAACCCCCGACATACCCGTTATGAGCGGGTTGTTCTAACCAACTGAACTAAGGGCCTACATTTAGTAATTATTAAATTTCATAATTTTAAAAAAAAATCAATCACTATTATGCTTCTAAGAAACTTCTTAACTTACGTGAACGTGATGGATGTTTTAATTTTCTTAATGCTTTAGCTTCAATTTGTCTTATTCTTTCTCTGGTTACACTGAATTGCTGTCCAACTTCTTCTAAAGTATGATCAGTATTCATACCAATTCCAAACCGCATTCTCAGAACCCTTTCCTCTCTTGCTGTAAGACTCGCTAGCACTCTAGTAGTTGTCTCTCTTAAATTAGAGTGAATTGCCGCCTCTAAAGGCTGAATTGCATTCATATCTTCTATAAAGTCACCTAAGCTATTGTCTTCTTCATCGCCTATAGGTGTTTCAAGGCTTATAGGTTCTTTAGCAATCTTTAGTACTTTTCTAACTTTATCTAAGGGCATAGATAGCTTTTCTGATAATTCTTCTGGCGTTGGCTCTCGTCCAATTTCATGTAACATCTGTCTAGACGTCCTTACAAGTTTATTAATTGTTTCAATCATATGAACAGGTATTCTTATTGTTCTAGCCTGATCAGCAATAGATCTAGTTATAGCTTGCCTTATCCACCAAGTCGCATATGTTGAAAACTTGTATCCTCTTCTAAATTCAAACTTATCTACGGCTTTCATCAAACCAATATTACCTTCTTGAATAAGATCTAAAAATTGAAGCCCTCTATTAGTATATTTTTTCGCGATTGATATTACTAACCGAAGATTTGCCTCTACCATCTCTTGCTTAGCCCTAGAAGCTTCTCTATCGCCTTTATGAATATTTTTCACAAGCTCTTTAAAATCATGCACTGATAGTTTTACATCATTACAAATTTGGATAATTTTGTTTCTTACTTCCTCAATTTTCTCATGATTTTGATCTAGTATTTTTAATATTTTTTCATGTTTCTTTAATTTCTCAGGCCAATTTGGATTAATTTCATTTCCTATCCAGGAGCTCAGAAAATTATTTTTACTTACTCCAGCATTTAAAAAAATTTCTAAAATTTGAGTTTCTAATTTAATTAAGTATTTATTTTTTTCATAAAGAGAAAACTTTAATTCATCTATACGATTGGTGTTAAGCTTTATTGATTTCATTTGGTCAAGAAGAACAAATCTTTCATCTAAAATCTTTTTTTGTAACTGAGGTGGAATTTTTTCACCTTTCAACAAATAGTCTACAGATTTTGATTGATGTTTTAATATTTTTTTTGAATTAGAAGAAAATTCCCCTAGTTCATGCATTACTTGGTCTCTTACTAAATTTTCTAACATAGCTAATGACATAGATGAGTTGTCTTGATCTTCCTCAATTTCATCATCTAATTCTTCTTCATCGTTTTCTAA